>NZ_BAYD01000003.1 GCF_000685075.1 Paraburkholderia oxyphila NBRC 105797
ACCTCCGTCCGGCTTGGGTATCTCGACCCGTCTCACAGGTTGGGGCTTGTACGTGCCGTTCAGCAGCGTTTCCCTTATCGACGGCCAATGCTCACGCAGGTACGCCGGTAAGGCCTGAACCGTCATGCCGTCCACGCCCGGTGCACCCTTGTTCGCTTTCACACGCTTCAACGCCTGCTTCAGGTTCTCCCTTTCGCAGACTTCTTCCATCAGTCGGCCACAAGCCGACGGGCTTTCAGGCTCGGGGTTCGCCGCCATAGGTTCAGCCCCTCGATCAGCAGCCACCGGGGCTTCACCCCTTCCTCCGCTATCAAGGACGCGGTGCGTTTTCTGCTGCGCTCCCATGCCGAGTTCTCCGGCTTACTCGCCGCTCCTTTCCGTTCAGGCCTTCCGACGTTGCCGCCGTACTATGCCGTCTGCTGACTCCTGCACGGCGATCAACGCCCCTTGCGGGCTGTTCAGTCCTGATTCCAGGACACCGGGCAGGCCTCCCGAGGTAAGCCCAACCGCCTTCACCACACGCCTGCCAGATTTACCACCCCAGCCCTTGATGGTTGTGGACTTCGCGATCACTTGCTCGCTCGTCCGACTGGGTAGGCCTCGTATCTGGTTTCTGTTCGTCAGGTCGTGGCTTTGCTACACGCTTCCTTCAGACCCCGCCTCACGACGGCGCCCTTGCGTTTCGCTAGTTCTTCGCCCCATCAGGCTGGACAGGGGACTTTCACCCCCAAGCTGTTGCGCATGCTCGGCGCACAAATAAAAGGGCGCCACCGAAGTGGCGCCCCTGCAGCAGGAAGCCGGGGGTCCGCTTACCCGAAGGCAGCTGCCGACACTGATCCCGACTTATCGCCAGCCATCTTACGGAAAACAGGACACACGGTCAATGGAGCTCTCCGATGACACCTTGGCCGCCATCACCCTTCTGCTATCCGGAGAGCGACTCGGCACATTCCTGGCGCTCGCGGGCGCTCCCCGGCAGGCTATAGCGCTTCATCAGCAAACACTGCAGGTCGCGGGAACCCTGATGTGCGTGACAGCCGTCGTGGAGATCGCTCTGCGCAACGCCATCTGCGACCATCTCACAAGTCACTTCGGCACCACCAACTGGCTGCGTGATCCACCTGCGCCATTCGGCTGGCGCGACCAGGAAAAAACGCGGATTGGCGAAGCGATTGCCAGCGCGCAACGTGCCGCATATACAAAGATGGATACCGCACAAAAGGGGGCTATCGATGACAGGCTGTTCCGCAATGGCGTGCCATCGGGGCTGACGCATGAACGGCACGCGAAGATTCGGCAGCAGTCTCTTGCGGTCCCAAACGGTCAAGTGATCGCCCAGTTGACGCTGTATTTCTGGAAGCGACTCTTCTCGGCCGAATATGAATCGTCGCTCTGGCGACCCGTGCTCAAGCGTGTTTTTCCCGACAAGGCACTGCGACGAGCGGACGTCGCAGTCCAACTCGAGCGGATCTACCAGACACGCAACCGGATTGCCCATCATGAGCCTGTGTATGGTCATCGCCTGCACGATACGCTCGAGGCAATTGACTTCATCATCACGCGACTCGGACAACACGCACCGTGCCACACGACACCGCTCGCACAGTTGCTGGTCGACGAATGGCGAACACTTTCCGCACAGGCTGCAGGGCTGCGAGCAAGCCTCGATGCCATGTCGCCGGCCGCGTTGCTCCTGGCAGCCGGACATGAAACGCGTGCCGTAACGGCCGTCGCCAATCCGCAACAGGCGGTCGCCAGCCTGTAAAAACGACAACGGCCGATGCGCCTCTCAGCGTAACGGCCGTCGTGCGTATGGCGACGGACAACTGTCGCCATATCGGCTCGACTACTTCAGCGCCGGCAAAATCGTGCCGACACACGTGCCGAAGCCCACGCGATAGCCCTCACCCTGGCACCAGCCCGCGAGCGTGAGTTCGTCGCCGTCTTCGATGAAACCGCGCGTGCCGCCGCTCTTGAGTTCGAGCGGGTTCTTCGCGTTCCACGTGAGCTCGAGCAGGCTGCCGAACGAATCGGGCGTCGGGCCCGAGATCGTGCCCGAGCCCATCAGATCGCCCACGCGCGTATTGCAGCCGGCCACCGTGTGATGCGCGAGCTGCTGCGCCATCGTCCAGTACATGTGGCGGAAATTCGTGCGCGCGATCGTGGTGGCCTCGCTCGCGCCTGCGGGACGCAGCAGCACTTCGAGCCCGATATCGAACGCGTGATTTCCCGCGTGGCGCAGATACTCGAGCGGCTGCGGCTCCTGCGCCGGCTGCGCGACACGGAACGGCTCAAGCGCATCGAGCGTCACGATCCACGGCGAGATCGTGGTGGCGAAGGTCTTCGCATTGAACGGTCCGAGCGGCACGTATTCCCACTGCTGGATGTCGCGCGCGCTCCAGTCGTTGAGCAGCACCATGCCGAAGATATGCTCCTCGGCCTGCTCGCACGCGATGGGCTCGCCGAGCGCATTGCCACGCCCGACGATAAAGCCCGTCTCCAGCTCGATGTCGAGCTTGCGGCACGCGCCGAACACGGGGCGCTCCTGATCGGGCAGCTTCAACTGGCCGTTGGGACGGCGCACCGGCGTGCCGCTCACCACCACCGACGAAGCGCGGCCGTTATAGCCGATCGGCATCTCGGACCAGTTCGGCAGCAGCGCATTCTTCGGATCGCGAAACATCGAGCCCACATTCGTCGCGTGCTCCTTCGACGAATAGAAGTCCGTATAGCCGGGAATCTCCACGGGCAGATGCAGCTTCGCGTCGGCGAGCTTCACGAACGTGCGCTGGCGCAGCCCGGCGTCGTCGCGCAACGTTGCCGTTTCGCGGGCGAGCAGCGACGCAAGCTGCACGCGCACGCTGCGCCACACATCGCGGCCCAGCGCGATGAAATCGTTCAGCGCGGGGCGCGCAAAGACGTTCTGCGCAGCGGCGGATCCGGCGGGCAGGCGCAGCAATCCGGCCTCGTGCAGCACCGCCAGATCGACGACCGAATCGCCGATCGCCACGCCCACGCGCGCATTCGCGTTGCTTGCCGTGCTGAACACGCCGAACGGCAGGTTCTGGATCGGGAAATCGCAGGCTGCGTCGTTTGCGCTGTCGATCCAGCTCTTGCGCTGCGGATCGAGCGTCGCCTGCAGATCGGCGGGGATGGGGTTGCTCATGGCTTCTCCGGATTGAAGTGTTTCTTGAGGCCTTGCCAGCACTCGTAGTAATGCGCCTGCAGCTGCGCCGTTTCGAGCGCGAAGCGCGTCGGACGGATCAGCGTGCGGGTCTCGAACATGAACGCCATCGTGTCGGCCACCTTGTGCGGCTTCGACGTATCGGCGCTCGAAGCCTTCTCGAAGGTCTCGGCGTCGGGGCCATGGCCCGACATGCAGTTGTGCAGGCTCGCGCCGCCCGGCACGAAGCCTTCGGCCTTGGCGTCGTAGACGCCGTGCACGAGGCCCATGAACTCGCTCGCGACGTTGCGGTGGTACCAGGGCGGACGGAAGGTGTTCTCAGCCGCGAGCCAGCGCGGCGGGAAGATCACAAAGTCGATCGAGTCGACGCCCGGAGTGTCGGTAGGCGCGTGCAGCACGAGGAAGATCGACGGGTCCGGGTGGTCATAGCTGATCGAGCCGATGGTGTTGTAGCGGCGCAGGTCGTACTTGTACGGCGCGTAGTTGCCGTGCCACGCGACCACGTCGAGCGGCGAATGGCCGATGTCGGCGCGCCAGAGCTCGCCGTTCAATTTCGCGACGAGTTCGAACTGCCCTTCGCGGTCCTCGTAGGCCGCGCGCGGCGTGAGGAAGTCGCGCGGATTCGCGAGGCCGTTCGAGCCGATCACGCCCAGGTCGGGCAGCCGCAGCAGCGCGCCGAAGTTCTCGCAGATATAGCCGCGCGCCTCGCCATCGGGCAGGTCGACCTGGAAACGCACGCCGCGCGGGATCACGGCGATCTCGAACGGCTCGAGCTCGAGCTTGCCCATCTCGGTCGCGATCGCAAGGCGTCCTTGCTGCGGAACGATCAGGAGCTCGCCGTCGGTGTTGTAGAAGAAGCGGTCGACCATCGGGCGGTTCGCCGCGTACAGGTGAATCGCGCAGCCGCTCATCGAGGCCGCCGAGCCGTTGCCCGCCATCGTCACCCAGCCGTCGATGAAGTCGGTCGGTTCGGTGGGCATCGGCAGCGGATCCCAGCGCAGCTGGTTGGGCGGCGTGGGCGGCACGTCGCCGAAATCGGCGACGAGGCGCGGCGCACTGCCTTTGGCGCCATCGACGCTCGCGCGCGCGGTGAGCGGCGTGAACGGCTGGTGCACTGCGCCCGGACGGATGCGATAGAACCACGTGCGGCGGTTGTGCGAGCGCGGCGCCGTGAAGGCCGTGCCCGAAAGCTGCTCGGCATAAAGGCCGTAGGCACAGCGCTGCGGCGAGTTCTGGCCGTCGGGCAAGGCGCCGGGCAGCGCCTCGGTGGCGAATTCGTTGCCGAAGCCGCTCATATAGCCGTCGGCCACCGCGCTCGCGGCGCTTTTTCCTGCTGCCGCCTCGGTTGCGTCCCGCAAGGGTGCGTTCATCACTGTCTCTCCACGTTCCGCCGCGCCGCAGTCGCCTGGGTGGGCGACCTCGGGGCAGCACGAATGATCCGGTTCTACGGGCAAGACGCGTCGGCTTCCTCCGACAGAACCCGTCGCGCGATTTACGAATAGTAAAACGGATTATGATTAGTGAAATTCCACGTAAACCCTAATAGCCGCCCTCGCACGCCGGAAATCTGCTCCCGCATGGATATCGTTATCACTAATCGGTGCATGCTGGAGCGCCCCGGGCTGCTACCATCAAGCCATGCGGCCCCGTAGCCGCAACCACTGAAGCGCCGCGGGCCGCTTGCCCGCGTTGATCTCGTTACGCCTGTCGCCACCTCACTTTCGCGTCATGATTGCTCCGACCATTCCCGAGCTCGTCGCCCGCGCCGCCGACCACCCGTTTCTCGGCGAGCATCTGACGCTGGGCACCGGCACGCACCGCGCCGAAGCCGTCGCGCGCCGCCACGGCGTGGAGCTCCTGAGCGCCTACGAGCCGATCTACGACATCAGCGTGCACGGCGGCGCGCAGTCGCTCACGGCGGATCTCGCGCTGGCCTCGCGCTTCGGCGACGAACTCGGCTACCAGGCGGTGACGCTGCGCGAGCAGGACGGCAAGGCCGAGCCCTTCGACCCGTTCGACGATACGCTCGACGACCCCGAGCTCGTCGCGCTCGACCGCTGCGTGCGCGTGCTGCACACGATCAACTTTCTCGGCTCGCAGCAGCATGGGCTGCTCTTTCTGCGCGTGCACGAGCGGCTGCTCAAGAGCGTGAAATACGACCACGGGCGGCACTTCTCTAACGTGCTGGTGTCGTTCGGCCTGAACCCGGGGCGTGTGGTGATCGAATTGCCGGCGGCGGCAGTCGCACATCGGACCTTCGTCGGCTATCTGACGAAGAGCTACCAGCGCTATGGATTCAAGGTGGCGGGCAATCTGCCCAACGCGGGGCAGATTCTTTCGGTGTCCGACATGGCGCGGCTCGACTTCGTGAAGATGGATGCGAGCGCGGCCCTGCGCGATTCGATGGTGAAGCCGCTCGTGAGCTATGCGGCGCGGCTGCGCATGCCGCTGATCTTCAATCGCGTGGTGGACGCCGCACAGTTCGAGCAGCTGCAGCAATACGACGTGCGCTTCGTGCAAGGGCCCGTGTTCGCCACGCAGCACAGCGCGGCGTAATGAAGCCCCAAGCGGGTGCCCAGAAGCAAGAAAGCCGCGCGTGCGCCGGAATCGGCTACGTGCGCGGCTGCAAGTGCGGTGGCAGGCGGGGCTACAGGCTGATGGGTTCCTGCTCGAGCTCCACGCCGAAACGCACGAGCACGTCACGGCGGATCGCCTGGGCCAGTTCGAGGATATCGTTGCCGGTGGCGCCCCCGCGGTTCACGAGCACGAGCGCCTGCCGCTCGTGCACGGCCGCCGCGCGCAGCGCGCGCCCTTTCCAGCCGCACTGATCGATCATCCAGCCCGCGGCGAGCTTCACGCGGCCGTCGGCCTGGCGGTACGAAATGATGTGCGGCTCGCGCGCGATGAGCACGTCGAACTGCGGCGCGTCAATCACCGGATTCTTGAAAAAGCTGCCCGCGTTGCCGAGCTCGAGCGGATCGGGCAGCTTCGCGCGACGCACCGCCACCACGGCGTCGAACACGTCGCGCGCGCATTGCGCCTCGGGCAACCCGCGTTGCGCGAGTTCGCGCGCGAGGTCGGCGTAACCGGCGTTCGGGTGCCATACCTTAGGCAGCCGGAAGGTCACCGAGGTAATCACAAAACGGTCGCGCCCTTCGCGCTTGAAAAAGCTGTCGCGATAGCCAAAGCGGCATTCGGCCGCGTCGAACTCGCGTGCCGCACCGGACTGAAGCTCGATCGCGCGCACGCTCGCGCAGCGCTCGGCCATTTCCAGCCCATAGGCGCCGATATTCTGAATGGGCGCCGCGCCCACCGTGCCCGGGATCAGCGCGAGGTTCTCGAGGCCCGGCATGCCCGCTTCGAGCGTCCACGCCACGAAATCGTGCCAGTTCTCGCCGGCGCCGGCTTCGACGTACCAGGCGTCGTCGTCCTCGCGCGTCACACGCTTGCCCGCCAGCGCGACAAGCAGCACGAGGCCGTCGAAGTCGCGCGTGAGCACGACGTTGCTGCCGCCGCCCAGCACGAGCGTGCGCAGGCCCTCGGCACGCGGATCCCGCACGGCGGCAAGCAGATCCGCCTCGCTCTCGATACGGCATGCGAGGTGTGCGCGCACATCGAAGCCGAAGGTGTTATGAGCGCGCAGCGGATAGCCGGCGGCGAACCACACCGGGGACGGATCGACGGACGTGGCGGAAACGGGCATCGAGGGTGGATGTGACACGAAAAAGCCGAAGACGGAAAAACGGGCGCAGAAACGAAAAGCGCACACGGGAAAACGCGGTGCCGTGGCAAGCACGCGTCATCGAGTGCAAGAAGCTACGCGAACCGATGAATAGACCTGTGACCGGGCGCAGGCACACTGGTTGCGGGGCCGCCAGCGCGCAGCCTTGGGCAAACACGACGGCGCCGGTAAAATAGCGTCGGTCCGTGATTATAGCGAGTACTGGGCATATCGCCGTAAAGGCAGCCGGAAAGCACGGCTGCGGCACGCTAGCGCACGATTCGTGCAGCCCGCGCGCCACTCGCACTTTTGGGAGAAAGCAATGCCATCGTTTGACGTCGTCAGCGAAGCCAACATGATCGAAGTGAAGAACGCCGTCGAGCAATCCAACAAGGAGATCTCCACGCGCTTCGACTTCAAGGGCTCGGATTCGCGCGTCGAGCAAAAGGAACGCGAACTGACCGCGTTCGCCGACGACGATTTCAAGCTCGGCCAGGTGAAGGACGTGCTGGTCTCGAAAATGGCCAAGCGCAATGTGGACGTGCGCTTCCTCGACTACGGCAAGATCGAGAAGATCGGCGGCGACAAGGTCAAGCAGGTCATCACGGTAAAGAAGGGCGTCTCGGGAGACCTCGCCAAGAAGATCGTCAAGCTCGTGAAGGAAAGCAAGATCAAGGTTCAGGCGAGCATCCAGGGCGACGCCGTGCGCGTCACGGGCGCCAAGCGCGACGATCTGCAGAGCGTGATCGCCTTGCTGCGCAAGGACGTGACCGATACCCCGCTCGACTTCAATAACTTCCGCGACTGATTCGTGGCCTCGGTCCCGGCTTGTCCCGGGATCGCTCACAAAGAGGCGGCGCCCGCCGCCTCTTCGATGCCGCCCTGCCCTGCTGCGCTAGTCGTCCGCCGCGACGAGCGGCATCAGCGCCTCGCCCGTCTCCAGCAGCGTCTTGAGATTCGACAGGATGCGCGGCCAGCCGCCCGACACCGCCTCGATGAACTTCGAGCCCGGGCGCCCCATGCAGTGCGTGACCGTGAGCTTCACGGCGTACTCCACCGGCTCGATCTGAAGCGTGCACAGGGAATCGCCCTCGGCGCTCAACTCCGGGCGGAACATGTTGCGCCAGCGGATCACGAGACGATGCGGCGCATCCGACTCGACGATCTCGCCCGAATCGGCCACGCGGCCGTCTGCGAAACGTAGCGACCATGGCGAGCCCGTTTGCCAGTCGCATTCATGATGCATCCCGAACCAGTAGCGCTCAGTGAACGCGCGGCTCGTGAGCGCCGTCCAGAGCGCCTCGGGCGTGGTGCGGATGAACGTGACATAGACGAACGTCGATTCGCCGCTCTCGCCTGCGCGCTCCGCGTGGGCTGTGGCATGTCTTACGCGGTCCTCACTGCTCATGGCTGCCTCCTTCTCCTTCGACGGCGTGCTTGCGCTCGAAGCCGACGTCGTCTTTATGGGCCCGATTACACAACCTTGCAGTTGCATGTCAAGGCGAAAAACGGGACGGCGGATCGGATCCGCGCAGCCGGATGGGTCCGCCAACGCAAACGAGCCCCGCCAATTCAGACAAGTGCTCGTTGATCGCGGACATTGCACTGCGAGATTTCGCGCGGGCTTCGCTCAGGGATTACGATGCCTGAAAGGGTGAAACCGCTGCTTGCCTGGCTGACAGCGCGAGCGGCGTGGCACTGCGAGGGCCATTCTGAAGGTTAGACGATCACCGGGCAGACACACCGTCACGCCCCGTCGCGGCGCTCCACCCACTCTATCGTGAGCGGCCATTGTCCATGCGCATTCTCTTCGTTATCGGCCACCTGGGTGACTATCACGTCCCCCGCTATGAGGCCCTCGTCAGCGCCGGCGCCGGCCAAGGGCACGAAGTGGCGCTGCTCGAGGTTTTCCCGCGTTCCGGCGTCTATGGTTTCCCACAGGAGCGCCGCGCCGCGTTCTTCGCCGGCCGGCCGCAGCTGGCGCAAACGCTGGTCGAAGACGGCGACGACAGAGACGGCCTCGGCGCGCGCGCCATTGCACGCCTGATTGCGATCGTGCGCAAGTTCATGCCGGACGTGATCATCACGCTCGGCTACAACACCAGCTATTCGTCGGTCCTGTGCCTGCTCAGGCTCGTCACGCGGCGCTTCAGGCTCATCTACATGTCCGACTCGAAGGCCGACGACGGCGTGCGGATCCGCACCAAGGAACGACTGAAGCAACTCGTCGTGAGCCGCTTCGACGGTGCGCTTGTCGCGGGCGAGAAGCATCGCCGCTACGCGCACTCGCTCGGCATTCCCATGGAGCGTTCGCGCATCGGCTTCGACGTGATCGACGTCGAACGTTTTTCCCGTCTCGCGCAGGCGGCGCGCGACGACGCCGACGCCGTGCGCACCCGCTTCGGGCTACCCCGGCGCTATCTGCTTTGCGTGAGCCGCTTCGTCGCGCGCAAGAACGTCGATGTGCTGATCGACGCCTACCGTGACGCGGGCGTCTGCAGCCAGGATATCGGGCTCGTGCTGGTCGGCCAGGGCCCCCTCGAGACGCAACTGCGCGAGCGCATCGCCGCGCACGGGCTCGCACCGCATGTGACGATTCTCACCTCGCTCGCCAATCAGGACATGGCGAACGTGTACGCGCTTGCTGATTTTGTCGTGCTCGCGAGCGAATTCGATCAATGGGGGCTGTGCGTGAACGAAGCCTTCGCGGCCCGCTGCCCGGCGATTGTCACGCGTACCTGCGGCGTAGCCGACGAAGTGGTCGTCGACGGCGTGAACGGCTTCGTCGTGGAACCCCATGACGTGCCGGCGCTGGCGCGACGCATTGGCGAACTCGGCAGCGACCGCGTGCTGCGCGAGCGCTTCGCGGCCGACGCGCAGACCGCGATCCGGCGCTGGACGCCCCTGCTCTTCGCGTCGAGCGCGCTGGCGCTCGCCGAGGTCACCACGCGCGACGCGCGAAGCCACGCGCGGCAAGAGCTCGTCTGACCGGTTCGCGCCATGCGGCGCGCGTGCCGTCCACCGTCCTTCGAACGCTCACAGATTGGGCGCGAAAACCTTCCCTGGCGCGAGCCGGCGCTTGAGCGTGCGTGTCAGCAGGTAGGCCGTGCCGAGCCGCTCGACACCCAGGCGCTGCGTGAGCGTCGCGCCGAAGGCGCTGAGGAAGTTGAAGGTCGACGGGCTCGAAAAGCCATCGAAATCGAAGATCAGCCTTCGCTCGAGCGCGCTGCGCACGCCCGTCCAGAGCAGCAGGCTGATCGAGCCGCAGTGCGCGTCCTGCGCCCGCGACGACAGCAGGTAGTACATCGCCTGATGGTCCCACACGAGCCCTATCGCGGCGACGAGCCTCGGGCCCGGCCCGTACGCGCCGAGCAGGGTCCCCGCCTTGCGCTCGACAAAGGCGTCGACGAGCTCGCGCATGACCGTCGCGCCGTACGCGTTGCTGCGTGAGCGCGCGGCAAGATTGGTGTCGTAGAAGGCCAGGAACTCGGCGGGCGACAGCTCCGGCGCGATCGTCAGCTCGCGCTCGGCACTGCGGATCACGTTGCGCGTCTTGCTGTCGAGACGCGCCCACGCTTCGTCGAGCGTGCAGTGCGCGGCGATCCGCAACGTGTAGCGCGCCGACACCGTGAAGCCGCGCAGCGCAAAGGCGATCGCATCGTCGACGCGCGGATCGAGCAGCTGGAAGAAGCTGTCGCATTCGGGCAACTGGTCGATGAGCCGCGACGTGACATCGAGCCGATGGTGCATCTGGCGGGAAGCGCTGCCGGTCACCGGCTTGATCACGGGCCCGAGCGTGCGGGTGAGCGGCGGCAAATGGGAAACGCGCCATAGATGCGTGCGCGCGACGGCGTACGGCATCTCGCCGATGATCTCGCGGTTCTGCTTGACCACCGCAAGCGCCCAGCTCCCCTGGGTGGCAATATCGAGCCACCAAGGTTCGTGAAAGATCGAATGCGCCGCGCGGATCGACCGCGGCGATGCCGCGGCAGCCGGTGGCTCGATGGCGGGCATCGCCAGGTCGCTTACGGTCGTCATCGGTCTCCATCCTGTTCTGACGGCACGCGCCCCGGGTTCACACCCGCGCGCCCTGCCGCACGCTCCCGTTCTTCGCGGAGCCTCGCTTTGGACAGGTCAATGTCGCCAAGACGATCCTTGCCGCTGTTCAGCGTCTCCGATCCCCAGTCTCTGCACATGCCGGCACAAGGGTGGCGGTCCCCGCGTGGCCATTCGCGCCGAGCGGGCGCCTCGTCGCGCGGAAATGGCCCGGTGGCCGTGTTCGCGTAGCGCAAATGACGCAAGGGTTCCAGTCTACGAGCAACAACCCGCCCTTTTACGCCAGGATCTAGCCATGTTTGCAATCTCCGCGCCTCACGGCACATTTTCGTCGGACCATGCCGGTGGCCCGCGACGAAGCAAAGCAATGCGGCGCCGCAGCGCCGCCCAGTTCCTGCCGCCGTCTCGCGGACTACCGCGAAGACTCAATCGAGCTTGAACTGCCCCACTGCCTGCGCGAGGTTCGCGGCCTGGCCGCGCAGCGCCGCGGCCGCCGCGGTCGACTCCTCGACGAGCGCCGCGTTCTGCTGGACCATCTCGTCAAGCTGGCTCACCGCGCGGTTCACCTCCTGGATGCCGCGCGTCTGCTCGCCCGCCGCATTCGTCACCTCGGAAATGATGGTGGTCACGTTCGACACGTTCGCCACGATCTCGTCCATCGTCTCGCCGGCGCGGCGCACCAGCTGCGAGCCCGAGCTCACGCTCGCCACCGTCGACTCGATCAGCGCCTTGATCTCGCGGGCCGCCTGGGCGCTGCGCTGCGCGAGGCTGCGCACCTCGCCCGCCACCACCGCGAAGCCGCGGCCCTGCTCGCCCGCGCGCGCCGCTTCCACGGCCGCGTTCAGCGCGAGAATGTTGGTCTGAAACGCGATGCCGTCGATCACGCCGATGATGTCGGCGATCTTCACGGAGGCGTTCTCGATCGCGCCCATCGTGTCGACCACATCCGAGATCACCGCGCCGCCACGCGAGGCCACCGCCGAAGCCGACGACGCCGTCACGTCCGCCTGCTGCGCCGCGTTCGCGGACTGCGCGACCGTCGCCGTGATCTGCTCCATCGAGGCCGCCGTTTCTTCGAGGCTCGCCGCCGCCGACTCGGTGCGGCCCGAGAGGTCGAGGTTGCCCGCCGCGATTTCGTCGCTTGCGGTGCGCACCGATTCGCTCGCGTCGCGGATATGGCGCATCACGTCGCGCAGCTTGTCCATGAACACGTTGAACGCGCGCGCGATCTGCGCGACTTCGTCGTTGCCCACCGCGGGCAGGCGCTGCGTGAGATCGCCCTCGCCCTTGCCGATGGCGTCCATCGCGTCGCGCACGCGCGAGAGGCGCTGGAACGACACCGTCGCCACCGCCCCCACCACCAGGGCCGCGATCACCGCGATCACCACCAGCGCGCCGAGCGAGGCCGTGAGCAGCGAGCGCATGCCCGCCGTGGCGTCGGCGCGATCGAGCGCGACCACCACGCGCCAGTCGGTGCCCGCGATCGGCTGCGCGCGCATCAGCTTGGTGTCGCCGCCCACGTCGACCTTGATCGGCGCGCTCGACGAAAAGAGCGCCGCCAGCTTGTCGCCGGCCAGCTCGGGCGCGATGTCCGTCACGGGCTTGAGCGTGAGCTTCGGGTCGTTGTGCGCGACGATCTGGCCCGCGCCGTCGATCAGCATCCCGAAGCTCGCGGGCGTCGGATGGATCGCGCGCACGTTGGCGATCACGCTGTCCATCACGACGTCGCCGGACACGACGGCTTTCAGCGCGCCGTCGCGGATCACGGGCTCGGCGAACGACACCACGAGCTTGCCGGTGGCCACATCCAGATAAGGCGGCGTCACCACGGCCTTGCCCGCCGAGACGGCCTGCTGATACCAGGGGCGGCCGGTCGGATCGTAGTCGGCGGGAATGCCGGCGGAGTCGCCGAACTTCGCGGTCTTGTCGGGGTAGCCCACGTAGACGTCGGTGAAGCCGCCCGCTGCGGCAATCTGCTTGAGCATGGGCACCGGATCGGGCTGGAGCACCGCGTCCTGCAGCGAATCGATCATCCGCGCGTGGCTCGCGACCCATTCATCGATACCCTGGGCGTGGCCGTCCTCGACGGCCGTGAGCGTGGCGTCGATCGAATCCTGGTTGTGCGAGTCGGCAACGAAATAGTCGAGCGCGGTGTTGGCCGCCAGCGCCACGACGACGATTACGACGCATAGCGCGACGATGCGCGCACGAATTGTGGTGAACATAGTTGGGGAAGCGCCGTAGGGAAATGAGTGAATCGAATGCGGTACGTCTAGGGATAAGGGATAACCCACGCGTTTACGGCGTTCGCCGCGAAGGACTTGAATCGGATTTATCGGGGCACGAACGGATCGATCCGCGCTCGGCTGGCAAGGCGGGAGCCGAACGATGCGTGGCGAGTCAGAGAAAGCGAAGGCAGCGGCGGCTCAGATGGCGGACCGCTGGAGGCAGCCACGAATGTGGCGGAAGGTTGTCGCAGAGAAATACAAAAGCGGCTCGCACAGAGGGCGAGCCGCAATCTGCCGAAGCGGGTCGAAACCGAAAAACGCGGGACGAAGAAAGACGACCTGAGAACGAAGCGGCCCTTACTTGCTGGCCGCAGCCGCCTTCTTCTTGTCGCCGATACGGCTCTCGGTGCCGTTCATGAGCTTCGAGATATTGGCGCGATGGCGCCAGAACAGCAGCACGCTCATCGCGAGAATCGCGAGCGCCATCACGTGCGTGCCGAACAGGAAGACATCGAAGAGCGGTGCGAACACGGCGGCCGCAAGCGCCGCCAACGAGGAATAGCGCGTGAAGAACGCGACGATCAGCCAGGTGAGCAACGTCGCGCCCCCGAGCACCGGATTCACGGCGAGCAGCACGCCCGCGGCGGTCGCCACGCCCTTGCCGCCCTGGAAGCGGAAGAACACCGGGTAGAGATGGCCGAGGAACACCGCAATGGCGGACAAGGCGACGGCCGTCTCGCCAAGGCCAAAGCGCGGCCCGAAGTGCGCTGTCAGCCAGACCGCGAGCCAGCCCTTGAAGGCGTCGCCGATCAGCGTGAGGATGGCGGCCTTCTTGTTGCCGCTGCGCAGCACGTTGGTCGCGCCCGGGTTGCCGGAGCCGTAGGAGCGCGGGTCGTCGAGGCCCATGACGGTGCTCACGACCACGGCGAACGAAATCGAGCCGATCAGATAGGCAGCAACGGCGACAAACAGGTTGTACATGCACGAAACCCGAAGGAAGAGAAACGAGGCGCGGCGGCCCTAAGGTGATGCTGTGGGATGCGGGGATGCGCGCGCGAAGGCGCTCATTCTACCGAAGCGCGGGCGGCCCTTGCCGCCATCCCAGGGTAATCCGGGAAATCGGGGAGCGTACCCGCCGCATTGGGACGCTGACCTGGCCACCAAACCGGGCACCGCCCCGGGCATTAGTCCACGCCGGATATCACTCCACGCCGGGCGTCGCCCCGCCGGGCGTCGTCACGTCTGGCGTCAGTCGACGCTCGCGCACTGCACCGGCTTTGCGCCCAGCAGCGTCGTGAGCACTGCGGGCGCGAGGCTAACGAGATAGCCGCGTCTGCCCCCGTTGAGCCAGACCTGGTCGAGTTCGAGGATGGTCGATTCGACGTAGACGGGCATCGCCTTCTTCGTGCCGAACGGCGACGTGCCGCCCACCAGATAACCCGAGTGACGGTTCGCGACTTCGGGCTTGCAGGGCTCGACGCGCTTGACGCCAATCTGCCGTGCAAGGTTCTTGGTCGAGACCTTGCAATCGCCGTGCATGAGGACGATCAGCGGCTTGGCGTGCTCGTCCTCCATCACGAGCGTCTTCACGACGCGATGCTCGTCCACGCCGAGCTGGCGCGCGGATTCGCCCGTGCCGCCGTGCTCGACGTACTCGTAGGGATGCTCGCCGAACGCGACGCCCGCGCGGCGCAGCATCTGCGTGGCGGGCGTTTCGGAGACGTGTTTCGATTTGCTCATGGCGGGCATTCTACCCGCGCGGATGATGCATCTCGTGCAAGAGCCGCAGGCGCTCGCGCGCGACGTGTGTATAGATCTGCGTCGTGGAGATGTCGCTATGGCCGAGCAGCAGTTGCACGACGCGCAGATCCGCGCCGTGATTGAGCAGATGCGTGGCGAACGCATGGCGCAGCGTGTGCGGCGAGAGCGGCGCGTGCACGCCCGCATTGAGCGCGTGGCGCTTGATGATGTGCCAGAACTGCTGGCGCGTCATGCCTTCGGCGCGCGCGGTGACGAACAGGGCATCGGCCGTGCGTGCGCCGAGCAGCGCGGGCCGCGCCTCGCGCAGATAGCGGGCGATCCAGGCCGCCGCCTCTTCGCCGAACGGAATCAGGCGCTCCTTCGAACCCTTGCCGAGCACGCGCACGACACCTTCGTTCAGGCCCACCTCGACCGTCTTGAGCGTGACGAGTTCGGTCACGCGCAAGCCGCTCGCGTACATCAGCTCGAGCATCGTGCGGTCGCGCAGGCCGAGCGGCGTGGCCACGTCGGGCGCGTTCAGCAGCGCCTCGACCTGCGCTTCGGTGAGCGTCGAAGGAAAGCGTGGCCCCTGCTTCGCCGAGCGCACGCGCACCGTCGGGTCCGTACTCACGCGCTGCTCGCGCAGCGCCCAGCCGTAGTAGCGCCGGAAAACCGAAAGACGCCGGTTCGCCGAGGTCGACTTGTCGTCCTTGCGGCGCGCGCTATAGGCGAGCAGATCGTCCTCGTGGACCGTGTCGAGAGCGAGCGAGCGCGCGTGCGCGAGCCACTCGGCGAACAGGCGCAGATCGCGCCGGTAGGCATCGAGCGTGTTGCGCGAGAGACCGTGCTCGAGCCACATGGCGTCGCAGAACGTGTCGATGGCGAGCAGGCTCGTGGCGAGCGCCTGCGCGGCGGCAGGCGCAAGCGCGGTTGCTTCGCCACTGTCTGGCGCACCGGGCATCACATCCATCACGTGATCTTGTTCGTCTTCGTCGATGCCGTATTCGAGGTCGTGATCGGCGTCGTTATCGGCATCCTTATCGACATGGTTGCCGGCGCCGTTATCGTTTTGATCGTCCAAGTGTTCCCTTTTGCCGCGCTCTTGCGCCGATTCCTGCGTGCCTCGCGCGTGCGCGCGTGGCACTCATCGGATGTTGACGCCTTCATGGGTGAGGAGCCAGCGCTTCACGTCGCGAAAGAAACCGTCGCCGCCGTGATGCGCGAAGCCGCCGATGCCGCTCGCCGACACCACGCGATGGCATGGAATCACGATCGGAAAAGGATTCGAGCCGCACGCCTGTCCCACCGCACGCGCGCTGATGCTGCCGATGCGCTTCGCGAGCGCGCCATAGGTGAGCACCTCACCCGCCTCGATTGCGCAGATGCCGTCCCATACGCTGCGCTGAAAAGCCGTGCCGCGCGGCGCGAGCGGCAAGTCGAACTCCGCTTGCGCGCTCGCGAAGTAATGCACGATCTGCGCGGCCGCGCGCTCGGCGAGCGCGCAATCGGGGTCGACCGAATGCGTGGATTCGGGCAGATAGACGATCTCGCGCACGGCGCCATCGGCGGTGCGAATGCCGACTTTGCCGAACGGTGCATCGATTACCGCGTTGAACATCGTAACCTCTCCTTAGCGCATGCAAATCTCCATGCCCACGCCAGTCTAAGCTGCTTCCAGCGCCCATTGCACATGCTCGCGCACGAGCGCCGACGCGTCGTGCTCGCGCGCGCGCAATGCCGCGACAATAGCCGCGCGCCCATCCTGCGCATCATGCGGCTGGCCGCCAGCGCCTGCATTCTCGCGCGTCGCGCGCAGTGCATTGCCCATCGCCACGGCGATATTGCGCGACCAGCATTCGTAGCCGATGCGCCGGATCGCGCTGCCCTGCATGCGTTCGTCGAATTGCGCGGCGCTCCAGCCGAACAGCTCGACGAGACTCGCGCGGTCGAGCCCGTGGCGCACGTCGAAGTCGGCCACCGGCGCGGCCTGCGCGAACTTGTTCCACGGGCACACGAGCTGGCAGTCGTCGCAACCATAGACACGATTGCCGATCAGCTCGCGCAATTCCAGGGGAATGCTGCCCTTCAATTCGATCGTCAGGTAGGAAATGCAGCGCCGCGCATCGACGCGGTACGGCCCGGTGATCGCCCCTGTCGGGCACGCGCCGATGCAGCGCGTGCAGCTGCCGCAATGCGCACCGGGCTGTTCGGGCGCATGCGCGGCGGGATCTTGCGTGTCTTCCGCATCGGCGGGCAGCGGCACGTCCACGTAGATTTCGCCGAGAAAGAACAGCGAGCCCGCGTCGCGCTGCAACAGCAACGTATGCTTGCCGCGCCAGCCGATGCCCGCCTTCTGCGCGAGCTCGACTTCGAGCACCGGCGCGGAATCGGTGAAGACGCGAAAACCGAAGGCGCCGATCTCGGCCTCGATGCGCTCGGCAAGCTGCTGCAGCCGCGCCCGCATCACCTTGTGATAGTCGCGGCCGCGTGCGTAGATCGACACCACGCCCGCAAACGGGTCGGCCAGACGCGCGTGCTCGCGCCTGCGCCAGTCCTCGTGCTCGCCCGCGCCTCGCGCTTCGGCCTGGGCCCCGACGTGCGCCGCGCCAGCAAGCGTCGCGGCGGGCAAATACGCCATGCGCGCGGTGATGACACGTCGCGTACCGGCCACAAGCTCTGCGGGCCGCGCGCGTTTCATCCCATGTTTGGCCATATAATCCATCTCGCCATGGCAGCCCGCCTCGAGCCACGCGGCAAGGCCCGCCTCGGCATGAGAAAGGTCGGTGTCGCTGATACCGATCGCACCGAACCCCAGCTCGCGTCCCCATGCGCGGATGCGTGTCGCGAGCGCGGCCAGCGCCGCTTCGTCCAGCGGCGCGGCCTCATTGCGCGACGCCATCGTGCCGACGCCCGGCGTAGCAACGCCCGACGCAGTCGAATGCGCGGGCACTTTCGCGGACGTCCTGACCGGCGCGCGCGCATCGACCAGATCGTGCACTTCGTGCTGATCGTGTACTTCGTGCGTTTCGTGGTGCACCGGGTTCGAAGGGGAATGCGAGGGATTCATTACGCTATTTTACGAGAATGCCCGGAACACCCGACATGCCCGGACACGACCCCGCGAGCCTGCCCGCCGCGCCGATACGGTTCGAGCGCCGCTTCGAGCTCGCGGACGAAGCCGCCACCGATGCGTTCGGCGCGCGCTTTGCGCACGCGCTCGAGGGCCTGCGCACGCAAGAATCCGGCCAGAGCGCCGGCGCTGCGCAAAAAAATCCAGTCAGCGAATCTGCCGCCTCCAGCGTTGTGCCATTCAACGGCCTGCACGTGCAGCTGTTCGGCGACCTGGGCGCGGGCAAGACTTCGCTCGTGCGCGCCTCGCTGCGCGCGCTCGGCCACGCCGGCCGCGTACGCAGCCCGACATATACGCTCGTCGAGCCTTACACGGTGAGCACGGCGAGTGGGGAACTCCAGCTCTATCACTTCGATCTCTATCGTTTCAGCGACCCGGCCGAATGGGCCGACGCCGGCTTTCGCGAATATTTCGCACAAGGAGCAGTGTGTCTCGTCGAATGGCCGCAACGCGCGGGCGGCCTGCTCGGCGTACCCGATCTCGTGTTCCAGCTCGAACCGGGACGGGACGGTGAAGGCCGCGTGCTCACCGCGTACGCATACAGCGCATCAGGAAAGGCATGTCTAGAAAGATGTTAATCAAACCGTTCCGCTCGATCGAATCCGCGGCCACCGCCACGCACAACTGGCGGCGCCGGCAGATTCTGAAGGCGGGCGCCTCCACGCTGGTGCTCGGCCTCTCGGTCACGGCACCGCGCCTCGCATGGGCGACCTCGGTGATCGGCGTGCGTGTGTGGCCCGCGCGCGACTACACGCGCGTGACCATCGAATCGGATCAGCCGCTCTCGAACACGCAGCAATTGCTGCAGGGTCCCGACCGGCTCGTCGTCGACTTGAGCGGCCTCGACCTTGACGACGCGCTCAAGAATCTCGTCTCCAAGATCACGCCGAACGATCCGCAGATCCAGGCCGTGCGCGTGGGCCAGTATCAGCCGAACGTGGTGCGCATGGTGTTCGACCTCAAGGGCGCGGTGAAGCCCCAGGTCTTCACGCTGCAGCCGGTGGGCTCGTACAAGTACCGGCTCGTGTTCGACCTCTATCCCGCGGTCGCGCCCGATCCGCTCATGGACCTGCTCGCGCAGACCGAGCGCAAGCAACAGCAACTCGACGCGCGCGCGGCGATGCACGATAGCGCGCCGCCTGCGCCGCCCTCCACGCTCGCGGGCCCCAACAACGCACCGGCGCACGACAACAGCGACGCCTTCTTCGAGCGCTATGCGCAGAACGACGCGGGCGCGGCCACACCTGGCGCGTCGGCAGCGCCCTCGGTGCCGCGCCCAACGCCGCTGGTGCCGCCCGCAACGATCCTGCCGCGTCCGAAGCCGGCGCCGAAGCCGCCTGTCATCGCCCAAAGCAACAGCGGCGACGACAGCAGTGACCAGGCCGACGACAACTACGGCTTCACCACGCCCAAGACCAGCAAGGGCGGCACCACGCGCCTGCTGACGGTGGCGATCGATCCGGGTCACGGTGGCGAGGATCCCGGCGCGATCGGCAGCGCGGGCACGTACGAGAAGCACATCGCGCTCGACATCGCGAAGAAGCTGCGCGCGAAGATCGACGCGCAGCCCAACATGCGCTCGATGATGACGCGCGACGCCGACTTCTTCGTACCGCTGAACGTGCGCGTGCAAAAGGCGCGCCGCGTGGGCGCCGACCTCTTCGTGTCGATCCACGCCGATGCATTCACCACGCCGGCCGCGCGCGGCTCGTCGGTGTTCGCGCTTTCGGAGCACGGCGCATCGAGCGCGGCCGCGCGCTGGATGGCGACCAAGGAGAACTCGTCGGACCAGATCGGCGGCATCAACGTGAAGACGGCGGACGCTTCCGTGAACCGGGCGCTGTTCGACATGTCGACCACGGCGCAGATCCGCGACTCGCTGCGCTACGGCGGCTTCGTGCTCAACGAGGTCGGCGAGATCAACAAGCTGCACAAGGGCTCGGTCGAGCAGGCGGGCTTCGCGGTGCTCAAGGCGCCCGACATTCCGTCGATCCTCGTAGAGACGGCCTTCATCAGCAACCCCGAGGAAGAGCAGAAGCTCAACGACGACGCCTATCGCGACAAGATGGCGAACGCCATCCTCAAGGGCATCAAGCGCTACTTCGCGGCGAATCCGCCGCTCGCGAAGAGCCGCATGACGTAATGATGAAAGCGGCGCGCGGTGTCAACGCGCGCCGCTTCCCACCTGGCCCCTTCCTCATTCACGCCGTCAATCGCCGATGCCTTCTGGCGCACCGGCAAATCCCCGCATCACCACTGCTTTCAAACGACTTTCCGCATAAGTGCACTGCCGATCGCACCCCGTGATGCGACGTTACCCAGCGCACATAGTGGCCGGTGGTCTGCTGCTAGATTGGCCGTGCCGAACGGGTGCCTCGGGTCGCGCGCGGAATCGGGCTGAATTTTGCAGGTTTGGTCGATGAGGGGGTTCACGATGAAACTCAATCAATACAGATATCTGCTGCTGCTTCTGGCGCTCATCACCTTTGTTGGTATGGCGCGCTATGTGATGCCGTTTCCAGCCGACTTTGAAGATAGCTACATCATGGACCGCTACGCCCAGAATGGCGTCGATGGTTTTCTCTATGAGTGGAACCAGCATTCGGCGCCGGTGCAGGGCACCACGGGTCTGGCATGGGTCACCCTCATTACCGCGGTCGCGCGCCTGACGAAAGGCAACGTTGTCTCCGTCAACTCTTATTCCGGCCTGATTTTTGCCATTCTGACGCTGGTGACGGTCTATGCAGCCGCTGTCCGCAGTTTGAAGCCCGGTAACCGGTGGGTTGCAGTTTGTGCCCTGATTCCCATTATCAGCTGCCCCTTCTTTCTGAGAGCTTCAGGCAACGGGCTCGAGACATCGATTACGGTTTTCTTCGTCGCGCTTTCCGTTTATTTCTTGCACTATTGCCGCGGCTCACTGAAAGAATCGTTGCTGCTGGGATTGTTCTCAGGATTTACTTTTCTGGTTAGACCGGATCTACCGCTCTTCCCTGTTTCGCTCTACCTCTCGCAACTCGTGTTGCTGGACGCCAACAGAACGGAGCGTGCAAAAAGCGGTCTTGCACTGCTTGGCGGCGTCCTTGCCGCCAGTCTCATCTCACTCTTGCTCGCCAAGGTCTCGACCGGCACCGCCTTGCCCCTCTCGGCCAGTCTGAAACTCGCGCTGAGCGATCTGCTGCTGGGGCGCCTGCCCGCGCAAGCCTACATCCATCTCTTCGGCGATCAGCTGAAATTTTTCGGCGATTTGCTCCCACTGGTCTTCCTCGCCATCTTCTCCATTACGCTGACCGGCTTGCGCAGCTCCAGAAAGTATCTGCCGATCTATGTCGCGTGCGCGGTCTATTTTGCGTATCTGTTCACCGTCCTGCCGATCATGGACATCGGCTTCCGATTCAAATTGCCATTGCAGATCGGCATGGCGTTCGCTGTGATTCACTTCTTCGATGCCACCGAACAATCCGGCCTGCTCGAGGGTCGACGCCACCTCCTGATCATCATGGTCACGATCCTGGTGGCACTCGGCAATAGCGCCAATCTCTTTTCGGAAAAGAAGGACGTCGTGTTTCTGCGAGCCGACCACACCGATTTCCAGCAGATGGGCGAAGCGCTCGGAAAAATCGACGGCATCATCATTGCCTCTCCGGAGGCGGGCAAACTCGCCGCCGCTTCGGGGAAGAAATTCCTGGATACGGTCGGACTGAACGACGTCTTTATTGCTCAACACAAAAAGAGCCCGGACTATCCCGCGCTGCTCTTGAACTATCTGAAAACCGATTTCGGCATGCCCGATGTCTACATCCGAAAGACGCAGACACCGGACCCGCGCTATACATTCCTCGAGATCCTTCCGGACTTCAATAAACTCTACGCATGCAACAATGCGGATAATGCCGAGCGTACCGGCAAGGTGGTTTGCCTGTACAGGTTCGGAAGTCATTTGAAAGAAATAGCGTCGAGCCTCGCGCCGTTCGACGTCCAGATCGAATTGCCATGAGCTTCTGAAAGAGCCCTTCTTCGATACGCCGCGTGCCTGCAAAAAGGTACGCGGCGTTTTCACATCCGCAGCGGGCAATCGTGTGCCGCCCCGCTCAGGAGCGCACCGAGCCTGTCGACGCGAGCCGCGCCCTCGCCCAGCCGCCAAACACGTTCACGGCCAACCCCGCCATCACGAGCGCGGCGCCGCCGATCTGCGCGGCGGAGAGGCGCTCGCCGAGCAGCAGCGCGGCCGCGGCAAGCCCGACGATCGGCACGAGCAGCGAGAACGGCGCGACCTGGCTGGCCGGATACTTCGAGAGCAGCCGGCTCCAGAGGCTGTAGCCGAGCAAGGTGGCCACGAACGCGAGATAGACGATCGCGCCGATCGAATCGACGCCGATGCCCGCCAACGCCGCCTCGATGCGCTGCGGTCCCTCCATGAAGTACGAGAGCACGAGGAACGGCAGCGGCGGAATCAGGCTCGCCCACACCACGAGCCCGACGAGATCCACCTGGCCCACCTTCTTCGTGACGATGTTGCCGAGCGCCCACATGCAGGCCGCGCACAAGGTGAGCACGAAGCCGGCGGCGGTCATCGTCTGGGCCCCCGCACCCGCGGCCGCGGACGACTGCAGCCCGATCACCGCGAGCCCGGCCGCCGCGACCAGCAGGCCGATCACGTTCTGCGCGCGAAAGCGCTCGCCGAGGAAGACCGCCGCGAACACGAGCGTGAAGAAGGCCTGCGCCTGCAGCACGACCGAGGCGAGCCCGGCGGGCATGCCCACATACATGGCGGTGAAGAGGAATACGAACTGCCCGAACGAGATCGTCGCGCCGTAAGCGAGCAGCCAGCGCAGCGGCAATTTCGGGCGCTTCACGAACAACACCGCTGGAAACGCCGCCAGCAGAAAGCGCAGCGCGCCGAGCAGAAGCGGCGGCACGCCGTGCAGTCCCACCTTGATCACCACGAAATTCACGCCCCACGCCAGCACGACCACGAGCGCAAGCAGCAAGTCCTTCGGCGACATCTCCAGCTCCGTTGATTGTTCTGTCGAATACACGAGTTTACCGGCGAGCGCGCGCTCGCGCTTGCAACGCCGCCACCGCGCCGCGCCCTCTTTCAGCGCCTGCTTCGCTGGCGGCGCGCGGGCGAGGCCGGCGTTAGAATGAGCGCCTGCTCGCGCGCACGCAGCGCGCGCTCGCGCCAAGCGCCGTCATGCGTGCCGGCGCGCGCATAGCGTGTACCGTCCGACTCATCAAGGAAGCATCCATGTCCTCATCGATCAAAGCGGTCCTCAAGCCTCATCAGCGCGACATCGGCAATCTCTATGTGCGCCGCGTGCTGCCCGCGATGGCCGCGCGCCTCGTCGGCCCGTTCATCTTCTTCGACCACATGGGGCCGGCCACGCTCGAACCGGGCTCAGGCGTCGACGTGCGGCCGCATCCGCATATTGGACTCGCCACCGTCACGTATCTCTTCGACGGCGCGCTCATGCATCGCGACAGCATCGGCTCGGCCCAGGAGATCGTCCCCGGCGACGTCAACTGGATGACGGCGGGACGCGGCATCGTCCACTCCGAGCGCACGCCCGACGCAGCACGCAAGACCGGCCTCACCATGCATGGCATCCAGACCTGGGTCGCGCTGCCGCTCGAGCACGAAGACACCGAGCCGTCGTTCTTCCATCATCCGGCCGCCACGCTGCCGGCTATCGAGCGCAACGGCGTCTCGATGCGCGTGATCGCGGGCACGGCGTTCGGCGCGACCTCGCCTGTCGCGACCTTCTCGGGCACGCTCTACGTGGCCGCCGAGTTCGCGCCCGGCAGCGCCATCGCGCTCGACGCGGAGCATGAGGAGCGCGGCGTCTATCTCGTCGAGGGCGATCTCAGCATCGACGGCACGCCGCTCGAGCAATACACCATGGCCGTGCTGACGCCCAACGAAACCGTCACGCTCGCGAGCACGAACGGGGCGCGTGTGATGCTGCTCGGAGGCGAGAAGCTCGAGGGCGAGCGCTTCATCGAATGGAACTTCGTCGCCAGCTCGCGCGAGAAGATCGAAGCCGCCAAGGCCGCCTGGACGCGCCAGGAAATGGGGCACGTCCCCGGCGAAACCGAATGGATTCCGCTGCCCGAGAAGAAGCCGCAGCATTGAAGCGCGCCGATTCGCCCTCATCTTCATGTGTAACGGATTTTCCCAACGAGGACGTAATGGATACCACCCTGGCCACTTTTGAAAAGGACGTGATCGAGGCGTCGGCGCTCGCGCCGGTGCTCGTCGACTTCTGGGCGCCGTGGTGCGGCCCGTGCAAGTCGCTCGGGCCGATGCTCGAAAAGCTCGAAGCCGAGTACGCGGGTAAATGGAAGCTCGTGAAGGTCAATGTCGACGAGAACCAGGAGCTCGCCGCGCACTTCCAGGTGCGCAGCATTCCGCACGTGGTGGCCTTCGTCGACCAGCGGCCGGTGGACCAGTTCATCGGCGTGCTGTCCGAAGGTCAGCTGCGCGAGTTTCTCGACCGCCTGATTCCCGACTCCGCACAAGCCGCGCGCGAGGCCGCCCAGGAAGCGCTCGCCGAAGGCCGCCGCGACGACGCCTATGAGGCGCTGCAAGCCGCGCTCGCCTACGACCCCGGCTTCGACGAGGCGCGCATGGATCTGATCGAGCTGCTGCTCGCCGACAACCGCGCCGACGATGCGCACAAGGAAGTCGAGCTGCTCTCGCCGAAGACCACCCAGGGCATCGACCCGCGCTTTAACGCGCTCAAGACCCGCCTCGACGCGCTCGACGCTGCCGCCGACCTGCCCCCCACCGACGCGCTCGAAGCCCAGGTGAGCGCGCACCCCGAAGATCTCGAAGCGCGTTTCGATCTCGCGAGCGCGCTGATCGCGCGGCGCAAGTACGCGGCTGCGCTCGAGCACCTGCTCGAGATCGTCAAGCGCGACCGCACGTTCCGCGACGACATCGGCCGCAAGACCATGCTCTCGGTGTTCGATCTCGCGGCGCATCAGCCGCAACTCGTGAGTGAATGGCGGCGCAAGCTGAGCGCCACGCTGAACTGAGTACGACGCGCCTGGTGCTCAAACAAAAACGCACGGTCATGACCGTGCGTTTTTTTCACCCGCGTTCTTTTGCATGCGCGCGGCCGCAGCCGGCTCGCGCACAACTGACTATGGGCACCTTCAACCCGCCGCGCTCCGATGCGCAAGCGCGCGCAGCACATACGCCGCGGCGGCAAAGCCAAAGCTCGCCGTCACGCACACGCTCGAGCCGAAACCCGCGCAATTCAAGCCCACCGGCCCGTGGTGACCGGGCGAGGTGCTCACGTGCTCGGCCTCGCTGTCGATATCGCAAACGGCGACCTCCGGGTAAATGAGCGGCTCGTCGGAATACACGGCGCTCACCTTGAAACGCGCCTTGGGGCCGCGCGGGAAGCCGTGGTGCTTGCGCAATTGCCCGCGCACCTTCGAAAGCAGCGGGTCCTGAATGGTGAGCGCGAGATCGTCGATGCGAATGCGCGTGGGGTCGAGCTGGCCGCCCGCGCCGCCCACGGTGATGAGCGGCACGCGATGCTCGACGCACCAGGCGATCAGCGCGGTCTTGGTGCGCACGCTGTCGATGGCGTCCACCACGTAGTCGAAGCCGCCGCCGAGCAACGCATCGAAATTCGACGGCTCGACGAAATCCTCGACGAGCCGCACGTCGCAGGCCGGATCGATGAGCTTGATGCGCTCGGCCATCGCCTCGACCTTCGGCTTGCCGTAGTTGCCGTCGAGCGCGTGGATCTGGCGGTTGGTATTGCTCTCCGCGACGTTGTCGAGGTCGATGAGCGTGAGCGTGCCGATCGCGCTGCGCGCGAGCGCCTCCGCGACCCACGAGCCCACCCCGCCAATGCCGATCACGGCGACATGCGCCCGCGCGAAAGCCTCGAGCGCGGGTGCGCCATAAAGCCGCGCCACGCCGCCAAAGCGGCGCGCCCGGTCGGCAACATCGGCCGCGGCGGGCGCGGTAAGATCGGCGAGGCCGGTGGAACCGGCAGCAGTGGAAAGCGGTGTACTGGACATGACGATAGCGGATCGAAAGCGGACCGATCGCGCACTGTCACGGTCCTTGAGAACGCATATTTTGCCTGATCGCGACCAAACGGGCTGCCCCCCGGCCGATCAAGGCGCGGGCGCTGCGCCCCCGTCGCGTTGCCGCTGCCTTCGCCGCTGTCTTCGATATACTAGTCCGCATTGAAGCGTCTGCATAAAAAATGACCTCGCTCGCCGACCTCCGCAAGAACTACTCGCTCGGTTCGCTCGACGCCTCCGACGTCGACCCTGACCCGATCCGCCAATTCCAGACCTGGTTCAGCCAGGCGCTCGACGCCAGGCTGCCCGAGCCGAACGCGATGACCGTCGCGACCGTCGACGCAGAGGGCCGCCCCGCCGCGCGCATCCTGCTGATCAAGGGCGTGGACGAACGCGGCTTCGTGTTCTTCACCAACTACGACAGCCGCAAGGGCCGCGAGCTCACCGCCAATCCGCACGCGGCGCTGCTCTTTCACTGGATCGAGCTCGAGCGCCAGGTGCGCATCGAAGGCCGGGTCGAAAAGACCAGCGACGCGGAAAGCGACGCGTATTTCCAGTCGCGCCCGCTCGGTTCGCGCATCGGCGCGTGGGCCTCGGAACAAAGCGCCGTGATCGGCAGTCGCGCCGAGCTCGAAGCGCGCGAGCGCGAAATCAGCGCGCAGTACGGCGAGCATCCGCCGCGGCCGCCGCACTGGGGCGGCTACCGGCTCGTGCCGGACGCCATCGAGTTCTGGCAAGGGCGTCCGTCGCGGCTGCACGACCGCATCCGCTATACGCGGGACGGCGCCGCATGGCGTATCGAACGCCTCGCCCCCTGATCCAGCGCGACTTCCCGAAGCTTCGCAGAGTTCCACCGCATCACCCCGTAGTCGCTTCACCCCGCATCACGCGTGCGCCGCAGTTCACCGCGGCGCCGTGCCAGTCAGTTTTGCCTCGTAGCACGCATTGCAGTTCGCTTTTGTCTTTGGGCTTGAACCGTTCATCGGAACACAACCATCCCGCAGGGGACCGGAGTCAGCAGGCAAGCACTCACTCCGGATCGGCACGGAGAGAAACGCATGTTCTGGGAGAAAAAACTCGCTCAGTGGGTCGACGAAGTGCGCAACAAGGCCAACCTGCCCGCGCGGCTCGTGCTCTGGAGCGGCCAGCAGTACGACTTCGGCCACTTCGCCGCCCCGCAGGTCACGCTGAAGGTCAACAGCGCATCGGCGCTGCCGCTCTTGCTCGATCCCAGCCTCGACAATCTCGGCGAGGCCTACGTGAAGGGCAAGATCGACATTGAAGGCCGGCTCGCCGACATCATCGACATCAGCTACTCGCTCGCGCGCAACACCATCACGAACGCGGGCAAGCTCGCACGGGTGCGCCGCTATTTCACGCACTCGAAGAACACCGACAAGCAGGCCATCCAGTACCACTACGACGTCTCGAACGAGTTCTACAAGCTGTGGCTCGACGAGAACATGGTCTATTCGTGCGCGTACTTCGAGAACGGCGACGAAGACATCGGCACCGCGCAGCTCAAGAAGATCGACCACATCCTCACCAAGATCCAGCTGCAGCCGGGGCAGACGCTGCTCGACATCGGCTGCGGCTGGGGCGCGCTCGTGCTGCGCGCGGCGCAGAAGTTCGGCGCGCGCTGCGTGGGCGTGACGCTCTCGCAGAACCAGTTCAACCTCGCCACCGAGCGCGTGAAGGCCGCGGGCCTCGCCGATCGCATCGAGATCCGCCTGCAGGATTACCGCGACATTCAGGGCCAGTTCGACCGCATCACGAGCGTCGGCATGTTCGAGCACGTCGGGCGCAAGAATCTACCCGGCTATTTCACGAAGGTGCGCGAGCTGCTCGCCGACGACGGCGTCGCCATGAACCACGGCATCACGTCGAGCGACGCCGAGAGTGGCGAGACGGCGCTGGGCGCCGGCGAGTTCATCGACCGCTACGTCTTTCCCGACGGCGAACTGCCTCACATCGGCCTCGCGCTCGAAGCGGCACAGCGCGGCGGGCTCGAGGCGGTTGACGTGGAGAGCCTGCGCCGTCACTATGCGCACACGCTCGGCATCTGGGCGGAGAACTTCGAGGCCCGCGCCGAGGAAGCGAAAAAGCTCGTCGACGACGAGAAGTTCCGCATCTGGCGCGTCTATCTGGCGGGCTGCGCGTACGCGTTCGAGCACGACGACGTGTCGATCTACCAGATCGTCTGCCGCAAGGCCGGACGCAGCGCGAAAACGCTGCCGTGGTCGCGCCGCTATATGTACGAGAAGCCGCTCTGATGCCGCTTCGAAGGATCGGCGAGACGTGCAGCGGCGCAGGCATCGGCCCGCGCCGCTGTGTTTTTTTGCGGGAAGGCGCGCTTGTCAGTCGTGCCCGAGCCTGGCCCCTTGCGGCGGGCGGCTTTGACCACCCGATCGCCATCACGACTCAAACGCATGAACGAACGCGACGACGGCCTTTTCGGGGCACTAGAGAACGACAGCTCCGGCGCGGCGCCGCCAGAGGATGACGGCGAAGCGCGCAACGCGACGCGCCCTTCGAGGCAACCGGGCCGCACGATCGAGAGACGCAATACGCGGACTGCACGCGCGGAAGCTCAGCCCGATACCCAGACCGACCTGTTCGGCTTCGTGCCGCCCGAGCCGCGTGAGCCACAGCTGGGGCGCGGCACGCGCCGCAAGGCCGCCGATGCTGCAGCCACGGAATCGGCGCATGACGACGACGACGCCGTCATACGCGAACGCCCAGCGCAGACCAAAGCCGCGAAGCCGGCCCAATCGTCGCCAGATTCGCCCGCCCCACGCCGCCGTGCGAAAGGCGTGCTGCCCGCCATTCCCGAGCAAGACGTGCTCGATCTCGCCGCCGAGCTGCCGCCGGGCGTGCGCCTGGGCACCTCGTCGTGGTCGTTCCCGGGCTGGCGCGGCATCGTCTACGGCGACGACTACAGCAACTCCAAGCTCGCGCGCGATGGGCTCGCCGCCTATGGCGCGCATCCGCTCTTGCGCTCGGTGAGCATCGACCGCTCGTTCTACGCACCGCTCACCGTCACCGACTACTTGCGCTACGCCCAGCAGGTGCCGGACCACTTCCGCTTCATCGTGAAAGCGCCCGCGCTCATCACCGACGCGAGCGTGCGCGGCGATCGCGGCGAGCCGGTCTCGGCCAATCCCTGCTTCCTGAACGCCGACCTTGCCGCGCGCGAATTCGTCGAGCCGTGCCTCGCGGGACTCGGCGCGAAAGCGGGCGCGCTCGTGTTCCAGTTCCCGCCGCTGCCCGACCAGTTGCTCGCCGATCCGGCCGCCTTCGTCGAGCGTCTGGCGGCCTTTCTCGCCGCACTGCCGCCGCTGCCCGTCGATGGCCCGTGCTATGCCGTCGAGATCCGCGACGGCATCCTGCTCACGCCGCGCTTCGTGCGAACGCTGCGCGCGGCAGGCGTGCGCTACTGCGTCGGGTTGCACGCGCGCATGCCCGACCCGCTGCGCCAGGCCGCGGCGCTCGCGCTGATGGACGGGGAAGTGCCCGCGGGCCCGCTGATCGTGCGCTGGAGCCTGCACAGTGGCTTCAAGTACGAACAGGCGAAAGCGCGCTACGAGCCGTTCGACAAGCTCGTCGACGAAGACCCGCACACCCGCGACGCCCTCGCCGAACTGGCCGCGCGCTACGCGATCGCGGGCCAGCCGGTGCTGATCACGACCAACAACAAGGCGGAAGGCTCGGCGCCGCTGACCTGCGCGAAACTCGCGCGCGCCATCGCCGACGAAATGCTGCGCATGCGCAGCGAAAGCGCCTCGACGGCCGAATAGGGCCGCGCAATAAAAACGGCGGACGCCGTTCAGAAGCCTGAACCGCGCCCGCCGTCCCTATGAACGCTTTTACGCGCCGCTCACTCGGCTTTGAGCCGATGCGCGAACTTCTGGCGGAACTTCGCCACCTTGGGCGCCACGACGAACGCGCAATAGCCCTGGTTCGGATGCTGCGCGAAGTAGTTCTGGTGATACGCTTCGGCAGGGAAGTAATTGCCGTCGAGCGGCACCACCTGGGTGACGATTTCGCCGTCGTAGACGCCCTCGGCCTTCAGCTCGCGGATCGCCTGCAGCGCCGTCTCGCGCTGCGCCTCCGAATCCGTGAAGACGACCGAGCGATACTGCGTGCCGACGTCGTTGCCCTGGCGGTTCAACTGGGTCGGATCGTGAATCGCGAAGAAGATGTCCAGAATCTCGCGATAGCTGATCTTCGCCGGATCGAAATCCACCTTCACGACTTCCGCGTGGCCCGTGTCGCCATCGCAAACCTGCTCGTAGGACGGGTTCGCGGCATGGCCGCCCGCGTAGCCGGACTCCACCGCGACCACGCCGTCCACGCGCAGATACACCGCCTCCAGACACCAGAAACATCCGCCGCCGAGCGTGGCGGTTTCGATCGTCTGACTCATCCGATTACGCGGGAAACCTCGGCATTTATGCCGTGGAGGGATAGCACGGCGTGCGAAGCACGCCCTACACCCGCATCTCCTTGTCAAAAGCTATCCTTGGGTTGAGGGGCGTACGAATAGCCATCGCCGCGCTGAATGAGCGTGCAATAGCGGTAGCTGATACCTTGAACGACAGCACGGGCCGTCTGAATGTTGAACGAGCCAGTGGCGCGAACAGCAACGCGGCCGATATGGCTGCCGGCCTTCTTGCCGCCCGGCACATTGGCACGGACATGGTCGCCAGTCTGGAATCCATGCACCTGCTTTTGCCGCATGAGATATCCTCGAGCAAACCCATGTCGCGTCAGGCGCGTGCGTTGATAGCTGCCGCGTCCGCTAGCCTTGATGGCCAACGACGGGCGTTGCCAGTCGCGAATGCTACCCACATCTCCCACACAGACCGCATCAAAAGCATGGGTCTTGGGTATGCCGTGCGTGACCCGGTTGAATTTCGTGCGGGCACCCGAGGCGAGTTCGAGCGGCAGACCGGTGGCCCGGAGCGCATTGGCAAGCGCCCAGCGCGTGGCATTGACCGCTGCGGCGTCCTTCAGCGGACGCGAGGCGGTCGCAAGGATGCGCGCCAGGCGTTGCGGGTCCTTGACGTACTCGCGCACATCGCGCGCCCCTTTGTCCTGGTTGCAGTTGCTGCATGCGATACCCAGATTGCCGATGCGGTTGCTGCCGTTGCGCGCCTTGGCCGTGAGGTGTTCGATCTGCAGCGGACGCCCCTTCACATCGCAGTAGATGCAGGTACGGTTCCACTTCTCCAACAGATACTCGCGCACCTCGTAGCCCGCGAGTGTTCCTTGCTGATACTCGATGCCGGAGATTTCCGGGTTCTCGAGGCGCTGCAGATCAAATCGAACAAGTTCGGACGAAAGCGCCGTGACCGGCGCCCAGCGACGGATACGGTTCACCCATGCCGCCGTCGTTTCCACACGATGGCGCAAACTCGTCGGCAGCCACCCCTGCGACCTCCTGCGGTTCAGGAAGCGCGGCGCGCGGTAGCGCACATTGGAACCGCGACGGCGCCGACGAAATGCGCGCCGTGCCGCGAGTGCCTCGCTGATCTGACGGCCACGATGGACCAACTCGAACAGGTTGAGCACGGCCACACCATGATCGGCCTCGCGCACGAGCGCGATCCCTGTGACCTTACTGCCGGGGTCGAGTTTGATGCGCATCGGTTGGCGTGCGCAGGCGCCAGCCTTGCGATCCACGAGCCGGATTACGAACGGCATTACACGATGCACGCGCGCACGACCACGTGCGAGCAGCAGCGTCGCGCGCTTCTCGCTGCACGGCATCAGCGGTTTGCCACTTCGATCCAGCACGAACACCGACATGTTGGCTCCTGTTAAAACGTTGCCCTTACGGGCCTGGTGACGCTTCCCTTGCGGGAAGTCTCCCCTCGGCCATGTTGCACAGCAGGTGTCAGCGAAAGTACTGACGGGGACGGTCCGTTTCGTGCTTACCCGGTCGCTTGTCTGCAACCGCCCCTTCCAGAGCCTGACGCTGAGGAAGCACGCCAGGGTGGGTCTGCTGTCTTCTGCGCAACGTAGCGCCTCGCGGCGCTCGGCCTGGTCAACCCAAGCTTGGCTACTGCCTCAAGCTCCGCCCTTGAGGGCGGGGTAGTTGACGCTGCACTCTCCTTGAATGCCGCGCCGGCGCCACTGTCGTGAGTTCCGAAGGCCCGCGCAGCTATTTGCTGATTTCCCGCTTCATCCAAAGCCGCCAGGCCAATGAGCCGTCACCCGCCGCTTTTCGTTAAAATTGGGGCAATTCGCCGAAATTACACATGACGTTCAGACCGACTCCCGCCTGCGCCGCCCGCCCTGTCCCGCTCACGCCGGGCACGCGCCCCAACGCCCGGGGCGTACGCCCATGACCCGCCGCGCCAGCCCACCCAACTTCGACGACGCTGCGTTCCGCCGCGCGCTCGGCCAGTTTGCGACCGGCGTGACCGTCATCACGACGCGCGCGCCCAACGGCCAGCTGATCGGCATCACGGCGAGCTCGTTCAACTCGGTCTCGCTCAGCCCGCCGCTCGTGCTGTGGAGCCTCGCGACGCGCTCGGCGTCGATGCCGGTGTTCCGCAGCAACAGCCATTATGTGGTGAATGTGCTCGCCGCGTCGCAGCTCGACCTGTGCAAGCGCTTCGCCACCGTGAAAGGCGACCGCTTCGAAGGCGTTTCGCACGCGGCCGGCGACAGCGGCATGCCCGTGCTCGACGGCGCCATCGCGTGGTTCGAGTGCCATAACCGCAGCCGCTACGACGAAGGCGATCACGTGATCTTCGTAGGCGAGGTGGAACGCTGCGGCGTTCGCGAACCGGGCGACGACAGTAGCGACAGCGCCTCGCCGCTCGTGTTCCACGGCGGCGCATTCCATCAGCTCCTGCCGCTCTAGGCCGCGGCTGCCACTAGCGCTTCGAAAAGCGCAGCCGCCCCCTTACCACCGCGGGCGTGGCGGCTCGCAAGCGGCTCACGCCTCACCAAGGGGGACAGAACGGAATCCCCGCAGTGCCGGGCGCATCGATCAAGCCTTCGGCTCCCCGCGATGCGCGATCAAATCGACCGGGATGCCCGCCTCGACCTTGAGCGTGGTGAGCACGATGTTCGAGCGGATATCCATCACGCCCGGCGCCTTGTAGAGCTTGTTGAGCACGAACTCCGAATAGTGCTTCAGGTTATGCGCGAGCACGCGCAGCAGATAGTGCGTCTCGCCAGTCACCACGTAGGCCCCCACCACCTCGGGCCAGTCACGCAGCGCCGTGACGAAGCGCTCGTGCCAGCTTTCCTGGTCGTTGCGCATCGAGACCTGCACGAAGGCCTCCATTTCAAAGCCGAGAATCTCCCGGTTCAGGCAAGCGCGATAGCGCTCCACCACGCCCTGCTCTTCCAGCAGGCGCAGCCGCCGCAGGCACGCGGACGGCGAAAGCGAAATACGCTCGGCCAGATCGAGGTTGCTGATACGTCCCTCGTTCTGGAGCACGGCAAGAATCCGGCAATCGGTGGCATCGAGCGAGATGGCATTCATTTTTTGGTCTCCGTTCCCCTGTTGACTCAAATTATGTGCCAAGAACTGTAGCGTACGGCGTTTTTTTCGCAAGCACATTTCGCGACGAGTTGCCTATCATTCGAAACACACGGAGACAACCTCGTCAACAAGATGAACGACCTCTGGGACATTTCCCCACCCATTCAGCCCGAAACGCCCGTCTGGCCCGGCGACACGCCCGTTGGCGTCGAACGCGTCTGGCGCATGGAAGCCGGCTCGCCGGTCAACGTGGCGCGCGTGACGCTGTCGCCACACACCGGCGCGCACACCGACGCCCCGCTGCACTACGACGAGGCGGGCGCGCCGATTGGCGCCGTGCCGCTCGACGCCTATCTCGGCGCGTGCCGCGTGATTCACTGCGTGGGCGCAGCGCCGCTCGTGCTGCCCGGGCACGTGCAAGCGGCGCTCGATGGCATCCCGCCGCGCGTGCTGCTGCGCACCTACGCCAGCGCGCCGCAGGATCGCTGGGACAGCGCGTTTTGCGCGGTCGCACCCGAGACGATCGACCTGCTGGCGGCGCATGGCGTGCGCCTGATCGGCATCGACACACCTTCGCTCGACCCGCAGGAATCGAAGACGATGGACGCGCACCACCGCATCCGCGCGCATCGCATGGCGATTCTCGAAGGCATCGTGCTCGACGCCATCGCGCCCGGCGACTACGAACTGATCGCGCTGCCGCTGAAGTTCGCGACGCTTGACGCAAGCCCCGTGCGCGCCGTGCTGCGCGCGCTGCCCTCCCGGGCGTGAACAGCGAAGTTTTACCGAATTGCTCACCGCCACCGCCCTGACCCGACACTCTCACCGCACCGAAGAATCGACATGAACGACCGTAACGACGCATTGGCGCTCGACCGCGCCGACCCGCTCGCAGCACTGCGCGAACAATTCACGCTCGCGCCCGAAACCATCTATCTCGACGGCAATTCGCTGGGCGTGCCGCCCGCGGCGAGCGCCGCGCGCGCACAAGCCGTGATCGGCGGCGAATGGGGCGACGGGCTCATCCGCAGCTGGAACACGGCAGGCTGGTTCGCCATGCCGCGGCGCCTCGGCAACAAGCTCGCTGCGCTGATCGGTGCGGCCGAAGACGAAGTGGTCGTGACCGACACCATCTCGATCAACCTGTTCAAGGCGCTCTCCGCCGCGCTGCGCGTCGCGAACGCGCGCGATCCGAAGCGCCGTGTGATCGTCTCCGAGCGTTCGAATTTCCCGAGCGACCTGTACATCGCGCAAGGCCTCATCGAGCAACTCGACCGCGGCTATGAGCTGCGCCTGGTCGACGACCCGAGCGAGCTGCCCGCCGCCATCCGCGAAGACGTGGCCGTCGCGATGATCACGCACGTGAACTACCGCACGGGCGAAATGCACGACATGCGCGCGCTCACCGAGCACATCCACGCGCAAGGCGCGCTCGCACTGTGGGACCTCGCGCACTCGGCCGGCGCGGTGCCCGTGGACCTGAACGGCGCGAATGCCGACTACGCGGTCGGCTGCACCTACAAGTACCTGAACGGCGGCCCGGGCTCGCCCGGCTTCGTCTGGGTGCCCAAGCGCAATCAGGACGCGTTCTCGCAGCCGCTCTCGGGTTGGTGGGGGCACAAATCGCCGTTCGAGATGCACCCCGTGTATCGCCCGGACAACGGCATCGGCCGCTACCTGTGCGGCACGCAGCCGATCGTTTCGATGGCGCTCGTGGAATGCGGCCTCGACGTGTTCCTGCAGACTGACATGCAGGCGATCCGCCGCAAGTCGCTCGCGCTCACCGACCTCTTCATCGAACTCGTCGAGACGCGCTGCAAGCAATACCCGCTCACGCTCGTCACGCCGCGCGAACATACGCAACGCGGCTCGCACGTGAGCTTCGAGCATCCGCACGGCTATGAGGTCATGCAGGCGCTGATCGCGCGCGGCGTGATCGGCGATTATCGCGAGCCGCATGTGCTGCGCTTCGGCTTCACGCCGTTGTATGTGCGTTATGTCGATGTGTGGGATGCCGTGGAAACGCTGCGCGACGTACTCGCGACCGAAAGCTGGCGCAAGCCCGAATTCGCCGCGCGCGGCGCCGTGACCTGAGGAGCCGGACATGACCGACCACATGCAGATTCCGGGCGTGCCCGACACCGACGCCGCCCCGGCTCACGCCAAGGACGCCAACGAAAGCGCGCGCGGCGGCTGTCCGTTCGGGCATGGTGCTGCGGCGGCAGCGCCGCAAGCGGGTGTGGGCGCCCCGACCACTTCGGGGGCGACGCAAAACGGCGAAGGCTGGCATGAGGCCCAGCTCGACTTCTCGAAGTCGATGAGCTATGGCGATTACCTCTCGCTCGACGCCGTGCTCAACGCACAGCATCCGCTCTCGCCCGATCACAACGAAATGCTGTTCATCGTCCAGCATCAGACGAGCGAGCTGTGGATGAAGCTCGCGCTCTATGAGTTGCGCGCCGCGCTCGCGTGCGTGCATCGCGACGAGCTGCCGCCCGCTTTCAAGCAGCTCGCGCGCGTCTCGCGCATTCTCGAGCAGCTCGTGCAGGCGTGGAACGTGCTCTCGACGCTCACGCCCTCCGAGTACACGGCGATGCGGCCGTATCTGGGCGCTTCGTCGGGGTTCCAGTCGTATCAGTATCGGCAGATCGAATTTCTGCTGGGGAACAAGAATGTGCAGATGCTCAAGCCGCATGAGCATCGGCCCGAGATTCATGCGCAGGTGAAGGCCACGCTCGAGGCGCCTTCGTTTTATGACGAGGTGATCCGGCTGCTTGCGCGGCGTGGCTTTGCTATTGCGCCCGAGCGCCTCAATCGCGACTGGACGCAGCCGACGCTGCATGATGCGTCTGTCGAGGCGGCCTGGCTCGAGGTTTATCGCAATCCTTCGCAGTACTGGGATTTGTATGAGATGGCCGAAGAACTCGTCGATCTCGAAGACGCGTTCCGGCAGTGGCGGTTCAGACATGTCACGACGGTCGAGCGCATTATCGGGTTCAAGCAGGGCACCGGTGGAACCAGCGGCGCGCCTTATCTGCGCAAGATGCTGGATGTCGTGTTGTTTCCGGAGCTTTGGCATGTGAGGACGGTGTTGTAACGACGCCCTCGCGCCATAGGTATACCTGCGCCAGAAATGACTTCGCGCCGGCCGGCGGGACTTCAAGAGTCCGCCGGACCGGCGCGAATGCGTTGCTGGCTCAACCCCGGCGCGCGCCGGGGCTTAAAACACAACCGCGCGTCAGACCACCACCGTCTGCGCTTCGCCTTCCTTGCTCTCGCGCACGACACCAATCTTCCAGACCTGCTCGCCCTCGGCAGCCAGCAGTGCAGCCGCCGCATCGGCCTGATCCGCGGCCACGATCACCGCCATGCCGATGCCGCAGTTGAACACGCGATGCATTTCCGCATCCGCCACACCGCCGTGCTTCTGCAGCCACGAGAACAGCGGCGGCAGCGGCCACGCCGCATGATCCAGCTCGGCCGTGAGCCCTTCGCGCAGCACGCGCGGAATGTTCTCCACCAGACCGCCGCCGGTGATATGCGCCATGCCCTTCACGCCGATGGTTTCCATCAGCTTGAGCAGCGGCTTCACATAGATGCGCGTGGGCGCCATGAGCGCGTCGGCAAGCGAGCGGCCGTCGAAGTCGGCGTTCAGATCCGGGTTCGCGCGCTCGATGATCTTGCGCACGAGCGAAAAACCGTTCGAATGAATGCCGCTCGAAGCGAGACCCAGCACCACGTCGCCGGGAACGATCGTGCTGCCGTCGATGATCTTGCTCTTCTCCACCGCGCCAACCGCGAAGCCGGCCAGGTCGTACTCGCCGTCGGGGTACATGCCCGGCATTTCCGCCGTTTCGCCGCCGATCAGCGCGCAGCCCGAGAGCTCGCAGCCCTGTGCGATACCCTTCACGACCGTGGCCGCCGTATCGACGTCCAGCTTGCCGCACGCGAAGTAGTCGAGGAAGAACAGCGGCTCGGCGCCCTGCACGAGGATGTCGTTCACGCTCATCGCGACGAGATCCTGGCCGACCGTGTCGTGTTTGTTCAGATGAAACGCGAGGCGCAGCTTGGTGCCCACGCCGTCGGTGCCGGAGACGAGCACGGGCTCCTTGTACTTCTTCGGCACTTCGAAGAGCGCGCCGAATCCGCCGATGCCGCCCATCACGCCGTCGCGCAGGGTCTTCTTCGCAAAGGGCTTGATGCGGTCGACGAGCGCGTCGCCCGCGTCGATGTCCACGCCCGCGTCGCGGTAGGAGAGCCCTTGCTCCTGATTAGCGGGGCCGGATTTCGGTTGATTCATGGGGAAGAGGCAGAAGGTCGGTAAAATGCGATTTTAACCGATTGAAGGCGCCCCGCCGCCGCGGCTCGTGTGAGTATTTTGGTCGTAGCGGAGCGGGGCCTTCAAGCGGAAACCACGTTTTGTCGCCGAACAGACTAATTTTCAAGCGATACCAGCGTCAGGCCGTCGTCCGGGCCGCGCGCTACAGGAACTGACAGACCGCCTTCGGCCAGACACACCGTGCAGCGACAGCTAACGCTCGATCTCGGCACCCCGCCGCCATCGACCTTCGACAACTTCCACACCGGCGCCAATGCGGAGCTGGTCGCGCGGCTGCGCGGGCTCGACGCGGCACTGGCCGCGGGCCCCGCCGTCGACCCGAAGGCCGACCGCACGTTCTACGTCTGGGGGGAGCCCGGCAACGGCCGCTCGCATCTGCTGCACGCGCTCGCATGCGAAACGCCGCCGGGCCACGTGCGCTACATCGGGCCGCAGAGCGGTCTGGCCGCCTTCACGTTCGACGCGCGCGTGCCGATCTACGCCGTCGACGACTGCGACTCGCTCTCGGGCGCCCAGCAGATCGCCCTGTTCAATCTGTTCAACGAGGTGCGCTCGCACCCGAACACGGCGCTCGTCGCCACCGGCAATGCGCCGCCGATGGGCCTCGCGGTGCGCGAGGACCTGCGCACGCGCCTCGGCTGGGGTCTCGTGTTCCACCTCGCGCCGCTCTCCGACGCGGGCAAGGCCGCCGTGCTCAAGCAGGCGGCGCGCGAGCGCGGCATCAATCTCGCCGACGATGTGCCGGCCTACCTGCTCACGCACTTCCGGCGCGACATGCCGAGCCTCATGCGCCTGCTCGACGCACTCGACCGCTTCTCGCTCGAGCAAAAGCGCGCGGTGACGCTGCCGCTGCTGCGCACGATGCTCGCGAAGGGCGAGGATGAGGCGGGCGTCGATACGTCGGGCGTCGATACGGCGGACCTCGATACGTCGGCGGGCGTCGATGCGTCGGGCGTCGATACGGTGGACGTCGATACGCCGGACTTCGATGCGTCGAGTGTCGATACGTCGGGCGTCGCCAGGCTCGCAGCCGACGTTGGCAATGATGCGACCGGTTCGCTTGACGGCAACGCCACGCCCACCACGCAGCCGGACGCGGCAAGCGCGAGCGCCCAGACCCAGGAACGCGATACACCCGAGCCGGCGGATACGGCCGGCACGTCCGCTGGCAGCGGCGAGCGAAGCGGCGCCCAAGGCGTCGAACTGGAACTGTTCCCGCTACAGGAGACGCCGCAAGCGTCCACGGCCGCGCCCGCCGACTCGGCCAACTCACCATCCGGCGCCGCTTACGAAGCACCGAAGGCGCCCGCCCTGCAACCGCGCGTGCCGCTTGGGGCACCGCCGTTCCAGCCGCCGACCGACAACGTCGAAGGCGAACTGGGGGCCAGATTCCGCGACGTGGTCCACCGCGAGCTAGGCGCCGAACTTCAGGGCGAGGTCGAGGCCGACGTCAGCAACGAAATGAGCGGCGAACTCAACGGCGATCTCGATCCGCCTGCTGGCACGGCAGGTTCCGCTGATCCAGCCGAACCCGCCACGCCCGCCGATCCTGCCAATCCCGCCGGCTCGGCCACGCCCGCCGATCCGGCACTATCGGGCTACACGCACGACGGCAACTCGCCCGCGGCAGGCCCGGCGGCGAGCGCCTCGTCTCCGGCGCCATCGTCCAAACCGTCTTCCGAGTCACCGGGCACCCCGCAGTCCGATCCCGGACCGCAACACCCGGTACACCCCGCCTCGCCGGCCGCAGCCGGCACCGGCAACGGCTTCACCCGCTTCAAGTAAAATGAGCGCCCATGGCTAATCTTGCACTTTTCGATCTCGATCACACGCTGATCCCCACCGACAGCGACCACGAATGGGGCCGCTTCATGGTGAAGCTCGGCATCGTCGACGCCGAGCGCTTCGCGGAGCAAAACGACCGCTTCTACGCCGACTACAAGGCCGGCCAGCTCGACATTCACGCGTACCTCGTCGCCATGCTCACGCCGCTCGCGAAGTATTCGCGCGCGCAGCTGAAGGCGTGGCACGACCAGTACATGCACGAGGTGATCAACCCGACCATCGTGCCGGCCGCCATCGAGCTCGTGCAGCAGCACAAGGAAGCGGGCGACCTCTGCTGCGTGGTCACGGCCACCAACGAATTCATCACGGCGCCCATCGCCGAGGTATTCGGCGTGGACAAGCTGATCGGCTGCGAAGTCGAGACCGTGGACGGCCATCCGGCCTCGGCCTTCACCGGCCGTCCGACCGGCACGCCGAGCTACCGCGAGGGCAAGATCGTGCGCGTCGAGGCATGGCTCGCCTCGCTCGGCAAGCGCTGGTCGGACTTCGAGCACAGCTACTTCTATAGCGACTCGCACAACGACATTCCGCTGCTCGAAAAAGTCACCGATCCGATCGCGACCAACCCCGACGACATCCTGCGCGCCCACGCGCAAAAAGCAGGCTGGCGCATCCTCGATTTGTTCCAGGCATCGTGATCAAGAAATTCATCCGCAAGCTGTTCGGCCAGGACAGCGCCCTGGCAACGGAAGGCGCGCCCGACAGCGACACAGCATTGGCCGCGGCATCGCATGAAGGCGAGGCCGCCGGCGAAGCCACTGGCCGGCCGCGCCGCAAGACGGTCACCGTCAAGAAGGAAACCCGGCCGCGCGCGGGCAAAGGCGCCGTCGACCCGGCCGCGCCCGTCGTCCTCTCCGCCGACATCCACGGCATCGATCCCTCGCTCATCTCCCGCAACGCCGTGCGCGTGACCGAAGGCCTGCAGCAAGCGGGCTTTCGCGCGTTCATCGTGGGCGGCGCGGTGCGCGATCTGCTGCTCGGCGTCGCGCCCAAGGACTTCGACGTGGCCACCGACGCCACGCCCGACCAGGTGCAGAAGCTGTTCCGCCGCGCCCGCATCATCGGGCGGCGCTTCCAGATCGTGCACGTGCAGTTCGGCCAGGAGATCATCGAGGTCTCGACCTTCCGCGCGCTCGTCGATACCCCCACGGCCCCGCCGGCGGAAGCCGCAAGTGCCGGCCCCGGCCACAAGCGCCTGCGCCGCGACGAGCTCGATCGCAAGACCCACCACGTGGACGCGAGCGGCCGGGTGCTGCGCGACAACGTCTGGGGCGAGCAGCACGAAGACGCCACGCGCCGCGACTTCACGATCAACGCGATGTACTACGATCCGTCCACGCAGACGGTGCTCGACTATCACAACGGCATGGCCGACATGCGCGCGCGCCTGTTGCGGATGATCGGCGACCCGGCCACGCGCTATCGCGAGGACCCGGTGCGCATGATGCGCGTAGTGCGTTTCGCGGCGAAGCTCGGCTTCGAGATCGAAGCGCACACGCGTGCGCCAATCCAGAAGCTCGCGGACCTCATCAACAACGTGCCGGCGGCGCGTCTCTTCGACGAGATGCTCAAGCTGCTGCTCTCGGGCCACGCGCTCGAGTGCCTCAAGTGGCTGCGCAAGGAAGGCCTGCATCACGGCCTGCTGCCGCTGCTCGACGTGATCCTCGAGCAGCCGCAGGGCGAGCGCTTCATCACGCTCGCGCTCTCGAACACCGACGCACGCGTGCGCGCGGGCAAGCCTGTCTCGCCGGGCTTCCTGTTCGCCACGCTGCTCTGGCACGACGTCCAGCAGCGCCTGCAGCAGTACATCGCCGAGGACGAACTCCCCGTGCCGGCGCTGCATCGCGCGATGGACGACGTGATCGACGCTCAGACGGAAAAGCTCGCGATCCATCGCCGCTACTCGTCGGACATGCGCGAGATCTGGGGCCTGCAGCTGCGCCTCGAAAAACGCGGCCGCAGCGCGATCAAGCTGCTGGAACACCCGAGATTCAGAGCGGGGTATGATTTCCTCCTGTTGCGCTGCGAATCGGGCGAGCTCGACGCTGAAATCGGCCAATGGTGGACCGACTTCATCAGCGGCGACCCGGCCGCGCGCGAGGCGCTGCTCGCCCAGGGCGGCAGCAAGGAACGCGCACCGCGCAAGCGCCGCCGCCGCGGCGGCGCGAAGAACCGCAAGACGGGCGAAGCCGCAGCGGGCGCCGAAGGCGCCGCCGAGGCATCCACGTACGGCGGGGACAACGACGAGCCGCATGAGGACTGAAGCCATGCAGGACTGCGCCCAGTGGGGGCATGTCGATTGCGTTCCCGCAACACAGGAAGTGACGCCATGACGGTTGCCTGGCTGGGAATCGGCGCGAATCTGGGGGATGCGCGCCAGACCCTCAAAGACGCGGTGGTGTGCCTCGCGCAACAGCACACCATCACCGTGCTCGCCAAATCGAGCCTGTACCGCACCGCGCCCGTCGACGCAGGCGGCGACGACTATTTCAACTGCGTCGTGAAGCTCGACACACGGCTTTCGGTGCGCGAGCTGCTCGCCCTGTGCCACCGCATCGAGCACCACTTCGGTCGGGAGCGGCCCTTTCGCAACGCGCCGCGCACGCTCGACATCGACATCCTGATATACGGCGAAGCCATCATCGACGAGCCCGACCTGATCGTGCCGCACCCGCGCATGACGGGCCGCGCGTTCGTCCTCGCGCCGCTCGCCGAGATTGATCCCGCACTCGCCATTCCGGGCCGCGGGGTGGTCAGCGCGTTTCTGCCCGACGTCGTGGATCAGCGCATCGAAAAGTTGAAGCCGCTGTGCCAGTGCCTCGGCCCCACGAACAACGAACCTGCCGCCGAGGGCAGCCCGGACGCCACGCCGCAGCGCGCCCCGGGCAATTGCCGATGAGCACGCCGCTGCCGTTCGCGACCACGGTCACCGCGCGGGCGGCACGGCCCGCGCTCCAGTACCTCGCGATCGAAGGGCCGATTGGCGCGGGCAAGACCGCGCTCGCGATGCGCCTGGCCGAACGCTGGTCGATGCAGACGCTGCTCGGCTCGCGCGCGGACAACCCGTTTCTCGAGCACTTCTACCGCGATACGTCGCGCCATGCGCTGGCCGCGCAACTCTCGGTGGCGCTGCAACGCGAGCATCTCTCGCGCCAGGTGGCCGCGCTGCGTGCCGCCGGCACGCCGCTCGTGACGAACTTCCTCGCCGAGCGCAACGACCTGTTCGCGCGCCTCACGCTCTCCGCAGAAGAGCTGCCGCTCTTTGAGGCGCTGGCCGCGCGCCTGCGCGTGGAGGCGCCGCCGCCCGACCTCGTGGTGTATCTGCAGGCGAGCCCCGAAGCGCTCTACGCGCGCATCCAGAAGCGCGCGGTGGCAGCGGAGCAGCACATCTCCGACTCTTTCCTGCGGGCGCTGTGCGACAGCTACAACGAATTTTTCTATCATTACGACCGTGCGCCGGTGCTGACCGTCGGCGTCGAGAATCTGAACCCGCTCGACTCCGATGCGGACCTTGCGCTGATCGCCGAGCGCATCGAAACGATGCGCGGCCGCAAGGAATCCTTCGTTAAGGGCATGTCGCTCTAAGCGGCGTGCCGTCCGGTTTTTTTCCTCCCTAACGGACTCCCCATGACTTACCTGCAGGAAACGAGCCGCAGCGCGGTCACCGTGCCCAAGCTCCAGGCGATGCGCGATGCCGGCGAAAAGATCGCGATGCTCACGTGCTACGACGCGAGCTTCTCGGCGCTGTGCGACCGCGCGGGCGTGGACACCGTGCTGATCGGCGACTCGCTCGGCAACGTGCTCCAGGGCCACACGACAACGCTGCCCGTCACCCTCGAAGACATCGCCTACCACACGGCCTGCGTCGCGCGTGCGCAACCGAAGGCATTGATCATCGCCGATCTGCCGTTCGGCACCTTTGGCACGCCCGAAGACGCCTTTGCGAGTTCGGTGAAGCTCATGCGCGCGGGCGCGCAGATGGTGAAGATCGAAGGCGGCGAATGGCTCGCGCCCACGGTGAAGATGCTGGTCGAGCGCGCGGTGCCGGTGTGCGCGCACATCGGCCTCACGCCGCAATCGGTGCACGCGTTCGGCGGCTTCAAGGTGCAGGGCAAGACCGACGCGGGCGCCACGCAGCTCGTGCGCGACGCGCTGGCGCTCGAGGCCGCGGGCGCGCAGCTCGTGGTGATCGAGGCGGTGCCGGCGGCGCTCGGCGCGCAAGTCACGCAACAGTTGCGCATTCCGACCATCGGCATTGGCGCAGGCGTCGATTGCTCGGGCCAGGTGCTCGTGCTGCACGACATGCTCGGCATCTTCCCCGGCAAGCGTCCGCGCTTCGTGAAGGACTTCATGGCGGGACAGCCCGATATCGAGTCGGCCGTGCGCGCCTATGTGAAGGCCGTGAAGGACGGCACCTTCCCCGGGCCTGAGCACGCGTTCTGACGCGGAATTTCCGTCGCGCGGCGGGCGTAGCTCAAGGGGCATTGCGCCGGCCGCAAAATAAAAAAAGCGCGTTCCTTGCGGGACGCGCTTTTTTTATGCTCGCTTGCTTGTGCCGGTGCTTCGTACTGGACGGTTCGCGTTCGCGCTCACGACGAGCACGCCGATGCGCCTGGCCTGGCGCACGGTCATCGAAACAAGCGCGAATCAGGCGTGAATCAAGCGCGCGGCCACTGCCCCGCGCAGCGCATTGGTGAGGATCAGCGCCTCGGCATTGAGCACGTCCTCGCGCGTAAGCACGCGCTCGCTCGCCCCGAACGCCGCGTCGTCGAGCAGCACGCCGCGCATCACGCCGGGCAGCAGCCCCGACGCCAGCGGCGGCGTCCACCATTGCCCGTCGAGCTTCACGAAGACGTTCGAGCGCCCGCCTTCGGTCAGCTCGCCGCGCTCGTTGAAGAACAGCATGTCGAAGCCACCCAGCGCTTCGGCTTCGCGCCATGCGCGGTCGAATTCGGCCCGGCGCGTCGACTTGCGCAGCAGCAGCGCGTCGGCCGACGCGACCGGCGCGAAGCCGTGATCCGGTGCGAGCAGCACGCCGACCGTGTCGTGCGCGAGCGGCGCAAGCGGCGCGCTGGTCAGCGTTGCCGCCCCGCTCTTGCCGAGCGCGAGCCGCAGGCGATGCGGCGCGTTGTCGTCGGCGCCTGTGAACGCCGCGCACGCTTCGTCAAGACGCGCGCGCAGTGCTTCGACATCGCACGGAAAGCCGAGCCATGCCGCGCTCGCCGCAAGCCGCGCGAGATGGCGCTCGACGTGACGCACGCCTCGAGCGCGCGTCGCATACAGGGTCTCGAAGAGCTCGATGCCGGGATCGGCCTGGGTGAGAAAACGCGCTTTCAATCGGCACTCCTCGTATTCGTCGGCGGCCACGCTGTCCAGCACGATGCCCGCGCCCACCCCCATCTCGCCGCGGCGCATTGCGCCGGGTGTGCCGGCTTGCGCAGCCTCGAGCGTGAGCGTGCGGATCACGACCGAAAGGCAGAAGTCGCCGCAGGCCTCGCCTTCGCGCGGCGCATCCAGCCAGCCGATGGTGCCGGTGTAAAGCCCGCGCGGACCGTGCTCGAGCGCCTCGATCAACTCCATCGTGCGATGCTTGGGCGCGCCCGTGATCGAGCCACACGGAAACAGTGCGCGCATCGTGCCGGCGAAGGTCGTGCCCGGACGCATTTTCGCCTCGACCGTCGAAGTCATCTGCCAGACGGAGGCATAAGGCTCCACGCTGAAGAGCGCGGGTACGCGCACCGATCCCGTCTGCGCGACGCGCGACACGTCGTTGCGCAGCAAGTCGACGATCATCACGTTTTCGGCGCGGTTCTTGGGGTCGTTCGCGAGGAATCGCGCCGCCGCGGCATCCTCGGCTGCATCCGCACAACGCGCGGCGGTACCCTTCATCGGCTTCGCACGCAGCGTTTCGCCCTGCTTCTCGACGAAGAGTTCCGGCGAGCACGAGAGCACCCAGCGGTCGCCGGGCAATGCGATCAGCGCGCCGTAGCGCACACGCTGCCGCTCGCGCAAACGCCGGTACAGCGCCACCGGTGCGCCAAACGCCTCGAAGCGCAACCGGTACGTGTAGTTGATCTGATACGAGTCGCCGATACGCAGCGCGTCTTGCACCGCGCCGATGTCGTGCTCGAAGCGCTCACGGTCGACGCCCATCGTCACGCCGGCGACGCCTGCCGGCCCCGGCGTCTCGCTGCCCTCGCGCGCGGCGAGCCATGCATCGGCTTCTTCGCGCGAAAGGCGCTCGCAGCGTTCGAACAATAAAAAACGCAGCGCGGCAAAGCCGTGCTGCGTTTCGCTGGATGAGGCACTGTCGTGTTGCTTCGCGAACTCGAGCGCACGCCCGAATTCGTAGTCGCCGATCACGAGCGCATGAAGGGCCAGCCCCGCGCTCAGCCCGGCATTGCGCAGTGCGTCGTTCACGTCGCGGCACACCGCGTCGAGATCCGCCGCACGCTCGCACGCGATCTCGCGCACGAACCCCGTGTAAAGACGGCTCGAACGGCTGGCCGCCGTCGAGTCGCCGTCGTCGAGCAACGCGAAAATGGCGGCCGCCGCCGCGCCGCCGTGGTTCACTGCCACTGGCATTGAATTACCGCCTGCTACCTGAAGAACACCGCACGAGGCGGTGCACACACGCGAGCATCAATCGAAGAAGCTCTTCACGCGGTCGAACCAGCTCTTGCTCTGCGGGCTATGCCGCGAGCCGCCCTCCACGAGCGACTTCTCGAACTGCTGGAGCAGATCGCGCTGCTGCTCGGTGAGCTTGACCGGCGTTTCGACCTGCACGTGCACGTACAGATCGCCGGCAATGCTCGAGCGCAGGCCCTTGATACCCTTGCCGCGCAAACGGAAGGTCTTGGCCGACTGCGTGCCTTCCGGCACCGTGAAGCTCGCGCGGCCCGCCAGCGTAGGCACTTCAATCTCGCCGCCGAGCGCCGCCGTGGTGAACGGAATCGGCATCTGGCAGTGGAGGTCGTCGCCATCGCGCTCGAACACCGAGTGCTGCTTGATGTGGATCTCGACATAGAGATCGCCCGCCGGCCCGCCGTTGATGCCCGGCTCGCCGTTGCCGGCCGAGCGGATGCGCATGCCGTCGTCGATGCCCGCCGGAATCTTCACTTCGAGCGTCTTGGTTTCCTTCACCTTGCCCGCGCCGTGGCAGTTCGTGCACGGCTCGGGGATGTAGGAACCTGTGCCATGGCACTTCGGGCAGGTCTGCTGGATGCTGAAGAAGCCCTGCGACATGCGCACCTGGCCCGAGCCGTGACAGGTCGGGCAGGTCTCGGGCTTGGTGCCGGGCTTCGCGCCCGAACCATGACAGACCTCGCAACCGCTCCAGCCCGGCACGCGAATCTGCGTCTCGTAGCCGTGCGCCGCCTGCTCCAGCGTGATTTCCATGCTGTAGCGCAGGTCCGCGCCGCGGTACACCTGCGGGCCGCCGCGCGCGCCACGGCCGCCAGCGGCCTGGCCGAAGATATCGCCGAAGATGTCGCCGAAGGCATCCGCGAAACCGCCGAAGCCCTGCGCGCCCGCGCCGCCCATGTTGGGATCGACGCCCGCATGGCCGTACTGGTCGTAAGCCGCGCGCTTTTGCGAGTCCGACAGCATCTCGTAGGCTTCTTTCACCTCTTTGAAATGCTCTTCCGCATCCTTGTTGTCCGGATTGCGGTCGGGGTGATACTTCATCGCCAGCTTGCGATACGCCTTCTTGATTTCGTCGTCGCTCGCGTTCTTCGCGACGCCCAGAACCTCGTAGTAATCCCGTTTCGCCATATCGGTTCAACGCCGGCCGCGCGCCTCTCGGCACGCGCCGGCTCCTCTTGAATGCTGGATCTCGTGACCCGTTTGCCGTTCCTTCGAACCCCCGCGCGGGCGTTTTTGCGCCCCGGCGGCCCCTGCAAGAGAACGGCCTCTATAAAACAAATGTGCCCGGAGAGCCAAAAGGCCCGCCAGGCGCTCCAATGCCGACCCGCATCGTAACCGATGCGGCCGTGCTTCGGTCTGTTCAGCCCTTAACGTCCGGGCCCGATTCTCGAGGCATCCGGCGCGAATCACGCCGGATGCCCTGGCCCTGAACGAGCGGACTTAATCCTTCTTGACTTCCTTGAACTCGGCGTCGACCACGTCGTCGGCGGCGTTCTGCGCTGCTGCCTGCTCCGCGCCGGCGCCTGCTGCCGCACCCGCCGCGCCTTGCTGCGCCTGCATGTCGGCGTACATCTTCTCGCCGAGCTTCTGCGACGCTGCCGACAGCGCCTCGACCTTCGCATCGATCGCCGCCTTGTCGGCCGACGTGCTCTTCAGCGTTTCTTCGAGGTCCTTCAGTGCGGCTTCGATCTTGTCCTTTTCGGAGGCGTCGATCTTGTCGCCGTACTCGGCCACGGCCTTCTTCGTGCTGTGCACCAGCGCGTCGCCCTGGTTGCGCGCGTCGGCCAGCTCACGCAGACGGTGATCTTCTTCCGCGTTCGCTTCGGCGTCCTTCACCATCTTCTCGATTTCGGCTTCCGACAGACCCGAGTTCGCCTTGATCGTGATGCGGTTTTCCTTGCCGGTCGCCTTGTCCTTCGCGCCCACGTGCAGAATGCCGTTCGCGTCGATGTCGAAGCTCACTTCGATCTGCGGCACGCCGCGCGGTGCGGGCGGAATGCCTTCGAGGTTGAACTCGCCCAGCAGCTTGTTGCCCGCCGCCATTTCGCGCTCGCCCTGGAACACCTTGATCGTCACGGCGCCCTGGTTGTCGTCCGCCGTCGAGTAGACCTGTGCGTGCTTGGTCGGGATCGTGGTGTTCTTGTTGATCATCTTCGTCATCACGCCGCCGAGCGTCTCGATACCGAGCGAGAGCGGGGTGACGTCGAGGAGCAGCACGTCCTTGCGGTCGCCCGACAGAACCTGGCCCTGGATCGCGGCACCGACTGCCACGGCTTCGTCCGGGTTCACGTCACGGCGCGGATCCTTGCCGAAGAACTCCTTGACCTTCTCCTGCACCTTCGGCATACGCGTCTGGCCGCCGACGAGAATCACGTCGTCGATGTCGCTGACCTTGACGCCCGCGTCCTTGATCGCCACGCGGCACGGCTCGATGGTGCGCTCGATCAGGTCTTCAACCAGCGCTTCCAGCTTGGCGCGCGTGATCTTCAGGTTCAAGTGCTTCGGACCCGAGGCGTCCGCCGTGATGTACGGCAGGTTGATTTCGGTCTGCTGGCCCGACGACAGTTCGATCTTGGCCTTTTCAGCGGCTTCCTTCAGGCGTTGCAGCGCGAGCACGTCCTTCGAGAGGTCGACGCCCTGCTCCTTCTTGAACTCGCCGATGATGTAATCGATGATGCGCTGGTCGAAGTCTTCGCCGCCGAGGAACGTGTCGCCGTTGGTCGAGAGCACTTCGAACTGCATTTCACCGTCGACGTCCGCGATTTCGATGATCGAGATGTCGAACGTGCCGCCGCCGAGGTCGAACACGGCGATCTTGCGGTCGCCCTTTTCGGCCTTGTCCAGACCGAACGCGAGTGCGGCTGCGGTCGGCTCGTTGATGATGCGCTTGACTTCCAGACCGGCGATGCGGCCGGCGTCCTTGGTCGCCTGACGCTGGCTGTCGTTGAAGTACGCGGGAACCGTGATCACGGCTTCGGTGACCGGCTCGCCGAGGTAGTCTTCAGCGGTCTTCTTCATCTTGCGCAGGACTTCAGCCGAAACCTGCGACGGCGCGAGGTTCTGGCCGTGTGCCTGGACCCATGCATCGCCGTTGTCGTGCTTGACGATCTTGTAGGGCATCAGGTTGATGTCCTTCTGCACTTCCTTTTCGTCGAAGCGGCGGCCGATCAGGCGCTTGACCGCGTACAGCGTGTTCTTCGGGTTCGTGACCGACTGGCGCTTGGCCGGCGCGCCGACCAGCACTTCGTTGTCGTCCATGTAGGCGATGATCGACGGCGTCGTACGGGCGCCTTCCGAGTTCTCGATCACCTTGACCTGATTGCCTTCCATCAGCGCCACGCACGAGTTGGTGGTGCCGAGGTCGATGCCGATGATTTTGCCCATTTTTCTCAAATCTCCAGATTTAGATCGCTGTGCGTTCGCCGCTTCTCGCGTGATGCGGGGGCGTTCGCCTCAGTCAAATTCGGTGTTTCAATTCACTGCTGCCCAAATGTGTGCCGCAAAGGCGTTTTCAAGAGCTTTGGGCTATGCAGTCGTTAATTTTTTTCAATTGGCGGCGCGTCTTCAGGGAGCGCGCCGCCCAGCCTTTCCAATACCTTACGAAAGAGCCGTCCGGGCGCGTTACTTCGGCTGCGAAACCGTGACCAGCGCCGGGCGCAGCACGCGGTCGGCGATCACATAGCCCTTTTGCAGCACCGCGACGACCGTGTTCGCATCCTGCTCCGAGGGCACCATCGAAATCGCCTGATGACGATGCGGGTCGAACTTCTCGCCGACCGGGTTGAGCTGGAGCACCTTGCCCTTTTCCAGCGCGCCCGCGAGCTGCTTGAGCGTGAGCTCGACGCCTTCGTTGACCTTGGCGAGGTCGTCCGAACCGTGGGCGAGCGCGGCTTCGAGGCTGTCCATGACCGGCAGCAGATGCTCGGCAAAGCTCTCGATGGCGAACTTGTGCGCCTTGGCGACGTCTTCCTGCCCGCGGCGGCGGACGTTTTCCGTCTCGGCCTTGGCGCGCACGAAGGCGTCCTGCAGTTCGGCAACCTTCGCCTGGGCTTCGGCCAGCGCCGCCTGAACGTCGCCTTCCGGCGCCTGCGCAGCACCTTCAGCCGGCTGTTGTTGCGGCTCGCCGGCGGCAGCGGCCTGCGACGCCTCGTCCGCGGGCGTGGGGTTCTGGCTCGTCGGGTTCTCTTGCGTGTTTTCCATGTCGCTGAACGTCGTTGAATAGTAAAAAGGGGAACAAAGCTCGGACCGTTTTTGCCCGTTTGGTCCGTCAGGCTGGCGAGCGTTGCGCCAGCACGACAGCAGCTTTGTACATTGCGACAGCACGTGGGTGCCGGATCGCTTATTTCAAGGCTTTCCGGCGGATTTTTTATACATGGATCAAACCACCGAAATCGCGCGTTACAACCATTACCGCAGCGCCGCAAGAATGAAATTGAGTACGGGGCAACCCTGACCTACACTCAGAATCAGGTGCTGCTCACAACGTGTTTACCCTGAGTGCGGCACCGCACCGAATGGGCTCCGTCGTTCGCCGTTGGGCCCCGTACTGGGCGTTTTGCAGCTTTTCCCTTGGGGAGTACCGTGAAACTGACCTTTGCCATCTCGGTGGTCGCTCTGGTACTCATTGCGGGAACCACGACCATCTGCCTGTCCGGCGCCGTGAACGAAAACACGACGGAATATGGGGGCGTCCACGCAACGATGGAGGCGCTCTTCAATCCTCACGCGCAAGTTTGTCGATAGTGCGCCGGTCGCGCTTGGTCGGCCTGCCGTGCAGCACGGCGGCCGGCTCGCGAAAGAGCCTGCGGCGCTCCTGCTCCGCCGCGCGTCGCGCGCGGCCGGTTTCAGTTTCCGCGTAGAGCGTCTGGGCAACGCTCGCCGGGCCGCGCACCTCGCAGATACCCAGCACCTGCACCTCCCAAACCACGTGCTCGATCTCGATCTCCACGAGATCGCCCACGCGCACGTCTCTCGAAGCCTTGACGACGTCGCCGCCGATGCGCACACGGCCTTTGCCGATGGCGTCGGTGGCCTGCGAACGAGTCTTGAAGAAGCGCGCGGCCCAAAGCCATTTGTCGATGCGCAGGCGCGCGCCGGGTTCGGTCGAGATCTTGTATTGCATACGATGCTTCCTGAATAAACGCCGCCGGGGTATCAGCCTGCGCTGGCGCTTTAGTGGCTTACTCGGGCCCCATGCAGCGCACCTGCGCTCAGGCCACTGCGCCTGCCGGGGCCACGGCCTGGACCGGCCAGCCCTGCAGGTTCTGCGCAACGATTTCGCCCAGCGCCGCAATCCACGCGGGCGACGCGTTCAGGCACGGGATGCGGTGGAACTCCTTGCCGCCACCATGCAGAAACTCGTCACGCACCTCCATGCCGATTTCCTCGATGGTTTCGAGGCAGTCCGCCGTAAAGCCGGGGCAGAACACATCGGCGCGGCGCACGCCGCCCTGCCCCAGCTCCTTGAGCGTCGGCGCGGTATAGGGCTGCAACCACTGGGCCCGCCCGAAGCGGGACTGAAACGTGACGCGGCATTCCACCGGCGTGAGCTCCAGCGCGTGCATGAGCATCGCCGCCGTCTGCTGGCATTGATCGTGGTACGGGTCGCCCAGGTCGAGCGTGCGGCTCGGCACGCCGTGAAAGCTCAGCACGAGGCGGTCGCCCGCCGCGAAGTCGGGGCGGCCGTGCGCCTGCCAGTACTGCTGCACCTGGGTCGTGAGCGCGCCGATATAGGCCGGATGGTCGTGATACGCACGCACCGTGCGGATTTCCGGCTGATTGCGCATGCGCCGCAGCGCAACAAATGCGGCGTCGAAGGCCGTGGCCGTGGTCGACGCCGAGTATTGCGGGTACATCGGCACGAGCAGGATGCGCTCGGCGCCCGCGAGCTTGAGCTGGTTGAGCATCGCCGGGATGTCGGGCGTGCCGTAGCGCATCGCATAGTCCACGAGCACCGTGTAGTCGTTCAGATGCAGCAGATGGCGCAGGCCGTCGGCCTGCTTTTGCGTGTGCACGCGCAGCGGGGAGCCTTCGGGCGTCCAGACCGCCGCGTACTTCTTCGCCGATGAGCGGCTGCGAAACGGCAGGATCAGCCCGTGCAGGATGACCTGCCAGATGGGCGCGGGAATCTCGACCACGCGCGGGTCGGAGAGGAACTGCGCCAGATAGCGGCGCACGGCACGCGGCGTGGGCGCGTCGGGCGTGCCCAGATTGATGAGCAGCACCGCGACACGATGCGCGACGGCGGACTGCAGGGGCCGCTCCAGGTCGAAACGCATAGGCGATCAGTGGCGCCGCACTCGAACGCGCGGCAAGGGTTGCACAAGTGCGCATTATAGCGGGCGCATTTCGAAGGCCGAGGCGCCCGCGAAGCGACCTCCGGGGGGCCTCCTTGCGGCGCCCGCCTCGGCGTCGCGCGATACGCGGCGTCACGCGTTGCGCCTGCAGCGCTAGCCATTCGGCCAATGGCGCGCCGCGCCGCTTCAGGCGATGATCGGCTGCACAGGAAGGAAAACGCGAAGCAAGCGCGCTCAGTTCTGGCTGAGCGTGAGGGAGAGCAGGCGCGCGGTGATGTCCACGATCGGAATCACGCGGTTGTAGGCCATGCGCGTCGGGCCGATCACGCCAAGCGTACCGACGATCTTGCCGTTCACTTCGTAGGGCGCGGTCACCACGCTCATTTCCTCGATCGGCACGAGGTTCGACTCGCCGCCAATGAAGATCTGCACGCCCTGGGCATGGCTCGACACGTCGAGCAGCTGCAGCAGGCTCGTTTTCTGGTCGAACACGTCGAAGAGCTTGCGCAGGCGCGCCATGTCCGACGACAGGTCCGCCACTTCGAGCAGGTTGCGCTCGCCGGAAATGAGCACCGTCTCGCCCGTGTCGGTCTCGTCGGTGCTCGCGGTCACGGCGGCGTGCATGAGCGTCGTCATGTCGCCGCGCAGCGCGTCGATTTCTTCGCGCAGGCGGCGGCGCACCTCGTCGAACGAGAGGCCGGCGAAGTGCGCGTTGATGTAATTGGAGGCCTCGATGAGCTCGGAAGGCGTGAAGTCGCGCTGCGTCGCCATGATGCGGTTCTGCACGTCGCCTTCGGGCGTCACGATGATGAGCAGGATGCGCTTGTCCGAAAGGCGCATGAATTCGACCTGCTTGAACACGTGACTGCGCCGCGGGGTGAGCACCACGCCCGCGAACTGCGAGAGGTTCGAGAGCACACCGGCTGCTGCCGCCACCACCTTCTGCGGCTCGCCGGGGCGCAGCGTAGTCTTGACCGCGCGTGTGACCGCGTCCTCGTCGGCGGCGGATTCGACCGTGAGCATGGTGTCGACGAACAGGCGGTAGCCGCGCGGCGTGGGCACACGCCCCGCCGAGGTGTGCGGGCTGGACACGAGCCCCAGCTCCTCGAGGTCGGACATCACGTTGCGGATCGTCGCCGGGCTCAGTTCCAGGCCGGAAAAGCGCGACAGCGTGCGCGAGCCGACCGGCTGACCTTCGGCGATATAGCGCTCGATCAGCGTTTTGAGGAGGGTTTGTGCGCGGGGATCTAGCATGACTGAAAATTTTAGCCTAATGCCGGGTCGGCGGCGAGTCCGCCCGCGAGCGCCGTGGCGGCCGGCGAGCGTGGGCAGGCAGCGCTTGACGGGGCGGCCCGGGCGCCCCGGAAATGCCACCGGATTCGCGCTGTTGTCATCGGTGCGTCATCATCGTGTCATGGCCGCCTGCAAAAAAGGGGCGCAGCGCTGGCCCGCGCCCCGTGGGCAAGGGACGCCAGGTTCTTTTCGAGACCCGACTATGGTGTAATGCCGGCATGCAGATCCAGAAGATCCAGAGCCAGTTCAAGACGGTTGCGCTCGTCGGGCGCAGCAACACGCCAGGCATCGGCGAGCCGCTGATGGCGCTCGCGCAGAATATTTCGCAGCGCGGCTTCGACGTGGTGTTCGAAGCGCAGACCGCCCAGGAGATCGGCGCCGCCGGCTATCCGGCGCTGCAGATCGCCGAAATCGGCGCGCGCGCGGACGTGGCCGTGGTGCTGGGCGGCGACGGCACGATGCTCGGCATCGGGCGCCAGCTCGCGCCCTACCGCACACCGCTCATCGGCATCAACCACGGGCGTCTGGGCTTCATCACCGACATCCCGTTCGCCGACATGCAGGAGGTCGTGCCGCAACTGCTCGCGGGCAGCTTCGAGCGCGAGGAACGCTCGCTGCTCGAGTCGCGCATCACGCGCGACGGCGACCCCATCTACCACGCGCTCGCTTTCAACGACGTCGTGGTGAACCGCAGCGGCTTCTCGGGCATGGCGGAGCTGCGCGTGCACGTGGACGGCCGCTTCATGTACAACCAGCGCTCGGACGGCCTGATCGTCGCCACGCCCACGGGCTCGACCGCCTACTCGCTCTCGTCGCAGGGGCCGCTCCTGCATCCGCAGCTGCAGGGCATCGTGCTCGTGCCGATCGCGCCGCACGCGCTCTCGAATCGCCCGATCGTCCTGCCCGACGACTGCAAGGTCAGCATTCAGGTCGTCGCGGGCCGCGATGTGAACGTGAATTTCGACATGCAGTCGTTCACGGCCCTCGAGCTGAACGACGTGATCGAGGTCCGCCGCTCGCGCCATACCGTGCCTTTCCTGCACCCGGTCGGCTACAGCTATTTCCGGACCCTGCGCCAGAAGCTGCACTGGAACGAACATCCCTCGCTACAAGACGACCCGGAAGACTGAGGCCGCCATGCTCCGCCATCTTTCGATCCGCGACTTCGTGATCGTCGCCGCGCTCGACCTTGAATTCGACCACGGCTTTTCCGTCTTCTCCGGCGAGACCGGCGCGGGCAAGTCGATCCTGATCGATGCCCTCGCCCTCACGCTCGGCGCGCGCGCCGATGCCGGCGTGGTGCGCACGGGCGAGACCCGTGCCGACATCACCGCCGAGTTCGACGCCCCGCCGCACGTCGCCCTTTGGCTCGAGGCGCAGGCGCTCACCACGGCCGACGGCGAAGACACCGTGATGCTGCGCCGCGTGGTCGATAGCGGCGGGCGCTCGCGCGCGTTCATCAACGGCACGCCGGCCACGCTCGCGCAGTTGCGCGAAGTGGGCGAGCGCCTCGTCGACATTCACGGCCAGCACGCCCATCAGCTGCTCATGCGCCCCGACGCGCAACGCGAGCTGTTCGACACGCATGCGGGCCTGACCGAGATGGCCGCGGCCGTCACGCGCACGTGGCGCACCGCCCGCGACGCGCGCCTCGCCGTGCAAACCGCGATGTCACGCGATCGCGAGCTGCAGCTCGAGCGCGAGCGCCTCGCCTGGCAGCTCGCCGAGCTCGACAAGCTCGCGCCGCAACCGGGCGAGTGGGAAGAAGTGAATGCCGAGCACGTGCGGCTCTCGAATTCGGCGAATCTGATCGAAGGCGTGCAGGGTGCGCTCGCGGCACTCTCGGAATCCGACGAGGCGATGATCTCGCATCTGAACTCGATTCTCTCGAAGCTGCGCGATCTCGCCGAAGTCGATCCCGCGCTCGGCGATGCGCTCGCCGCGCTCGAGCCCGCCGCGATCCAGTTGCAGGAAGCGGCGTACTCGCTCTCGCACTACGCGCAGCGGCTCGACCTCGATCCTCAACGGCTCGCGCAGGTCGAACACCGGCTCGACGCGCTGCACTCGGCGGCGCGCAAGTTCCGCCTGCACGCAGAATCGCTGCCCGAAGAACACGCGGCACGCCGCGCCCAGCTCGCCGCGCTCGACGCCGCCTCCGACCTCGACGTGCTGCGCGCCGCCGCCGACAAGGCGCACGAAGCGTATCTTGCCGAGGCCCGCCAGCTTTCGAAGGCGCGCGGCAAAGCCGCCAAGGTGCTGGGCGCAGCAGTCACGCAAGGGATGCAGGAGCTGTCGATGGCGGGCGGCAGCTTCGAGGTCGCGCTGGTGCCGCTCGGCAGCAGCGCGAACGGCGAGCCGATCGGCGGCGCGCATGGTCTCGAGCAAATCGAATTTCGTGTGGCCGGCCACGCGGGCGTGCCGCTGCGACCGCTCGCGAAGATCGCGTCGGGCGGCGAACTCGCGCGCATCAGCCTCGCGCTCGCTGTGATCGCGAGCGCCGCGAGCCCCACGCCCACGCTGATCTTCGACGAAGTGGATACCGGCATCGGCGGCGGCGTGGCCGAAGTGGTTGGGCGCCTGCTGCATCAGCTCGGCCGCGAGCGCCAGGTGCTGTGCGTCACGCACCTGCCGCAGGTTGCCGCGCGCGGCGATCATCACTTCCAGGTCTCGAAGTCCGGCGACGGCAACGGCGGCACGGTTTCGGTCGTCACGCCGCTCGACAGGCCGGGCCGCGTGGAAGAAGTCGCGCGCATGCTCGGCGGTCTGGAGATTACCGCCACCACGCGCCGGCACGCGAAGGAGATGCTGGCGGCTTGAGGCAATTCATTCGCCGCCAGAACTCCTCGCACGCGCACTACACCTTCCCACGCTCCCCAAACACCCGCTTCCACAGCGCGAGCACAGCCTCGCGCTCGCGCTCGACCCGCGCGGGATCGACGCGCGCCGTCTCCATGCCGTCGAGGCGCAACTGGTGCTGGAGCTTGCGATAGAGCCGGTACGCCGAGCCGATCGTGTCGGCCTCCTCCTCGCTCATCAGCCCGAAGCGCGACACCTCGCGCAACAGCGCGATATTGCCCGTGTTGCGGATCAGCTCGGGGTCCTGCGCCGCATGCAGCAGCACCCAGTACTGCACGAGGAATTCGATGTCGACCATGCCGCCGCGGTCGTGCTTCAGATCGAAAAGCTCGGTGCGGTTCGGGTGGCCGTCTTCCACGCGCTGGCGCATCTCGACGATCTCTTTGGCGAGCGGCGCCGCATCGCGCGGCGTCGTGAGCACCTGCACGCGAATCGCCTCGAATGCCTGGCCGATGGCGGCGTCGCCCGCCGAAAAGCGCGCGCGCGTGAGCGCCTGATGCTCCCAGACCCATGCCGTGTTCGCGGCATCGCCCTCGCGCAGCTGATAGCGCCTGAACGAGCCGAGATCGGTGACGAGCAGCCCCGATTCGCCGTTGGGCCGCAGGCGCAGGTCGACGTCGAAGAGCGTGCCCGCGCCCGTGGACGTCGTGAGCCACGTGATGAGGCGGCGCGCGAACGTCGCGTAGATCTCGGAAGCCCGCTCGTCCTCATCGTCGTAGAGGAAGATCAGGTCGAGGTCCGACGCATAGCCGAGTTCCTTGCCGCCGAGCTTGCCGTAAGCGATGGCCGCGAAGCGCGGCACCTCGCGGTGGCGCCTGGCGAACTGTTTCCATACGGTCTCGATGGTCACGTCGAGCACCGCGTCCGCGAGCTCGGAGAGCCGGTCGCTCACGTGCTCGACCGAAAGCCGGCCCGCGAGATCGTTCAGCAGGATGCGGAATACCTCGGCCTGGTGGGCGTGGCGCAGCAGGTCCATTTGCTGCTCGACGTCGGCCGCCGCCGCGAGCCGCACGCGCAACAGGCGTGAGAACTCCGGCCAGTCGAACGGCGTGGCGACGGCCTCGTCGTCGAGCAGCTCGTCGAGCAGTTGCGGATGGCGGATCAGATAGCCCGCCGCCCAGCGCGACGCGCCGAGCACCTTGAGCACGCGGTTGAGCGCATCCGGATATTCGGTGAGCAGCGCGAGATAGGCGCCGCGCCGGATCACCGCTTCGAGCAGGTCGAACATACGCGCGAGCGTGTCGCCGCGCCGTTCGCTCGGCTCGAGTGTGCGCGCCGCTTCGAGCGCGCGCTGCGCGACGCTGTCGAAGCGCTCGCGGCTCTTCTCGGGCAGGCCCGTATAGCGCGAGGACTGCCACAGCCCGCGCAGCCGCGCGAGCAGCGGCGCCGGGTCGTCGATGCCGAGCTCCGCAAGGCTTTCGAGCAAGGCGCCGTCGGCGCCCTCCTCGGTCAGCGCGTCGCTCCAGACCCAGGCCGCCGCGCCGTCCTCGGGCACCGCGCAGCCGCCATCGCCGCTCACCTTGTCGGAGAAGATCTGGTCGAACTGGCGCTCGACGTTCTCGCGGTGCGTCTCGAGCACGGCCATCAGCGCCGCATAGTCGTCAAAGCCCATCGACTTCGCGAGCGCCAAGCGCTCTTCGGGGTCGACGGGCATCGCGTGAGTCTGCGCGTCGTCGCGGTATTGCAGGCGATGCTCGAGCTCGCGCAGAAAGTTGTAGGCGCACGTGAGCTCGCCGCAGACCTCGGACGCGATCAGCCCGCGCGCCGCCGCGTAGCCAAGCACGGCGAGCGTCGGCCGCACGCGAAACCCCGCGTCCTGGCCGCCGCGGATCAGCTGGAACACCTGCGCGCTGAATTCGATCTCGCGGATGCCGCCGCGCCCGAGCTTGATGTCGTCGGCCTTGTCGGGACGCATGCTGGCGCGGCGCTGCGCCTCGTGGCGGATCTGCACGTGCAGCGAGCGGATCGCGCTGATCACGCCGAAGTCCAGATAGCGCCGGTAGACGAAAGGCTTCACGAGCCCTTCGAGCTGCGAGGCGAGGCGCAGCGCGCTCTCGCTCGTCTCCTCCGAGACGAGCCGCCCCTTGATCCACGCGTAGCGCTCCCATTCGCGGCCCTGCACATAGAAGTACTCCTCGAGCATGCCGAGACTGCACACGAGCGGGCCCGAGTCGCCATTAGGGCGCAGCCGCATGTCGACGCGAAACACGAAGCCGTCCGCCGTCACGTCGGAAAGCGCGCCGATCAAGCGCTTGCCCACGCGCGCGAAGAAGTCCTGGGTGGCGATGGGCGAGCGCTGGCCGCCCGTGGTCTCGCCATCGTCCTCGTAGACGAAGATCAGGTCGATGTCCGATGACACGTTGAGCTCGCGCCCGCCGAGCTTGCCCATGCCCACCACGCCGAGCGTCAGGCGCTCGCCGTTCGGCCCGCGCGGCTCGCCGAAGACCGTTTCGAGGTCCGCGCTCACGACCGCGAGCGCGCGCTGGATCGTCACTTCGGCAAGATCGGTCATGGCGCCGGTGACTTCGCCGACATCAGCCACGCGGGCGAGGTCGCGCTCCATCACCGCGCAGATCACCTCGGCGCGCAGCTGGTGCAGCGCCTTCTTCAACTGCTCGTCGGTGAGCGGCGCGGCGGGCTGGCCGGGGTTGGCGGAGGCTGCGCCACGCGCCTCGTCGCACAAGGTATCGAGCCGCGCGGCGATACGCTCGCGCGTGAGCGGCTCGGCGGCAAGCGCCTCGACCTGGGCGGCGAGGCCCGGGCGAGCGCCGTAGACACGCGCCGCATACCGCGAATAGCTGGAACTCAAAAGGGGAACGTTAGTCATGTAGGATCTTGCCCGGCTCGTTGAGCGGGGGTGAGTGGGTAGACGTAGCCTTACCTGAAGCGGCATCAACCGCTTCGAACGCCCCCGCCGCCGTGCGAAGAACCCCGTGCACCAGCGCGCCGCAAGCCATCCCGGCTTCCCCGGATGGCCGGCCCCACGGCCCCCTGTGATACATTTCGACGTCAGAACGCAACGCTACCATACCCCACCCGCCGCAGCATGTCCGAGCGTAACGACCCCGCCGGCCCGCATCAAACCGGACATGTCAGCCGGGAAAGCGGCGACGCAGGCTCACATCACCATCATCCGGTCCTGCGCCACACGTTTCGCGTGCTGGCCGCCATTGCGCTCGTCCTCTATTTCATTGTCTCGGTGCTGCTGCTCGGGCTGCGCTATGTCGTGCTGCCCCACGTCGACGATTTTCGTCCGCGCATCGAAAAGCTCGTCTCCGACAAGATCCACGCCGAGTTCCGCATCGACAAGCTCTCGCCGCACTGGTCGGGTTTCCAGCCCGGCATCGGCGTCACCGGGCTGACGATCCGCGACCGCCACGGCAACATCGCGCTGAACGTGCCGCACGCCACGGCGGCGGTGTCCTGGCGCTCGCTCGTCACCTTCGAGCTGCTGCTCTCCAGCGTCGTGGTCGAGCGCCCCGACGTGCTGATCGCGCGCGAAGACGACGGCACGCTCACCGTCGCAGGCGTGCCCGTGCCCACGGCGCACACAGGCAACGCGACCTTCACGACCTGGCTCATGCGCCAGCAGGCCATCGTGCTGCGCGGCGGCACGCTGCGCTGGAACGACGCCACGCGCAGCGTGCCCGAGCTCAAGCTCTCGGACATCCGCCTCGCGATCCTCAACGACGGCTACGACCACCGCATCGCGCTCCAGGCGCCCGCCGAGGGCACCGTGCTGCACGGGCCGCTCGACTTCCGCGCGCACTTCAAGCACGCGCGCGCCGCGCAGGCGGGCAAGCCGATTGGCTGGAGCGGCGACGCCTACATCTCGACCGGCCCCGTCGACCTGCCCACGCTCGCGCGCTACATCGACTTGCCGCTCACCACTTATGCAGGGCGCATCGACAACGCGATCTGGGCGAGCTTCGATGCGGGCCGGATCAAATCCGCCGACGGCGTGCTGAGCGGCAACGACATCGCCCTGCGCGTGAAGGCGACCCAGCCACGCCTCGATCTGCCCGTCGCGCAGTTCAGCTGGCGCATGGGGATCGAGCCCGGCGACTACACGCTGCAGATGAACGACTTCCACGCCGAGCTCGGGCAACCGCCGCTCGACGACGGCACGCCGGTGACGCGCACGCTCGCGTTCACGACGCTCGATGGACGCTTTCGCAAGCAGTCGCTGCAGCACGGCCAGCTCTTTGCGGTTCACGGCGACCGTGTCGACCTGGGCATCCTCGCCGAATTCATGCGCGCGCTGCCGCTGCCCGCGCGCGCGGAGTCCGCGCTCGTGCGCTTCAATCCGCAAGGGCTCATCGCGAATTACGAGCTCGCCATGGAGCGCGCCACGCCCGAGGCGGGCGAAGCGGCCGCCGAGCAGCGCACCGCCGGCACCGAGCCCATCATCCGCTATCGCTTCAAGGGCGACCTGCAGGGCATCAGCGTGGCGGCCCAGGAGCCGGGCCCCGGCCTCACGCCGCGCGGCCACCCGCGCGCGGGCCTGCCCGGCATCGAAAACCTCTGGGGGCACATCGATGCCGACGAATCGCACGGCTCGCTACACCTCGACACGGTCGCGACCGCCCTCACGCTGCCCGGCGTGTTCGACGATCCGCGCCTGAAGTTCGACCGCCTGTGGGGCGCCATGACCTGGACGGTCGCCGCGCAGCGCGAGCCCGGCAACAAGCTCAAGGCATTCGCCGTCGACGTGAGCAAGCTCGGCGTGCAGAACGCCGACGCGCGCGCCACCATGACCGCGCACTACACGAACCCCGGACACGGGCGCGGCGCGCTCGACCTCGTCGCGAAGTTCGATACGGCGCAGGTCAAGGCCATCCCGCGCTACCTGCCCACCAGCATCCCCGAAAAGACCCGCACCTATCTGGGCCACGGACTGCAGGCGGGCCTCTCGAAGGGCGCAACGCTCGAGATTCACGGCGATCTCGCGCTATTCCCCTACTCGCGCGACCCGCAGGCGGGCCAGTTCCGCATCGTCGCGCCGTTCCAGCATGGGCGCTTCGACCCGTCACCGTATCCGCCGCGCAAACTGCGCAACGGGGCGCCGAACGTCTGGCCCGCCTTCGACGGCATCGACGGCGTGTTCCGGCTCCACGAGAACAAGCTGCGTTTCGACGTGGCGCGCGGCCACTACCGCAACTTCGTGCTGCGCGACGTGAGCGGCCGCATCGACGAGCTGGGCATCAAGGGCTCCGATCTCGTGATCGAGGGTGCCGGAAGCGGGCCGCTCGCGGACCTGCTCGACTACGCGGACAACAGCTCGATCGGCGCGATGTCGAAGCACGCGACCGCGAAGGTGCGGGCGCAAGGGCCGGCCACGTTCGCGCTCAAGCTCACGATCCCGCGCAAGCCGATGCCGAAGGTGAAAGTCGCGGGCGCCGTCGGGTTCGAGAACGACACGCTCAGCGCGCAAAACGTGCCGCCGCTTTCCAGCCTCACGGGCAAGGTGCGCTTCACGAACCGCAGCGCGCAGGTCGAGCGGCTCACCGGGCACTTTCTCGGCGGCGACGTGCGCGCGAACGGCGGCTTGAGCGAGGACGGCCGCTTTACCGTGAACCTCGCGGGCAACGTGGCCGTGGGCGCCGACACCGCGCGCAGCCTGAACCTGCGCGGCACGCCGGCGGCGGTGCTCGGCCGCTTCTCGGGCTCGGCGCCCTGGTCGCTCTCCGTGGCGGGCATGCGCGGCCATCTGCCGGACGTGAAGGCGAACTCGGATTTGACCGATCTCGCCATCGACCTGCCCGCGCCGTTCGGCAAGACCGCCGGAACTTCGATGCCGTTGCGCTTCGAGCTGCAACCCGGCACCGGTGACAGCAACGATGCCGGCACGGTGGCCGCCCCCACGGACGCGTCGAAGTACGAGCATGCCGAGCTCGCGCTCGGGCCTTTTGCGGCGCGCTACGTGCTGCGGCGCAATCCGGGCCACGTGCCGGACGTCATGCGCGGCGTGATCGCCATGAACCGGCCCGCCGATCTGCCCACCGAGGGCGTGGTCGCCGTGGTCGACGTGCCCACCTTCGACGCCGACGCATGGCGGCGCGTCGCGCAGGAGCTGCGCGGCACGGCGGCGGCGAGCGCTGCCGCGGCGGCAAGCACGACAGCGAATACGGCGGCAAACCCGGCGACCAACATGGCGAGCAACGCGGCGACGCAGGCAGCGGCAAACGCGGCGGCCCGCGCGGCGACCGCCAGCGCCACGCCCGAAACCGGAGAAGGCACGCAAGCGCCAGCGGCCGCCGCGCTACCCGCATCGCAAACGTTGGCAACGGCCACTCCTCCGACGCAAGCCGCTTCGCAAACGCAGGCGGCCGCCAGCGCGCCGCAAGCCGCATCGCAAGCGATGGCGACGGCAGACGCCAACAACCCGGCGGTGCCCGGCGGGGTATTCGCGTCCTACGTGCCCTCGCGCTTCGCGGTCCACGTCGGCATGCTCACGCTGCTCAAGCGTCACTGGGAAAACGTGATCGTGGGCGCCACGCGCACCGGCAAGGAGTGGCAGGCCAACGTCGCATCGAACCAGGTCTCGGGCCACGTCTCGTGGAAGCCGGGCCCGGTGGCGGGCTCGCCCGGCACGCTCGAGGCGCGGCTCGCGCGCCTCGTCGTGCCCGCCGCGACCGAGAACGACCTGCTCGGCCAGGCCATGTCGCAGCGCGCCCAGAACATGCCGTCGATCGACCTCGTCGTGAACCAGCTCATCGTGCGCGGCCACGACCTTGGCCGCCTGCAGATGAACGCCCACAACTACGTCGACAACGGCGTGCCGGTCTGGCAGCTCGACACGCTCGACATCGTCAACCCGGCCGCGCACCTCACGGCGACCGAGAACTGGCGCGCCGTCGGCGACGAGGCGCCGCCCACCGACTCCGCAGGCGGTGCGGGCGAGACGCCGCGGCGCACCGCGGTCGACTTCCACCTCGACATCAAGGACGCGGGCGCGCTGCTCGAACGCGCCGGCGTGGTCCATGTGCTCAAGGGCGGGCAAGGCACGCTCAGTGGCAAGCTCGCGTGGCGCGGCGGCCCGACGATGCTCGACTATCCGACGCTCGACGGCAGCCTCGCACTCGACCTGCACCACGGCGAGATCCTCAAGATCAATCCGGGCGTGGCGTCGCTGCTCGGCGTGCTGAGCCTGCAAAGCCTCGCGCATTTTCCGGAAATGGACTTCCGCGACGTGATCGGCACCGGCCTGCCCTTCACGAGCGTCACCGGCACCGGCCAGATCCAGAACGGCATCGCCCGCACGGACGACTTCAAGATCGTGACCGCACCCGGCCGCGCGCAGATGACGGGCACCATCGACCTCGCCCACAAGACCGAGGACCTGCGCGTGCACGTCGTGCCCACGGTGAGCGCGGGCGCCGGCGTGATCGCCGCGGCGATCATCAACCCGCTGTTCGGCCTTGGCGCGCTGATCGCCGATTTCGCGCTCCTGCATACCGTCGAATCGACGTTGGCGCGCACCTATGCAATCTCGGGCTCGTGGTCCAAACCGCACGTCGAGCGGGAGCAAGGCGATCAGGGTAAGATGAATGCGCCGGCTCCGGCGGTGGCGCATTGAGAGACGCATCGGCTCGCTTCGCCGCCTCGCGCCGGACCCCGATCGCCGATGCGGCCGCGTGCCGGGCACGGCGCATGCGGGCCTGTGCCGGCGATTGCGCCGCACAACGCACTAATCCCGGGACCACCCTCTTCTGTTCATTCAAGAGCCGTCGATGAGCGATACGCCCTCTCCCGCAACGCCCGCCTCCAATGGATCCAGTGGATCGGCCGAGACGCCGTTTCGCGTCGCGGCGTTGCAGATGGTCAGCACACCCGATCGCGAACGCAACCTGGCCGACGCCGATCGCCTGATCGCTGAAGCCGTGAGTCAAGACGCGCGCCTCGTGCTGCTGCCGGAATACTTCTGCTTCATGGGCCACAAGGACAGCGACAAGCTCGCCGTGCGCGAGGCCTACGGCGACGGTCCGATCCAGCGCTTCCTTGCCGATGCTGCGAAGCGTCACGGTGTCTGGGTCATCGGCGGCACGCTGCCTTTGAAGGCGCCCGAGGAAACGCGCGTGCTGAACACGACGCTCGTGTTCGACCCGAGCGGCGCGGAGCGCACACGCTACGACAAGATCCATCTGTTCAGCTTCGAAAAAGGCGCCGAATCGTTCGACGAGGCGCGCACGATCCGCCCCGGCGCCGAAGTGCGCACCTTCGATGCGCCGTTCGGCCGCGTCGGCCTGTCGGTCTGCTACGATCTGCGCTTTCCCGAGCTCTATCGACGTATGGGGGACTGCGCGCTGATGGTCGTACCGTCCGCCTTCACATACACCACGGGCCGCGCGCACTGGGAAACCCTGCTGCGCGCCCGCGCGGTCGAGAACCAGTGCTACGTGCTCGCCGCGGCGCAAGGCGGCCAGCACGAGAACGGCCGCCGCACCTGGGGCCACAGCATGCTGATCGACCCGTGGGGCGAGATCGTCGACGTGCGCGACGAAAACCCCGGCGTGGTGATCGGCGACATCGACCTCGAACGCATTGCCGCCGTGCGCGCGAGCCTGCCCGCGTGGCGGCATCGCGTACTGGACTGCCCCTGAGACGGCCTTCAAGCGCAACTGCAGTGCTTGATTTCAAGGCGTTTCGCCCGAATTTATCCTGACAGACATTGCTTACTGAGATTGCTACTGAGCGCATGAACATCATCGAACCCGGCATCCGCAATCTGGCGACCGCGAAGGACTTGCTCCTCACGCCCTACGGCCTCGACGAGGCAGTGCTCACGCGCACGCTCGGCGAGATCTTCACGCACCGCGTCGACTACGCCGACCTCTACTTCCAGACCACGCGCAGCGAGGCCTGGAGCCTCGAGGAAGGCATCGTCAAGTCGGGCAGCTTCAGCATCGACCAGGGTGTCGGCGTGCGCGCCGTGTCCGGCGAGCGCACCGCCTTCGCCTACTCCGACGACCTCTCGCCCGAGGCGATCCGGCAGGCGGCCATCGCCACGCGCTCGATCGCGCAGGCGGGCGGCGGCAAGCAGAAGATCAAGGTGGCCACCTCGCTCAAGGGCATCGCGGGCCGCGACCTCTATCTGCCTTCCGACCCGCTTTCCTCGCTCGACGCCACCGAGAAGGTGAAGCTGCTCGAGCGCATCGAGCAGATGGCGCGCAGCCGCGACCCGCGCATCACCCAGGTGATGGCCGCGCTCGCGGGCGAATACGACGTGGTGCTGGTCGCGCGCAGCGACGGCGCGCTCGCCGCCGACATCCGCCCGCTCGTGCGCGTCTCGGTCACCGTGATCGCCGAGCAGAACGGCCGCCGCGAGATCGGCAACGGCGGCGGCGGCGGACGCTTCGACTACGCCTATTTCACCGACGACGTGCTCTCGAAGTACGTCGACGACGCCGTGCACGCGGCGCTCGTCAATCTGGAAGCGCGTCCGGCCCCGGCCGGCGCGATGTCCGTGGTGCTCGGCCCGGGCTGGCCCGGCGTGCTGCTGCACGAGGCCATCGGCCACGGGCTCGAGGGCGACTTCAACCGCAAGGGCTCGTCGGCGTTCGCGGGCCAGATCGGCCAGCGCGTGGCCGCCAAGGGCGTGACCGTGGTGGACGACGGCACGCTGCCCAACCGCCGCGGCTCGCTCAATATCGACGACGAAGGCAACCCCACGCAGTGCACGACGCTGATCGAGGACGGCATCCTCAAGGGCTACATCCAGGACTCGCTCAACGCGCGCCTCATGAAGATGCCCGTGACCGGCAACGCGCGCCGCGAATCGTATGCCGCGCTGCCGATGCCGCGCATGACCAACACCTACATGCTCAACGGCGACAGGGATCCGCAGGAAATCATCGCTTCGGTGAAGAACGGGCTGTATGCCGTGAACTTCGGCGGCGGCCAGGTCGACATCACGAACGGCAAGTTCGTGTTCTCGGCCTCCGAGGCGTACATGATCGAGGACGGCAAGATCACCTACCCCGTGAAGGGCGCGACGCTGATCGGCAGCGGCCCGGAATCGCTCAAGTACGTGAGCATGATCGGCAACGACATGCGCCTCGACTCGGGCGTGGGCGTGTGCGGCAAGGAGGGCCAGAGCGTGCCCGTGGGCGTGGGCCAGCCGACGCTGCGCATCGACCGCATGACGGTGGGGGGCACGGTCTAGGGGCCCACGGCCCCCAGGTCGACAGTGAGGTTGCGCGGCGCCAGCCAGATCGGTTTCGGCGCCGCGTTGAACAGCGGCAGACGCTCGGAAAAATTTGTCACGGCCTGGCCCGTGCGCTCCAGCCAGCGGGTTTCAATGTGGATGTTCAACACATTACGTGACCACCCATGCACCAATGCCGCCTGCGCATAGGCCAGGCGCTGCTCCGGCTGCTTCAGTCTCGTCGACAGGACCAGATTATGTCCCCAGGGCAATTGTCCAACAGCCTGTTGGACAAACTCGGGAACCGGCCAGGCCTCGGCAAATGCCCGCATGTACATGAGGTTGGAGCGGGAAAAGCCCTTCATTTCCGGAAAGGCCGTGCGCAGGTCATGCGCGAGGCGCTCGATGACCTTGGCACCCCAGCCTTGCTCGGCCTGTCGCTGCAAAAGCCCACGGAATCAAGCAGGGCAAATCCGGGCCTGGCGAAATTCTCCCGCCACCAGCCAAAGGCTTCATGCGTGGCCATGCGGATATTCCGCATGGCCACGCGAATTTTCCGCATCACTTGCACGATTCGAGAAAATAATCCGCATTTTTCGACAACCCCGCTTGCCAGCCACGAGAAGCTCGGGTTATAAAGGCAATCACCCTTTTCGACGTACGAACGTTTCGACACGCAACCCGCCATGTTCGCCACGAAGTTTTACTTTTACTTCTTTTGGTATCTCAGACCGCTGGCGGATCGAGAGGGTTGACAGTACGCGCAGGAACCCGAATACACGAGAAACCGCCAGCAAAGTCTGGCGGTTTTTTTTCGTCCTTACCCCATACGAGCCTCACTTTCATCTAACCGATTTTCGAAGCACCGTCTGAGAGACGCACGCTACACACAGGATCAGGAGAAACGACCATGCCCCCGCACAACACCGACGATGTCCGCATTCGCGAACTCAAGGAACTCACGCCGCCCGCACACCTGATCCGCGAGTTCCCGTGCTCGGAAGCCGCCTCCACGCTGATTTTCGAGTCGCGTCAGGCCATGCACCGCATCCTGCACGGCATGGACGACCGCCTGATCGTCATCGTCGGTCCGTGCTCGATCCACGACACCACGGCCGCGCTCGAATACGCGAACAGGCTCGTGGCGCAGCGCGAGCGCTTCAAGAACGAACTCGAGATCGTGATGCGCGTGTACTTCGAAAAGCCGCGCACGACGGTGGGCTGGAAGGGTCTCATCAACGACCCGTACATGGATAACAGCTTCAAGATCAACGACGGCCTGCGCACCGCGCGCGAGCTGCTCGTCTCGATCAACGAGCTCGGCCTGCCGGCGGGCACCGAGTACCTCGACATGATCAGCCCGCAGTACATCGCCGACCTCGTTTCGTGGGGCGCGATCGGCGCGCGCACGACCGAGTCGCAGGTGCACCGCGAGCTGGCCTCGGGGCTCTCGTGCCCGGTCGGCTTCAAGAACGGCACGGACGGCAACGTGAAGATCGCCGTGGACGCGATCAAGGCCGCCTCGCAGCCGCACCATTTCCTCTCGGTGACGAAGGGAGGCCACTCGGCCATCGTCTCGACGGCCGGCAATGAGGACTGCCACGTGATCCTGCGCGGCGGCAAGACGCCGAACTACGACGCGCAAAGCGTGGATGCCGCGTGCAGCGACATCGGCAAGGCGGGTCTCGCCGCGCGCCTGATGATCGACGCGAGCCATGCGAACAGCTCGAAGAAGCACGAAAACCAGATTCCAGTGTGCGCGGACATCGGCCGCCAGGTTGCGGCGGGCGACGAGCGCATCATCGGCGTGATGGTGGAGTCGCACCTCGTGGCGGGCCGCCAGGACCTCAAGGAAGGCTGCGAGCTGACCTATGGCCAGAGCATCACCGATGCGTGCATCGGCTGGGATGAAAGCGTGGGTGTGCTCGAAGGGCTCGCCGAGGCGGTCAAGCAGCGCCGTGTCGCGCGCGGCTCGGGCAACTGATCGGCACCAGGCGCGCGTGCCGCATCGGGCGGCATGCGCGCCCTGTTGACGCTCAAAGCCGTTCGGCGCGCTCCGGCCGGATTGCGCCGACGCACAGGTCGGCAATGCCGATCACGTTGCCGATGAGCCGGCCGCGCCGGTCGAGATGCGCCTCCGGGCGCACCGACTTCACGCAGTTCATGCTCAACGCGCGAAGGATGTTGCTCGTGGCTTCCTTGCGCGACATCACGCCCTTGTGGCACAGATACATCGCGTTGACCACCTGCGAATAGCCGAAGCGGCGGCCCGACACGCGCCCGCCGCGCAGCCCGAGATGGACCCCGAGCACGTAATCGCAGTACACGATCGCGCCACGCTTCGCGAGGCGCCGCGAAAAATCCTTGTCCTCCAGCCAGCCGTACAGCACGAGGCGTTCGTCGAAGCGCAGATCGGCGATGGCCTGCGCGCGGCACGCCATGTTGCAGCCGTATAGCTCCACACAGGGCCGCAGCGGCGGACGCCGCAGCACCTCGGCCTGCGCGCCGTCCACGAGCGCGACCGCCTCCTCCCACGCAAGCGGCTGGGTATTGGCGCCATCGCGCAGCGTGCGTCCCGAGAACCCCACCAAGGACGGATCGCCCTCGAACAACTGCACGCAGAGTTCGATCCAGTGCTGTTCGGGCGCGAAGTCGTCATCGAGGAAAATCACGACGTCGATATCCGGTGCGAGCGCATCGAGTGCGCGATTGCGCTGCACGCTCGAACCCGCGGTGCCGATCAGCTCGTCCACGCGCAGCCCGTTGGCGTCGTAAGGCCCGATGTCGTCCGCGCTGCTCGCCGAGAGAATGACCTGATCCGGCGGCACCGTTTGCCGCGCGAGCAAACACACGACCCATGCCGTCGCAGAAGGCCGGCCTTTCGTCGCGATCACGGCCGCGACGCGCATGCGCCCCTTTGCACCGTCGCGAGCCGCGATGGGAAACGGGAGATTGTCGGTTGCGCGCGTTGTCATCGGTTTCTCCGCAGTCCGGTGGTCGCCTGGAACCGGCAGTTGTCGCGCGATAGCGCATCGCACAGGCGGCGCAACACGCCGCGCCTCGACTCCTGCCGAGGTTAGCAGAGGCCCGCGCGCTGCGAGCCGTCCCCGAATCAAGTTGTCCGAAACGAACTATTCATCGACTGATTCCAGCGGTTTGCGAACGACACGTCAGGCCCGCGCGTAACGAGACTCCTTTTTCACGCCATTTTCTCGCTCTTTTTCGCACGCTTGTCGTGCGTCGCCTGTGTGTTGATCGCGCATTTATCGCCGATTCATTGCGTATTTATCGATTACGCATTACCCATAGTGCGGCACCACCAGCGGCATTTTTCCAATAGCAATTTTCGGATTCCTCTTTCGCAACGGCTCGCCTACAACTGCTAAAAGAGATCGCGCAAATATGACTGAACAACCAGGCAGGTAACCGGAAGATTCGCCCCAACATGACTGCGTCGACACGCCGGAGCCAGGCCGAGGACAACGAGATCGTCTCTTCCGGGACGCCTGCCGGCGAAGGCGAAGGCGCATGTGGCGCACGGATCAAACGGCCTGTCCTCTTCTACGTGCAGCCCTTGATCGCGCGCTATCGCATCGAAGTCATCGAATCGCTGAACCGCCTTTTTTCCGTCAAGGTGTTCGCCTGCTCCGAGGGCGTGGAGGCGAGCGGCTTTTCGCGCGAGCGGCCCGACTGCGACGAGTTCGTCGAAACGCACATCGCCGGATTGCCCTCGCGGCGCATCCGCATGCAAAAGCGCGTGCTGAGCCGCATCGTTCTCGAACGTCCCGACGCCGTGCTGATCTTTGCCGACGTTCGCTATCTATCGCTGTGGTTCGCGCTCGTCGCCGGGCGCATGGTGCGCGTGCCCGTGCTCATTCACGGACAGGGGCTGTACCGGCATCGGTCGGCGGGCCTGCTGCGCACGGCCTGCTACCGGCTCGCGGTCGCGCTCGCCGTGCGCTATGTCTGCTACACCGAGGCGTCGCGCCGTTCGCTCATCGATATCGGCTGCCCGGTTGCGAAACTCGTCGTCGCGAACAATTCGCTGACCGTGTCCTGCGGCGTGGAGCCCGCCATCAAAACCGGCACGGAGAACGGCATCCTCTTCATCGGCAGGCTGCGCGAAGGTTCGGAGATCGAACCGCTCATCGACGTGGTTGGCCAGCTGCACGGTGAAGGCAGCGATATCACACTGCACGTGATAGGCGACGGCGAGCACGGCGAGCGCCTGAAGCGCAAGTATGGCGACCGCAGCTATGTGATCTGGTATGGCGCGGTATTCGACGACAATGCGATCGCGGCGATCAGCCTGCGCTGCCGCGTGGGCTGCTATCCGGGTTCGGCGGGGTTGAGCGTCGTCCACATGTTCGCGTTGAGCCTGCCGCCCATCGTGCACGACCATCTGCCGCTGCACATGGGCCCGGAGCCGGGCTATATCGAGGACGGCCGCACCGGCTTCTTCTTCAGCCGCGACGGTGGAACGGACGCGCTCGCCGCCACGCTGCGGCGCATCTGGGCGCTGCCGCCCGAGGCCATGCGTGCGACCGCCACTGCCGCGCATGCGGTGTACGGCCAGCTCAACTCGCCGACGCTCGGGCACCAGCTCGCGGAAATCGTCGAAGCCGCGCTGCACGCTTGAGTGCCGCGCGCTGCCGCTGTGCCCATGCCCGCTATTTCTGCCGCGAAACGCGATACAGCATCCATCCCGCGCCCGAAGCCAGACCGAACGTCATCGACCAGGCAATGCCGGTCACGCCCCACACATGCATGGCGGGCGGCACGGACAGGATCAGCGCGACGACCTGAAGCAGCGACGCGACCGTGACGGCGCGCGCGTCGCCAACGGCGCGCAGATACGAAGCCAGCACCGAGTTCAGCGCGCTGATCGCCATGTTGATGACGAAGATGCGAAAGAGCGGCACAGCCGGCCGCCACGCGGCGCCGAGCACAAGCGAAAAGAGCGGCTCGGCGGCGAAGCGCAGCACGATGACCACGCCTGCGAGCCCCACCACGGCCGCCGCGAGATACAGCCGGAACAGCCGCGCCGCGGCTTGCGCGCCGCCGCGATGATGCGCGGCGAACGTGGGGAACAGATACTGCGACATGGCGATCGCCGCGTCGGCGAGCAGCATCTGCGCGAGCTTGGAGGACATCTGCCAGGCGCCGAGCTGCGTCGGCCCGAGCAGCTTGCCGACCACCACTTTGTCGAACTGGTTGGTGATCAGGATGATGACGCTGCTGGCCCAGATCCAGCGGCTGAAGCCGACGTAGTGGCCGATGCCCGACCAGCGCAGCCGCACCGGCGGGCGCGGCGAGAGCGCGACCCACGTGACGACGCTCTTGACCGCCTCGCCGACCATCATGCCGAGCAGCAGCGAGTACGGTCCCGCCCCCGCCAGCGCGAGGGCGATGCCGAGGCCGCAGTCGATGCACGAGGACGAGATCTCGATTGCCGCAATATGCTGGAAGTGCCGCTCGCGCTGCGCGATGAAGTAGGCGGGCGACGCCAGCCCGCGCAAGAGCGGCAGCAGCGCGGCGATCTGGACGAGCCCGATGGCGCCGCCGAGGTGGAACTGGGCGTCCATCAACGGCGCGCTCGCCACGAGCAGGAGCGCGATCAGGAGACCGCGCGTGGCGAGCGTGGTCCACACCGCGCCGGCTTCGGCGCGGGTTGGCGGCGCCGGGCCCTGGATCACGGCCTGCGCGAGGCCGGTGTCCGAAAGCGCTTCGGCGATCGCGACCGCGAGCAGCGCGACGCTCGCAAGACCGATCGCGGACGGCCCGAGAATGCGCCCGATCACGAGGAACTTGACGGCCACGAGGCCGCGCACCACGACCTGCTGCAGCAGCACCCAGGTCGCCGCGCCGGGACCGAAACCCGCCTTGACCGGCCACGCCGGCAACCGCATCGCGCGCAATGTGCCTCCCATGCAGGATGGTTGCTTGTTGTGACGCCGCGCGCCGGTTGCGCACGTGCTACTCACGTTTGAGAACGCGTCTTGACTCAGGTTCTGCAAGTTACCGCGGCGCGAATGTCACCAAGCGCCATCAGCCAGGTGGAATCGGACGGGCCGGCCATCCGGGGGGCGGGCATCCGTGCGGCGGCCATCCGTGCATCCCCCCACCCCGCATGACCCAGGCGTTTTCGGCCAGCCCGACCCTCAATTTGGCGCTTGGCGCGCGCACCACGCTGCTATGGTGTTCGCAACACCTTTCATTCGTCAGGCCTCCTGCATGGACACCGTGTCGATCGCCAGATACCGCAGTGCCGCGCCCCACTCCCCAAGCGCATCGGTTCTGCCCGATGCCGAGGCCGACGTGAACGTCGTATCCGAGCCGCCCAGCCTGCACGCGTCCACGGATGAGGACTGGGTCGTCGTCATCGAGCCGAATTTCACCGGCCACCGCTGGCGCTACGTCGAGTGGATCGCGCAGGCATGCGTGGAGGCGGGCCATCGCTGCCTCGTCGTCACCGATACGGCCTACGCGAACCATCCGCTCTCGCAGCGCATTGCGAGCGAAGCGCGGCCCGATCTGCGCCTCGCGCTGCTCGACCTGCACACCGTGCCGTTCGGCCCGCAATACGCGTTCAGCGTCTACATGCGCTTTCGGAACTTCTATGCGCGCGCGCTCGAAGAGGTGAGCCGCACGACGCGCGTGCGCCTTGTCGTGGCGCCCTACGCCGATTACTTCTTCTACACGGTCGCGGAGTTAGGCACGCCGTTCGGCAAGACGCCGTGGATCGCCATCGTCATGGGCATGACGTTCCATCACGCGAGCATCGGCCTGCGCACGCCGCGCCGCCCGATCGTCGACATGGCGAAGTCGCTCCTGTTCCGCCGCGCGATGCGCGCGCACGGACTGCGCGCGGTTTTCACGATCGACCCCACGATGCCGGACTGGTTCGCGAGCAAGCATCCCCGGCACGCCGCGACGCTGCGCTACGTGGCCGACCCGTTTCCGGAGATCCTGGCCGTCGATCCGTTGCTCGCCCGCGCGCGTCTGAAGCTCGACGCGCACGCACGCTATCTGCTCGTCTATGGCGCGATCGGCGAGCGCAAGGGCATCCGCGAGTTGATGCTCGCGCTCGCACACAAGGACGATGCGCCGTGTCTCGTGATCGCCGGTGTGCAGGACGACGAGACCCGCGCGTTCATCGACGCTCACGCGCCGCAACTCACGCCCGCGCCGGTGATCTTCAACCAGTTCGTGTCAGAGGAGATGGAGCGCGATCTCTTTTCCGCGTGCGACGCCGTGTGGCTAGGCTACAAGCAGCACTACGGCATGAGCGGCGTGCTCGTGCAGGCCTATCGCTTCGGCAAGCCGGTGGTCGCGAGCGCCGACGGCCTGATCGGCTGGTACTGCCGCGACGGCTCCCTCGGACCGCTGCTCGACAATCTCGACCCCGCCACGATCGCGCGCGCGCTCGAAGCGCTCGCCGTTCTGTGGAACCGCGACGCGCCCGCCGTGCAGCCCGCGCAGTCGAACCTCCTCTCGCGCAACACACTCGAGCAGTTCAAGCGCACGCTGCAGGCCGCAATGGCCTGAGCGGCGCGGTGCGCGCACCTTCGCGCATCGACAGTTCAGGGGATCGTCAACGGACCGGCCCTGCCCGCGCGGCTCAGGCAATGCCTTCGATCTTGCCCTCCACGGCGGGAGGCTCGCGGCGCTCGGCGGCGACGGCCCCTCCGCGCAGGTCCGGGAACAACGCGTCGCGCAGGCGCAGGAATGGAAACTCGACGGCACGCGTGGTCAGATAGCCGAGCGCAATCGCGATGACGAACTGCGCGGCGAGCACGACCGGCCACGCGAGCAGCGACGACACGCCGAGCGCACTCGCCTTGTGGATCAGATAGTCGCCCGGTGCGAGCGCAAGCGAGTGCCACAGATAGATGCCATACGAGTACACGCCGAGCCACGCGAGCCCACGATACAGCCACGACGTGCGCAAGCCGCCCGAGTGCTCGAGCACGAGCACGATGAGCGCGCAATAACCTGCAGCCTGAAGCGTATAGCCGATGCTCTCGTCGAGCGCGATATGCGGCGTGGCGAACGCGAGCCACGCAACGAGCAGCACCACCCCACCGACGAGCCAGCGCTTTTTCGCGGCGAGGCTGCGCCACATTTCGGGCTTCATCCAGTAGACGGTCGCGAGCATGACGCCGATGAGCAGGCTGTCCATGCGGTATTGCGTGTAGTTGAACGCCTGCTCGAGCTCGCCGTTCGCGACGGCGAAGCAGCGCACGCCGAGCACGAGCGCGCACAGCACGGCCATCACCGCGATCAGCGCGTTCGCGCGCAAGCGGAAATGCGCGAGCAGGATCAGGAACGCGGGCAGAAACAGGTAAAAGTGTTCCTCGACGGCAAGGCTCCACGTCTGCGCAATGGAGGTGCCGAAATAGTTCTGCATGTGCGTGAGGTTCTGCCAGAGGAACGTGTCGCGCGGATGGCGGCCCGCGAACACGTGAAAGAGAATCAGCACGTAGTACGCGGGCCAGATCTTGAAGATCCGCCGCACGATGAAGCGGCGCGCGCCGATGCGGCCGGTCTGCGCATACTGGCGCAGCAGAAGACCGCCGACGAGGAAGCCGCTCAGCGTGAAGAACAGGTTCACGCCCTCGTGGCCGAAGCTTTTCAGCGGGTACTCGAGGAAGTCGACCCACGCACGGCCGGTGTGCACGGTATGGAAGTGATAACCCATGACCGCGAGGATCGCGATGCCGCGCACGAAATCGAGCTCGACGGAGCGACTTCGCGCCAGTCGTGCGCCGTGCAATAGCTTCATGACGCTTCCCTCGCTCGAACCGTGCCGAATCTCTGGACAAAAGCAGACGACGAACGTATCGCTGCCGACCCCATCATGCGCACGGACATCGTGCAGCGTGCGCCAACTTCCCGCCGTTCTCGGACAGGCGTGCACGGCCAGGCGGGTGCCGGATCGGAATATTTTTTCTGCCGCCACAACCCGGTCGTTTCGCGCCACGCGCATACGCAAGCCGCTTGCGCCGTTTTATATTGAGTCGAGCCTTCGCATGCGGCGCATTTGCCGTGCGCGAATCCATGCCATGCACGCACCGGGAGAAACGCCGATGCGAAACAAACATGCCGTCATGTGGATCTGGGTGTGTCTCGTGCCTCTCGCTTTCGACTACAAGGCACCCGACTCCCAGTTCGGCCATAGCGCGCAATGGCTGGTTGTCTTTCCGGCCCTGGCGGGCGCGGCCATCCTCACGATGATCGGCCCGCGCTTCTCGCGTCCGTCGCGGCTGCGCTCGTTCGTGACGAGCGCGCTCGTGCTGAGCCTCGTGGGCAGCGTCGTCGCGCAGATGCTGCAGCACAACCCGACCGGCCAGTACCTGCGCGTGATCCTGCCGTTCCTGCTGTTCGTGCTCGGCTACTTCGCCATGTGCCGCCCGTGGCACCCCATACGCCTCATGCAGATGCAGAACGCGCTCTATTACGCAAACGTGCTCGGTCTCGTCTTCACCTTCCTCTTCGGGATCTTCGTGGTGGGCGGCCCGCTCGCCGACATCCGCTTCCGGATCGTCTCGCCGACGATGCTCGCGCTCCAGGCCATGCTGCTGCATCAGTTCATCGTCGCGCGGCGCTTCACGATGACGATGGTGCTGATCTTCCTCGCCACGCTCGTCGTCGAACTGCTGAGCGTCACGCGCAGCCTGCTGCTCGCCACGGTGCTGCTCGCCATGTTCGCCGCGTGGCTGGCCTCGCCGTCGTTCAGCCATCTGATCAAGTCGTTCGTGCGCACGGGCGTGGCGCTGTCGTTCATCGTGGCGCTCGGGGTGGGCACCGCGTGGCTCTTCCCTTCCATCACGAATCACTGGACGCAGCGCGTCACCGCCGCGGAAAACTCGGACTCCGACCGCGATCCGACCACCGTCACGCGTATTGCGGAAATGCGCGACCAGTACGACCAGGTCACCGAGTCGGCGGAAACGCTGCTGTTCGGCAAGGGCTATGGCCACGACTACCGTTATTCGCCGATCTACTATCCCTACGTAAGCGAAACGTTTAGCAAGTCTGATTATTTCGACACCAGCGACTGGGTGGCGGGCCACAACTTCTGGGTCTACCAGCTCTATGCGGAAGGCCTGCTGTTCGGCGCCTGCATGCCGCTCGCGGTGATCGTCGCGCTCGTGGTGGCGGGCTGCGCGTTCCGGCGCTGGCGCCGCATTGCGCCGCGCCACCCGCTGCTGATGCCGTTGAGCATGTCGATCCTCGTGCTCGCGGCGCTGCCGGGCGCGTCGATCGGTGGCAATCCGCTCGGCGCGCGTTTTTCGGGCCTCGTCTACGGGCTCGCGCTAGGACTCATCGTCGCGCTGTACTCGCAGCTCCATTACCGGATCGACCTCGTGCGCCGGCGCCAGCACCTGCACCCGCCGCCCTGCCGGCGCGAGCCTGCCGAACCCGCCTTCCGGCCAACGGCGCCCCCGGCGGCGCCGGTGCCGCTCAATACCTGTGCGCCCCCGGAGCCCCGATGAAAATCCTGCATCTCGTGTCCACCGTCGACCCGCGTTCGGGCGGACCTATCGAAGGCGTGCGCCAGAGCGGTCTGGCGATGGCGGCGCTCGGCCATCAGATCGAAGTGGCATCGCTCGACCCGATCGACGCCCCCTGCGTGCGCGACTTCCCGCTCTCGCTTCACGCGCTGGGCCCCGGCCGCGGACACTACGGCTACTGCCCCGGCTACGTGCCGTGGCTGCGGGCTAACGCCGCCCGCTTCGACGCGGCGATCGTGCATGGCCTCTGGCAATACCACGGCTTCGGTGCGTGGCGCGCGTTGCGCCATGCGCAAGTGCCGTACTACGTGTACACGCACGGCATGCTCGACCCGTGGTTCCGGGTCACCTACCCGCTCAAGCATCTGAAGAAGTGGACCTACTGGCCGTGGGCCGACTACCGCGTGCTGCGCGACGCGGCCGCCGTGATCTTCACGACCGACGAGGAACGCCTGCTCGCACGCGAATCGTTCTGGCTGTATCGCGCAAACGAGCGTGTCGTGCCGTTCGGCACCAACGCGCCCCGCGAGGATGCGAACGCGTTGCGGGCAGCGTTCCTGCACGCGTCGCCGCATCTGCAGAACAAGCGCATCGTGCTGTTCCTCGGCCGTCTGCATCCGAAGAAGGGCTGCGACATGCTGGTTCACGCGTTCGCCGAGCATGCGCGCGAAACGCCGGATGCGCATCTGCTGATGGCGGGCCCCGACAAGGGCAACTGGCAGCCCGCGCTGCACGCGATCGCGCAGTCGCAAGGCATCGCGCATCGCATCAGTTGGCCCGGGATGCTGCAAGGCGACCTCAAGTGGGGGGCGCTCCACGCGAGCGACGTGTTCGTGCTGCCCTCGCACCAGGAGAACTTCGGCGTTTCGGTCGCGGAAGCGCTCGCGTGCGGCCTGCCCGCGCTCGTCTCGGACAAGGTGGGCGTATGGCGCGAGATCGACGCCGATCACGCGGGCTTCGTCGCGCCCGACACCATCGCCGGCACGAAGCGGCTCTTCGCGGCCTGGCGCGCGCTGGACGAACGCGCGCGCAATTCGATGCGCGCCCAGGCACGGCGCACGTTCGACGCGCGCTTCGCGATGGACGGCATGGTGCGCGCGCTGCTCGGCTTGCTGCAGGAGCATCCGTCGCTCGCCGCCGTGCGTTCGCGCGCGGGGCGCCCGATGAGCGCCAGGGCGCGCGTCGAACCGGGGGAACCGGCCGAGGAAGCGGCCTCGGCGCAGAACTGAGCGCCCCAAGCGGCGCGTGCGCGCCGGCCGCTCGTGGATCGGATCAGAACAGGAATATCAGATTGCAGACTGGCAGGCATGGGCAGGCATGGGTAGGGATTGGTAGGGATTGGCAGGGGTGACGAAGCAACGCAGCTGAACCGGAAAAAACAGTCAAACGATGAGCGGGCGTTGCACTTTCGTAGCGATGTGCGAATCCTGATAGTGAGGGGGCAAGGCTATGTTACAAGACAGCACACCTGAATTTTCGAGCGCGGAGGCCGCCGACGGAACCGCAACAGCGCGCGTGCGCGAGGCCCTCTCGTGCGATCGCGCGGGCCGCCGTCGCAGGGCACTGCCGGGCCGCGCATGGGCGGCAATGGCGGCCACGGTGGCCGCAGTGACGTTCACGGCCCTGATCGCGGGCTGCGGTCTGTCGCCGGGCATGACCGCGCCTTCGAGCGTCACGCAGGCGAAGGCCGCGACCGAAGCGGCGCGCACCGGCTCAGGCAAGGACGATCAGCCGCCGGCGGGCGCGCTCGTCGAGATCAACAACGAACTGGTCGCGAAGCAGGCGGCGGCGAGACCGACGACGATCCCGAGCGACGTCGAGAAGCTGTTCGGCACGCCCATGCCCTATACGCTCGGGCCCGGCGACGTGCTCAGCATCGTCGTGTGGGACCACCCCGAGATGAACCTGCCGACCACGTCGTCGGCCAACAGCGGCTCCCAGGACCAGAGCACGAGCCAGGTCGTGTCGGGCTATACCGTCGACTCGACGGGCTCGATCCAGGTCGCCTATGTGGGCGCGATCCACGTGGCCGGGCTGACCGAGTTGCAGGCGCGCGACCTCGTGGCGAACAAGCTCGCCTACTACCTGAACAAGCCGCAGGTGACGCTGCGTATCGAGGCATACCGCAGCCGGCGCGTCTATGTGGACGGCGAAGTGCGCACGCCCGGGCTGATGGTGCTCAACGACATGACGATGTCGCTGCCCGAGGCGATCAACCGCGCGGGCGGCTTCACGGCGTCGGGCGACCGTTCGCGGGTTAGTGTGACGCGCGGCAAGGAAACGATCATGGTGGACATTCCCGACATGATCAAGAAAGGCGTGAACCCGGACAACATCCTGCTGCAGAACGGCGACCTCGTGCGCGTGTATTCGTCGAATGAAAGCCGCGTGTACGTGCTGGGCGAAGTCGGGCACCCGGGCCCCCTGCCGTTCGACAATGGCCGCCTCTCGCTGAACGACGCGCTCGGCGACGCGGGCGGCATCAGCCAGGGATCGGGCGACGCTTCGCAGGTCTATGTGGTGCGCGGGCAGAAGGAAGGCCACCGCACGGTGTTTCACCTCGATGCGTCGACGCCGGAAGCGATGGCCACCGCCGACGAGTTCGAGCTGAAGCCGAACGACGTCGTGTTCGTCGATGCATCGGCGCTCGTGAAGTGGAGCCGCGTGGTCAACCTGATCCTGCCGAGCACGCAGGCGGCATCGGCGGGCCGGTACGTCGGAGCCGGGTACTAACGGCTAATCAGCGAGAGCGGGGCATAAGCGGTGCGTGAGCGGGCCTGATGGCCTGCTCACGTCGCAACGACGGTTCACGAAAGGAGGGGCCGCGCCCTCGCGCGGGGATCAGCGTTCCTCGAAGCGCCAGCGGATGAAGCGGCACGGGTTGCCGCCATACACGCCGCCTGCTTCGAGCGATCGATGCACGACCGACAACGGCGTGACGACGGCCGAGCGCCCGATCGTCACGCCCATCTGCACGACGCATTTCGACGACACCCACGCACCGTCCTCGATCACGATCGGCGCGACATGGAGGTCCATGTTCGTGCGCATGTCGTGCGAGCCGGCGCTGAGAAACGCGCCCTGCGAAATGCAGACGTTCGAGCCGATGCGGATAGGCGCCTGGTTGTAGATCCACACGTCCACGCCAATCCAGCAGTGGTCGCCGAGTTCGAGATTCCAGGGCGCCTTCACGCGCATGGGATGCACGAGCCGGCAGCCCTCGCCGACCTTCGCGCCAAAGAGCCGCAGCAGGCCCACCCGCAGCGCCGAGAGCGGCAGCAGGCGATTGTCGAGCACACAGGTCTCGACGACGTACCACACAGCCTGTACGAGCTTTCCGCGCCGCGCGACGTAGTTGCCCTTGCCCGCGCGGCTCAGGTCGATCACGGGAATGTCGGCGGCCGCAGACCGGTACGCCTGCGGCGGCACGACGCCTGCCGGCGAGGCGTCGCCGGACCCGTCCGCCAGCCCGCCGACACCGATACCGCCGATACCTTCGACCGCTTCCGTCATGAATGCTCCTTGCCCATGCGGGTCCGCTCCTGCGGGTTGCGAGCCTGCGCCGGCCCACGAGGCCATTGTCCGGCGGGCGCCGCAGCGCCTGGCGCGCATGGCCGACACGGCAGGGGTTTTGGCGCGGCGGCGCGACGCGGCATGGGCACCATGAAGGCATCATGCCGCATGGTTCGCGGCGCGCAGGATAGACGCCATGCTCACGTTTTGCCGTCAGTCTCCGTTGGCCGCTTGCGCTGGCTCCGCCGTGGCGGTCCACAGCGTGCCGCCCAATATGCTCGCTGCCGCACTCGTTGCCGCGTGCCTTGCGTGGCCGTGCATGGCGCTTGCGCAGCGCGCGGCGCCTGGTTCAGCGTCCGCCACGCCGGGCGAACAGACGGGCGACACCCTGTCCTCGACCGTGAGCCGCGAAAAGTCCGACGAGCAACGGCTGCTCGGCAGCCCGGGTTCGTCGGGCAGCAACCCCTACAGCGCCAATCCGTACAGCACGAACGGCGCCTCGCCCGACGACGCGGAAGACGCGCTCACGAACGAAAAGCACATGCACATCGTCACGCCTTCGGACGCCGCCGCAAGCGGCGCGAGCGCGACCGGCGGCGGTGTGTCGAGAACCGGCCGCGTCGCCACGAGCGCCAGCAGGATCGGCAAGAACGGCATCTCGCGGGCCGGCAACGCGCTGGCGAATGGCTCGGGTTCGAGCGCACATCGCGGCACCGCGGGGTATGACTACGGCGCCAGCCAGACCTCCCCGACCGCCCAGGTCTACGGCAACCCGTACAGCACCCCCTATACGTCGCCCGGCGAGGCCGCGGAGCAGCTATACAAATCGCCGTGGTGAGCCGGGCGCACGGCTGATGGCGCCAGGCGTCGCCACGGGTTCAGCCGTCACGCGGCCCTACGTGCCCGCATCGGACTGCTCGACCTCCTGCAGCGCCTTCCCGCTCGTGCCTGATTTGCGTGCCGCAGGGGCTGCGCTGCCCGCGGGCTGCTGCGGGCCGGCCGCTGGCGCGGCATCGCCGCCCGTGAGCGCGGCGAGTCGGGCTTCGAGCGCACCAAAGATCGACTGCGGCGAGAGCATGCGCTGCGCGTACTGACGCGCGGCACGGCCTAGCGTCGCGCGCCGCGCGGGGTCGCCGGCCAGCGTGACGATCGCCGCCGCGAGCGCGGCGCTGTCCTCGGGCGGCACCACGATCCCATGGTCCGACACCACGTCAAAAAGGCACGTGCCGGGCCGCGCCATGGCAACGACCGCGCGGCCGCTCGCGAGCATGCCGGTCAGCTTCGACGGCATCACGAGGTCGGCGGCGTCGTTGCGCTGCGGCAGCACGTGGATATCGGCAACGTTCAGCAACGCGTTGAGCCATTCGGCCGGCTGCACCGGCAGCACGTGACAGTTCGCCAGCGGTGCGCAGCGCGTCATCAGCTCGCGTCTGGCCGCGCCGTCGCCGCAGAACACGAAGCGGATGTCGCGCCGGTCTGCCAGCGCCGTCGCGACGTCCGCGAGTATCTCGATACCCTGCTTCGCGCCCATGCTCCCGGCGTACAGCACGACGATACTGTCCGCCGCGATGCCGAGCCGCCGACGGAACATGCTCGGCTCAGGCAGCGGAAAGATCGCGCGGATGTCGACCCAGTTCGGCAGGCACATGGCGCGCGACGCGTCGACACCCTTGTCGATCGCCCGCTCGACCATGCGCACCGAAATCGACGACACGACGTCGAAGCTACGCAGCAGCGCGCGTTCGGCGGCATGGGCCGCACGTGCGATACGCGACGCGCCGCCGCCCTGCAGCAGCCCCAGATCGAACGCGGCGTCAACTTCGAAATCCTGAATATGCAGCCAGGCGTGCGCGCCGACGAGCCGCGCGAGCGCCAGCGCGCCCGGCGCGCACGCCAGCGTAGGCGCGATCAGCATCAGGACCTGCGGCCGCCATGGCGCCTGGCGCACGAGCAGCGGCAGCGACAAGAGCGCGAAGCTCGCCAGATGCACGATGCGCTTGAGCCCGCCGGGCCGCGACGGCACCCACAGCGGCGCGCGCCAGACCGGCACCCCGTGCCACGTTTCGTGCCGATAGCGCCACGCACGATAGCCGTCGTGCACGCGCCACTGCGGGTAGTACGGCTGGGCGCTCACCACGCGCACTTCGTGCCCCCGCGCCACCAGCAGCTCCGCCATCTCGGCCGTGTACTTGCCGACGCCCGTCACCTCGGGCGCGTAGTTCAATCCGTAGATCAGGATTCTCATCGCGTCGCCTTTCTGTTTCGTTTCGTCTGGCGCACGGCCGAAGCCGGATCGGCGCCATGCGGCGGCCGCGGCGCCGAACCTCCCCACACAAAAAAAAGCGGGTGCCATTTAGCCGGTCCGCACACGGCGCCCGCCGCCAACACAAAGGCACACCCTCAAGCGTGCCTCAGGCGCGCGCCTCGGCCTCGCAAGCCGGCGCCGCATGCGACTGAAGAAAGTCGCCATAGGTGCGCGCGAGCCCCTCGTCCAGGCCGATTTGCGCATGCCAGCCAAGGCTGCCGAGCCGCGACACGTCGAGCAGCTTGCGCGGCGTGCCGTCGGGTTTGGTCGCGTCGAACACCAGCTCGCCCGCGAAGCCCACCACGTCGCACACGCGCTGCGCCAGGTCGCGGATCGACAAATCCTCGCCCACGCCGACGTTGTACACGCCGTCGCCGGTCTCGTGCTCGAGCACGAAGAGCGTCGCGTCGGCGAGGTCGTCGACGTGCAGGAACTCGCGGCGCGGCGTGCCCGAACCCCATACGGTCAGCGTGCGCGCGCCGTTCGCGCGCGCCTCGTGCGCCTTGCGAATCAGTGCCGGCAGCACATGGCTGCTGCCGAGGTCGTAGTTGTCGTTCGGGCCGTAGAGGTTGGTCGGCATCAGCGAGACGAAGTGTGTGCCGTACTGATGGTTGTACGCTTCGCAGAGCTTGAGGCCCGCGATCTTCGCGATCGCATAGGCTTCGTTGGTCGGCTCGAGCGGCGCGGTGAGCAGGTAGGTTTCGCGGATCGGCTGCGGGCACTCGCGCGGATAGATGCACGAGGAACCGAAGAACACCAGCCGCTCGACGCCCGCTTGCCAAGCGGCGCGTATCACGTTGGTTTCGATCGCGAGATTGTCGTACGCGAACTGCGCGGGCTGCGTCGCGTTCGCGAGGATGCCGCCGACGCGCGCGGCCGCGAGCAGCACTGCGTCGATATGCTCGCCGTCGAAAAAGGCGTCGACCGCGGACTGATCCGTCAAGTCCAGCGCCTCGTGTGCGCGCGTGACGAGGTTCCAGTAGCCGTGCGCCTGCAGCGCGCGCAACAGCGCCGATCCCACCATGCCGCGGTGGCCCGCGACGAAGATTCGGGAGTTCGTGTCCATGTGCGTCACTCGTGATGTTCGAGAGCCTTGAAGCCGGCCAGCGTGACGAGCGCGTCGCGCCTGGCGATCTGGAAGTCCGAGCGCACCATCTCCTTGACGAGCGACTCGAATGTCGTGGTGGGCTTCCAGCCCAGCTTTTGCTGGGCCTTCGAGGCGTCGCCGAGCAGTGTTTCCACCTCGGTCGGACGGAAGTAGCGCGGATCGACGCGCACGATCACGTCGCCCGCCTCCAGCCGCGTCTCGCGCCCCTGCACCTGCTCGACGATGCCGACCTCATCGACGCCGCAGCCCTCGAAGCGCACGGTGACGCCCAGTTCCGCCGCAGCCGCGCGCACGAAGTCGCGCACGCTGTACTGCACGCCCGTTGCGATCACGAAGTCTTCCGGCTCCGCCTGCTGCAGCATGCGCCACTGCATGTCGACGTAATCGCGGGCGTGGCCCCAGTCGCGCAACGCGGAGAGGTTGCCCAGGTATAGGGTCTTCTGCACCCCGACCGCGATGCGCGCGATCGCCCTCGTGATCTTGCGCGTCACGAACGTCTCGCCGCGCTGCGGCGACTCGTGATTGAACAGGATCCCATTGCATGCGTACATGCCGTGCGCCTCGCGGTAGTTGACCGTGGTCCAGTAGGCGAACAGTTTCGCGACTGCGTAGGGGCTGCGCGGATAGAACGGCGTGGTCTCGCGCTGCGGCACCTCCTGGACGAGCCCGTACAGCTCCGAGGTGGACGCCTGGTAGAAGCGCGTCTTGCCCGTGAGACCGAGAATGCGGATCGCCTCCAGGATGCGCAGCGTGCCGAGCCCGTCCGCGTTCGCGGTGTACTCGGGCTCCTCGAACGACACCGCCACGTGGCTTTGCGCGGCGAGGTTGTAGATCTCGTCGGGCGCGACGCGCTGGATCACCCGCAGCAATGCCGTGGAGTCGGTCAGCTCGCCGTGATGCAGCTGGATGCCCGGTTCCGGGTCATGCACATCGCGATACAAGTGGTCGATCCGGTCGGTGTTGAACAGCGACGAGCGCCGCTTGATGCCATGCACCTCGTAGCCTTTGTTCAATAGCAGTTCTGCCAGATACGAACCGTCCTGACCGGTGATGCCGGTGATCAACGCAACCTTACGAGCCATTGTTCTCTCCTCGCGTGAGCGAAATGGTTTCCACGCTTGCGCCGTCCGCGCGGCGCCGGCCGGCCGCGGACGTCCTGCTCAACCCGCAATGCTTTCGTATCCGTAGTAGCCGCCGCGATAGCCGCCGCCGGCGAACGCGCCGGTCTTCGGCACGTCGGTGAGCAGCACGCCGCACAGGTTCACGCCGCCGTTGCGCAGGCGCTTGACGGTCTCCTCGAGCTCGGAGAGCGGATGCCGGCCGTGGCGGATCGCCAGCAGCGACGTCCCCGCGTAGCGCCCGATCACGGTCGAGTCGGTCACCGCGAGCACCGGCGGCGTATCGACGATCACGAGGTCGTACTTCTCTTTCAGCTCGTCGAGCAGCGCCTCGAAGCGCGCGCTCATCAGCAATTCGGACGGGTGCGCATGCAGCGAGCCCTTGGCGAGCACGTCGAGGCCCGGCAGCACCTCGTGCTGGATCGCCGTGTGCAGGTCGGCGCCGAGCAGCACGTCGGAGAGTCCCGGCTGATGCGCAATGCCGAAGTGCGAGTGGACGTCGCCGCGCCGCATGTCGCCGTCGACGATCAGCACGCGCTTGTTCACCGACGCGACCAGCGCCGCGAGATTGACCGACAGGAACGACTTGCCGACGTCGGGCCGCGAGCCGGTCAGCATCACGATGTTGTTGCGCGCGTCGTTCAGCGTGAGCTGCAGCGAGGTGCGCAGGCTGCGCACGCCCTCGACCGCGACGTCCTGCGGCGATTGCTGCGCGAGCACGTGCAGCCCGCGCCGGCGCAACGACACGTGGTGCTGCAGCCGCAACTGCTGCGCGCTGCGCGGCACCACCGCGAAGACCGGCACGCCGAGCGCCGCCTCGAGCTCGTCGGGACGCTCGACGCCGCCGTACAGCGACTTGCGCACGAAGGCAATCAGGATGCCCAGCACGATCCCACCGGCGAAGGACAGAACGATCACGAGCACGCGCCTGGGCCGCACCGGGTCGTTGGGCGCCTGCGCGTAATCGACGACCCGCACGTCGCCGACCTGGCCCGCCTTCGCAACGCGCAGCTCCTGCGCGCTGTTCAGGAGGTTGGTGTACAGCTCCGTGTCCACGTGCACGTCGCGCAGCAGCCGCACCGCGGTCTGCTCGGTGTCGGGCAAGGAAGCGACGTTGCGTGTCAGCGCCCCCTGCGCGTGTTGCAGCGTCGCGATCTGCGCGTCGAGCGCGGCGACCGCCGGGTGATGCTCGGTGAAGCGCTGGGCCAGTTCCGCCCGTTGCTGCTGCAGATCTTCGAGACGCGTCTTGTTGTCGACGACCTGCTGAAGCAATAGCCGGCTTTCTTCGCCCAGGTCGACCGTGCCGTGCTCGTTGCGGAACTTGTTGTAGCGCTGCTCGGCTGCGTCGAGCTGCGCGCGCAACTGCGGCAGTTGTTCGTCGAGGAACCCCAGCATGTGCTCCGCTTCAGCGGAACGGCTTTCCACGTCCTGCACGATGAACTCGCGCGCCATGTTGTTGAGGATCGCCGCGGTCAGCTGGCTGTCGTGCCCTTCGAGGCTCGCGCGAATCACGCCCGACTGCAGCCCGACTTCGGACACGTCGAGCGCGCGCTGCAGGCGTTCGACGGTGGTCAGCGTCGAGGCACGCGTGAGCACGAACGGCGTGTCGGGAGGCCCGCTGAGACGTTCCACACGCAGGGCGATCGGACCGTCGACCGTGTTGACCGCAACGTCCTCACCCACGCGGCCCTGGAGCAGCGCGGCGCCATCGGGGTCGCGCAGCACGAAGCTGCCGTCCTCGCCCGCGACCAGCGTGAAGTTGCGGTCGTACAGCGTATCCGGCGTGTCGAAGCGCGACACCACGATATCGCCACTGCCCCACGCATAGCCGGACGGCTTCAAGGACGATGGCAGCTTCACGCCCCAGTTGCCGTTCACAAGTCCGGAGAAGAGCGCGCCGATGACCGGCAGCTCGCGCGGGTGCGCAGCGATGTCCAGATGCAGGCGGCGCACCGTCTCCTCGGTGACGATGCGGGATTTCAGCATCTCGATCTCGCCGTTTGCGGACGTCTTCGTATCGAACATGCCGGTGAGCGGCGGCAGGCTGGCGTCCTTCTTGCTGCTGTCGGTCTTGTCCACCATATGGAACAGCACGTCGGCGCGATAGGTCGGCCGGGCGAGGAAGGCATACGAGGCGCCGAGCAGCGTGACGGCGAGCGTCACGAGCGCAATGACTCGCCAGCTCGAGACGATGGTTTGCAGATAGTCGCCCAGATATCGCTCGTCGGCGCCTGCCACGGCATAACCGCCTTCAAAGTTCATCGCCATCGTCGATCTCCCGAAACCTGGTGAAACTCGCGCGGAGTGCCTGTGCGTCGATCGCTTCGCCGGTGTCCGCGTCCCGCGTTCATTCAGCACACTTATTCAGCATGCTCAGCCTGCGTTCTCAGTAAGCGTTGGGACTGGTCAGCCCGTGAGCGATCGTGGCCGCGATGATGCGCATGTCGAGCCAGAACGACCAATGGCCGAGGTAGTACAGATCGTGCGCCACGCGCAGTTCCATTTTTTCGAGGCGATCGGTCTCGCCGCGAAAGCCGTTGACCTGCGCCCAGCCCGTGATGCCCGGCTTGATGCGGTAGCGGTGGATGTACCCTGTCACCACGCGCTGGTAGAGATCGTCGTGCTCGAGCGCGTGCGGGCGTGGGCCGACCACCGACATGTCGCCACGCAACACGTTGTAGAACTGCGGCAGCTCGTCGAGACTCGTGCGACGCAGGAACGCGCCCAGCCGCGTGACGCGCGGGTCGCCGCGCGTCGCCTGGCTGAGCGTGCCCGGCGCTTCGGTATGCTCGCGCATCGTGCGGAACTTGTAGATCGTGAACACGCGGCCGTCAGCCCCCTTGCGGCGCTGCCTGAAGAGGACCGGCCCGCGCGACGAGAGCTTCACGGCGATGGCGATGCCGATCAAAAGCGGCATCAGGCCGAGGAGCGCCGCGCTCGCGAACAGCCGGTCGAACAGCGCCTTCTTGAACTGTGCGCCCGCGGACAACGGCGAGGCGACCAGATTGATCGCCGGCACGCCGAGCAGCTCGATCACGCTGCTGGTGTTGAAGAGCGCCAGCGAGCGCACGTCGGGAATGAAGCGGATATTCACGAGATCGTTGCGGAATTCGGTGACGAGCCGCACCACGGTGCGCTCTTCGGCCAGCGAGAGCGCGAGCCACAGCTCGTGCACGTCATGCTCGCGGATGTATTGGGCGAACGCCTCGATGGTGTCGCAGAGCGTCGCCTGGCCAGCGTTTGCGGGCCGCATCTGCGGCATCGTGTTGTAGAGCGCGGCGGCGCGAAAACCCGAGCCCGGCTCGGCATCGATGCGCCGCGCGATCTCGTCGCACTGCGAGGCCGATCCGGCGATCGCGACCTGATGAAGATTGTGTCCCGCGCGCCGCACGCGCGCGAGCACGCCATGCGCGCCGATGCGCCACGCGATGAGCAGCGCGCCGGACATCGCGGTCCAGTACGCGAACCAGAGACGCGAAACCGCGTCCACATGATGCACCATCGAGTACATCGCAATCAGCGCGCAGCCCTGCACCACCAGCCACGCGAGCGACACCTCGCCGGCCAGCAGCGCCTTCGAGCGGCCGCGCCACGACTGATAAAGCTCGAACGCCGGAAAGATCGTAAGGGTGAACGCGGCCGCCAGCAGCACGAACGCCTCGTTCATGCCGCGCGGCGCGATGTCGTCGAAGCGAATCTGCGACGCCACGCTCGCGCCCAGCCCCACCGCGGTCACGTCCAGCAGCCTCGCCATCAGGTTTTGAAGCTCGCGCATGTCAGTCACCTTGCCGCTCGCGCCGGGCCGCTCAACTGCAGCGGCCGTAGGTATCGTCGAAGCGGACGATATCGTCCTCACCGAGGTACGCTCCCGATTGCACCTCGATGATCTCGAGCGGCACCTTGCCGGGGTTTTCGAGCCGATGGCGCACGCCAAGCGGTATATAGGTCGACTCGTTCTCGCTCAACAGGAAGGATTCCTCACCACGTGTGACGAGTGCGGTTCCGCGCACGACGGTCCAATGCTCCGCGCGATGGTGATGCAGTTGCAGCGAGAGCCGCGCGCCGGGTGTCACGACAATGCGCTTCACCTGAAAACGCTCGCCATGATCGATCGAGTCGTAGAAACCCCATGGGCGCTGGACCTTGCGGTGCTCGTCGGCCTCGGGTGCGTGCTGCGCCTTGATGCGCGAGACCAGCCCCTTCACCTCCTGGACCTTCGAGCGGTCGACGACCAGCACCGCGTCGGCGGTCTCGACCACGACGAGGTTCGAAGTGCCCACGCAGGCGACGAGACGGCCTTCGGAATGCGCATAGCTCGCGACGGCGCCTTCGAACATCACGCGCCCGCGCCCCGCGTTGCCGGCTTCGTCCTTTTCCATCGCGGCCCACACGGCGTCCCACGAGCCGAGGTCTGACCAGCCCGCGTCGAGCGCGACCACCACACCTTCGGGTGCCCAGCCGCTGCTGCTGGAAAGCCGCTCCATCACCGCGTAATCGATCGAGTCGGCAGGCGTGCGCGCGAACGCCGCCGCGTCCGGACGAAATACCGTGCCGTCCATCTGCCCGTCGGCGAACGCCGCGAGGCAGGCCGCATGCATATCGGGCTGCAGCGCGCGCAGCGCATCGAGCCAGACGCTCGCGCGCATCACGAAGATGCCGCTATTCCACCAGTAGCCGCCCTGCGCGACGTATTGCGCGGCAAGCTCGGCCGCGGGCTTTTCGACGAAGCCGTCGATGCGGTGCGCACCGTCTTCGAGCGCCGCGCCCACGCGGATGTAGCCAAAGCCCGTCTCGGGCGAGCGCGGCGGCACGCCGAGCGTGACGATCGCACCGCGCTGCGCGTGGCGCGCGGCGCATGCGAGCGCGCGCTGCAAGGCGCCCACGTCGGTGATCGCGTGATCGGACGGCATCACGACAAGGATCGCGTCGTCGCCGTTCGCGCTCGCAAGCGCCGCGCCGAGCGTGAGGGCGGGCGCCGTGTCACGGCGCGCGGGCTCGATCACGAGCCGCGCGTCCATGCCGCACGCGTGCAGTTGCTCGGCGATGACGAAGCGGTGAGGCTCGCCGCACACGACGATTGGCGCGCCCGCCACCTGCCAGCCCGGCGGGAAACCGTCGAGCCGGCGCACTGTCGCCTGCAGCAGCGTATCGCTGCCGACCACGCCGATCAGCTGTTTCGGAAAATGCTCGCGCGACATGGGCCACAAGCGCGTGCCCGAGCCACCCGCCAGCACCACCGGCACGATGCGTGTGCACGCAAGCGCATCGCTCTGCGGCGCGTCTGGCGCGACAGCTTGCGGGAGCACTTCTTGACCTACCCCTGATCTTTCATTCATGTTCGTACTCCTATACATCAGAGAGGGTCACATCGCCTCGCCGCGCACGATCCGCAACCTTAAGGAAGCCGCGGCTAAATGACGGCCAGGGGCACGCCTGGCGGGTCAATAGCCGGACGAATGAGCGGACGAATACGCGAGGGATTAAGCGGCTTGCCGGCGGCGCTCACCCTCTTGCTTCGCGACGGCTTTGCTCGCGATACTCGGATGGCGAAATCATCATGCGCTTACGGAAAATCTTGGCGAGACGATCGCCATTTCCCATGCCAGTGCGGCGCGCGATCTTGTCGACCGGCAACTCCGAATCGGTCAGCAGGCTGCAGGTAATGGCGAGCCGCGCATGCAGCAGATAGTTCGACGGCGTGATGCCCATCTCCAGCTTGAAGCGGCGCAGGAAATTGCGCTCGCTCATCGCGGCGACCTGCGCGGCGTCGGCAATCGAGATCGCCCGCTGGCAGTTCTCCTGCAGCCAGCGCGCGGCCGTTCGCACCTTGTCGGCGGGCGCGCTGCCGAGCGCGTCGCCAAGGAACGGGGTCAGGTTGCCGCCCGAGTCGGGCATCAAACGGTCAGTCACCGCACGCGCGATGTCCACGCCCAGATCGCGCTTGACAAGCGTGAGCGCGCTCTTCATCGACTCGAGCCGGTCACTGCCGTCGCCGCCGGGTTCGTCGTACACGTTGTGCACCGGGTACGAGCATGCCGCGCTCTGGCTGCACAGGCTCGCCGCCTCCAGCAGCGAGCGCCCTTCGCCGATCGGGCGGATCGTGCCCGTATTCGCGTGCACATGGCGCAACCAGGCGATCAGGCGCTCGTCGTTGGCGGCCGCGTATGCACCCTTGCCGCCCGCGACGAAGAGCGCGTCGAATCCCACATAGTGATGCGCATCGAGCCCATCGGTCCAGACCCGCACCGACGACGAGCAGGTCACGTTGCCGCCATCGGAGGAAAGGATCCTCACGTCATAAGGCAAGCAGCGTGACGCATCCGACGACAGTTCGTTGGCGACATGAAACACCTCCGCCACAATGCCGGCGCCGAGCAGCGAGCAGCCATCGAATAGCAGTATCGCGATGTGGCGCACCTCACGACTGATACCCGAGGTCACCAGATGCGCATGAGCGAACGGCGGCAAATCCAGACTTGCGTATGCCATGCTTTTCCTCCAAACACTCCCCGTCCAAAGCGAAAAGTCCTGGTAATAGCATTCGGTGTGCAGTGCATCATAGGCAGAGAAAAATCAGCGCAACGACGACTGACCGAAACTGGCGAGACATTGGCGCATTTAGTCCGGTCGCGAACCGTTTTGAAGCATGCACCTTACCGCTCGCATCGAAAAACGAGCCGTTCAAGCGCCGATTTCTTCGATGAAGTGAACAAAGCGTGCACGCCTTACAAAAGGCGGCATAGCGGCCATTAATACGACAAAAGCCGGCGTTGTCTTCCGATCTTTGCGCGGACGCAGGATGGAAAAAAGGGGGGCGGAAAAGCAATAACTGCGCGCTCATTCGTCCGATTTAAATGGGCTGAATAAGCTTTAAACGCCGGATCGGCGTGCGCATTCAGGATATTAACCGTTTCAAATTTGGTTGCACTGCACAATTACAAATAATCGATGCGGGCGCTTATATGCCCAAATGACAGTGCGCCGTCAATTGCGCGGCCTGCGTGCGCCAGCGCACGGACAATTGCGTGAAAAGCCTGGACCCTGGCGGTGCGCGCAGGCTGCGAACCGCTAGGCTTGCCTTTCCACGCTGCCGGGAATTCGCCGATGAAGCTGCGCTCCTCCGTTGGGTCCGCTCCGAAGCATGCGCGGGCCACGCATGCCCCTGACGTTGCGCTCGCCACGCGGGCCGACTCGCGTCAGGCGGCATTGCCTGCGGCGCTCGCCTTCAGGTCCGCCGGCTTGCTCGCGCTTGCGCTCGGCGCCCTGGTCGCCACGCAAACGTGCCGCGCCGCCGACGCGCCGGTCTGCCGCCGCGGCCCCGGCGTCATCGCGGCGCCGGCGGGCGACGAACTGATCTCGGCCGACACGCCCGGTAGCGACGGCACGCGGCTCTTTGCGCACGGCAAGGGCGTGCGCATCGAGGTGCTCACGCGCGCCGCGCGCGACGACACGGTGCAATGGCAGATCGCCGATACGTGGGGCCGCTCCGCGGCGAGCGGCACCTTCCCCGTGCCGGCCGGCGCGCGCATCACCTCGCTCGTCTGCACGATGCCGCTCGCGGGTTACTTCGCATTCTCCGCCTCGCTCGCCTCTGAACCCGCCGTCGGCTTGCCTCAGCGCGGCACACGTCCGGCCGGCATCGCCACATTCGGCGTGCTGCCCGACGTTTTCGCCACCTTGCCGGCGCCGCGCTTCACGCGCCAGGACCAGCATCGCTTCGGCGGCCAGGGCACGGCCTACATCGCGCCCGGCCAGCACTGCTGCGGCGGCGACGGCTTTCGTCCGCTCTATACCGACCTCGGTCTCGCGTGGGCCAACGACAACCGCAACTGGTACATCATGGAGCCGAAAGGTCCGGATACGTTCGATCCCTCGAGCGCGCAGCTCGCCAGCGGATTTCGCCCCGGCGACATCATGCGGCTGATTCTGCTCGATGGCATACCGGCGTGGGCGAGCGCGAACGGCCAGGAAACCCATAGCTACGCGCCCGCCTCGGAGGCACAACTACGCGATTACATGGCGCGCGTGGGCACCGAGTCCGCGCGCGTGCGCGCGAGGACCTTCCCGCGCGAGGCGCACAACTACTACCAGGTCACGTGGGAGCCCGACCCGGAGGGCGGCCTGCCATGGAAAGACACCGACGCCCATTTCGTCGATCTCTATGCCTCCGTCTGGCAAGGCATTCACGCCACCGACCCCTCCGCGGTCGTGATGGGGCTCACCTATTCCGGCGTGAGCGACAACACGAAGTGGCTCAGACATTTCGCACAACTTGGCATTGCGCGCTATCTCGACGGCCTCACGATCCACGGCTATTACGACTTCGGCACGAGCCCCTCGCATCCGCCCGAGCGGCTCGCCGACGCCCCCGCGGGCGGCACGCCCTCCTTGCCCGTCGCGATGCGCGAACTGCGGGCCGCGATGCACGAATTGCTCAAGCCCGGTGCGCCGCTGTTCGTGACCGAGACCGGCATCAGCTACGACATCGGCGCGAAGTACGGCCCGCACTATCCCGACGCGCAGACGCTTTACGCACAGGGCGCGGTGGTCGCGCGCACGCATTTGATCATGCTGGGCGAAGGTGCGGACGTGACCTTCGTGTTCTACGGTGCGGACATGCCGGAAACCACGCCCGGCTACGGTGTGTTTTTCGAGCTCGATCATCCGCAGGGCGCCTATGGCGCGGCGAACATCAGCCCCAAGCCGGCCGCGCTCGCGGTTGCGGCCATGACACGCCTGATAGACGGCACCTTCACGCTCGGGCCGCTGCGCGGCACGCCCGCCGGCGTCTACGCCTATGCGTTCGCGCGGCCCGACGGCAAGGTGGTCACGGCGCTGTGGAGCCACGACAACGCGCACTGGAGCGCGAGCGCCGGTTTCGACGCGACCCGCGCGACCCTCTGGACGCTCCAGGTGGATGCGCGTGGCCGCTCGGGCCAGGTGAGCGTGTTCGACATGATGGGCAACGTCTCGACGATGCGCTACAAGGACGGGCTGCTGCCGCTCAGCCTGACCGAGTCGCCGGTCTACGTGGTGTCCGACAACGCGGCCGTCGTCAAGGCGAACGCGATGACGCCCGCAGGCTACGTCACGCACTGAGGCCGCAAAGGAGGCAGCGCAGTGCCTCGCATTGCCAGGCTGCGCGCATCTTGGCCCGCGATAGCGAAACTTCGGCGGCAAACGACAGTGCGCCGCAATATTGCGCCGCCTAGACTGATTGCAGTTGACCGCGGTGCCGCGCGCTTCATACGTGTCGTACGCTTCGTACGCTTCGCCGCTTTCTGCGCCACGCGTCTTCTCCACCCTACGGAAACGCCCGCTCATGCTGTCGCCTACCGAATTCCTCGATGTGGTGCGCCTCGCGCCGCTCGTCGCGATCGACCTGATCGTCGCGGACCCGGATGGCCGCATCCTCGTGGGCCAGCGGCGCAATCGTCCCGCGCGCGGCACGTGGTTCGTGCCGGGTGGACGCATCCGCAAGGAGGAACGTCTGGACGCCGCGTTTGCACGCATCGTCGAAACGGAGCTTGGCATCGCAGGCATGCAGCGATCGGCTGCGCGCTTTGGCGGCGTGTACGAGCATCTGTATCCGGACAACTTCGCGGCGGAGAACGGCATCGGCACGCATTACGTGGTGCTCGCCTACGCGTTCACGCTCGACAGCACCGTGGCGGTCGGGCGCTTCGACCAGCACAGCCAGTATGCGTGGCTCACGCCTGAGGAACTGCTCACACGCGACGACGTGCACGCGAATACGAAGGCTTATTTCCGCTAGGTGCGTGGCGCCCAGGACGCACGGGCGCATGCGCCGAAGGCTGCGTAACCAGCGCCTATCGAACCATTCTGCCAATTTCTCGGCGTTTTCCGACTGCGCCGCGCGGCGGCGACAGCTTGCGGCCTATCATGAGGGCCATCGAAACGCGGCCTGTCTGCACCCGCGAAAACGCAACGTACTCCTGCGAATCCATTTCTGCGCAAGGAACCGGCCATGCACATCGATCGGGTGATCTGCCGGCAAGCCGCTTTCGGGCCACGCGGCACTCACTTCAACCTGGCACACATGGGCAAGCGCATCGGCATTCTGGTTTTCGAGGGTTTCCCGCTCGGGGACGTGAGTCTGCTCGCCGATGTGTTTCGTCTTGCGAACGATGCCTGCGCCGGCATGCTGCCGTTCTATTCGCTTGCGATGCTCTCCGAGGCGGGCAACAGCGTCGCGAGCAACTGCGGGCTGCGCGTCTGGACAGAGAGTTTGCACGGGCCGCTGCGCGGCGCCTTCGACACCCTCTTCATCGCGGGCGGCTCGGGCGCCACCCGGGCGCGCGACAACGAACGCTTGCTCGCGCGCCTGCAGGCACTCGTGCCAAAGGTGCGCATCGTGCGCGCGCTCGGCGAGGGACGCGCGGTGCTCGCCGCCGCCGACATGTCGTTCCTGCGCACCGGCTTGAACGCCGCGGCCTCGGCGCAGCGACTGCGCCGCTCGCTCGAGGCGCATCAAGCGAGCGCTTCGGTGATCTCGACGCCGCCCGAGGCGCTGCTTGCCGCGCTGAAGGTCGTCAAGCGCAATCTGGGCATCGCGCTCGCGCAGCGGGTCTCCGAAGACGCGATGCCTGGCGCGTGGGAGCGCATTGGACCCATGCTCGACGACGGCGAATCGGACAGCGCGAATGGCAAGATCAGCTCGGCCGCGCACTGGCTGCGCGAGAACTACCACCAGCCGATCACCGTTGCCGATGCGGCGCGCGTCGCGCAGATGAGCATGCGCAACTTCCTGCGTCACTTCAAAACGCAGACCGGCCTCACACCTTCCGAATATCTGCTGCGCGCGCGCCTCGACGCCAGTTGCCTGCTGCTCGCGCAAACCAATCTGCCGATCGACGAGATTGCGCAACGCTGCGGCGTGCCGCGCGGCGAGCAGCTCGCACGGATCTTCCGGCGCCGTCTGTCGATCTCGCCGTCTGGTTATCGCGCGGTGAACCGGCGCGCGTCGCAGGAGTAAGGCGCGAGAGCGAGCCGCCTGCGCTGCGCGGACCCGCAAACGCGCGACGCCGCGCATGCGCGCGGCGCCTGAAGATCACGCCGTTTCGGCGCGACGCGTTACAGCATGCCGGAGCCGAAGATCTCCGTGTGGATGCGCGCGGGATCGACGCCGCGGGCGACCAGCGCGTCGCGCTGCGCGCGCATGAATGCGACCGGGCCGCAGACGTAGTAGTCGGCATCCGGCAGGATCGCGTCCGCGGCGATGCGCTCGAGCTCGACGCGGCCTTCGAAGTCGTAGTCGATGCCCATGCGGTCCGCTGCGCCCACTTCTTCATAGAACACCGCGAGCTTCACGTTCGGATGCTCGGCCGCGCTGCGGCGCATCCAGTCGCCGAACGCATGCACGCTGCGGTTACGGCAGGCGTGCACGAAGCTCACCTTGCGCTCGCTGCGCTCGCTGCGCTCGGCCAGCAACGTGGCAAGCATCGACGCCATCGGCGTGACACCCACGCCGCCGCTCATCAGCACAACCGGCGTGGTCTTGTTGCGGTTGAGCTTAAATTCGCCCATCGGCGCGCTCACGTGCACGATCGCGCCTTCTTCCACGCCGTCATGCAGCAGGTTCGAGACGTGGCCCGGCTCCACGTCGCCGCGGCCGTCTTCGCGCTTGACCGAGATGCGCAGCCAGCCGCCGTGCGGTGCGTCGGAGAGGCTGTACTGGCGCGGCTGGTCGACGCCCAGCTTGTCGACATAGCGCGTCACGCTCACGTATTGGCCCGGTTCGAAGCCACCGGCCGGCGCCCCGTCGGCGGGCGCGAGATAGAACGAGGTGATCTCTTCACTTTCAATCTGCTTTCGCACCACCTTGAACGGACGGAAGCCGCTCCACGGCGCCGCTTCATAGAGCTTCGCCTCGGCGCCGATCATGATGTTCGCGAGCTGCTCGTAAGCCACCGCCCAGGCGTCGAGCGTGGGCTGATCGACGGCGTCGCCGAGCACGTCCACCACCGCGCCCAGCAAATGACGGCCGACGATCGGATAGTGCTCCGGACGGATGTTCAGGCTCGCGTGCTTGTTCGCGATGTGCGAGACCGCGCCGCCGAGTGCGCCGAGATTGTCGATGTTCGCCGCATAAGCGTAGACCGCGCGTGCGAGCGTTTCGGGCTGGCTGCCGCTCTGCTGGTGCGTCTGGTTGAAGAGATTCTTCAGCTCCGGATGCGCGTTGAACATCCGCTTGTAGAAGTGCTTCGTGATGGTGGTGCCGTGTTCGGCGAAAACGGGCGCGGTGGCCTTGACGCGGGCAATCTGGTCGGCGGTGAGCGCAGTCATTGCGGCTTCTCCTTGTTAAACATGCATATACGATACATGTTTAAAGAGACGAGCCGGCCCAGGCATTTTGTCGCACCCCAGCATTGTCCGCATTGTTCTGATTGCGCGGTGGGAGCGGCATCGGCGGTCCGGTTTTCCAGGCGGTCGCCGCTCCTCTACCGCTTCGTTTCGACCCCTTTATTCGTCGGAGCCGGCTTCGGGCTGGCCATTTGCTGCACCGCGGTCGTGGCGCCAGAGCACGTCGGCGCCACCTGCCGCCCGGTTGAGCACGCGCGCGAGCACGAACATCAGGTCGGAGAGCCGGTTCACATACCGGCGCGGCGTTTGCGCGAGCGGCGCGGTCGATGCGTTCGAGCCCTGCTCGGCGCCGAGCGCGACGATCAGGCGCTCCGCGCGCCGGCACACGGTGCGGCAGACATGCGCGAGCGCCGCCGCGCGCGAGCCGCCGGGCAGGATGAACTCCTTGAGCGGCGGCAGCGTGGCGTTGTACTCGGCGAGCCAGCCGTCCAGACGCGCAAGATGAGCGTCCGTGACGATGGTGTGGCCCGGCATGCACAGCTCGCCGCCCAGGTCGAACAAATCGTGCTGAATCGCCGTCAGCGCGGCGCGCACGTCGTCGGGCAGTGTCTCGCACAGCAGCACGCCGATGTGCGAATTCAGCTCGTCGACTTCGCCGATCGCGGCGATGCGCGTGTCGTCCTTGCGCACGCGGCTGCCGTCGCCGAGGCCCGTCGTGCCGTCGTCGCCGGTGCGTGTGGCGATCTTGCTCAGGCGGTTGCCCATGTGTCTCTCCGTATCGCAAACAGGTTGAATCGTCATTGTCTCGTGCGCGAACGCCGGTGTGAACGTTGAGCGTAAAATGAAACGCGCTGAATATCACGTTCAAACGAAGGAGACACCCGCGTGAATCATCCCGCGCCGCCGGCCGCTACGTCCGCTCCCCGCCGTCCGTTCCCCGCCGATCTCCTCGACCAGTTGCGCAGCGCGTTCGGCGAACGCGTGTCCACCTCCGAAGCCATGCGCGCGCATCATGGCCGCGACGAATCGCGCTTCGATCCGCAGTTGCCCGACGCCGTCGTCTTCGCGCAAAACACCGAAGAGGTCCAGGCCATCGTGAGACTGTGCGCGCAATATGGCGTGCCGATCATTCCCTATGGCAACGGCTCGTCGCTCGAAGGGCATCTGCTCGCGGTACAGGGCGGCGTCTCGATCGACCTCTCGCAGATGAACCGCGTGCTCGCGATCAACGCCGAAGATCTCACCGTCACCGTCGAGCCCGGCATCTCGCGCAAGGCGCTCAATGAAGCGCTGCGCGACACCGGCCTCTTCTTCCCCATCGATCCGGGCGCGGATGCGAGCATCGGCGGCATGTCGGCGACGCGCGCCTCCGGCACCAACGCCGTGCGCTACGGCACGATGCGCGAGAACGTGCTCGGCCTCACCGCCGTGCTCGCGGACGGCCGCCTCATCAAGACCGGCACGCGCGCGCGCAAGTCGTCGGCGGGATATGACCTCACGCGTCTTTTCGTGGGCTCCGAGGGCACGCTTGGCGTGATCACCGAAATCACGGTGCGGCTCTACCCGCAGCCCGAAGCGGTGTCCGCCGCGGTCTGCGCGTTTCCTTCGATGGCCGAGGCCGTGCGCACGGTCATCGAGACGATCCAGATGGGCGTGCCGATCGCGCGCGTGGAATTCATCGATTCGCTCGCGGTGCGCGCGATCAATCGCCATTCGAACCTGACGCTGCGCGAGAAGCACACGCTGTTCTTCGAGTTCCATGGCACCGAAGCGGGCGTGGCCGAACAGGCGCAGCTCGTGCAGGAGCTGGCCGCGCAAAACGGCGGCGAAGGCTTCGAATGGGCCACGCGCCCCGAAGACCGCAACCGCCTGTGGAACGCGCGGCACAGCGCCTACTTCGCCATGTTGCAGCTCAGGCCCGGCTGCCGCGCCGTGACGACGGACGTCTGCGTGCCGATCTCGCGCCTCGCCGAATGCGTGGTGGAGACCGAGGCCGACCTCAAGGCCTCGCCGCTGCCCTGCCCGATCGTGGGCCACGTGGGCGACGGCAACTTCCATGTCGCGATCCTGATCGATCCGGACAAGCCCGAGGAAATCGAGGAAGCTGAACGCCTGAACCACCGCATCGTGCAGCGCGCGATCCGCATGGACGGCACCTGCACGGGCGAGCATGGCGTGGGGTTGCACAAGATGGACTTCCTCGTGGAAGAGCATGGCGCCGACACGGTCGACACGATGCGCGCCATCAAGCACGCACTCGATCCGCACAATCTGATGAACCCCGGCAAGATCTTCAGTTGGGCGGCGTAGTCGGGGACGTCCGGGTTTGAGCGCCCCGCTCGAAGCGGGAGCGCCATACAGGCAAAGGCAACAACGGCAACAACGGCCCGGACGGACAACGATCGGGCCACAATCATCATGCATGGGACCGGAGGAGAGATGAACGCACCGGAGGCGAATTTGCCGGAGCTGACGCCGGAAGTCCTCGCGCAACGGCAGCGCGAAGTCGTTCAGGCGTTGATGGCGGTGCTGCCCGCGCACTGCCTGCTGCATCGGGAAGAAGACACGGTCGCCTATGAATGCGACGGGCTCGCCGCATACCGGCGGCTGCCGCTTGCCGTCGCGCTGCCGGAGACGGAATCGCAGGTGCAGCGCATCGTGCAGATCTGCCGGCGCCTCGACGTGCCAATCGTGCCGCGTGGCGCAGGCACGGGTCTGTCGGGCGGCGCCATGCCGATCCGCCATGGCATCGTGCTCTCGCTCGCGCGCTTCAAGCGCATCCTCGAAGTCGATCCGTACGCGCGCACGGCCACCGTGCAGCCCGGCGTGCGCAATCTCGCGGTGTCCGACGCCGCCGCGCCTTACGGCCTCTATTACGCACCCGACCCGTCGTCGCAGATCGCCTGCACGATCGGCGGCAATGTCTCCGAGAATTCGGGCGGCGTGCATTGCCTCAAATACGGCCTCACCGTGCATAACGTGCTGCGCGTGCGCGCGGTGACGATGGACGCCGAGATCGTGGAGTTCGGCTCGCTCGCTCCCGACGCGCCGGGCCTCGATCTGCTCGCGGTGATGATTGGCAGCGAGGGCATGTTCGCTATCGTCACCGAGGTCACAGTCAAGCTGATTCCGCGGCCGCAGACGGCGCAGGTGATCATGGCGAGCTTCGACGACGTCGTGAAAGGCGGCGACGCGGTGGCGGGGATCGTCGCCGCGGGCATCATTCCCGCGGGCCTCGAAATGATGGACAAGCCCGCCACGCGCGCGGTGGAAGAGTTCGTCAACGCGGGCTACGACCTCGACGCCGCCGCGATCCTGCTGTGCGAATCCGATGGCACCCCCGAGGAAGTCGCCGAGGAAGTTGCACGCATGACCATCGTGCTGCGCGAGCATGGCGCCACGCGCATCCAGATCTCGCGCACCGAGGAAGAGCGCCTGCGGTTCTGGTCTGGCCGCAAGAACGCGTTTCCGGCCGCGGGCCGCATTTCTCCCGACTATTACTGCATGGACGGCACCGTGCCGCGCCGTGCGATCGGGCCGCTGCTCGCGCGCATCCACGAAATGGAAGCGCAATACGGGCTGCGCTGCATCAACGTATTTCATGCGGGCGACGGCAACATGCACCCGCTCATCCTCTTCAACGGCAACGATCTCGACGAGTGGCACCGCGCCGAGGCGTTCGGCGCGGACATCCTCGAAACTTGCGTGGAGCTGGGCGGCACGGTCACGGGCGAGCACGGCGTGGGCATCGAGAAGATCAACTCGATGTGCGTGCAGTTCTCGCGCGAGGAGCGCGACGCTTTTCACGCCGTGAAGCATGCTTTCGACCCGGCCGGCCTGCTGAACCCCGACAAGGGCATCCCCACGCGGGCACGCTGCGCCGAATACGGGAAGATGCACGTGCGCGGGAACCTGCTGCCGCATCCGGACCTGCCGCGCTTTTGAACTCCGCTCCTGGACCGCGCTGGCGCACCGCCCGAAGCGGTGCGCCAACTGGGACGTAAAGCGCATAGGTCATGCAAGTGCCGATGCATGCGCCCTACGTAGTGCGCAGTGCATGCGTTTTGCGTAACCATCTGGCGTGCATCGCACTAAATCTTGCGTTTTGCATGCCAATCGCAGGCATCACGCCCGATTTCACCCGCTTGCACGACCCACTGCGTGCCGTCGCCGGTCGCCATCGGCGGCCTCCGTCGTTTGCACCCTGCCACCATGCGGGCCTGCCCCGGGTTGCCAGAGTGGGGCGCGTCAGTACAATCGAACGAATCACAACGACAAACGCGCCATGGAAATCATGGAAGAGGAAGACATCGTCGCGGTCTGGTCCGAGCGCATCCGCGCAGCGACCGCAGACGGGCGCACGCTGCGCATACGCGGCGGCGGCACGAAAGACTGGTATGGCCAGATGCTCGAAGGCGAGGTGCTCGACACGCGCGCGCACCGGGGCATCGTTTCCTACGACCCGGCCGAGCTCGTCATCACGGCGCGAGCCGGCACGCCCCTGCTCGAGATCGAGCACGCGCTCGCGGCGCATGGCCAGATGCTGCCCTTCGAGCCGCCCCACTTCGGCCCCCAGGCCACGTTCGGCGGCTGCATCGCCGCCGGCATTGCCGGGCCGCGCCGCGCGAGCGCGGGTGCCGCCCGCGATTTCGTGCTGGGCGCGGTGCTCATGAACGGGCACGGCGAAGTGCTGCACTTTGGCGGCCAGGTCGTGAAGAACGTGGCCGGATACGATGTCTCGCGCCTGATGGCGGGCTCGCTCGGCACGCTCGGCCTCATTCTCGAGCTTTCGGTGAAAGTGCTGCCCGTGGCGCAGGCGGAGACCACGCTCAAGTTCGACATGAACGGCACGGACGCCGTGCGCAAGCTCAACGAATGGGGCGGCCGGCCACTGCCGATGACGGCCAGCGCCTGGCGCAACGGCACGCTCGCCGTGCGGCTCGCGGGCGCCGAGGCAGGTGTGAAGGCCGCGCGTGCGTTGCTTGGCGGTGAAGTCGTGGACGCCGTGGAGGCGGAACGCTTCTGGGCGGGACTGCGCGAGCAGACCGACCCGTTCTTCGGCTCGATTACGCCCGGCGCCGCGCTGTGGCGTCTCGCGCTGCCCTCGATTGCCGAGCCATTGCAGTTGCCGGGCGCGCAGCTGATGGAATGGGGCGGCGCGCAACGCTGGTGGATCACCGAAACCGACGCGCAAACCGTGCGCATCAGCGCGAAGCAGGCCGGCGGCCATGCCACGATGTTCCGCACGGGCCGCGACTACGACCGCAGCGCCGGGGTGTTCACGCCCCTGCCCGCGCCACTCATGAAGATCCACCGCGGCCTGAAGGCCGCGTTCGATCCGGCCCGCGTCTTCAATCGCGGGCGCCTCTATTCCGACTTCTGACCGGACCTTCACGCGGCAATGCAGACGAACCTCGCGGACTTCATTCGCAACACTCCCGACGGCGACGAAGCCGACGCGATCCTGCGCAAGTGCGTGCACTGCGGCTTCTGTACCGCGACCTGCCCGACCTACCAGTTGCTCGGCGACGAGCTGGACGGCCCCCGCGGGCGCATCTATCTGATGAAACAGATGGTGGAAGGCGCCCCTGTCACGAAAAGCACGCTCACGCACCTGGACCGCTGCCTCACCTGCCGCAGCTGCGAAACCACCTGCCCTTCCGGCGTGCAATACGGCCGGCTCGTGGAAGTGGGCCGCAAGCATGCCGAGCAAATGGTGCCGCGCCCGTTGCGCCAGCGCCTCACGCGCCGCTTCCTCGCGGGCTTCCTGCCGCACCGCATGCTGTTTTCGCCGGTCATGCGCGTGGCCCAGCAAGTGCGCGCACTGCTGCCGCGGCGCGTGCGCGACAAGGTGCCGGTGCGCCAGCGCCCGCTCGCGTGGCCCACGGCAAAGCATGCGCGCAAGATGCTCATGCTCGCGGGGTGCGTGCAGCCTTCGATGATGCCGAACATCAACACGGCCACGGCGCGCGTGCTCGACGCGCTCGGCATCGAAACCGTGGTGGCGCCGCAGGCCGGCTGCTGCGGCGCGATCCGCCTGCACCTCGGCTACGTGGACGATGCGCTGCACGACGTGCGCGCGAACATCGACGCCTGGTGGCCGTACGTCGAGCAAGGCGTGGAAGCGATCGTCATGAACGCCTCCGGTTGCGGCGCGACGGTCAAGGAATACGCGCACCTGCTGCGCAACGATCCGGCCTACGCGGACAAGGCGCGACGCATTGCCGATCTCACGCGCGATCTTTCGGAGATCCTGCCCGCGTTCCAGGACCAGCTCGTAGCGGCCACACGCCGGCGCGGCATTCACAGCGTGGCGTATCACCCGCCGTGCACGCTGCAGCATGGCCAGCAACTGCGCGGCGGCGTGGAGAAGGTGCTCGCCGCGCTGGGGCTGGACGTGCGCCTGCCCGTCGACAGCCACCTGTGCTGCGGCTCCGCCGGGACCTATTCGATCACGCAGCCGCGCCTGTCCTACACGCTGCGCAACCAGAAGGTGGAGCGGCTCAAGGCGCTGGAGCCGCAACTGATCGTTTCGGCGAACATCGGCTGCATCGCGCACCTGCAAAGCGGCACGACGATTCCGGTCACGCACTGGATCGAACTCGTGGAACATATGCTGGCGGCCAACTGAGCCTGAGGGTTTCGATGACGAACCAGCGTAGCGAATCGCCGCTTGCGCCAACAGTCGGCCATTCGGCATAGGGCTTTCGGCGGACCGCAAACCGGCTTTTGAGCGCCGGGGGCGGTCCGCATAGTCCGTATAATGGCCCTCGTTCGTTTCAAGTTCGCCACTACGGCCACGGCACGCGCGCGAGCGCGGCAATGCCTCGGCCGGCCTCCATGCCGATGACCGATTTCGCTCACAATCTCGAAGCCGTCCGCCAGCGCATCGCCGCCGCCGCACGCAATGCGGGCCGCGCGCCGGAATCCGTCGCGCTGCTCGCCGTATCGAAGACCTTTCCGGCGCAAGACGTGCGCGCCGCACACGCAGCGGGCCAGCGGGCCTTCGGCGAAAACTACGTGCAGGAAGCCGTGGACAAGATCGAGACGCTCGCTGATTTGCGCGCGAGCCTCGAATGGCATTTCATCGGACCGCTGCAATCGAACAAGACGCGCGCCGTGGCGGAGCGTTTCGACTGGGTGCATTCCGTCGACCGTCTCAAGATCGCGCAGCGTCTCTCCGAGCAGCGCCCGGCTGGCATGGCGCCGCTGAACGTCTGCCTGCAGGTGAACGTGAGCGGCGAGGCGACCAAGAGCGGCGTGGCACCGCAGGAAGCCGCGCAGGTCGCGCACGCCGTCGCCGCGTTGCCCAACCTGCGTTTGCGCGGGCTGATGTCGATTCCCGAGCCCGAAGCGACGCTCGACGCGCAGCGCGCACCGCACCGGCAGTTGCGCGAGCTCTTCGATGCCCTGCGCGCCGATGGCCTCGCGCTCGACACGCTCTCGATGGGCATGTCGGCGGACCTCGAAGCCGCCGTGCTCGAAGGCGCGACTATCGTGCGCGTCGGCACCGCCATCTTCGGTGCACGCGATTACTCCCACTGATCCACTGACGCACTCCAACACCGTCAATCACCCCGGCCTAAAGGCCGGAGCTTGTGGGAGGTTCCACTAGCTCGAGTTTGACCAGACCCAGTGCCGTGAAGCACTACGTTGTGCAGAAGACAGTAGACCCACCGTCGAATGCTTCCTCAGTTCGACGCTCTGGAAGTCGCAGCAGCAGACACGCCCCGGGGAGGCACGAAACGGGCTGTGACCGAAGCGAAAGCTTCACCTGCTGCACAACATGGTCGAGGGGAGCCAGGCCTTATAGCCTGCGTCACAAGGCCCGTAAGGGCAACCGCGCCGGACAGCTTCCGGGGCGCAACATAACTGGAGTGACAGTGGCGGTTTTTGTGCTGGACCGGAAGGGCAAGCCGGTGATGCCGTGCAGCGAGAAGCGGGCGAGGTTGCTCCTCGAGCGTGGCCGCGCACGCGTGCATCGTGTTATACCCTTTGTTATCCGGCTCGTTGACCGTCAGGCCGACTCTTGCACCCTGCAATCCCTGCGAATCAAGCTTGACCCCGGCAGCACGGCGACAGGCATGGCGCTGGTGCGTGACACCGAGACTGTGGACGCATCCACTGGCGAGATTCAGCGCGGCGCGGCGGTACTCAATCTGTTCGAGTTGGTCCATCGCGGCCGGCAAATCAGCGAGGCACTGACTGCACGTCGCTCGATGCGCCGGCGGCGACGGGGTAACCTGCGCTACAGGGCACCGCGTTTTCTGAATCGTACTCGCCCGGCGGGGTGGCTTGCGCCGTCCCTGCAGCACCGGGTCGATACCACAATGGCATGGGTCAGGCGGCTGATGCGTTGGGCACCGGCTGCGGCCATCTCAAGCGAGCTGGTGCGTTTCGACATGCAGGCGCTTGAGAACCCGGAAATCAGTGGCGTCGAATACCAGCAGGGCACGCTGGCTGGCTACGAGGTCCGCGAGTATCTGCTGGAGAAGTGGAACCGCAGGTGCGCGTACTGCGATGCCTCATCTGTACCGCTGCAAATCGAGCATATCGTGGCACGGGCGCGCGGTGGCTCGAACCGGGTGAGCAACCTGACGCTGGGCTGCGAGCCCTGCAATCTGGACAAGGGTGCGCAGCCGGTCGAGGTGTATCTCGTGAAGGCGCCGAAGCGAATGGCGGCGATTCTGGCTCAGGCGAAGCGCCCGCGGAAGGACGCGGCGGCGATCAATGCCACGCGCTGGGCGCTCGCCAATGTGCTTCGTGCAACCGGACTCCCAGTCGAGCTCGCCTCTGGCGGGCGGACAAAGTTCAACCGCGTGACGCTCGGCGTGCCCAAAACGCACGCTCTCGATGCCGCTTGCGTCGGCGCATTGTCGGGCATGACGAGATGGCAGAGGCCGACCCTGTCGGTGAGCTGCACGGGCCGTGGCAGTTACCAGCGCACACGGCTGGACAGGTTTGGTTTCCCACGCGGCCACCTGACCCGGGACAAGCGGATACAGGGGTTTCAAACCGGAGACCTGGTGCGCGCCGAGGTGCCGTCAGGCAAGAAGGCCGGCACACATGTGGGCCGCGTGGCGGTACGCGCCACCGGTTACTTCAATATCCAGATGGCTGGTCGCGTGGTGCAAGGCATCGCGCGTCGTCATTGTCAGTTGATTCAGCGTAGCGACGGCTACGGATATCCAAGGATAGCCTTTCAAAGAGGAGATGCGGGAGAAGGCCGTGCTTCGCACGGCGCGCTATCCATCCCCGGCCTGAAGGCCGAGGTTTCCCGCGCAACAGGATGAAAATTGCCTTCATCGGCGGCGGCAACATGGCCGCTGCAATCATCGGCGGCTTGATCCGCAAGGGCGTGAGCGCCGGCGACCTGTACGCGATCGACCCTAGCGAAGACGCGCGCAAACGCAGCGCGGATCAGTTCGGCATCCGCACCGGCGCCGCCGCCGATGCCGCGCTCGCCGAATACGACGCGGTCCTGCTCGCCGTGAAGCCGCAGATCGCCAAGGCGGTGGCGCAATCGATCGCGCCGCATCTGGGCGCGCATCAGGTCGTGATCAGCATCATGGCGGGCATCCGCATCGAAGACCTCTCGCGCTGGCTCGACGGCCACGCACGCATCGTGCGCACGATGCCCAACACGCCCGCGCTGATCGGCATGGGTGCGACGGGCCTGTGCGCCGGCAGTGGCGTGGACGCGGCGGGCCGCGAATTGGCCTCGAACGTGCTCGGTGCGGTCAGCCAGACCGTCTGGTTCGACGACGAAAGCAAAATCGACGCGGTCACGGCCATCTCGGGCAGCGGCCCGGCCTACGTGTTCTATTTCATCGAGGCCCTCGAAGAGGCCGCCCGCCAGCTCGGCATGGACGAGCAGCAAGGCCGCGCGCTCGCCATCGCCACCTTCACGGGCGCGGCGCAGCTCGCGCTGCAATCCGACGAGCCGCCAGCGGTGCTGCGCGAGCGCGTGACGTCCAAGGGCGGCACCACCGCGGCGGCGCTCGCTTCGTTCGACGCATCGGCCATCAAGGACGCGATCGTGCGCGGCGCGCTGGCCGCGGATGCGCGTGCGAAGGCGATGGGCGAGGAGTTCGGCAAGCAGTAATTCGGTCTGGCCGGGCAGGTCCGGCCGGGCAGGTCCGGTCATGCCCGGCCAGCCGCGAACGACGTATGCGATGTGCGTTGCCGCGACGCGCACGTAAAAAAAGCGCCCTGAGGCGCTTTTTTTACGGCTGTTCCAGGCAAAGCCGCATCGCTTACATCCCCGCGGCCGCGTAGTGCGCCGCAATCCCGACGAAAAGCGCACCGCCCAGCCAGTTGTTGTGGCGGAACGCCGCGAAGCACGGCATGCGCTCGCGGTCCTTGATGAGCGTGTAGTGGTAGATCGCACAACCCACCGCCGCCGCCCAGCCCAGCCAGTACAGCACGCCAAAGCTCAACGTCACGCCGACCCAGACGTAGATGCCGAGCGTGAGCGCGTAGCAGAGCATGATCGCCAGCACGTCGTAGCGGCCGAATGTGAGCGCCGACGTGCGGATGCCGATCTTGATGTCGTCGTCGCGATCGACCATCGCGTATTCGGTGTCGTAGGCCACCGACCAGAACACGTTCGCCACCAGCATGATCCACGCGAGCATCGGCACATGGTCCTGAACGGCGGCGAACGCCATCGGAATCCCGAAGCCGAACGCGATGCCCAGATACGCCTGAGGAATCGCGAAAAAGCGCTTCGTGAACGGATACGAGCCCGCCACGAACAGCGCCACCACCGAAAGCTGCTTGGTGAGCGCATTGAGCGGCAAGATCAGCAGGAACGAGACGAACGCGAGCCCCACCGCAATCGCGACCGCCTCCCAGGCGCGGATCCGGCCCGAGGTGATGGGGCGCTCGGCCGTGCGCTTGACGTGGCGGTCGAAGTCGCGGTCGGCGTAATCGTTGATCGCGCAGCCCGCCGAGCGCATGAGCACCGTGCCCACCGTGAAGATCACCAGCAAGGACAGCGGCGGGCGGCCATTCGAGGCGATCCACAGCGCGTTGAGCGTAGGCCAGAGCAGCAGCAGGCTGCCGATCGGCTTGTCCATGCGGACGAGCCGCAGATAGAGCGGGAGTCGGGCGAACATGATGGGAGCGGGAAAAACGATGCCGCTATTGTAGGCGAGAGCCGAGGTGCTTCGCCGCCTGGCCATCATCGTCGTGGGCGGAAATTCGGGCACGATGGGTGGCGACGATGGACGGGCACGATCGGTTGGCACGCTCGGTCGGCACAACGAGCCCGCCATGAAACGCGACACGCCGCCAGAAAAAAGCCCGCTGACTTGCCAGCGGGCTTTGCACTTCAGTTGCTACGCCGATGTGAGAACCCGAGGGCGCATAGCCACGCCCTGGGCAAGCCGGCCAGGGATCACGCCAGCATCGAGCGCAGCATCCACGCCGTCTTCTCGTGCGTCTGCATGCGCTGCGTGAGCAGGTCTGCGGTCGGCTCGTCGTTGGCGGCTTCCGTCGACGGGAAGATCGCGCGCGCGGTGCGCACGACGGCTTCCTGACCTTCCACGAGCTGGCGAATCATGTCTTCGGCGGCCGGCACGCCGTCGGCTTCCGGAATCGACGAGAGCTTCGCGAAATCCCTGTAGGTGCCCGGCGCGTGCACGCCCAGCGCGCGGATACGCTCGGCAATGGCGTCCACAGCCAGCGCCAGCTCGTTGTACTGCGTCTCGAACATCTGATGGAGCGTGTTGAACATCGGCCCCGTGACGTTCCAATGGAAGTTGTGCGTCTTCAGATACAGCGTGTAGGTGTCCGCGAGCAGGCGCGAGAGCCCTTCCGCGATCTGCTTGCGGTCCGGGTCGCTGATGCCGATGTTCACGTGCTGCACAACCGATTTCTTACCCATGCGAACTCCTTTTTTGGCAATGAGACTAGCGGTCTTTCAATGTGGTCGCGCCGATGTGGCCCGCGACACGCGAATGCCAGATGGGGCGCTCTGTGGCGCAATCATTTCGTGCGGCCGCTCGCCCGCCCCTTCGGTCCGGCGCGACATGCGCGGCGTGCGCCGTCGTTCGGGCTCAATGGCCCATCAGGTGGGCGAGCCCTTGCGTAGCGAGTGCTACGAAACCGCTCGCCACGATCGCGAAGCCCACCACGCGACGTACCACCTGCGTACCCTCGGCACGCGTGCGCGCCATGGCCGCCGCGCGGCCCGGGCCCAAGGTCTTGAGTGTCATCGTCATCGTCCTGGTCATGATCGTGCTCCTGTGTCGCCCTGCCCGCGGGCAGCGGCTGTGGCCCGAATCCACACGCCGCCGCTCCTTTCCCGCTTATTTCGCAGCCTTCTGCGCCTCGGCGAGCGCGGCAATTGCCGCACTCACGCCTTGCCCGTACGCCGGATCGGCGCGGCGGAAATGCTCGATCTGCCGCTGCACGATCTCGTCGGGCACGCCCGCGATGGCGCGCGCGATATTCGCGAAGAGTCGCTCGCGCTGGCCTGCATCGAACAGGCGAAACAGCGCGCCCGGCTGGCTGTAGTAGTCGTCGTCCTCGCGGTGATCGTAGTGATCGACCGCACCCGCTGCGAGCGCCGGCTCACCGGCCTGGGGACGCTGCGCAAAGTCGCCCGTGCGGCTCGGCTCGTAGTTCACGGTGCCGCCGAGGTTGCCGTCGGTACGCAGCGCGCCGTCACGGTGGAACGAGTGAAACGGGCAACGCGGCGCATTCACCGGAATCTGGTGATGGTTGACGCCGAGCCGATAGCGCTGAGTATCGCCATACGAGAACAGACGCCCCTGCAGCAGACGGTCCGGCGAGAAGCCGATGCCCGGCACCACGTTCGCGGGCGTGAAGGCGGCCTGCTCGACATCCGCGAAATAGTTCTCCGGATTGCGGTTCAGCTCGATCGTACCCACGTCGATCAGCGGGTAGTCCTTGTGCGGCCACACCTTGGTGATGTCGAACGGGTTGTACGGCACCTTCGCGGCATCGGCCTCGGGCATCACCTGAATGCGGAAATGCCACTTGGGGAAGTTGCCCTTCTCGATCTCGCTGTAGAGATCGCGTTGCGCCGATTCGCGGTCCTGCGCGACCACCTGGGCCGCTTCGGCATCCGTGTAGTTCTCCACGCCCTGCGCCGACTTGAAGTGGAACTTCACGTAAAAGCGCTCGTTATTCGCGTTGATGAACGAAAACGTGTGCGAGCCGAAGCCGTGCTGCTGCCGATAGTTTTTCGGAATGCCGCGATCGCTCATGAGGATCGTGACCTGATGCAGCGACTCCGGATGACGCGCCCAGAAGTCCCACGCCGCGACGTTGTTGCGCAGGTTCGTGCGCGGGTCACGCTTTTGCGTGTGGATGAAGTCCGGGAACTTGAGCGGATCGCGGATGAAGAACACCGGCGTGTTGTTGCCGACGACGTCCCAGTTGCCCTCTTCCGTGTAGAACTTGATCGAGAAACCACGCACGTCGCGCTCGGCGTCGGCGGCGCCACGCTCGCCCGCAACCGTCGAAAAGCGCATGAAGAGCGGCGTTTCCTTGCCGACTTCGCTGAACACCTTGGCCTTCGTGTAGCGCGAGATGTCGTGCGTGACCTTGAGCGTGCCGAACGCACCCGAGCCCTTCGCGTGCACGCGGCGCTCGGGAATCACCTCGCGGTCGAAGTGCGCGAGCTTTTCGATGAGCCACACGTCCTGCAACATGACCGGGCCGCGCGGGCCGGCGGTGAGCGAGTTCTGGTTGTCGACGACGGGTGCGCCTGCTGCGGAGGTAAGGGTACGGTCGGTCATTCTGGACTCCTGATAAGAGCGGTGATCGGTGCGGCGGAGCGGCGTTCAATGCAGGGGAACTGGCGAGCGCGCCAGCGGGTGGCCTCAGGCAGACAACGCCCGGTCGACGAGCAACGAAAACGCGACTGTGCGCAGGCTCGTAGCGACGCGTGCTTGAGCAGTGGTGCTAGTGGTGGTGGCGGTGTTCGGAACGTTGGTTTGCATCGCTTTCTCCTATGGATCCCAAGGTGGGCCGGTTGGAGAAACTGTATCAAACACTATCGATACAAGTAATTTGATTTACTCAATCTATCGAATAGCCGCAACTTATTAGGGTCGCGAGAAAGATTACACATGAGGAAAGGCTGAGCGGGCGAACGCCGCGCAGTGAGGGAGAAGGCGCCGCGCGCTCCATGTGCGCGGCGCCACAAACTTCAAGCCACCTCGGCCGGCACTTCGACCTTCTTCACGCCCGGCAACTCGCAAGCGTGAATCGCATCTACGATCGCCTCGATCGCCGGCATGCGCGTGAAGCTCTTGCGCCATGCGAGCACGACACGGCGGTCCGGCACCGGCTCGTCGAACGGCACATACGAGAGCAGCCCCGAATCCACGCCGCCCGCATGCGGCTTCACTTCCGTCACGGACATGCGCGGCAGCACGGTAATGCCCACGCCGCTCGCCACCATGTGGCGGATGGTCTCCAGCGACGAGCCCTCAAACGTCTTCTGAATGCCGTCGGCGTTCTGCGAGAAGCGCATCAGCTCGGGACACACGCCCAGCACATGATCGCGGAAGCAATGGCCACTGCCGAGCAGCAGCATGGTTTCCTGCTTGAGGTCGTCCGGGTCGATCTTCTCGCGCTGCTCCCACGCGTGGCCCGAAGGCAGCGCGACCACGAACGGTTCGTCGTAGAGCGCGCGCAGCGTGAGCCCGGTTTCGGGAAACGGCAGCGCCATGATCGCCACGTCGATCTCGCCCTGCTTGAGCAGCTCGATCAGCTTGAGCGTGTAGTTCTCCTGCAGCATCAGCGGCATCTGCGGGACGCGCTTGATCATCTGCTTGACGAGCGTGGGCAGCAGATACGGCCCAATCGTGTAGATCACGCCCAGACGCAGGGGACCGACGAGCGGGTCCTTGCCCTGCTTGGCGATTTCCTTGATCGCGAGCGTCTGCTCGAGCACGCGCTGCGCCTGCGTCACGATCTGCTCGCCGATGGGGGTCACGCTGACTTCACTCGTGCCGCGCTCGAAAATCTGCACGTTCAGCTCGTCTTCGAGCTTCTTGATCGCGACCGAGAGGGTCGGCTGGCTCACGAAGCACGCCTCGGCGGCCCGGCCGAAGTGGCGCTCGCGGGCAACCGCAACGATGTATTTCAATTCAGTGAGCGTCATTTCATTGGGGACCAATCAAAAAGGGTGAATCAATAGTTTGTACTTATACACCTATGGCGGCGATTCGCCAATAATCAACACCCCTATGCGGGGCGGGATCATATGAAGGGTCAGACGGCGTAGCGGCGCGCAGGTTCCGCGCTTGCGGCGATTGCGCTGACAGCGGGAAAGCAGGGGCCACCGGATGCGGCACGCGGACACTAAGCCTTCAGATACTGCTCGCGCGCACCGAGCCAGCGATTCAGATGCTGCATGACGACGTGGGGCCACTCGCGCAGCAGGCACTCCGCCGCGTCGCGCGCGGGGTCGATCAGCCAGGCATCGTTTTCGAGGCTCGCGAAGCGCAGCATGGCCGCGCCCGACTGGCGCGCGCCGAGGAATTCACCGGGGCCGCGAATCTCCAGATCGCGGCGTGCGATCTCGAAGCCGTCGGTAGTTTCGCGCATGGTTTGCAAACGCGCGCGCCCCGTGAGCGAGAGCGGGCCGGTATAGAGCAGCACGCACACCGACGCCGCTGTGCCGCGCCCCACGCGCCCGCGCAACTGGTGCAGCTGCGCGAGCCCGAAGCGCTCGGCGTGCTCGATCACCATCAGCGAGGCGTTGGGCACGTCCACGCCCACTTCGATCACGGTCGTTGCAACCAGCAGCTGCACTTCATTGCGCGAGAACGCGTCCATGACGGCAGCCTTGTCCGCGGACGCGAGACGCCCGTGCACGAGCCCGACCGTGAGCTCCGGCAGCGCGGCCACGAGCGTCTCGTACGTCTCCACCGCGGTCTGGAGCTGCAGCGTCTCGCTTTCCTCGATCAGCGGACACACCCAGTAGACCTGGCGCCCCGTGAGCGCCGCCGCGCGCACGCGGGCGATCACTTCTTCGCGGCGCGCGTCGGAGACGAGCTTCGTGAGAATGGGGGTGCGGCCGGGCGGCAGCTCGTCGATGGTGGAGACGTCGAGGTCCGCGTAGTACGTCATGGCGAGCGTGCGCGGAATGGGCGTCGCGGACATCATCAGTTGATGCGGCTGGAACTCGCGCGCGGCGCCGCCGTGTTGCGGCGCTTTCGCGTTTTGCGCCTTGGCGCGCAGCGCGAGGCGCTGCTCCACGCCGAAGCGATGCTGTTCGTCGACGATCACGAGACCGAGCCGCGCGAATTCCACGGCGTCCTGAATGATCGCGTGCGTGCCGATCACGAGCTGCGCGGTGCCGAGCGCCGCGGCTTCAATCGCCGCGCGCTTTTCCTTCGCCTTGAGGCTGCCCGAGAGCCAGGCCACCTGCACGCCGAGCGGCTCGAGCCAGCCGCGCAGCTTGCGCGCGTGCTGTTCCGCGAGGATTTCGGTGGGCGCCATGAGCGCGGCCTGATAGCCGGCGTCGATGGCCTGCGCGGCGGCGAGCGCCGCCACCACGGTCTTGCCGCTGCCCACGTCGCCTTGCAGGAGACGCTGCATCGGATGCGGCTGTTCGAGGTCGTGCGCGATCTCCGCGACCACGCGCTCCTGCGCCCCCGTGAGCTTGAACGGCAGCGCCTCGCGCAGACGCGCGAGCAGCGCCGTGCTGGTATCGCGTCCGGCCACGTGACGCGCCATCGCGGGCGCCGCGCGCGTGCGGCGCTCCTCGTGCGCGCGCTTGAGCGAGAGCTGCTGCGCGAGCAGCTCGTCGAACTTGATGCGCGTCCATGCGGGGTGCGTGCCGTCGATCAGCTCGTGCTCATCGGCATCGATGGGGGGATGGTGCAGCGTCTTCACCGCGTCCATCAGCGGCGGCAGATTGAGCGGCGCCGTGAATTCGTGCGCGACGGCGTCGGGCAACAGCTCGGGCAGCGAGGCGCGAGAGAGCGCATTGTCGATCGCCTTGCGCAGATACGCCTGGCTCACGCCCGCCGTCGACGGATAGACCGGCGTGAGCGCCTGCGGCAGCGGCACATCGCCCTCCACCACGCGCACCGCCGGATGCACCATCTCCATGCCGAAAAAACCGCCGCGCACGTCGCCACGCACGCGCAGGCGCTTGCCCACTGCCATCTGCGTGACCTGCGAGCCGTAGAAGTTCAGAAAACGCAGATGCAGTTCGTCGCCGTTGTGGTCGCGCAGCTTCACGAGCAACTGGCGGCGCGGGCGATAAGCGATCTCGTTGTCGACCACGACGCCTTCGGTCTGCGCCACGCCGCCGGGCAATAATTCGCCGATGGGCGTGAGCGTGGTCTCGTCCTCGTAGCGCATCGGCAGATGCAGCACGAGGTCGATGTCGCGCGTGAGGCCGAGCTTCGCGAGACGGTCGGCGGTTTTGGTGAGCTTGGGCTTGTCTTTTGCCGTGACCTTGTCGGTAGCTTTATCAGTGGCTTTATCGGCGGATGGCGTACTGGCGGCGCGTTTGCGCGGCGCAGATGCCTTCGGCGCCTGAGTCTCGCCCGCCTCGTCGCGCTCGCGCAAGTCCTCGTGCGCTTCGCTCGCGGCATCGGCTTCGGAGTTGAAATCCTCCTCCCCATGAATGGGGAGGATTCCTGCCGTGCCGTCGACGGAGTTAACCATCGCAGTGCACCTGGGTGGGTTCCTGCTTCATCGAGTGGCCCGACTGCACCGACTCTCCACAGGCGATCCGGGCTAGTTCCAGCCCTTCACTGCTCAGTTGTACTTCGCCGCGGCGAAGCACGTTGATGGCGCCGACCAGATCGGCGTTGGCCTCGTGGCCGCAATTTACGCAGGCGAAAAGCGCCTGTGTCTTGCGGCTACCGGCTGAAATATGGCCGCAGCACGGGCATGTGCGACTCGTGTTCTGGGCCGGCACAGCGACGAAGAACCCGCCGCGCCATGCCGTCTTGTACTCGAGCTGACGGCGGAATTCGTACCACCCCTGGTCGAGTATCGCCTTGTTGAGGCCCGACTTCGCGCGAACATTGCGCCCAGGAGCGGCGACCGTACCGCTGGCCGACCTGCTCATGTTGCGAACCTGCAGGTCCTCGACGGCGATCATTGCGTGGTTTTTGCTGATCGTGTTCGATGCCTTGTGCAGGAAGTCCGCGCGCGCGTTGGCGATGCGCGCGTGGATGCGCTGGATTCGGGCCTTCGTCTTTCTCCAGTTCGCCGAGCCCTTGATCTTGCGAGCCATACTGCGTTGATACTTTGCGAGACGCCGCTCGTGCTTTTTAAAGCTGGCGAGCGGCTCGATATATGACCCATCGCTCAGGGTTGCGAATCGGGCGACGCCCACATCGATACCGACCGCAGGCCCAACTGGAACAGGCTGCTCGGCCTCACGCGCCGTCAGAATGGAGACGTACCACTTGCCCGCGCGCTGTGAGAGCGTCGTACAGCGAACGTCGCCGAGCACCGTGCGGCTATTGCGGTAGCGTAGCCAACCGAGCTTGGGGACCGAGACGCGACCGTTCTCACGGTCGAGCTTGATCTGCTTGCGGTCCGGATAGCGGAAGCTGTCACGCTGATCGCTCTTGCGCTTGAAGCGCGGGAAGCCAGCGCGACCTTCGAAGAAGTTCTTGTAGGCCCGTTCAAGATCCTTCAGGGCATGTTGCTGCGCGTGGACTGGCGCATCCTTCAGCCAAGGCGTTTCGGCGCTGTTGCGCCAGCCCGTCAGCCACTTCGCCATACCGGCATACCCGACGAACTTCCCGCTATCCTCGCGATTCTTCTGCTGGGCGGCCAGCGCGTCGTTGTAGACGCGACGGCACAGACCGCCGAACTGGCGCATCTTGCGCACCTGCTCGCCGGTCGGCATCAGTTCGAATCGGAAGGCCTGGAGTCGTTGCATGTGCAAATCGTATCAGCATTCAAGCGTTGTCAAGGACGCCTGTGGCGTCCGCGCTATCCTTCCTCCCCGTGAACGAGGAGGTTTGACGCGCATCCCGATCAATCGGCTAACGGACGAGGGCATGAGCAGCTTCGCAAGTACAATATCGGCTTTCCGGCAAGGCGCAGCGCGTGACGCGCGGCAACCCGCTCCAAACGGGCATGTCCCAGACGGGCACGTCCCAGACAGGCATGTCCCGCAATCATAGCCGCTCGTTGTACGCGGGCGGGCATTGCGGCCGTTTTTTGGGGCGCAACCGCGGGCCACACGCCCGGCGTTCCAGCTGCTCAAAAGGCGGCGCGCGCCGGGTCCCAGCCGTATTTCCGTTTCATCAGGCCGTATGTTCAAGCTTTCCGATTTCGATTTCGATCTGCCTCCCGAACTGATCGCGCAAACCGCCCTGCCCGAGCGCAGCGCGAGCCGTCTGCTGGAGGTGGATAACGCCACGCAACCCGCGCGCCTCACCGACCGCCGCTTCGCGGAGCTGCCCGCGTGCGTCGCGCCCGGCGACCTGCTCGTCTTCAACGATACCAAGGTGCTCAAGGCGCGCTTCTTCGGCCAGAAGGCCAGCGGCGGCAAGATCGAGGTGCTCGTCGAGCGCCTGACCGGCGCGCGCACGGCGCTCGCGCAGATCCGCGCGAGCAAGAGCCCGGGCCCCGGCACGGTGCTGCGCCTCGCCGACGCGTTCGACGTCACGGTGGGCGAGCGCGTGGAGCCGTTCTTCACGCTGCATTTCCCCGACGACTGCCTCACGCTGATCGAGCAATTTGGCCGTCTGCCGCTACCGCCCTACATCACGCACGACGCCGACGCCGGCGACGAAAAGCGCTATCAGACGGTGTTCGCGCAAAATCCCGGCGCGGTGGCCGCGCCCACAGCGGGTCTGCATTTCGACGACGCGCTCCTCGCGCAGCTCGACGCGCGAGGCGTGGAGCGCGCCACGCTCACGCTGCACGTGGGCGCGGGCACGTTCCAGCCGGTGCGCGTGGAGAACATCGACGAGCACAAGATGCACAGCGAGTGGTATCAGCTGCCGCAGTCGCTCGTCGACAAGATCGCGGCCACGCGCGCGCGCGGTGGCCGCGTGATCGCGGTGGGCACGACCTCGATGCGCGCGCTCGAAGCCGCCGCGCGTGACGCCGAACGCGAAGGCCGCGAACTCGCCGCCACGGCCGCCGAGACCGACATCTTCATCACGCCGGGCTACACATTCCGCGTGGTGGACCGGCTCGTCACGAATTTTCACCTGCCGAAGTCGACGCTCCTGATGCTGGTTTCGGCGTTCGCGGGCGTCGAGACGATTCGCGCCGCTTATCGTCACGCGATTGAAGAGCGCTATCGCTTCTTCAGCTATGGTGACGCGATGCTGTTGACGAGAACCGACGACGCGCTCAATAGCTGACGCGCTCACGCCCCCTTTCCCCGCCGCCGCGCAGCGTGCGCGACGGCGTTTCACCCATTGCGCCGGACTGTTTTCCGGTAGCACAGGAGTCCATGCATGACCGACGGTCATCAAAACAACGCACGCGCCGAACACGGCGCTTACCTGGGCGAACGCCCGCAAAACGGCCTGAAATTCGAGCTGCTCGGCACCGACGGCCTCGCGCGGCGCGGCCGCGTCACGCTCAACCACGGCGTGGTCGAAACGCCGATCTTCATGCCGGTGGGCACCTACGGCACGGTCAAGGCGACCCAGCCGCGCGAGCTCGAGGAAATGCACGCGCAGATCATCCTCGGCAACACCTTCCACCTGTGGCTGCGCCCGGGTCTGGAGACGATCGAGGCGCACGGCGGCCTGCACCGCTTCATGGGCTGGAACCGGCCGATCCTCACCGACTCGGGCGGCTTCCAGGTGTTCTCGCTCGGCGACCTGCGCAAGATCTCGGAAGACGGCGTGCGCTTTGCCTCGCCCGTGAACGGCGACAAGCTGTTCCTCTCGCCCGAAGTGTCGATGCAGATCCAGAAGGTGCTGAACTCGGACATCGTCATGCAGTTCGACGAGTGCACGCCCTACGCGACCAATGGCGTGCCCACCACGCACAAGGAAGCGGCCGACTCCATGCGCATGTCGATGCGCTGGGCGCAGCGCTCGATCGACGAGTTCAACCGCCTCGGCAATCCGAATGCGCTGTTCGGCATCGTCCAGGGCGGCATGTTCGAGGACCTGCGCGACGAATCGCTCGCCGGCCTCTCGCAGATGCCGTTCCACGGCTTCGCGATCGGCGGCCTTTCGGTGGGCGAGCCCAAGGAAGACATGATGCGCGTGCTCGAGCACATCGCGCCGAAGCTGCCGGCCGACAAGCCGCACTATCTGATGGGCGTGGGCACGCCCGAGGATCTGGTGGCGGGCGTGGCCGCGGGCGTCGACATGTTCGACTGCGTGATGCCCACGCGCAACGCGCGCAACGGCTGGATCTTCACGCGCTTTGGCGACATCAAGATCCGCAACGCCGTGCACCGCAACTCGCTGCGCCCGCTCGACGAGCAGTGCGGCTGCTACACCTGCCGCCACTTCACGCGCGGCTATCTGCACCACCTGCACCGCGTGGGCGAGATCCTCGGCGCGCAGCTCAACACGATCCACAACCTGCACTACTACCTCGAGCTGATGAGCGAGATGCGCACGGCAATCGAGACGAAGACGTTCGAGGCGTTCAGGAAGCGCTTTGCCGAGCAACGCGCGCGCGGCGTGGATTGAGCGCCGGCCCGGCGGCCCCAAGGCCCGGCAACATCGCGAAGGCCGTCGGGCGCCGGACCGCAGCAGCGGCGCTTGCCGACGGCGCTTTCGAAGGTTTCCGATATCGGGACGCGGCAAGTGCGGCCAGACTTTACAATTGCCTTTCGCTACGTCGACGCTTCATGGGCGCGTCATTCATGCTTCATGGGCGCTCCGGCCCCAGGCGAGCCACGTCGAACCCCGCCCAGGCGGGCAAATACGTGATAACAGCTTGATCGGAAAGCCCATTTCGCGTCGTCGTCGCGTATCTTGCCGGTGGTAGAATAATCGGCTCGCTTTTTGATCGTATCTTTGATCGTAGTGATCGTATAAACGGAGAGACCAACGTGTCGTTTATTTCCAATGCCTTCGCCCAAGGCTCCGCAGTCGGTGGCGCAGAATCGAGCCTGATGAGCTTCCTGCCGCTCATTCTGATGTTCGCCGTGCTGTACTTCATCATGATTCGTCCGCAGATGAAGCGCCAGAAGGAACACCGCAACATGCTCGCCGCCATGGCCAAGGGCGACGAAGTCATCACGAGCGGCGGCATCGTCGGCAAGGTGACCAAGGTCAGCGAAGCCTACGTGGGCGTCGAAATCTCGGACGGCACGGAAATCACCGTGCAGAAGTCGGCGGTCTCGACCATCCTGCCGAAGGGCACGATCAAATCGCTGTAAGCCTCCAGCGATCACTCCAGGCCGCCGCACCAATGCGCGGCCTTGCGCGTCCGGCCCCGCCACTGCATCGCCCGCGAAGGGCATCATGAAGGCTCGGTCGGACGCACGCACATCGTGCAGGCCATTCCCCTCCCCCGTTGGGCCAACCAATGAACCGTTACCCCCTCTGGAAATATGTCGTGATGCTGGTGGCGCTCGCCATCGGCCTCTTGTACACATTGCCCAATTTCTTCGGCGAAGCGCCGGCGGTCCAGGTATCGAGCGGTAAAGCCACCGTCAAGCTGGACTCGAGCACGCTCGCGCAGATCGAAGCCGCGGTCGCCGCTAACAACATCAAGGCCGACGACGTCACGTTCGATAATTCGACGCTGAACGCAAACATCCGCGTGCGCGTCGCCGACACGGACACGCAACTGCGCCTGAAAGACGTGCTCACGAAGGCGCTGAACCCCGACCCGAGCGATCCGAGCTACGTGGTCGCGCTGAACCTGCAAAGCGCCTCGCCCCGCTGGCTGACGGCGCTGCACGCGCTGCCGATGTACCTCGGTCTGGACCTGCGCGGCGGCGTGCACTTCCTGCTGCAGGTCGACATGAACGGCGCGCTCAACAAGAAGCTCGACTCCGACGCTTCGGACGCGCGCACGATCCTGCGCGACAAGTACATCCGAGACGGCGGTGTGAACCGCGTCGACCAGAGCGTCGTCGTCAATTTCGCCGATCCGGCGGTGGCTGAGCAAGCGCGCAAGGTGCTCTCGGGCACCGGCGGCGTGAGCGAGCTCAACTGGGCCACGCAGAACGCGCCTGAAGGCGGCGTGCAGCTCGTCGGTACGTTCACGCCGGCGGTCAAGACAGCCGTTCAGGAAGCCGCGCTCAAGCAGAACATCCAGACGCTGCACAACCGTGTGAACGAGCTGGGTGTGTCCGAGCCCGTGATCCAGCAGCAAGGCAGCGACCGGATCGTGGTTGAACTGCCGGGCGTGCAGGACACCGCGAAGGCGAAGGACATCATCGGCCGCACGGCCACGCTCGAAGCGCGTCTCGCCGACCCGCTGGGCCTGCATCCGGACCCGAACGCGCCGGTGCCGCCGGAAGACGAGCTCTTCACGCAAGGCAACGTCGGGCCCGTGCTGCTGCGCAAGCAGGTGATCTTCACGGGCGACCGCATCATCGACGCATCCGCTGGCTTCGACGAGCACAACCGTCCGTCGGTCAATATCCGCCTCGACTCGGCGGGCGGACGCGCGGTGCGCGCCGTCTCGCGCGACAACATCGGCAAGCCGATGGCGATGGTGCTGTTCGAGAAGGGCAAGGGCGAAGTGCTCACGGTGGCCACAATCCAGTCGGAGCTCGGCGACCGCTTCCAGATCACGGGCCAGCCCACGCCGCAGGCCGCCGCCGACCTCGCGCTGCTCCTGCGCGCAGGCTCGCTCGCGGCGCCGATGGACATCATCGAGGAACGCACGGTCGGCCCGAGCCTCGGCGCGGACAACATCCGCAAGGGCTTCGACTCGGTGGTCTACGGTTTTGCCGCGATTGCCGTGTTCATGGTCTGCTACTACGTGCTGTTCGGCCTGGTCTCGATGATCGGCCTCTCGGTGAACCTGCTGCTGCTCATCGCCGTGCTCTCGATGCTGCAGGCCACGCTCACGCTGCCAGGCATTGCCGCTATCGCGCTCGCGCTCGGTATGGCGATCGATGCGAACGTGCTCATCAACGAGCGCGTGCGTGAAGAGCTGCGCCACGGCGCGCCTCCGCAACTGGCCATCCAGAACGGCTACGCGCACGCCTGGGCAACGATCGTCGACTCGAACGTGACCACGCTCATCGCCGGTCTCGCCCTGCTCGCGTTTGGCTCGGGACCGGTGCGCGGCTTCGCGATCGTGCACTGCATCGGCATTCTGACCTCGATGTTCTCGGCCGTGTTCTTCTCGCGCGGTCTCGTGAATCTCTGGTACGGCGGCAAGAAGAAGCTCAAGTCGCTGGCCGTGGGTCAGGTGTGGCGTCCGGAACCCGAAATGGGCACGGACACGGCCGGTACGCCGGCACTGGGCTCAGCCGACGCCGGCACCGACACGGGCCGCGCCATCGCGCAATCCACCAAGCCGCGCGAAACCGCGAAGGCCGGCGCCAAGGGTGCCGCGCGCGCCAAGCCCACGGTGCGTCGGCGCAACAGCCCCGACAACACGGGCTCGTCCCGCTGATACGGAGTCAAGAACATGGAATTTTTCCGCATCCGCAAAGACATCCCGTTCATGAAGCACGCGTTGATCTTCAACGCGATTTCCTTCATTACGTTCCTCGCGGCGGTGTTCTTCCTGTTTCACCGCGGCCTGCACCTGTCGATCGAATTCACGGGCGGCACGGTGATCGAAGTGCAGTACCCGCAGGCGGTCCCGCTCGAACCGGTGCGCGATTCGCTCGCGAAGATCGGCTATGGCGACGCCCAGGTGCAGAACTTCGGCACCTCGCGTGACGTGCTGATCCGCCTGCCGATCAAGCAAGGCCTGTCCTCGGCGCAGCAGAGCGATCAGGTGATGTCCACGCTCAAGGCCGACAATGCGCAGGTGCAGTTGCAGCGCGTGGAGTTCGTCGGTCCGCAGGTCGGCAAGGAGCTCGCCACCGACGGCCTGCTCGCGCTCGCCTGCGTGGTGGCGGGCATCATCATCTACCTGTCGTTCCGCTTCGAGTGGAAGTACGCCGTGGCCGGCGTGATCGCCAACCTGCACGACGTGGTGATCATTCTGGGCTTCTTCGCGTTCTTCCAGTGGGAGTTCTCGCTCTCCGTGCTCGCGGCGGTGCTCGCGGTGCTCGGCTACTCGGTGAACGAGTCGGTCGTTATCTTCGACCGGATTCGCGAGACCTTCCGGCGCGAGCGCAAGATGAGCGTCGTGGAAGTCATCAACCACGCGATCACGCGCACAATGTCGCGAACCATCATCACCCACGGCTGTACGGAAATGATGGTGCTCTCGATGTTCTTCTTCGGCGGCCCGACGCTGCACTATTTCGCGCTCGCGCTGACGGTGGGTATTCTGTTCGGTATCTACTCGTCGGTGTTCGTCGCGGCGTCGATCTCGATGTGGCTCGGCGTCAAGCGCGAGGACCTCATCAAGGACAAGAAGGACAAGTACGATCCGAACGATCCGAACGCGGGCGCCCAGGTTTAATCAGCGCTGCGTTCCATCGAATGGAAAAAGCCGGTTCTCGCGAACCGGCTTTTTTTTCGCGTGGGCATACTGGCGCAAACGCTCACGCACCGCTTGAGGGCTGACACCGGCTTACTGCTTGATGCCTTCGGCCTGAATGTGCAACGTGGTCTTCATCTTGAAGCCGTATTTCTTGCCCGAGTCCATGCCGTAGTCGTCGCGATTGAGCTCTGCTTCAGCTTCCACGCCGCACACCTCGCGCTTGAGCACCGGGTGCTGCATGCACTTGAACGATTCGATCTCGAGCTTGAGCGGGCGCGTCACGCCGTGCAGCGTGAAGGTGCCGATCACTTCCTTGGGCTTGTCGCCGTCGAAGACGATCTGCGTGCCCTTGTAGGTGGCGGTTGGGTATTTCGCCACGTCGAAGAAGTCGTCGCCCTGTAGATGCTTGTCGAGTTGCGGATTGCCGGTCTGCACCGAGGCCGTGTCGACCGTCACGTCGACGGTGCCGGTCTTGGCCGCCCGGTCGAGCGTGACCGTGCCCGAGGATTTCGTGAACTTGCCGCGCCAGATCGACAGGCCGCCGAAGTGATCGGCCTCGAAGCTCGGAAAGGTGTGGTTCGGGTCGAGCTGGTAGGTATCCGCGGCATGCGCCAGCGACGCGGCGAGCGACACCGCTGCGGCCCCGGCGGCCATCAACACGAATCTGTTCAAGTACGCCTCCTTTGTGTTCAGTGCGCAAGCGCTACGTGGCCAATCTCCGGCAACGCCGTGAGAGAACCGCGCCGCCGCACGCGTTGTCCACTACTTGTGCGCGACGACGATGTGAAACTTGATCAGCACTTCGTCCGCGACGGTCGAGGTGTCCTTCCACTCGCCCGTGCCGATGCCGAACGCGAGCCGATGAATGGGCAGCGTGCCGTCGAAGGTCTGCGTCGCGCCCTGCTGGGTGAGCACGACCGGCGCCACGACCTGCTCGGTATGCCCCTTGATCGTGAGGTTGCCGCTCACGCTGTACTGGCTCGGGCCGGTCGACGCGATCGACGTGGCAACGAACGTTGCCTGCGGATACGCCTTGGCGTCGAACCATTCGGGGCCACGCACCGAGTCGTTATAGCTTGCGTCGCCAAGGTCGTAGCTACCGGTATCGACCGTCAGGCGCGCCGTGCCCGCCGCCGGCTTCGCCGGGTCGAAGTTGATCTGTGCGTCGAACTTCGTGAAGCTGCCCTCCACGGGCACGCTCATTTGCCGCGAGATCGCCACGAGCGTACTCTTGCCCGCGTCCATTTGCGCCCAGGCTGCGCTGCTCGCCGCCCAAATCACCGGCGCCGCGAGCGCGGCCCGCACGAGCGCCGCCCCCACCCTGGCCACGCGCGCCCGGCTTCTCATCAAACGCGCCAGTCCCGCCAATGCTTCCATGCTTTTCCCCAACCCGGGCGTTGGGAACCTCCGCTAATCGCACCCGCCGCCCGCGCGGACCCTGAGGAGGGATGGCCGGTCACTCGGCCGCTCAGAAGGAAAGATAACCTGGTGGCGTGCAGGCGAACAGAATGCAAACATCCGGCACCAGGGCAAAGCGCGGTGCGCCCGCGGCGGCGCAACACCGGCGCGCGGCAATGCCCGCCGTGCAAAGCCGGCCCGCCAGTCTGCGCTGGCGCACGATGGCTGCGCGGGTGGCATACGCAGGTGCAGCAAACGTGGCACACTCCCACGCCGTTCGGGCGGCCAAAGCGGCCGTCCCATCGAACGCGCGGCTCGCCGCGCCCCGTTGACGAAGGAAACGCGTGCTACCGGGCCGTTTGGTAACATGGTCGCCAACGCCGCTGCGTCGCCAGCACCTTTCGTTCCGTTCACGTCGTTTTGCGTCTTCTGCCCGCATGGCCCAGGACAATCTGATCGCGTGTCACGAATGCGACGCGCTCTACCAAAAGCCTCGCCTGCTCGGGCGACAGAGCGCGCGCTGCACGCGCTGCGGCGCAACGCTCTATAACAGCGCTTCGTCGCAGCTCGACCGCATCTGCGCGATCACCATCGCCGCGCTCGTCACGTTCGTCATCGCGCAGTCGTTCCCGATCATCGAACTCGATGCCAACGGCATTATCTCGCAGTCGAGTCTGTTCGGCGCGCTCGTGGTGCTGTGGAACGAGGGCATGGAAATCGTCGCGGTGATGGTTTTTTTTGCCACCATCCTCTGCCCGCTCACTGAACTGGTCGCGCTGCTCTATGTGCTGCTGCCGATCCGGCGCGGCTACATTCCACCGGGCTTCAACCTCGTGCTGCGCACGATCCAGTTCGTGCGGCCCTGGGGCATGCTCGAAGTCTTCATGCTGGGTGTGCTCATCACCATCGTGAAGATGGTGAGCCTCGCACGCGTGATTCCGGAGACCGCGCTGTTTGCATTCGGTGCGCTCACACTCATGATCACCGTGGTCCTGACCTTCGACGCGCGCACGCTATGGGACGTGGCCGACGCCCTGCGCGAAAGCGCGCTCGCCGCGCGCCGCGGCGGCGCGGGTCCGGCGGGCAGCGGGACGGGTTCGGGTGGGCCAGGCGGTCCGGGCAGCCTTGACGGTTCGGGCGGCCCGCGCGGTCTGGGCGGCTTGGGCGGTGCCGCCGCACATGGGCTCTCCCGGGACGCAAGCGACATGAGCGGCACCGGAGTGCCCGGGGCGACCTCGGACCAGGGCGGACTCGCTATCGACCCCGTCGGCGCGCTCGACCCGGGCGTGCCCGCCGTACTCGCCGGGGACGCGCGCGAAGCGAGCGACGCAGCCAGCGGCACCGATCCATCATCCCGGGAAGACACACCTCGCCCCCCCGACGCGATCGGCCCGCTCGCCAGCCCCGAGATCCACGACCCCGCCGCGCCGAAGGGGCACGGCGGCGGCGCGAACGCGCCTGGCTGGACCCCGCAATGAACGCGCAGCGCACCGAGGCATCACGATGAAATTCACCACTGCCACCGACGCAGGCCTCGTCTCCTGCCACGCCTGCGGCCACGTGCAACCACGCGCGCGCCCGGGCGGGCACGCACGCTGCGCGCGCTGCGACTCGCCGATGCACGAGCGCCGCCCAGACAGCCTCACGCGCACGTGGGCGCTGCTCTTCGCCGCCGCGATCCTGTACATCCCCGCGAATCTGCTGCCGGTGATGCACACGACCTCGCTCGTCGGCGAGGAGGACGACACCATCATGAGCGGCGTCGCCTACTTCTGGACCTCGGGCGACGCCCCCCTCGCGGTGATCGTCTTCATCGCGAGCATTCTCGTGCCCATGCTCAAGCTCTCGGTGCTCGCCCTGCTCTGCATCACGGCGCAGCGCCGCTCCACGTGGCGCCCGGTCGAGCGCACGAAGCTTTATCGGCTCGTCGAGTTCATCGGCCGCTGGTCGATGCTGGACGTGTTCGTTGTCACGCTGACTGTCGCGCTGGTACGCTTCCAGTCGCTTGCGGTGATTACGGCGGGGCCCGGCGCGATCGCGTTCGGCTCGGTCGTGATCCTGACGATGATCGCGTCGATGCAGTTCGATCCCCGCCTCATCTGGGATCCGGTGGACGAAGACAAACAGCAACCCTCGCAACACTCTCAGGATCGCCCCAATGAATAGTCCGAAAGGACCGAACCCGCCCTCAGGCGGCGCGCCTTCTGGCGGTGGCTCGCTACCGCCCGACCTGCCCGAACCGGACATCGTCAAGCCGAGGCGCTGGCTCCCTTCGCTCGTCTGGATCGTGCCGCTCGTCGCGGCGCTGATCGGCGTTGCACTCGTGGTGAAGTCCGTGGCCTCGCGCGGCCCGACCATCACGATCAGCTTCATGACCGCCGAAGGGCTCGAACCCGGCAAGACCAAGGTCAAGTACAAGGACGTCGATATCGGCTCGGTGCGCGCCATCAAGCTCTCGCCGAATCTCTCGCGCGTGCTCGTGACCGTGGAGCTCACCAAGGACGCCGAGAACTTCGCCAAGAAGGACAGCCATTTCTGGGTCGTGCGCGCGCGCATCGGCGCGAGCGGCGTCTCGGGCCTCGGCACGCTGCTCTCGGGCTCGTATATCGGCGCCGACGCGGGCCGTTCGAACGAAACCGCAACCGACTTCGTCGGGCTGGAAACGCCGCCGGCCGTGACCATCGACGAAAAGGGCCACCGCTACACACTGCATAGCGACAATCTGGGTTCGCTCGACATCGGCACGCCCATCTTCTATCGCCGCATCCAGGTGGGCCAGGTGACGGGCTACTCGCTCGACAAGGACGGCAACGGCGTCACGGTGCAAGTGTTCGTGAGCGCGCCCTACGACCAGTACGTGGGCACCAACACGCGCTGGTGGCACGCGAGCGGCGTGAACGTGCAGCTCGATTCGAGCGGCATCAAGGTCAACACGCAGTCGCTCGCGACCGTGGTGGTGGGCGGCCTCGCGTTCGAGGCGCCGCCGGGCCAGGCCATGGGTCCGCAGGCGCCCGACAACTCGACCTTCACGCTCGCGTCCGACGAGACCGATGCAATGCGCGAGCCGGACGGCGCGCCAGTGCGCGTGGTGATGTACTTCAACCAGTCGCTGCGCGGCCTCTCGGTGGGCGCGCCGATCGACTTCCGCGGCATCGTGCTCGGCCAGGTGACCGACATCGGCATCGAGTACGACCCGAAGGAGCACAACTTCACGATGCCGGTGGCGATGAACCTGTATCCGCAGCGCCTCTCGCGCCGCATCCACGGCGAAGCGCCCGCACCGCATACGGCGCAAAGCCAGGAGCTCGTCAAGCGCCTCGTCGAGCGCGGACTGCGCGGCCAGTTGCGCACCGGCAACCTGATCACGGGCCAGCTCTATGTCGCGCTCGACATCTTCCCGAAGGCGCCGCCCGCGAAGGTGGACCTCGACCACGACCCCATGGAGCTGCCGACGATTCCGAACTCGCTCGAGGAATTGCAGCTGCAGGTCGCCGACATCGCGAAGAAGCTCGACAAGATTCCGTTCGACCAGATCGGCAACAATCTGAACGACTCGCTGAAGAACGCGAACCAGTTGTTCGGCAAGGTCAACGACGAGATCCTCCCGCAGATGCGCGGCACGCTCGACCAGGCGCAGAAGACCTTCAACGCGGCGCAGTCCACGCTGCAGCAGGATTCGCCGATGCAAACGGACGTGCACCAGGCGCTGCAGGAGCTCACGCGCACGCTGCAGTCCCTCAACGCGCTCTCGGACTATCTGGAGCGCCATCCCGAATCGCTGCTGCGCGGCAAATCAGGAGACAAGCCATGACGTTTCGCCGGCTCCCCCTGCGGCTCCCGGCAGCCTTTGCGGCGCTCGCCCTTGTGGCGGCGCTCGCGGGCTGCGCCTCGCCCGGCAGCCGTTTCTACACGCTGAGCCCCACCGACGATGCCGCGCGCGCAAGCGTCGCGTCGACCACGGGCAACCCGGCGCTGCTCGTTGCGCTGGCGCCGGTCGACGTGCCGCCGCAAGTCGCGAAGTTACAGTTCGTCGTGCAGAACGACGCCACCCAGGTCAAGGTGCTCGAGCAGGAGCGCTGGGCTTCGCTGCCCGGCGACGAGATCCGCCGCGCGCTCTCGGGCGACCTCACGCAGCAGCTCAACACCATCGACGTGTATGGCTCGCCGCATCCCGAAGGCGTGCCGGTGTACCGCGTGAGCGTGCAAGTGCAGCGCTTCGAATCGTGGCCGGGCTCGCACGCCCTCATCGACGCGGTCTGGAGTGTGCGCTCGCTCGATTCGCAGGCGGTCATGACCTGCCGCAGCGTGCTCAATGAGCCCGTCGGCGACGGCTATGACGCGCTCGTGGTCGGCCACCGTCGCGCGGTGGCGGCGCTCTCGCAGGCCATCGCAAGCGGCGTGCGCACGCTCGCCGCCGCACCGCAGGCGAGCGCGCCGCCCGCCACGAAGAACGGCACAAAAAACGTGCACATGAAGCCGGTGACCAACCTGGCCTGCCCGCAGGCCATGCCTGCCGCCGCTAAGGCGGGCTGACACTCCGGAAAGCGACGTCTCGACGAACGCGGTGCGCACTGCGCGCCGCGTTCAGATCTCGTGCCGGGTGCGCCTCAATCACCTTCCGCGCTGGCGCCTCCGCAGCGCCAAAGCACCGGCCGCCGATGCAGGCGAGCAGAGGCGCCCTGCAGATGATCCCGGAGCCGATGTCGCTGGCCAACCACCTCCTCCCGCTTCAGCGGGTTAGTTCAATGCCGCTTTACCCTACTGCCTGACGTTTTTGTATGTTTCGTTCGTTCACGACGCTCTGGAAAAAATGGCGCGCTTCGCGCAGCGCGGTTCGTCAGCTCGACGCGCTGCTGGCCACCGCCGACGCCGACGCGCCCTACGCGGAGCGCAGCGACTGGCTGATCGAGCTCGCGCACTGGATCCACCGGCGCGGCAAGCTCGACGCCGACGCCACGTCCTCCGCCACGGCGCCGGATGCTCCGCTGCGCGCGCCGCCCGAGCACGCGCGCGTGCGCTACCTGCTGCACGTGCTGGACCGCAATCCGGCATGGAAGGCCAACGTGGGCGCAATGGTGCGTAAGCTCCTGCGCGAGAGTGACAGCATCACGCTGCTCTGCGACGCGGGCATGCCGGTCCACTCGGGCCTGTTCGGCGCGCTCATCGGCCGCGTGCAGGCACAGCTGATCCCGCCGGCGCCGAATCGACGTGACCTCGCGGCACTCGTCACGCTGATGTTCCCCGCCACCCACGATCCCGAGTGGATCGCGACGCTGCCGCGCGACCTGCTCGCGCGCCTGCAGGCCCTGATCGCCGAGGCCGGTGCAGCGCAAGCTGGCGCCGCCGCCGAACCCACCAGCGTATCCGCGAGCAGTCTCACCGATGGCGGCGCGCCAGGCACGCGCGCCGCTGCGCCCGCGGCGCTGCCCAACGAGTTCTCGCTCGACCTGCTCACGGCGCTGCACAACCTGACCTGCCAGATCAGCTCGACGGGCCTCTCGCCCACGGTGCGCAGCCGCCTGTCCAGCGAGGACGCGCGTGTGGCCGTCGAAAAGCTGTCGTTCTTCCGCCTCACCCGCGCGATGCTCGCGGTGGAGAACGCGCGCGATGCGGGCGAGCCCGCGCGCCTGCTGCAAGAAGTGACGTGGCTGCGCCTCTTGCTCGACGATTGCCGCAAGGCCACCGACGACGTCTTCGCGCACCTCTACCGCCACGGCGTGCGCGTGGACACGGTGTTCCAGGTCTTGCGCATGCGCATGCGCATCGTGCGCGCGGAGCGCCTGCTCGACGCGTGGATGGCCGCCGACGATCCCTCGACGCAGGCGCGCCTCGTCGCCGAGCTCGTGCAGGCGAACCAGAAGAGCCAGAGCGTGGCGTACCTCATGCGCAGCAACTTCGCGCTGCTCTCGCGCAAGGTGGTGGAGCTTTCCGCCGATACGGGCGAGCACTACATCGCCCGCGACCGCGCCGAGTACCTCACCATGCTGCGCATGGCGGCGGGCGGCGGCCTCGTCACGGCGGTCACGGTCTACGTGAAATTCGGCGTTACGGGCGCGCACCTGCCCTCGATGATCGAAGGGCTTTTCGCGGGCATCAACTACGCACTGAGCTTCCTTGTCATGCACTTCTGCCACTTTTCGCTCGCGACCAAGCAGCCCGCGATGACGGCGCCCACCCTCGCCCGCGAGCTCGACGGCGCCAACGAAAGCGCGGGGCGCGCGCGCTTCGTGTCGTCGGTGGTGGCGCTGATCCGCACCCAGGCCGCCGCCGTGCTCGGCAACGTGCTGCTCGTGTTTCCGGCCTGCCTCGCGATCCAGCTCGTGTGCGGCTGGCTCTTTCACACGAACCTGATCACGGCGGCGAAAGCGCACGCCACGCTCCAATCGTTCTCGCTCATCGGCCCGACGCCGTTCTATGCCGCGCTGACGGGCGTGCTGCTGTGGGCGTCGAGCCTGTTCGCGGGCTGGGCCGACAACTGGTTCGTGCTGCACCGTGTCGAGGACGCGCTCGCGTGGAACCGGCGCCTGCGCATGACGCTGGGTGCCGCGGGCGCGGCGCGCCTCGCGCACTTCTGCCGCACGAACGTGGCGGGCGTGTGGGGCAACCTCGTGCTGGGCATGTTGCTCGGTCTCGTGCCGGCAATCATCTCGGCCGTCGCGTTCCACTTCGAGGTGCGGCACGTGACGCTCTCATCGGGCTCGATCGGCGTCGCGCTCGGCGTGCTCGGCACGGCTACGCTCAAGAGCGGCGAGCTCTGGTGGGCCGTGGCGGGCGTGGCAAGCATGGCCGTGCTCAACGTGACGGTGAGTTTCGCGCTCGCGCTGCACATGGCACTGCGCTCGCGCGACCTCGGGCGCAAGGATGTTCGCCCGCTCATGCGCGCGTTCTGGCGGCGCGTGACGCGCCATCCGATCGATCTCGTGTGGCCGATCCGGCGCAGCAAGTTGCGCGAAGACAACGATTGACACCACCGGTTTCATACTTCGTTCGGCCAACGATGCCGCAAATTTGACGCCATCCCAAAAGCGTACAAAGCCGTAGTGCCAGGCTTGAGGGACGCTCACACCCCGCTCATTCGCGGGGCGTCCCTCACCCCTTTCTACACCGCGACATGCCACCACAGGCCACTGCAGCGTGTAGTCACATAGGCTACAGCTCATCATGATCAAAACCTTTCGGCACAAAGGTCTTGCATCGTTTTTTCTGGAAGGCAGCAAAAGCAGAATTCTCGCGCATCATGCGGGCCGGCTGCGCATCCTGCTCGGTGCGCTGGATCAGGCGCGTGGCCCGCAGGACATGAACACGCCGCCCTGGCGATTGCACGCACTGCAAGGCAGTCCTGTCGGGCACTGGGCGGTCTGGGTGAACGGCAATTGGCGTCTCACGTTCACATACGACGGCACCGACGCCGTCCTCGTCGATTACCAGGACCACCTATAAGGGAACGAACATGAGCAGAATGCACAACCCGCCGCATCCGGGCGAAGTGTTGCGGGAGTGGATCCCGCCGGACGTGAACGTGACGCAAGCCGCGCACGCGCTGCAGATCAACCGCGTCACGCTCTCCAATCTGCTCAACGGCAAGGCCGGTGTGACGGCCAATATCGCGCTGCGCCTGTCGGCGTGGCTCGGCACCACACCCGAGCATTGGCTCGGCCTGCAAACCCAGTGGGATCTTTGGCACGCCCGCCAGCAGCCTCGCCCCAGGATCAAGCCGCTCGCCCGCCAAGCCGCCTGAAGGCCGCTTTCGCCAACCCGCGTACAATAGCGCCTTCCCCGCAGCGTCACCACTTTCCTCATGTCTTTCGATTTCTTTGCTCCCTGCCCGCGCGGCCTCGAAGCCCCGCTCGCCGCCGAACTGGCTGAAACCGCGCAGCGGCGCCTGCCGCCCGGCGCGCTCCAGGTCGGCGCCGAAGTGCCCGGCGGCGTGCATTTTCGCGGCAACTGGGCCGGCGGCATGGCCGCAAACCTGCACTCGCGCATCGCGAGCCGCGTGCTCCTGAAGATCGCCCAGCGGCCCTATCGCGGCGAACAGGACATTTATGCGCTCGCGCGCGAGCAACAGTGGGAAAAGTGGTTCTCGCCGAACGAGACGATCCGCATCGACATCACCGCGATCAAATCGCCGCTGCGCAGCCTCGAATTCGCCACCCTGCGCGTGAAAGACGCGATCTGCGACCGCATGCGCGACAAGGCCGGCGCGCGTCCGAGCGTCGATACCGCGTACCCCGACGTGCGCGTGTTCGCCTTCCTCACCGCGAACGACTGCACGCTCTATCTCGACACCTCGGGCGAGCCGCTCTTCAAGCGCGGCTGGCGCCTGGACAAGGGCGCCGCGCCCCTGCGTGAGAATCTCGCCGCCGGCATCCTGCGCCTCACGGGCTGGACGCCCGAGATGCCGCTCTACGACCCGATGTGCGGCAGCGGCACGTTTCTCGCGGAAGCCACGCAGGTCGCGCTCGATATCGCGCCGGGCCTCACGCGCAGCTTCGGCTTCGAGCGTCTGAAGCAGGCCGATACCGCCGCCTGGCGCCATCTGAAAAGCGAGGCGAATACGGCGCGCAACACGGCCATGAGCCGCGCGACGGAGCTGCGCATCTTCGGCAGCGACATTTCCGACGTCATGCTCGAGAAGGCGCGCGCCAACTTCGCGCGCGCGGGCCTCGGCAACGTGCCGCTCAAGCAGCTCGATGCGCGCAACATGACGCCGCCCGCCGAGGGCAACGGGATCCTCGTGGCGAATCCGCCGTACGGCGAGCGTATTGAAGTGCGCGGACGCAATGCGCGCGGCGAGGCCCGCGCGCCCCGCGAGATGCGCGATGACTACGAGGCGCAGGAAGCTTTCCGCCGCGTCCATACCGACGCCCCCGACGCCGAGTTCTTCCAGGCGCTCGGCGACGCGCTCAAGCAGCGCTTCACCGGCTGGCGCGCGTTCTTCCTCACCTCGGACCGCAAGCTGCCAGGCCAGTTGCGCCTGCGTGAAGCCGCCAAGACGCCGCTCTTCAATGGCGCGCTCGAATGCCGTCTGTTCCGCTTCGACCTGATCGCCGGCAGCGTGCGCCAGCGTCCCGCGAATGCCAGCCCGGACGCTGCGGCGGCCAAAGGCCCCGGCAGCGCCGACAACAACGGCTGATCGTGACCGCAGCCCATGCGCCGCAGTGCGCGTGGGCCGCTCATGGCGGCGCGGCCCCTACGCCGCGCACCGCGTTCAGACGCGCGCAGGCCCGACGGCCTCGCCGCCCGGCTCGACGGGCAGCGGATATCCTTCGTACTCCGGAAAGAGCCTGGGCAGCAGGAAAACCGGCAGCGAATGGCGCGAAAAGCAGCGCGAGGTCGAAGCCGGATGGATCAGATGCAGGCAGCTCGCCTGCGTGTCCTCGGCAGCGAGCACTTTCTGGCCCACCTCCACCACACGGCGGATGAAGCTCTCGTCTTCGCCCAGATCGACGTCGTCGAAGCGCGCGAGGTCGAAGAGCGCTTTGCGGTACACGTAGGCAAAGCCGTAGAAGAGGATGAAATCGGCACCAATCTGCATCTTCTCGTGGAACGTCACCGTGCTCACTTCCTTGCCCTTGAGCACATAGTGCAGGCCGACGCGCGCGTTCAGGTCCATGTAGCCCAAAAACTGCGTATGTGGCGCGTACATCCAGAATGTCGAAAGCTTCATGAACTGCGCGCCGCTCTCGCGCAATAGCCGCACCATGCCCGAGAGATAGTGCGCGGCGTAGTGGTCGTCGTCGTCGAAGTGGGCGATCAGCTCGCCGCGCGACTCGCCCACGAGGAAATTGCGCTTCGCGCCAATCGACATGCGCGTTTTCGACCAGTAGTAGCGCACGCGCGGGTCGGTGTCGGCCAGTTGGCGCATGAAGGCGCTGGGCTGCGGGCTGTCGTCGAGCACGAGCCACTCCCAGTCGACTTGCTGACGCGCCACGCAACGGGCGATCGCGGGCAGGAAAACCTCGCGATTAGCCGTGGGCGTGATGATGGAGATGTTTGGAGACATGTGCTGAGGACGAGTCGAACGGTCTCGCCCATTACAGCAGAAACGTGTCCGCAACTCTCTCGGAAAAGTCCGGATGTATCGACGAAAGCCGCGTAGGGTTCAATGCATCTGAATTCGGGGTCGCCCGATCAGCTCCATTGCCCATCGCTGACAATTAGCCCGTCGCGCAGTAATGAGCGCCAACTCTCGTAGTGCGCAGTCGATGGACCGACGAAGTTGGGGCTCTCCGCCTCGGTATCGAGCCGCGACGTGTAGGCGTCGTACTCCGAAGTGTGCTGCTGGCGGACCACCTCGGCGTTCAGGCGCACCTTCATGTCGGCGAGGAACTTGAAATGCAGCAGTGCGCCACTGACCTGACCGCCCGAACGCGCAGACGGCGCATTGATGCGATACGGCCAGACCTCGTGCGTCGCTTTGAGGAAGGCGAAATGCCTGCGCCAATGGACAAGCACCGTCTTGTTGTGCGCGGGCCCCTTCCAGATATTGTCGGCGAAGTAAGTCCGCCCGCGCACGCCCCCCTTGATCCAGGTCGTGCGGGTGCACGGGTCGAAACTCGCGTGATAGCCGTTTCTGTCGTACAGCGCGCAGACGGTCAAAGGATCGACACCGGGAGCGCACAGGTTCTCTTCCGGCGCACGCGCGCTATACATGTCCAGCATCAGCACGTTCATCGACTGCTGGCCAGTGCGTTCGAAATGCTCGGTCAGCATCGGAATGGTCTTGACGTCGCTATCTGGGAAAACGAGGAATTCGTCCGCGTCGATGTAGAGAACCCATTTCCGGTGACAATACTTCGACAGGATGGCGTTGATCCAGTCGACGCCGAAACGCGTGCGCTTGAAGTCGCCATCCGCATAAAAGTACGACACGCCGGGGCGGCCTTTGACCCATTCGGCCAGGCCATCGGTGGAGCGGTTGTCGACGATGATGAACTCGTTGATGCCGAGGCGCCGATAGTGGTTCAGAAAGGCCTCGAGGCGCGACGCTTCGTTGTAGACGTGCATGATAATGACGTGCCTGGCCTCCCTGAGTCCGGGCGAAAGCCGCACGCAAGTGAGCTGTCGATAGTGCGCGATATTGCGGATATGCGCCTTGGCGAATGCTTTGACACTGTGGAGCGCACGCGCGAGCGCGCCGACCTTCGCGGGCTCGCCCGCGTCGTATTCCCAGCACAAGCCTCGCCCGGCAGGCGGGCGTGACGGCGTAGCCGTTTCGCGCGGATGGCCCGCAACGTGACGAATGGAAGCTCCGGGTGCCGCCTCGGAAGACACACTGTTATTGACTGGATTCACGTGTTACTCCGTTGCTGGACGTTGCGCCGCTCGCCGTCTGATGCCCCGCGCCCCCGTGAGCGCGTCCGTGTATGCGCTCGAGCAACGAAGCGAGCGTCTGCACGATACGGGCGCGCAATCGAGGCTCGACCGATAGCGACCAGGCGAGGGCTGCGCAGGTTAAACCGATCCAGACGAAAAGGCCCATGAGCGAGAGCGGATCGAGGACGTATGAGCCCGCGTAGGCCGCAAGGATCAAGACCAGTGGCACGCCAAACTGCCGCAGCGGATTCGGGCCGATGCGCGCCGCCCAAAAGACGAGCACGCCGTCGAGTGCGCAGCGGGCGCTCCAGGCGAGCGCCGCGCCCAAGACACCGAGGGCATGGAGCGCCCACCAGAGGCCGGCGATGAACAGCACGGTTTCGATAATCTGAAAGCGCGCCACGATACCCGGACGCCCAATGGCCTGCAGATGGCAGGCAGGGACATAGGCCAGACAATTGATCCAGACGCCAAGCAGAATGGTCTCGCCGACCGAGGACGCCTTGCTCGCGAAGTCGTGCCCCACCCACATCGAAAGAAACGGCTGCATCAGAAAGATGCCGAACACGACGGCCGGCGTCATCGCGGAGCTGAGCCCGCGCACGGCCGCACGGGAGAGCTGGGCGGCATCCTGGCTTTCGAGCGCCGACAGGCGGGGGAACAGCGTGCGCGTAATGACGCTGGGCAACAGCCGTGCGCGCACGGCAAGACTGAACGGCACCTGATAGTAGGCGACCGCAGGCGGGCCGAGCACGCTGCCGATGAGCAGGCGATCGGCGGTCTCGAGCACCGGTGTTGCGAGACTCGATATGCTGATCCAGGCACCATAGGAAAAGAGCTGCCTGACGTGCCGCCGTGCAGGAGGCGCCGCAAGCCGCAACGGAAAGACATGCGCCATCATGGCAAACGTGATGACGAGCGAGGTGACGCTGGCGATCAGCGTTGCGTAGACGAGATAGCGCAGGCTCGGCCCAAACAAGAGCGCGAAACTGAGCGGTACAAGCTGGAACAGCATGACAACCGGAACCTGCACGGCATTGACCGCGCCGAATTTTTCGCGGCCCGACATGGCGCCATTGCAGACGTTGATCAGGTTCGTCAGCGGCACGAGGAAACAGATCCATGACAGCGCGGGCCGCAGTTCCGCGCTTAGTGTCGGGCTGATGTCGAATTGCGCGAGCATGACATGCATGAGCGCAAACAGCAACACCGCGCCGACGAGGCCGAAGCCGAGATTCAGCAACAGGGCGGTCCAGACAACGGACTCCCGCTCGGCCGGCGTCTCGTCCTCGAGCTGGGCAATCCGATTGGAGGTTGCGGCGGAAAGGCCGAGATCGAAGAATCCGAAATACCCCTGCAGCATCCAGAGGATAGCCAGCACGCCGAAGCGCTCCGCGCCGATATGGTGCAGATAAATCGGTGTAGTGACGAGCGAGACAAATGTGGGCAGCACACTGCCCAGCAAGTTGAATATCGCGCTTCGTCTGAGGCTGGGCTTGGTGGTCATGGTGTGTGGTAGGGCAGGCCAGCGGCGAATGACGCACGCGGCTCTCGCGGCGAGCAGGTTCGGTGGATTGTGCCTGCAGGATTTCGTGCTGTTCGTGCGCGGCCGTACGCTGACGATGCTTCTGTCCGCGCGCCCCAGGCAGGCGAACGCGCGCTCAAAACCGCATGAACGCAGGCTCAGGCTGGGGTTCGATCGTGGCCTGAACCGCGCGGCCGTGCGGACTTTCCGTTGGCCCACCCGCTGGCCCCACCCTGCTGACAGCACGCTGTCAGTAGCCCCATTGCACACTGTCTCTACGCCAACCCGCCCTGCGCAAAGCACACAGCGGGCCCGTCGGCGCCATGGCATCCCGCCAGCTGCCGCCATTTCACCGCATCTGCCATCGACACTTTTGGCATCCGAGGAGCGCATCATGTCGACCGAAGTTTCCCGTGTCATCTCGTGGTTCGAAATCCCCGCGCACGATCTGGACCGCGCCGCCACTTTCTACGAAGCCGCTTTCGATGTGCCGTTGCAGCGCGAAGTTGTCGGCGGGGTGCCGATGGCGCTGTTCGCCCACACGGAAGCCGAGACCGGCGGCTGCATCGTGTTCAATCCGCACGACGCCAAGCCGGACCCGAAAGGCGTGCTCGTGTATCTGAACGCGCAGCCGTCGGTCACGGCGGTGCTGGACCGCGTGGAAAAGGCCGGCGGCAAGAAACAGGGCCCGGCGGTGGAGCTGCCGAACAATTACGGCTATATCGGCTTCTTCATCGATACCGAAGGCAACCGCGTCGGCCTGCACGCCGCCAAGCTCGGCTGAGCGCTGCGGCACGCGATCGGCGCTATCATCTGCGCTGACGTCCATGCGCCGGCGCAGATGCGCTGGCGCATTGGCGCTACCGCGCCCGCCCGGGCTCTGCCCGCGGCGCGGTCCACGCCGCAGTCCGCCCCCAGTCCACCGTCCTGGCCCGCCCCACCATGACCCGCCGAGCCGACCGCCTGTTCCGCATCGCCGAACTGCTGCGCGGCCGCCGCCTCACCACCGCGCAGCAGCTCGCGCAGTGGCTCGAGGTGTCGCCGCGCACTGTCTATCGCGACGTGCGCGACCTGCAGCTCTCGGGCGTGCCGATCGAAGGCGAAGCGGGCATCGGCTACCGGCTCGCGCGCACGGCGAGCCTGCCGCCGCTCACCTTCACCGCCGACGAGCTCACCGCCCTCGCGGTGGGCGCGCGCATGGCCGAGTCCTGGGGCGGCGCCGTGCTGGCGGGCGGCGCGCGCGGCGCGCTCGCAAAGATCGCCGCCGCGATGCCCGCCGAGAAACGGGCCGTGCTCGAGCGCATCGCCGTATTCGCACCGTCGTATCACGTCGACCCGGCTTATTCGGAGAAAGTGGACGCGTTGCATCGCGCCGTCGACTCGCGGCTCGTGGTGCGCTTCGCGTATTGCGACCGGATCGGCGCACACACGGAGCGGCGCATCTGGCCGCTCGGGCTCGTGTACTGGGGCGCGCAGTGGACCGTGGGCGCGTGGTGCGAAATGCGCGAGGACTTCCGCAACTTCAACATCGCGCGGATGAACGGCGTGGAACTGCTCGAGCCGTTTCCCGACGTGAGCGGACGACGCCTCGCCGACTATCTGCGGCGCGTGGAAGCGCCATCGAAATAACGCCGCATGCGGGCATAAAAAAAGCGCGCATCGCTGCGCGCTTTGTGCTGGCCGGAAGGCTTAAGCGTTCGGCAAGGCTTATTCCGTCGCCTTGACCATGTCCTCGATCACCTTCTTCGCATCGCCGAACACCATCATCGTCTTGTCCATGTAGAACAGCTCGTTGTCGAGGCCGGCGTAGCCCGATGCCATCGACCGCTTGTTGACGATCACCGTGCGTGCCTTGTAAGCCTCGATGATTGGCATGCCTGCGATCGGCGACTTCGGATCGTTCTTCGCCGCCGGGTTCACCACGTCGTTCGCGCCCAGCACGAGCACAACGTCGACCTGACCAAACTCGCCGTTGATGTCCTCCATTTCATGGACGATCTCGTACGGCACTTCGGCTTCCGCGAGCAGCACGTTCATGTGGCCCGGCATGCGGCCCGCCACCGGGTGAATCGCGTACTTCACGTCGACGCCCTTCTCGACGAGCTTGTCGGTCAGCTCCTTCAGCGCATGCTGCGCACGCGCCACCGCGAGACCATAGCCCGGCACGATCACCACCGATTCGGCATTGCCGAGCATGAACGCGGCATCGTCGGCCGAGCCCGACTTCACCGGACGCTGCTCCTGCGTGCCGCCCGAAGCCGCCGCGCCCGCTTCCGAGCCAAAGCCGCCGAGAATCACGTTGAAGAACGAGCGGTTCATCGCCTTGCACATGATGTACGAGAGAATCGCACCCGACGAGCCCACCAGCGACCCGGCGATGATCAGCATCGCGTTGTTCAGCGAGAAGCCGATGCCCGCCGCCGCCCACCCCGAGTACGAGTTCAGCATCGACACCACGACAGGCATGTCCGCCCCGCCGATCGGAATGATGATGAGCACGCCCAGCGCGAACGCGATCGCCGTCATGATGATGAACGGCAGCCACGATTGCGTCAGGAAGAACAGGATGCCGAAGCCGATCATGCCGAGCGCGAGCATCAGGTTGATCAGGTGCTGGCCCGCGTAGACCACGGGTGCGCCCTGGAACAGCCTGAACTTGTACTTGCCCGAGAGCTTGCCGAAGGCGATCACCGAACCCGAGAACGTAATCGCGCCCACGAACGTGCCGATGAACAGCTCGATGCGGTTGCCGTACGGCAGGAAGCCCGGATACGGCGCATCTTCGGCCACGAGTCCGAACGCGGCCGGCTCCGACACGACCGCATACGCGATGCACACCGCCGCGAGACCGATCAGCGAGTGCATGGCCGCGACGAGTTCGGGCATCTTGGTCATCTCGACGCGCGCGGCCACAAACGCACCCAGCCCGCCACCGACCACCAGCGCCCCGAACAGCAGCGCGAGGCCGAGCCCGAGGTTCGAGCCGAACTGGGCGGACTGCTTCGCGATCAGCGCGATGGTGGTGAGAATGGCGATGGCCATGCCCACCATGCCGAACATATTGCCGGCGCGCGCACTGCGCGGGTTCGACAAGCCCTTGAGCGCCTGGATGAAGCAGACTGACGCCACCAGGTAGAGCAGCGTAACGACGTTCATGCTCATTTACGCACCCTCCTTCGCGGCCACCTTCTTCGGCTCCTTCTTGCGGAACATCTCCAGCATGCGCCGCGTGACGAGGAAGCCGCCGAACACATTCACCGCCGCGAGCAGCACGGCAAAAGTGCCAAAGAACTTGCCCGGGCCGCCCACCGTGAGCCCGGTGGCCAGCATCGCACCGACGATCACGATGGCCGAGATCGCATTGGTCACGGCCATGAGCGGCGTATGCAGCGCCGGCGTGACATTCCACACCACGTGATAGCCCACATACACGGCCAGCACGAAGATGATCAGGTTGATGACGGTATGGTTGATCAGTTCCATTGCCGGGTCTCCTCTCAGGTCTTGCGCGTGACGGCCCCGTCGCGGGCCAGCAGCGTGGCCGCGACGATGTCGTCCGCGAGATCGATGTTCAGCGCGCCTTCCTTGGTCACGATCAGCTTCAGGAAGTCGAGCAGGTTGCGCGCGTAGAGCGACGAGGCATCGGCGGCCACCATCGACGCGAGGTTCGTGTAGCCGCAGATCTGCACGCTGTGGTGCGTGACCACCTTGTCCGCTTCGGTGAGCGGGCAATTGCCGCCGCGCCGTCCCGTTGCCGGATCGGCCACGGGGCCGCGTCCTGCCGCGAGGTCGATCACCACGGAGCCCGGCTTCATCGCCTGCACGGTTTCCGAGGGCAGCAGCGTGGGCGCGTCGCGTCCCGGAATCAGCGCAGTCGAAATGACGATATCGGCCTGCTTCGCGCGCTCGTGCACGAGCGCGGACTGGCGCGCGAGCCACGAGGGCGGCATCGGCCGCGCGTAGCCGCCCACGCCTTGCGCCGCTTCGCGCTCCTCATCGGTTTCGTACGGCACGTCGATGAACTTCGCGCCCAGCGACTCGATCTGCTCCTTGACGGCAGGACGCACGTCCGAGGCTTCGATCACGGCGCCCATGCGCTTGGCCGTGGCGATGGCCTGCAGGCCCGCCACGCCCGCGCCCAGAATCAGCACGCGCGCGGCCTTCACGGTGCCGGCGGCCGTCATGAGCATCGGCATGAAGCGCGGATAGAGGTTCGCGGCCACGAGCACCGCCTTGTAGCCGGCGATGTTGGCCTGCGAGGACAGCACGTCGAGGCTCTGCGCGCGCGTGGTGCGCGGCGCGGCTTCGAGCGCGAAGGCCGTGAGCCCGGCCTCGGCAAGCTTCTGCGCGTTCTCGGCATTAAAGGGATCGAGCATGCCGGCCAGCACCGCACCGCGTTTCATGAACGCGAGCTCGCTGACCGAAGGCGACTGGACCTTGAGCACGAGCTCGGCGCCGAAGGCGGCGGCCGCATCGGCGACCTGCGCGCCCGCGGCCACATAGGCCTCGTCGGGAAAGCTCGCGCCGGTGCCGGCGCCTGCCTGAATCGTGACCGTGTGACCCTGCGCGACGTACTTCTTCACGGTCTCCGGTGTCGCGGCCACGCGGGTTTCATTCGCCCGGGTTTCCGCGGGCACTCCAATATGCATCGTTGTTTCCTCCTCGACCTGCTTTTCTTTCTAATCTGGCTCTAAATCGAGCGGAGTAAGGCCGACGAGGCTCGCCGGCTTTCTGGTGCAACGGCAAACGACGCACCACTTTAACCGAAAGCGGCGGCGCCGTTGTAGCCCGATTCGCCCGTTTTTGTGCACTGCACACAACACTTTGAGATGTCCGACCGGACGGTCGGCGATGACCATTGCAGGCTGCTGCCGGATTCCGCGCACCACCTGCATAGCGTTGCCGGGCGCGCGATCCGGCCCCGGGCAGCGTTATGCGCGTGCCGGTAAAATAGCGGCCCATGAATGATGAAACCTGGGCACCCCACGTCACCGTGGCCGCGATCGTCGAGCGCGACGGGCGTTTTCTGCTCGTCGAGGAGCACACGCCGGCCGGCTTGCGCCTGAACCAGCCCGCCGGGCACCTGGAAGCGGGCGAGACGCTTCATGAGGCCGTCGTGCGCGAGACGCTGGAAGAAACCGCGTATGCGTTCGCGCCCGAGGCGCTGGTCGGCATGTACATGACCCATTTCGGCAAGCCCGGCGAAAGCGGCACGACGTATCTGCGCTTCACGTATTGCGGCAGCGTCGCGAGCGAGCCGCAAACGCGCGCGCTCGATCCCGACATCGTCCGCACGCTGTGGCTGAGCGCCGACGAACTGCGCGCCGCGAGCGAGCGTCATCGCACGCCGCTCGTCATGCAATGCGTCGACGATTACCTCGCGGGCAAGCGCGTGCCGCTCGACTTCGTGCATACGCACGCAGTTGGGCCCAAAGCGGAACCCAAGGCAGGACCCAAAGGCTGAAAGCAGCAACAAGGCAGCAGACAAATGAGCAAACGTAAGGTCGTGGTAGGCATGTCGGGCGGCGTCGATTCGTCGGTTACCGCATGGCTGCTCAAGGAGCAGGGGTTCGACGTCGTCGGTCTCTTCATGAAGAACTGGGAAGACGACGACGACGGCGAGTACTGCTCGACGCGCCAGGACTGGATCGACGTGGTGTCGGTCGCGGACCTGATCGGCATCGACGTCGAGGCGGTGAACTTCGCCGCCGAGTACAAGGACCGCGTGTTCGCGGAGTTCCTGCGCGAGTATTCGGCGGGCCGCACGCCGAACCCCGACGTGCTCTGCAATGCCGAGATCAAGTTCAAGGCCTTCCTCGACCATGCAATGTCGCTGGGCGCCGAGACCATCGCCACGGGCCATTACGCGCGCGTGCGCCAGAACCCCGAACGCAACGGACGTTTCGAGCTGCTCAAGGCCCTCGATCAAACGAAAGATCAGTCGTACTTCCTGCATCGCCTGAATCAGGCACAGCTTTCGAAGACGATGTTCCCGCTCGGCGAAATCCCGAAGACGAAGGTGCGCGAGATCGCCGCGCAGATCGGCTTGCCGAACGCGAAGAAGAAGGATTCCACCGGCATCTGCTTCATTGGCGAGCGGCCGTTCCGCGACTTCCTGAACCGCTATCTGCCGACCAGGCCCGGCCCGATGATGACGCCCGAAGGCAAGGTCGTGGGCGAGCATATCGGTCTTGCGTTCTACACGTTCGGGCAGAGAAAGGGCATCGGCCTTGGCGGCAGCAAGGACGGCAGCGGCGACCCGTGGTTCGTCGCGGGCAAGGACATGGCCACCAATACGCTCTACGTCGTGCAGGGCCACGACCACCCGTGGCTGCTCTCGCACGAGCTGCGCGCGGGCAACGTGAGCTGGGTCGCGGGCGAGCCGCCTGCCGACGGCCACGCGTGCGGCGCGAAAACGCGCTATCGCCAGGCGGACGCACCCTGCTCGTTCAGGACCGCGCCCTCGGGCGTGGACGGCGTCGACGGCGGCTCGGGCCAGTTCGCGCTGCACTTCCCCGCGGCGCAATGGGCCGTGACGCCGGGCCAGTCGGCGGTGCTGTACGACGGCGACGTGTGCCTCGGCGGCGGCATCATTGAATCCGTCACGACTTTGGAGCCGCACGTGCCCGCAGTGCCGCCACCCGTCGCGCCGAAGAAAAAGCGCACGCCGCGCAAGAAGTCCGCGCAGTTCGCCGCATCGGCGGCGCAAGGCCAGGCGTAAGTTCACGCGCGCGACGCAGCACGCGTCGCGCGTTTTTCACCTTCCTCCCTTCCAGACGCACCCGAAGTCATCCGGGCTCGACTGCGCTCAAACACCCTTCTTGCCGGCACTCGCACTCCGCGCGCGGCCTTCCCCCATCGCCTCTGTGCGATCCTCGCCACGCGCGATACGTTGTTCCATCCCCGGTTTCATTCCCGGCTGTTGCCTTTTTGCCGGCCAAATTCACAAACTTGCGGCATCATTCGGGCACGCTGGCGCCTCACCCGGGCGCGGCCGGCGCGCATGGCCCCGCCCCGGGGCGCCCTGACCTGGGCGGCCCCCACCGGCCACGCGCAGCGAAACAAGAGATCGAGGAGTTCCCCATGTTTTCCCGACGTTATCTCGCCATGTGGTGTGCGGTGCTGCTGCTGGCGGCCTGTGTTCTCGCAGCGGCGTTCCATCATCTGTCGTGGCTGTGCGCCGTCGTGCCCGCGCTCATCGTCGCGCTCGGCATCTACGACATGACCCAGCAGCGCCACGCCATCCTGCGCAACTATCCGCTCTGGGGCCATCTGCGCTTCCTGTTCGAATTCGTGCGGCCCGAGATCCGCCAGTACTTCGTCGAAGACGACACCGACGAAAAGCCCTTCTCGCTCGTGCAGCGCAGCGTGGTCTACCAGCGCGCGAAGAACACCGTCGACAGCCGCCCGTACGGCACCGAGCTCGACGTGAAGGCGGTCGGCCACGAATGGATCAGCCATTCGCTCGCGCCGACGAAGCTCGCGGGCAGCGACTTCCGCGTGCTCGTGGGCGCAGAGCGCGAGCAGCCGTACTCGATGTCGATCTTCAATATCTCGGCGATGAGCTTTGGCGCCCTTTCCGCCAACGCGATCCGCGCGCTCAATCTGGGCGCGAAGAAAGGCGGCTTCGCGCACGATACCGGCGAAGGCTCGATGTCGAAGTATCACCGCGAAAACGGCGGCGACATCATCTGGGAGATCGCCTCGGGCTACTTCGGCTGCCGCAACGACGACGGCACCTTCAGCGCCGAGAAATTCCAGCGCCTCGCCAACGAGCCGCAGGTGAAGATGATCGAGGTGAAGCTCTCGCAAGGCGCGAAGCCGGGCCACGGCGGCATGCTGCTGGCCGCGAAGGTCACACCCGAGATTGCCGAGACGCGCGGCATTCCGATGGGCCAAGACTGCGTCTCGCCCGCGCGCCATTCGGAGTTCTCCACGCCGCGCGGCCTGCTCGAATTCGTCGAGCGCCTGCGCAAGCTCTCGGGCGGCAAGCCCACCGGCTTCAAGCTCTGCATCGGCCACCCGTGGGAATTCTTCGGCATCGCCAAGGCCATGCTCGAAACGGGCATCCTGCCTGACTTCATCGTCGTGGACGGCGCCGAGGGCGGCACGGGCGCCGCGCCGATCGAGTTCACCGATCACATCGGCACGCCGCTGCAGGAAGGCCTCCTGCTCGTGCACAACACGCTCGTCGGCATCGGCCTGCGAGACAAGATCAAGATTGGCGCGAGCGGCAAGATCATCACCGCGTTCGATATCGCCAAGACGCTCGCGATCGGCGCGGATTGGGTCAACTCGGCGCGCGGCTTCATGTTCGCGGTGGGCTGCATCCAGGCGCAGAAGTGCCATTCGGACCGCTGCCCGACCGGCGTCGCCACCCAGGACCCGGCGCGACAGCGCGCGCTGAACGTGCCTGACAAGGGCGAGCGCGTCTACTACTTCCATCGCAACACGCTGCACGCGCTGCAGGAAATTCTCCAGGCCGCGGGCCTCGACAGCCCCGCCGATCTGCGCGCGCACCACATCGTGCGGCGCGTGTCGTCGTATGAAGTGAAGCTGATGTCGGAGTTGCTCAAGTACCTGAAGCCGGGCGACCTGCTCGAAGGCCGCTACCGCTATCAGCTGTACGAGAAATGGTGGCCGGTCGCGCGCAGCGATTCGTTCGCGCCGAATGTGGAAAAGATCGTCTGAGGGTTTGATGGTTTGATGGTTGCGCGCCGCTTGCCGCCCGGGTCGATGTCTGGCGGCGGCGCGAAAAAAAAGCGCGCAAGAATATATTGCGCGCTTTTTTTACGTCTTCATGCGGGCGACGGCACGCCGCCGCCCGCGGGCATCAAGCCTGCGGCACCGTATCCGCGAACGACTGGCGCTGCATGAGCTTGTCGAAATGCCGCGCGAGATTGGGATGCGGCTCGCGCCAGTCGAGCTCCGGCATGCGGAAGTCGAGGTAGCCGAGCGCACAGCCGACCGCGATGTCGGCGAGCGTATAGCGGTTGCCCGCGCACCACGCATTGCCCGCAAGGCCCTTGGCCATCGCGTTCAAGCCCTCGCGGATTTTGCGCTCCTGACGCGTGATCCATGCCTCGCAGCGCTGCTCGGGCGTACGCTGCGTGCCTTCCAGGCGGATCAGCACGGCGGCGTCGAGCATGCCGTCGGCGAGCGCCTCCCAGCACCGCACCTCCACGCGCTCGCGCCCGCCCTGCGGAATCAGCTTGCCGACCGGCGAGAGCATGTCCACGTATTCGCAGATCACGCGCGAGTCGAACACGGCTTCGCCGTCCTCCATCACGAGACACGGCACCTTGCCGAGCGGGTTGAAATCGTGGATTGCCGTCTCGGCGCCCCACACGTTTTCAAGCACCAGCTTGTAGTCGATTTTCTTTTCGGCGAGCATGATCCGCGCCTTGCGGACATACGGGCTGCCGAGCGAACCGATAAGTTTCATCACACCTGCCTTTTCTGGAATCCGGCGGAAGTATACGTTGGAATGCCCCAATTCTGACGGGTCACCTTCCTTGGCGCCGGATTTCTCCGATCCGCGCTGTCGGCTCGATGCAACAGCGGCGTCTTGCGCGAGTGGGGTTGCGCTACGCATTGCGCCACGAATACGGGCGCTAGCCGGCCGATGCGGGTTCTACACAGGCGCTACAATCGCACGATGGACACGACCCTCACGGAAAGCGCCTCGGCCGCCTCGCGCGCCGCTGCCGATGCGCCGCGCGGCCCCGATGGCGGCGCCGCGCTGTACCGCGCGCGCCGCGAGCGCGTGCTCGCCGCATTGCGCGCCAAAGGCGGCGGCGTGGCGCTGGTGCCCACCGCGCCCGAGGCGCTGCGCAACCGCGACGCCGAATATCCGTATCGGCACGACAGCTACTTCTACTACCTCACCGGCTTCACCGAGCCCGAGGCGCTGCTCGTGCTCGACGCGAGCGCGGGCGAGAATCAGCCCGTGTCGATCCTGTTCTGCCGCGCGAAGAACGTCGAGCGCGAAACGTGGGAAGGCTTTCGCTTCGGGCCGGACGGCGCGCGCGAGGCGTTCGGCTTCGACGCCGCGTTTGCCATCGACGAGGTCGACACCCAGGTGCCGCGCCTCATCGCCGATCGCCCGGCGCTGCACTATGCGCTCGCGGCCAATGCCCGCTTCGATGCGCAAGTGAAGCGCTGGATCGAAGCGGTGCGCGCGCAATCGCGCAGCGGCGTTGCCGCGCCGGCCGCTGTGTACGACCTCGTGCCGCTGCTCGACGACATGCGCATCGTCAAGGACGCGCACGAGCTCGACACCATGCGCCGTGCCGCGAAGATCTCGGCGCTCGCGCACGTGCGCGCCATGCAGGCGTGCCGCCCCGGCATGCGCGAATACGAGATCGAAGCCGAGCTGCTCTACACGTTCCGCAAGCATGGCGCCCAGGCGCCCGCCTATGGCTCGATCGTCGCGACCGGTGCGAACGCCTGCGTGCTGCACTATCCGGCCGGCAATGCGGTGGTGCGCGAAGGCGACTTGATTCTGATCGACGCCGCCTGCGAGCTGAACGGCTATGCATCAGACATCACGCGCACCTTTCCCGCGAGCGGCCGCTACACGAGCGCCCAGCGCGAGCTCTACGAGATCGTGCTCGCGGCCCAGCAGGCCGCCATCGACGCCACGCGCGCGGGCGTGAACTTCGAGGCGCCGCACGAGGCCGCCGTGCGCGTGCTCGCGCAGGGGCTGCTCGACACGGGCATCCTGGACAAGCAGCGCTTCGCAAGCGTCGACGAAGTGATCGCCGAGCGCGCCTATGCGCGCTTCTATATGCATCGCACGGGGCATTGGCTCGGCATGGACGTGCACGACGCCGGCGACTACCGCGAGCGCGATGCGCAGGCCGGCCTCACAAGCGCAACGGGCAGCGCGCACTCCGCTGGCGCACCGGGCGCCGCCGCCGCGCCGCCCTGGCGCACGCTGCGGCCCGGCATGACGCTCACGATCGAGCCGGGCCTCTACGTGCGCGCCGCCGAAGACGTGCCCGAGCGCTACTGGGACATCGGCATCCGTATTGAAGACGACGCCATCGTCACCGACACGGGCTGCGAGCTGATCACGCGCGGCGTGCCCGTGGCCGCCGACGAAATCGAGGCGCTGATGCAGAACGCGAGCCGCGGCGCGTGAGCCGTGCGAGCGACGCGAACGGCAGGCACGCCCAACGCTCTGACGGGCCGCCGCGCGCTCACAAGCGCCGAAGCGCGCAGGAAAAGCCAACGATCTGAAGTGACCCCAGCGACATGAATGCAGTGAACCCAGCAAGCGGGACCGGCCACGCGTCCAACGAGTATGACGTCATCATCGTCGGGGCGGGGCCGGTCGGGCTCGCGCTCGCCGGCTGGCTCGCGCGGCGCAGCGCGACGGCCGCGCTCTCGGTCGCGCTGATCGACGCGCGCGAGCCGGACGACAGTGCCGGCGACCCGCGCGCCATCGCGGTCTCGCAAGGCAGCCGCACCCTGTTGCAGGCGCTCGCGTGGCCGCAGGACGCGACGCCGATCGAGCGCATCCACGTTTCGCAGCGCGGGCACTTCGGCCGCACGCTCATCGACCGGCACGACTACGACTTGCCCGCGCTCGGCTATGTCGCGCGCTATGGCGCGATCGTGCAGTCGCTCGCGCACGCGGTGCGCGGCACGCGTGTGCACTGGCTGCATCACACGCATGCGCACGAGCCGGTCGTCGAGCACGACGGCGTCACGCTGCCCGTAGAAAGCGCGGGCGTCGCGCGCACGCTGCGCGCGCGCATTCTCGTGAACGCGGAAGGCGGGCTTTATCGGACGCAGTCCGCGCACAAGCGGCCGCGCGCCGGGTCACGTCAGGACGAAGACGAAGACGAAAATCAGGACGTGGCGGCAATGGAACACGCCGCCGTCGCGAGCCACGCCGCCGCTGCCGAGGCTGCGAGCGAGGCCGATGTGGCAGGCGCCACCACGGCCGCGCGCGACAGCGCCCCGCCGCATCGAACGCACAAGCAAACGCCAAAACGCACCCGCGACTACGACCAGACCGCGCTGGTCGGCGTGGTGACGGTCTCGGCACCGCAGCCGCACGTGGCCTGGGAGCGCTTCACGGAAGAAGGCCCGATCGCGCTTTTGCCGATGGGCGGCGTGCGCGGCGCGGACTACGCGCTCGTGTGGTGCTCGGCGCCGGTCGAGGCCGAACGCCGCGCCCAGCTTTCCGACGCCGATTTCCTCGCCGAACTCGGCTCCGCCTTCGGCGCACGGATGGGCCGTTTTACGCACATTCACGGCCGCGCGTCATTTCCGCTCGGCCTGAACGCGCTCGATACGCTGGTCTCGGGCCACAACCGCATCGCCGCGGTGGGCAACGCCGCGCAAACGCTGCATCCGGTTGCGGGCCAGGGGCTGAATCTCGGCCTGCGCGACGCTCATGCGCTCGTCGACGCCCTTGCGCAGCACGGCGCCACGCCGCTCGCGCTCGCCGACTTCGCGGGCCGCCGTGCCTTCGACCGCCGCATGACGATCGGGGCGACGGACACCCTCGCCCGGCTGTTCACCATCGACTTCGCGCCGCTCGCGACGCTGCGCGGGCTTGCGCTCACGGCGCTGGAATTCGCGCCGCCGGTGAAAGCGGCGCTCGCGCGGCAGATGATGTTCGGGCAAAGGAGCTGATCGGATCGGTTTTAAATCTGATCTTCGAGCCGTATCTGTGCGCTTCAATATATGCAGTAGAATATCTACAATTTGTAGATATTCTCAAGGGGGCACACGTGGATATCGCCAAGATCTTCAAGCACGGCGGGTCGCAAGCCGTCCGGCTACCAAAGGAATTCCGCTTCGATGCAGAAGAGGTCCGGATTCGCCGACACGGCACCGCCGTGATTCTCGAGCCCGTTCCGCAAGACTGGGCCTGGCTAACCGCGCTGATCGGACCGGTCGACACCGACTTCGAAAGTGCGGCCACCACGCAACCCGCCGAGCAACTGCGGCCCGGACTGGATCTGTTCGAATGAAATTCCTGCTGGACACGAACGCCGTGATTGCAATACTCAAGGGCGAAACTTCGATGCTGACGCAGTTGCGTGCGTACTTGCCGGTCGACTTTGGATTGCCCTCAATCGTGGCGCACGAACTGTATTACGCCGCGTACAAGAGCCAGCGTTCGACGCAAAATCTGGCGCGCGTCGAAGCGCTACAGTTTGAGGTCGTTGCTTTCGATGCGGAAGACGCCCAACACGCTGGCGAGATCCGCGCCCGGCTGGCAGCCGCGGGCATGCCAATCGGCCCCTACGACGCACTGATAGCCGGGCAAGCGCGTGCCCGTCGACTGACGCTCGTCACGCACAATGTGCGCGAATTTGCACGCGTGGACGGGTTGCGGGTTGAGGACTGGCAAGCTCATGCTTAGGTAAGGTTGCCTGCGCCCGAGACAGCGCTCCAAGCCACCCAACAAGTATAAGGGTCGGATTTTTCAGGGAGCGCCTGCTCTTTCGAAGCCTTGCCCAGAACAACACCAGGGTCCGCAAGCCGAGACCCCACATCTCGTTAACGCTAAAATATGCGTTTCCCCATTTCGAGCCGCAGCCGCGCCAACGCCTTCGACGTCTGTTGAAGCCAGCCGGGCGCGGCGCTGCTTTCGTCCGCGCATCATGTTCACAATCGGCCGCCACACCCTGCGCAACAACCTGTTCGTCGCCCCCATGGCGGGCGTCACGGACCGGCCGTTCCGTCAGCTGTGCAAGCGCCTGGGCGCCGGCTACGCGGTCTCCGAGATGGTCGCGTCCAACGCGCAGCTCTGGAAGAGCGAGAAGACCATGCGCCGCGCCAACCACGCGGGCGAGGTCGAGCCGATCGCCGTGCAGATCGCCGGCGCCGACCCCGAAATGATGGCCGAAGCGGCGCGTTATAACGTCGCAAACGGCGCGCAGATCATCGACATCAACATGGGCTGCCCGGCCAAGAAGGTCTGCAACGTGGCGGCCGGCTCCGCGCTCCTGCAAAACGAGCCGCTCGTCGCGCGCATCGTGAAGGCCGTGGTGGACGCCGTGGGCATCGGCCCCGATGCCGTGCCCGTCACGCTCAAGATCCGCACCGGCTGGGACCGCGAGCACCGCAACGCGCTCACCATCGCGCGCATCGCCGAGGACAGCGGCATTTCCATGCTCACCATGCACGGGCGCACGCGCACCGACCTCTATCACGGCGAAGCGGAGTACGAAACGATTGCCGCGGTCAAGGCCGCCGTGCGCATTCCGGTGGTCGCCAACGGCGACATCACGAAGCCGCAGAAGGCGCGCGAGGTGCTCGCCTTCACGGGCGCCGACGCCATCATGATCGGCCGCGCGGCGCAGGGCCGCCCGTGGCTCTTTCGTGAAATCGAGCATTTCCTCGCCACGGGCGAGCTGCTGCCGCCCCCGCGCGTCGATGAAATCCAGACGATCATGAACGAGCATCTGGAGGACCACTACGCGTTTTATGGCGAGTTTACGGGCGTGCGTACTGCGCGCAAGCATATCGGCTGGTACACTCGCGGCCTTTGTGGCGCCAACGCGTTCCGGCATCGCATGAACACGCTGGACACCACACGCGAACAGCTCGCCGCCGTCAACCAGTTCTTCGACGAGCAAAAGGCCGTTTCCGAGCGCCTCGTCTATGTCGATGACGAAAACGGTGCAGACGGCGAGCGCGAACCCACCGATCGACTGGCAGCATGAGCAAGCACAACATCGAACAATCCGTCCGCGAGAGTCTGGGCATTTACTTCCAGGATCTCGACGGCAGCAACCCGCACGACGTCTATGAAATGGTGATGGCGTGCGTCGAAAAACCGATGCTCGAGGTGGTGCTCGAGCAGGCAGGCGGCAATCAGTCGCTGGCCGCCGAGTATCTCGGCATCAACCGCAACACGCTGCGCAAGAAGCTTCAGCAGCACGGCCTGCTGTAACGGCCGTCGCCGCTCTTCAGGGGCGGTACTGGACTTCTGGCGCGGACTCCTCGATCCTTCGGCAACTTCTCCCCCATCATGATCAAGCAAGCGCTCATCTCCGTTTCCGACAAGGCCGGTATCGTCGATTTCGCGAAATCGCTGTCGGACCTCGGCGTCAAGATCCTGTCGACCGGCGGCACCGCGAAACTGCTCGCGGACGCGGGCCTCTCCGTCACCGAAGTGGCCGACTACACCGGCTTTCCGGAAATGCTCGATGGGCGCGTGAAGACGCTGCACCCGAAGGTCCACGGCGGCATCCTGGCGCGCCGCGACCTGCCCGAGCACATGGCCGCGCTCGAAAAGCACGACATCCCGACGATCGACCTGCTCGTCGTGAACCTCTACCCGTTCGTCCAGACGGTGTCGAAGGACGAGTGCACGCTGGAAGACGCGATCGAGAACATCGACATCGGCGGCCCGACCATGCTGCGCTCGGCGGCGAAGAATCATCGCGACGTGACCGTCGTGGTCGATCCGGCCGACTATGCGAAGGTGCTCGAAGAGATGCGCGCGAACGGCAACACCGTGAGCTACGCCACGAACTTCCGCCTCGCGACCAAGGTGTTCTCGCACACGGCGCAGTACGACGGCGCGATCACGAACTACCTCACGAGCCTGACTGAAGCGCTCGACCACAAGGCGCGCAACACCTACCCGGCTGTGCTGAACCTCGCGTTCGACAAAGTCCAGGACCTGCGCTACGGCGAGAACCCGCACCAGAGCGCCGCGTTCTACCGCGACCTGCAAACGCCCGCCGGCGCGCTCGCCAACTACAAGCAGATCCAGGGCAAGGAGCTCTCGTACAACAATATCGCCGACTCCGACGCGGCATGGGAATGCGTGAAGACCTTCAACGCGCCGGCCTGCGTGATCATCAAGCACGCAAATCCGTGCGGCGTGGCCATGGGTGCGAACCCGCACGAGGCGTACTCGAAGGCGTTCCAGACCGATCCGACCTCGGCTTTCGGCGGCATCATCGCGTTCAACCGCGAAGTGGACGAAGCGGCGGCACAAGCCGTGGCGAAGCAGTTCGTAGAAGTGCTGATCGCGCCGTCGTTCTCGGAAGCCGCCAAGACCGTGTTCGCGGCGAAGCAGAACGTGCGTCTGCTCGAAATCGCCCTGGGCGAAGGCCATAACGCGTTCGACCTGAAGCGCGTGGGCGGCGGCCTGCTGGTGCAGTCGCTCGACGCGAAGAACGTGCAGCCGCACGAGCTGCGCGTGGTCACGAAGCGCCACCCGACGCCGAAGGAAATGGACGATCTGCTGTTCGCCTGGCGCGTCGCGAAGTTCGTGAAGTCCAATGCCATCGTGTTCTGCGCGAACGGCATGACGATGGGCGTGGGCGCGGGCCAGATGAGCCGCGTGGACTCGGCGCGCATCGCCAGCATCAAGGCGGAAAACGCGGGCCTCAAGCTCGCGGGCACGGCAGTGGCGTCGGACGCGTTCTTCCCGTTCCGTGACGGCCTCGACGTGGTGGTCAACGCCGGCGCGACCTGCGTGATCCAGCCGGGCGGCTCGATGCGCGACGACGAAGTGATCGCCGCCGCCGACGAGCACAACATCGCCATGGTGGTGACGGGCATCCGCCACTTCCGTCACTGATCCTCGCGTGCGGCGCGCGTCGTGCACGCGTCGCCGCATCGCTGCAAGGCCCGCCGGACGCGTGTTCTGCGGGCTTTTTCTTTGCCGCGCGCGCCATGCGCATCGCGAGTCAGCGCTCGCGGGCCCTGTGCCGTTCGTTGTACCATCGCAGGCACACTCGCTTTTCCCGCATTTCATGAGAATTCTCGGCATCGACCCCGGCTTGCGCGTGACCGGCTTCGGCGTGATCGAGCGTCACGGCCATCAGCTCACATATGTCGCAAGCGGTGTCATCCGCACCGCCGATGCCGATCTGCCCACGCGCCTCGGCACCATCTTCGAAGGCGTCTCCACGCTGATCCGCCAGCACGCGCCCGACCAGGCCGCCATCGAAAAGGTCTTCGTCAACGTCAACCCACAGTCGACGCTGCTGCTCGGCCAGGCGCGCGGTGCGGCCATCTGCGGGCTCGTTTCGGGCGGCGTGCCGGTGGCCGAATATACGGCGCTGCAACTGAAGCAGGCCGTGGTGGGCTATGGCCGCGCGACCAAGGAGCAGATGCAGCAGATGGTCGTGCGCCTGCTTTGTCTCACGGGCACGCCCGGCACCGACGCCGCCGACGCGCTCGGCATGGCGATCTGCCACGCGCACAGCGGCGACACGCTCGCGACGCTCGGCGGTATCGCGCCGGCGCTCGCGAAGAAGGGCGTGCGCGTGCGGCGTGGACGCTTGATTGGTTGACTGCGCGGTTAGAAGCGCGTTTAAAAGCGCGCCTGGCTGCGCAGCGGTTTTCGCAACGACGCCCCTGGCCGGTCGGCCAACGTGCCCGGAAAGCACGCCGCGGCGCGGCGCGCTCCGCTACACTCTGCGCTTTCCCTCATCACTGAATCCGCCATGATCGGTCGCATTGCCGGCGTATTGCTGGAAAAGAACCCGCCGCACCTGCTCATCGACTGCAACGGCGTCGGCTACGAAGTCGATGTGCCGATGAGCACGTTCTACAACCTGCCCGGCAACGGCGAGCGTGTCGTCCTGCTCACGCAGATGATCGTGCGCGAGGACGCGCATCTGCTTTTCGGCTTCGCCACGGTGGAAGAACGCGCGACGTTCCGCGAACTGCTCAAGATCACGGGCATTGGCGCGCGCATGGCGCTGGCCATCCTCTCGGGCATGAGCGTGCACGACCTCTCGCAGGCCATCACGCTGCAGGATTCGGCACGCCTCACGCGGGTGCCGGGCATCGGCAAGAAAACGGCCGAGCGTTTGCTGCTCGAACTCAAGGGCAAGCTGGGCGCGGATCTGGGCGCGATGGCGGCCGCCGCGTCACCCTCCGGTCACGCGAACGACATCCTCAACGCGCTGCTCGCGCTCGGCTATTCAGAGAAGGAAGCCCTCGCGGCGATCAAGAACGTGCCGGCCGGCACGGGCGTCTCCGAAGGCATCAAGCTCGCGCTGAAGGTGCTCTCGAAGGCCTGATGCACACGCGCGTTCGACGCGAGCGCGGTACGGTCGGGCCTTGGCTGGCTGTTAGTTGCACGCGCCGCGTGGTGCCGGAAACGCGGCGTCCTGCGCGCATGGCGCGCGGTACAATCGCTGCATGATCGAAACCGACAAACTCGCCGCAGACCGTGCGGGCGAAAACCGCGTGATCGCCGCCACGCCGGCCTCGTCCAAAGAGGAGGCGTTCGAGCGCGCCCTGCGCCCGCGCCAGCTCGACGAATACGTCGGCCAGGAAAAGGTGCGCGGCCAGCTCGAAATCTTTATCGAGGCCGCGAAGCGCCGCTCGGAACCGCTCGACCACGTCCTGCTGTTCGGGCCGCCGGGCCTCGGCAAGACCACGCTCGCGCACATCATCGCGCGCGAAATGGGGGTCAATCTGCGGCAGACCTCGGGTCCCGTGCTCGAACGCGCGGGCGACCTTGCGGCGCTGCTCACCAATCTCGAAGCGAACGACGTGCTCTTCATCGACGAAATCCACCGGCTCTCGCCGGTCGTCGAGGAAATCCTGTATCCCGCGCTCGAGGACTATCAGATCGACATCATGATCGGCGAAGGGCCGGCCGCGCGCAGCGTGAAGCTCGACCTGCAGCCGTTCACGCTCGTAGGCGCGACCACGCGCGCGGGCATGCTCACGAATCCGCTGCGCGACCGCTTCGGCATCGTTTCGCGGCTCGAGTTCTACAACGCGAGCGAGCTCTCGCGCATCGTGCAGCGCTCGGCTGCGCTGCTCGGCGCGCAGATCCATCCCAACGGCGCGCTCGAAATCGCGCGCCGTTCGCGCGGCACACCGCGTATCGCCAACCGTCTGCTGCGCCGCGTGCGCGACTACGCTGAGGTGAAGGCCGACGGTGCCATCACCGCACAAGTCGCCGACGCCGCGCTCAGGATGCTCGACGTCGATCCCGTGGGCTTCGACCTGATGGACCGCAAGCTGCTCGAAGCGATCCTGCACAAGTTCGACGGCGGCCCGGTCGGCGTGGACAACCTCGCGGCGGCCATCGGCGAAGAGCGCGACACGATCGAGGACGTGCTGGAGCCCTATCTGATCCAGCAAGGCTTCCTGCAGCGCACGCCGCGCGGCCGCGTGGCCACGCAGCTCACCTACCGCCACTTCGGCCTCACGGTGCCCGACGACGCATCGACCGGCGGCGACTGGACCCCGGACGCGTCATAAGGCGCGGCAAGGCACAGCGCAGCGCGAGCCAAAGCACGATGTCCGATCACGCCGGCCTGCCTCCCAACGCTCCCGAGCCGACCAGCCTCGTCGGCCAGCTCGCGCGGCGCCTGCGCATGACGCTTGCCGAAAACGTCACGCATCTCACCACGGGCAGCGGCCCGAAGCTCGACTACTCGTCGCCGCCCGGCGACCCCGGCCTGTTCGGCCCCGACGCCATCTGCTGGAAGGTGCACGCCGATTTCGCCGGGATGATGGCGGGCGGCATCAGCGCGCTGCTGCTGCAGGCCTTGCACCCGCTCGCGCTCGCGGGGGTGTGGGACCATTCGACGTTTCGCGCCGACATTCTCGGCCGCCTGCGCCGCACCGCGACCTTCATTGCCGGCACGACCTACGGCAGCCGCGCCGACGCGCTCGCGCTGATCGAGCGCGTGAAGACAATCCACCTCGCGGTGACGGGTACCGGACCCGATGGCCGCCCCTATCGCGCGAGCGATCCCGCGTTGCTCACCTGGGTGCACGTGGCCGAGGTGTCGAGCTTTCTCGCCGCGTATCTGCGCTACGTGAATCCTGCGCTGCCGGGCGAAGCGCAAGACCAGTACTACGCCGAGGTCGCCCTCATCGCGCAGTTGCTGGGCGCAACCGAGGTGCCTCGCTCGCGCGCCGAAGTCGCCGCGTATCTGGAGTCGATGCAGCCCGAGCTCGTTGCGAGCGAGCGCACGCGCAAAGTCGTGCGCGTGCTGATGGAAGCGCCCGTGCCGCGTCCGGCAATGCGCCCCGCCGGCGCGCTGATGCGCAATGCCGGGATTGACCTCCTGCCGCCGTTCGCGCAGCAGATGCTCGGCTTCGACCGCTTCGCCCTCGCACGCCGCGCAATGGTGCAGCCGGGCATGCGCGCGGTCGCGCCCGTGTTGCGCTGGGCGCTCGTGAACGGCGTCTCGAAGCGCGCGCGCCGGCGCGCGGCCGCCCCTGCGGCGCGCTGAGCCCCCTCCTCGTCCCGCACGCAACGAAAAACGGCCAGACTGCTCGAGCAGGCTGGCCGTTTTCGCTTGACAGGAAACGTCGACCGGTGCGAGACCGGACGCGTCTTACATCTTCACCACGTCGAGCAGCGTCTTCTTGCCTGCCTTGTAGTTGTAGAGCGAGATCACGCCGTGCTTGAGATCGCCCTTCGAATCGAACACCGTTTCGCCGATCACGCCTTTGTAGTCGGTGCCCGGGATCTGCGCGAGGACCTTCGCCGCGTCGGTCGAGTTCGCGCGCTTCATCGCGTCGACGACGATGTACACCGCGTCGTAGGTGAACGGCGCATCGTACTCGACCGGGTGGCCAAAGCGCTTCTGGTACTTCGCCGAGAACACCGCGCCGCCTTCCATGCGCTCGAGCGCCATGCCGGCCTGCGAGCAGACGATGTTGTCGGCCGCCGTGCCCGCGAGCTGCGCGAGGCTTTCCGTGCACACGCCGTCGCCCGCCAGCACCTTCGCGCGCAGGCCAAGCTGCCGCGCCTGCTTGGCGAACGGGCCGCCGGTGGCGTCCATGCCGCCGTACATGATCGCGTCGGGATTCTCGCCCTTGATCTTCGTGAGGATCGCGCGGAAATCGACGGCCTTGTCGTTGGTCGCATCGTGTGAGACGACCTTCATGCCGAGCGACTTCGCGGTCTTCTCGAATTCGTTCGCGAGGCCCTGCCCGTAGGCGGTCGAATCGTCGACCACAGCAACGGTCTTCACGTTCAAGCCTTTCGCGGCGTAGTTGGCGAGCGCCGGGCCTTGCTGCGCGTCGGTCGCCACCACACGATAGGTGGTCTTGAAGCCCTGCTGCGTATAGGCCGGATTCGTCGACGACGGCGAGATCTGCACGATGCCCGCGTCGCTATAGATCTTCGAGGCGGGGATCGACGCGCCCGAGTTCAGGTGGCCGATCACGGCCACCACCTTGTCGTCGACGAGCTTCTGCGCCACCTGGGTCGCCTGGCGCGGGTCGGCCGCGTCGTCCTGGCCGTCGAGCACGAGCGTGACCTTCTGACCGCCGATCGTGAGGCCCTTCGCGTTGATCTCTTCGATCGCGAGACGCGCGCCGTTTTCGTTGTCCTTGCCGAGGTGGGCCGAGCCGCCCGTGAGCGGGCCCACGTGACCGATCTTCACGACCTGGTCTGCGCTAGCGTTGGCCGACCATGCAGCGAACGCCACGACAGCGGCGCTCACCGGCAACAGCTTGTGAAGCTTGAACGTCATTGAGAATCTCCTGCGACTTGTTCTTTCTGGAAACTGCCTTTCGTTTTTCATGTGCTACCCCGGCTTCGCCGACACCGCCTGCACGTGGTGCGCGTGCGTCCCTCTTCAACGCGCGGCCGGCGCTCGCAAGGATTGTTGAGAATCGCTGCGAGGCCCCACCAGCGCGGCAAAGCACAAAGGTCTGATGAATGGTATCAGGCGCACCCGTTTTCCGGTTGGCCTTTGGAAAGCAGATGAAAGTCGCGGGTAAGAGACTTGACGGCGGCGCCGAACGCTGCATGCGGTAAAAGCGCCGCTCGTGTGACGAACGGCGCTCTCTTTTACTGCCCGGCGTTTAACGGCCCGCTTCGGGCGTGCGCTTGAAGCCGTCGTCGGCGCTTGCGGCCGGCAGATGCGTGACGTCGCCCCACGCGACCACCCGCGCTTGCGTCACCGCGCCGTCGCGCTCGAAGTCGACGACGTTCACGCTCGTGTTGAGAAGCGGCCAGGCGCGCGGCGCGTCGAGCGTAAGCCCGTTCGCGAAACGATAGATGCAGTCGAGCACGCCACCGTGCGCAACGCAGGCGATGCGCCCCTCGGGATGCTTCGCGAGGATCGGCTCCAGCGCGTGCAGCACACGGTGGTAGAACGCGCGCTGCGATTCGCCCTCGGGCGGCGCGAAACCGGGGTCGCGCGTTTGCCAGTGCGCGTATTCATCGGGAAAGCGTTCGGCAATCTGGTCGCTGTCGTGGCCCTGGAAGGCGCCGTAGTTGCGCTCGCGCAGGCCTTCGGTGAGCTGAAGCGGCAGTCCGAGCGCGGCAGCAATCGGCTGCGCGGTTTGTTGCGCGCGCATCAGGTCGCTCGACCAGATCGCGTCGAGGCGTGCGCCTTTGCGCACCTCGTGCGCCTCGTGCGCCTCATGTGCAAAACGCGCGCCGAGCAATTGGGCCTGCTCGACGCCGCTCTCCGCGAGCGGAATGTCGATGTGCCCCTGGATGCGCTTGATGCGGTTCCAGGCGGTTTCGCCGTGGCGGATGAAGAGAATCTGCGTCGTCATGGATTAATTGCGCACCTGCAGCCAGAACGTGACGGGGCCGTCGTTCACGAGCGAGACCTGCATATCGGCGCCGAACTCGCCGGTCTCGACCAACGGGTGCTTTTCTCGCGCGGCGGCGGCGAAGTAGTCGAACAGACGCCGCCCCTCGTCGGGCGGCGCGGCGGGCGTAAAGCTCGGACGCAGGCCGCTGTTGGTATCGGCGGCAAGGGTGAACTGCGAGACGAGCAGGAGGCCGCCGGCCGCGCCGTTGCCGTCGATGTTCTGCACCGGCAGGTTCATCTTGCCGGCCGCGTCGCTGAACACGCGGTAGCCCAGCAGCTTCGCGAGCAGCTTGTCGGCATTCGCTTCGGTGTCGCCGCGCTCCGCGCAGACGAGCGCGAGCAGCCCCTGGCCGATCGAGCCGGTCACGCGCTCGGTTTGACCGTCGGCAACACGCACTTCCGCGCGGCGCACGCGTTGAATCAGCGCGATCATCGCGTGCGCTCCTTCAACACGCACACGCGCACCGCGCGCATGCAGGCAAAAACACGAACCGTCATCACGCGGTGAGCGTCACGCGCGCGAAGCGGCGCTTGCCGACCTGCACGATGAACTCGCCCGGCTCGACCTTCAGTCCCTTGTCGGACACGGTCGCACCGTCGATCTTCACGCCACCCTGCTCAATATTGCGCAGCGCCTCGCTCGTGGAAGGCACGAGCCCCGCCTGCTTGAGCAGCTGGCCGATGGCGAGCGGCGCGCCCGCGAGCGTGACCGACGGAATGTCGTCGGGCACGCCACCCTTCGCGCGGTGATTGAAGTCTTCGAGTGCGCGCTCGGCATCCGCCTGGGAATGGAAGCGCGCGACGATTTCCTGCGCGAGCATCACCTTGAAGTCGCGCGGGTTGCGGCCCGCTTCGATTTCGTGCCTGTAGCCTTCGATTTCCGCCATCGGACGGAACGAGAGCAGTTCGAAGTAACGCCACATCAGCACGTCCGAGATGCTCATGAGCTTGCCGAACATGTCGTTGGGCTTCTCACTGATGCCGACGTAGTTGTTCTTCGACTTCGACATTTTCTCGACGCCGTCGAGGCCTTCGAGCAGCGGCATCGTGAGAATGCACTGCTGCTCCTGCCCGTACTGCTTTTGCAGTTCGCGGCCCACGAGCAGATTGAACTTCTGGTCCGTGCCGCCGAGCTCGAGGTCGGCGTTGAGCGCGACCGAGTCGTAGCCCTGCATCAGCGGGTAGAGGAATTCGTGGATCGAGATCGGCACGCCGCCCTGGAAGCGCTTGGTGAAGTCCTCGCGCTCGAGAATGCGCGCGACCGTGTAGCGCGACGCGAGCTTGATCATGCCGTCGGCGCCGAGCGGCATCGACCATTCGCTGTTGTAGCGGATCTCGGTCTTCTCGCGGTCGAGCACGAGCGCGGCCTGCTCGAAATACGTTTTCGCGTTCGACTCGATCTGCTCGCGCGTGAGCGGCGGGCGCGTGGCGTTGCGGCCCGACGGGTCGCCGATCAGCGAAGTGAAGTCGCCGATCAGGAAGATCACGTTGTGGCCGAGATCCTGGAGCTGGCGCATCTTGTTGAGCACGACCGTGTGGCCGATGTGGATGTCGGGCGCGGTCGGATCGAGCCCGAGCTTGATGCGCAGCGGCTTGCCAGTGGCGGCGCTCTTCGCAAGCTTCTGCTGGAATTCTTCTTCGATCAGCAGTTCGTCGACGCCGCGCTTCGTGACGGCAAGCGCGTGACGAACTTCGTCGGTGACCGGAAAGGCGTCTTTGGCGCCGCTGTTGGGAGTGGACTCGGTGCTCATGCTTCGATCGGATTCGTTAGGTCTGGGTCTAGACCGGGATTTTACGTGATTCGACTCGCGAGGCCGAAGTTTGCGGGTGAACACGGCTCGTCGGCCGCCTCATGCGGCGCGGGTCCGCATGAGGCGGCGCAAGCAAGAACGAGCGGGGTTACGACGAAGCCGCGCCGCTCACGGGCGAGCGACGGCGCGCTCGACGCGCGGCGCACCCTTCGAGCGCGCCTGCCAAAGGTCGTAGGCTGCCTGCTGCGCGAGCCAGAGATCGGCGCGGCCGCCGTGCTCCTCGCCAAGCCACGCCTCGAGCCGCAGCGCCATTTCCGGCGAAATGCCGGCGCGAGCGTTGAGCACGCGCGAAAGCGCCACGCGCGTGACGCCGAGCTGCGCCGCAGCCTCGGTCACGCTCAGCCCGAGCGCCGGGAGGATGTCTTCGCGGAGCGTCTCGCCCGGGTGCGGCGGGTTATGCATGCGGATGATCTCGTTCATCTTCAATCTGCCTCAGTGGTAATCGCGGTAGTCGACGAGCACCGCATGGCTGCCCTCGAACGCGAAGGTCAACCGCCAGCTGCCGTTCACGCATACCGCGTGATGGCCCTCGAGCGAACCTGCGAGCGCATGGCAGCGCCATCCCGGCACGTTCATGTCCCGCGCAGACTCGGCCTCGTCGAGCCGCGCAAGCTGGCGACGCAGCCGGGGTGCGTGATCGGGCCGGATGCCCGCTTGCGTCCCGTCGAAAAAGAACGCCTTGAGCCCTTTGTGTTTCCACGACTTGATCATGGTGCCCCTGACATAGCGAAACGAACATGGATAGCTCGGTTCGTGGGCGCCGGACGATCTGTATAGCGTATAGCCTCACTATACAATCCACGATTGGCACAATCAACGTGCCTGAGCACGAAACTTGATCGAATCGAGGTTTCGCCCGTGCCCACACGAGCCAGACAGGCCCATAGGGTCACATGCCAGGCGCGTTCGGCTCAATTCATCCGATCGGCTTACGCTGAAAGGCCATTGCCCCGATAATCACCGTCAGAATCCGTTCTTCGCACTCACGAAAGGAGCACAAACGTGGCGCCACGCGACGCACGCAAAGACAGCGCACATCCAGCCGACGGCGTGTATTTCGGCCTGATGTCGGGCACCAGCATGGACGGCGTGGACGGCATCGCCGTGCGCTTCGAGCACGGCAAACGGCCCGTGGTGCTGGCCGAGGCCTTCGTGGGCTTCGCGCAGAGCCTGCGCGAAGCGCTCTTTTCGCTCCAGCAGCCCGGCGAAAACGAGATCGAGCGCGCGGCGCTCGCAGGCAACGCGCTCACGGCGCGCTATGCGGTCTGCTGCCACGAGCTGCTGCGCGCCGGCAACCTCTCCGCCAGCGAGGTGCGCGCCATCGGCGCCCACGGCCAGACCATCCGCCATCGGCCCGAAAAGGGCTTCACGGTGCAGATCCAGAACCCCGCGCTGCTCGCGGAGCTTGCGCACATCGACGTGATCGCCGACTTCCGCAGCCGCGACGTCGCCTCGGGCGGCCAGGGCGCGCCGCTCGTTCCGGCGTTTCACGCGACGCTGTTCGGTTCGCACGAGGAAACCCGCGTCGTCTGCAATCTCGGCGGCATCAGCAACATCACGATCCTCGCGGCGACGGGCGCGGTGCGCGGCTTCGACTGCGGCCCGGCCAACGCGCTGCTCGACCTGTGGGCCGAGCGGCATCTGGGCAAGCCCTACGACGAGAACGGCCAGTTCGCGGCGAGCGGCAAGCTGCACCAGCCGCTCCTGAACGTGCTGCTCGACGAACCGTACTTCGAGCAACAGCCACCCAAGAGCACGGGCCGCGATCTCTTCAACGCCGCATGGCTCGATGCAAAGCTCAAGGGCTTCGAATCGCTCGCGCCCGCCGACGTGCAGGCCACGCTCGTCGCGCTCACCGCGGTGAGCGTCGCGCGCGAAATCGAGCGTCATGCGGGAGACTGCCGCGCGGTTTATGTGTGCGGCGGCGGCGCACGCAACCGTGCGTTGATGGGCGCGCTGCAAAAAGCGCTGGAGACGGGCGGCGTGGCGGGCGTGCCGGTCACGACCACCGAGACGCTGGGCGTGCCGCCGCAGCAGGTGGAGCCGCTGGCCTTCGCGTGGCTTGCGATGCGCTGCCTCGCGCGTGAGCCGGGCAATCTGCCGACCGTGACGGGCGCGGCGGGAGAGCGCGTGCTGGGCGCGATTTATCCGCGATAAAGACTCCGGGCATAGAAACGAAAAACGGGGCGTGATGCCCCGTTTTTCAATGCCTGGCGTGTCCGCTCAAACCGAGAACGACGAACCGCAACCACAGGTGGTCGTGGCATTCGGGTTCTTGATGACGAACTGCGCGCCGTTCAGATCGTCCTTGTAGTCGATCTCAGCGCCGACGAGGTACTGATAGCTCATCGAGTCGATCAGCAATTGAACGCCGTTCTTGTTCATCACGGTGTCGTCTTCGTTGACAGTCTCGTCGAACGTGAATCCGTACTGGAAGCCCGAGCAGCCGCCGCCTTGCACGAACACACGCAGCTTCAGCTCCGGATTGCCTTCCTCGTCGATCAGTTGCTTGACCTTGTCAGCCGCTGCGTCAGTAAAGACGAAGGGACCGGGCATTTCAGTCACGGGGGTCTCGGTGACAGCGCTCATTCGAACTCTCCAAAAAAGCTTCTAGCCGCTATTGTAGGGCTCTTCCGCAGATCGTGCTTAAGCCCAGAAAATCAAGGGTTTCTCGCCACTTTCTTGCGGCTGGTGCTACACATCTCGCGCATCGTTGCTGAACAAACGAAAAAAGCCGCCCAGCGCAATACGCGCGGACGGCTTTTGCAGTTGCATCGCGCCCCGTTCCGCGAAGGAAGGGGCACGATCCAAAGCGGATTAACGCTTCGAGAACTGCTTGCGGCGACGTGCCTTGTGGAAACCGACCTTCTTACGTTCCACTTCACGTGCGTCACGGGTGACGAAGCCAGCTTGCGACAGTGCCGGCTTGAGCGTTGCGTCGTAGTCCATCAGCGCGCGCGTGATGCCGTGGCGAACTGCGCCGGCCTGGCCGGTTTCGCCGCCGCCGTTCACGTTCACCTTGATGTCGAACGTCGTGGCGTGGTTCGTGAGTTCCAGCGGCTGACGCACGATCATGAGCGACGTTTCGCGCGAGAAGTAGTCGGCGATGGGCTTGCCATTGACGATGATGTCGCCCTTGCCCGACTTGATGAAGACACGAGCAACGGCGCTCTTGCGGCGGCCCGTACCGTAATTCCAGTTACCGATCATGTGGGCTCCCCTTAGATCTCGAGCGCCTTCGGCTGTTGAGCCGAGTGCGGATGCGTTGCGTCTGCGTAGACCTTGAGCTTCTTGATCATCGCGTAGCCCAGCGGGCCCTTCGGCAGCATGCCCTTCACGGCCTTCTCGAGCGCGCGGCCCGGGAAGCGTTCTTGCATCTTGCCGAACGTCGTTTCGTAGATACCGCCCGGGTAGCCCGAGTGACGGTAGTACTTCTTGTCGGTGGTCTTGTTGCCCGTGACCTTCAGCTTGCCGGCGTTGATGATGATGATGAAATCACCAGTGTCGACGTGCGGGGTGAACTCAGGCTTGTGCTTGCCGCGAAGACGGCGTGCCACTTCGCTGGCGACACGGCCGAGAACCTTATCCGTCGCGTCAATCACGTACCATTCGCGCTGCACTTCATGTGCCTTGGCGGAAAAAGTCTTCATGATCGATCCAAAAAATATGCTGTGCCCTGATTCGGTCCTGCTTGTATGGTGACGCTCGTTGGCGCCGGCGCAGGCTCTCCCTGTTCTTCTCCCGCGGGCATGGATGCGGGAAACCCACGATTATAAAGGAAAAAATCGGGCGGAGCCAAGTTTTTGGTGCCGCGAGCGAGTGCCGGCCGCCATCGTGCGGCGATGCGTACGGCTTTTGCGCGCATCCTGAGCCGTTCTCCCATCTATTTGACGCATATCACCCCTATTTGGACAGATGCGGCGCCCGATTTGGGTAGAGTTACGCGTCTACGATCCGAATTTCAGGGAATGATCATGCGCAGGATCGGTTTGGCCGACGATCACCCCATCATCATGGACGCGCTGGAAACGGCGCTGCTCGAGACGGGCGAATTCGAAATCGCCTTCAAGGTACGCACGGGCGAGCAGTTGCTGGACGCCTTGCGCACCAGTCCGTGCGAATACGTCGTGACCGACTACTCGATGACGCAAGGCGCACCGGGCGGCGACGGCCTTGCCCTGATCGAGCGCGTCTTGCGGCAGTTCGCACCGCTTCGGCTGGTGGTCTTCACGATGCTGTCGAACCCCGCGCTGTGCGGGCAGCTCGCGCAACTGGGCGTCCATGGGATCGTCAGCAAGAACGATGAGCGCCACGAAGTGCTGCGGGCACTGCGCGCCATCGAGGCGGGAGCGAGGCTCCCCTGGCGCTCGCCCAGCCTGCGCGGCTGGCTCTACGAGCCGCTCAAATCGCTCAAGCCCGCGTGCAACGACCTCGCCGCGCTCAGCCAGCGCGAGCTTGACGTGGTGCGCCTGTTCGCGCAGGGCCAGACGCTGGACGAAATCGCCGCCAATCTTCAGCGTGCGAAAAGCACGGTCGCCACACACAAGCAGAACGCCATGCACAAACTCGGCTTGGCGAATAACGCCGATCTGATCTGCTATGCCTACGACGTCGGGATCGTCCGATAGCGTGTGCGCCACACCGCCGTGGCGCGCCCTGCTTGCCCCGTTGCTCCGGCTGTGGATCGTGCTGAGCCTGTGCGCCATGAGCTGGGCGGGCACGGCATGCGCGGCGCAGCCCGCTCAGGTTGCCGAGCTTTCCCTGGCGAGCCCGCTCACGCGCGCTCGCTTCCCTGTCGACTTGTCCAGAGAGGAGGTCGGCTGGCTGGATCGCCACGGCACGCTCGTCGCGGGCCTGTACGGCGGCGATTACGCGCCGTTCCAGTTTCGCTCGGACAACGACAGCGTCAAAGGCATCACGGTCGACTATCTGGTGCTGCTCGGCAACGCGCTGCAGCGGCCCGTGCGCGTGCGCTGGTTCGCCAATCGCAGTGCCGCGCTCGCCGCACTGCGCTCGCATGAAATCGACGTGCTGGGCGAGATCGGTTCGGCGCCTTTCGTGCAGCCCGACGCGCCCTACGCCGTGCCCTGCCTGAGCATGCCGCTCGCCACCGTGCGCCGCGCGGGCCCCATGCTCGCGAGCAACGGCGCATGGGATGGCCGCGGCGTCGTCAAAGACAGCGAGCCGGAACCGCTCGCCGCCCTGCAAAAGCAACGGCTCGAGGCAAGCGGCAAGGCAACGCTCTTCGACGCGCTCGAAGCCGTGTCGCTCGGCCAGGCCGACTTCTATGTGGGCGACCTGATCAGCGCCAGCTATTACGTCGAACAGGGCATCTTCCTGAACCTGCGCGTCGTGCGTGTCGAAAGCGAGGAAACCACGCTCGCACTCGCCATCGCCGCGGACCGGCCCCGTCTGCGCGCATCGTCGGCGCCGGCATCGACGCGGTGCCGGCATGGATGCGCCGTAGCATCCTGCGCCGCTGGACGGCGGGCGCAGTGCCCGACATCGTTGGCCGGCCACAACTGAGCGCCGCCGAACAACGTTGGCTCGAGGCGCATCCCGTGGTGCGGGTCGGCGTCAACACCACCGAAGCCCCCTATACGTTTATCGACTCCACGGGCGAATTCACCGGCATGTACGCCGACCTGCTCAAGCTGATCAGCCGGCGCACCGGGCTGCGCTTCGAGGTTTCCGCGCGCGCGTCGACGGCCGGGCTCGAGGACGATCTGCGCACCCAACGCACGCAACTCGTGACGACCTTGATGCCCACGCCCGAGCGGCGCGGCTTTCTGGATTTCAGCGAGGACATTGCCCCCATGATCTGGGCGCTCGTCGAGCGGCGCGGCACGACGCCCGCGGACACGACGCCGCTCGCGGTGTTCGACGGACTCGATGGGCTCGACGCCCTGCGCGGCAAGCGCCTCGCGCTGACACGCGGCCACGGACTGGCCGGCACGCTGCGCGCGCTCCACCCCGACATCGCGCTCGTGTTCACGTCCACGCCCAACGAGGCGCTGGTCCAGGTGACGCAAGGCCACGCCGATGCGGCACTGCTCAGCATGGCGAACGCCAGCTACACGGTCGAGCGGTATTTTCCCAATCAGCTCCGGATTGCCGCGACCGCGTTCGGCGGCCCGGATCAGGCGCGCTTCGGCGTGGAGACCCATTCGCCGGAACTGCTCGGCATCCTGAATAAGACGCTGGCCGGCATCACGCCCGCCGAGCGCGCCAGCATCGCCTCGAAATGGCTCGCCAACATCAACTATCCGAGCAGCACGTGGGAGAACCTGCGTCGCCAGGTGTTCCACTGGCTGCCGTGGGCGCTGGGCGCGCTCGGGCTTGCGCTCGTGTGGAACAGCTTGCTGCGCTATCAGATCCGCCGCCGCAAGCAGCTCGAACGCGAGTTGCGCGCGGCGCGCGACGAGGCAGAGCGCGCGAACACGGCCAAGAGCGACTTTCTCGCCGTCATGAGCCACGAAATCCGCACGCCGATGAGCGCCGTGATTGGCCTGCTGGAGCTTGCGCACCGGCGTGCGCGGGCGGGCGTGGCCGACGAGCAGGCGCTCGCGCTCGCCGAATCCTCGGCGCGCGGCTTGCTCGATCTGGTCGGCGACCTGCTCGACCTGCGCAAGGCAGAGGCCGGTGAACTGACGCTCTCACCGTGCGCCGTCCAACTGCGCGCGCTGCTGGCCGACACGGTGACGCTCTTTCGCCACGCGGCCGAGGTCAAGGGACTGCGCCTCTCGCACGGCGTGGCGGCCGAGGTGCCCGAATGGGCCGCGTTCGATCCGCTAAGACTGCGCCAGGTGATTTCCAATCTGCTCTCGAACGCACTGAAGTTCACCGCGTACGGCGAGATCGAGCTACAGGCAAGCCTCGTCGCAGCCGGGCCGGTGGCCGACGATGAGAGCCGGGAAGCCACGCCGCTTTTGCGCATCGTCGTGCGCGACACCGGTAGCGGCATTCCCGCCGACGACCTGCCGATGCTCTTCGAGCCGTTCAGGCAGGCATCGTCGCCGGCCGCCCATATGGGCACGGGACTGGGGCTTGGCATCGTCAAACGGCTCGTTACGCTGATGGGCGGGCGCATCGAACTCGCGAGCAAACCGGGCGGCGGCACGTGCGTGAGCTTCGAAGTGCCTTGCCGCAGCGTGTCGGGCGGCGTGGAAGCGCAAACGCCACTGCTCTTCGCCGCAGTATCGCGCCGCATCCTCATCGTGGACGACCATCCCGTCAACCGGCGCATCCTCGCCGACCAGCTAGACTGGCTCGGCTACACGCCCATCGAAGCGTCCGGCGCGCAAGAAGCGCTGCACCTGCAGCAGGCCGGCGTCGACCTCGTTCTCACCGACTGCAACATGCCCGTAGTTTCCGGCATCGAGCTGGCGCGCCGCATCCGGGCCGACGAAGCCGCGCGCTCAAGCACCCGCTACACCCGCTGCCCGATCGTCGGCTACACCGCGAATGCGCTGCCCGAGGCGCGCGCGGCCTGCCTCCAGGCGGGCATGGACGAGGTGCTCGTCAAACCGCTCGACGTGACGCAAATCGGCCGTGTCCTCGCGCGCTGGTTCGCGACCCGGACCGACCGGCCAGCGCAGGCGGCCGGGTCCGGGGCGCCCGCATCGCCGCGAATCGAAACGGAACTGGCGAACAGCCTGCGAGACGACTGCGCGGCGCTGGAGCGCGCACTCGCCGCGCACGCATGGCTCGAAGTCGCCGATCTCGCACATCGCCTGCGCGGCGTGCTCGCCTGCACGCTCGCCGACGCCGATATCGATCAGGCCTGCCTGGTACTCGAAATGCTCGCGAAACGAGCAGGCCAAACCGCTCCGGAAAGACTTCGCGCGCAAGGCGCGCGCGTCACAGCGCTCTTGCGCGCGCATTCCGCTCGCTAGCCCAAGCCGCGCCGCCTGGGTCCGGCAAGCGCGGCAGCGCGCACGACAACTCTCGAATAAATTCGATGCTCGCCGGCGACGAGCTGCGGCACAGTATCGACGAGCGGCACACAGCGCCGCTCACAACTCACGGAGTGAAGAAATTCATCATGAAAAAAATCATCATCGCGTCTGCCCTCCCTTTCATCTTCATCAGCACTGCTACGTTTGCCGGTTCGCAGGATTGCGCAACCCGCATCAACGCGATCCAGACGCAGATCCAGAACGCCAAGCAATGGGGTAACGTCAACCAGGTCGCCGGTCTCGAGCGCTCGCTGGCGAACGTGCAGGCGAACTGCAGGGACACGGATCAGATCGAGCGCGCCCAGCGCGATGTGCAACAGAAGCAGGAAGACGTTCGCAAAGCGCAGGCCGAAGTGGCAGAAGCCTCCGACAAACTGCGCGACGCACAAAGCCGCGGCGACGCAAAGAAAATCCAGAGCGCCCAGGAAAAGCTTGCCGACAAGCAGGACAAGCTGCGTGAAAAGATGGACAAGCTGCGCGTCGCCCAAGCGGATCTCGCCGCACTGAAGGGCTAAGAGATCCAACGGCGCTTCGCGCGTAGTCGAAGCGCCGCCCCTGATACAGGGACAGGTGGCTGGCGCCCCCTGTCCTTTTTTCATTGATCGAGCACGACGTTGGTGGCTATTAGAGGATCGCTGTTTCCGGTCTGCGGCGTAGCGCTACTGTTTGCACCGCTGACCGGCTATGCTGGCGAGCCGTATCTTTCGGGCGACGATCTCGAAAGCGATGCGAATGACGCTACGCGACCTGGGCCAAGCTTTTTACCCGCCGTTCCCAATGAACACGATGCCGATGCACCTGAGTCGCCCGCCAACGATGAGGACCGGCCGCAGTTGGAGCCGATCAAGGCTGGCGTCTATGTGAACGGCCGCTGGAACGGCTATTACTCGTTGACCGTGCGTGACGACGGCCTGTTTTGCGTGCCGGTCTCAGACTGGCTGGAATGGGGCGTCGCAGAAGATGCGCGGTTCGTGCCGGATGGCGACGCGGGCGCGACGCAATGCGCGCAGCCCCAGCGCCTACCCGCCGGCCCGCAGCCGGACACGCCCGGCGACGCAGACGAGGCGGTGCGGCTCAGTTACGACGCGAGCCAGCAGCGCATGACGGTGCGCATCGACGCGTCGTTGCTGAGCCACTCGCGCGGCTCCGTGCAGCCTGCACGACTCGACCACGGCGTATCGGCGCTCCTGCTCGATTACCAGTTCAGCGCGTCGCGCAGCGAAGGCACCAACGTACCCGCCGACGGACGATCCACCACGTTGTACGGCACGATCAACGGGGGGGCCAATTTCGGCCCCTGGCGCTTTCGCACCCGCCAGGTCTATTCACGCGGGTCGGTGGGGCCGCCACAGTGGGAAAACCTCGGCACATGGCTACAGCGCGATATCGCCTCGTTGCGCGCAAGGCTGCTGATCGGCGAAGGCACGACTGACAGCCTGCTGTTCGACGGCGTGCCGTTCACCGGCGTGCAACTGGCCTCCGAAGACGATCTGCGGCCGGACTACCTGACGCGCTACGCACCCGTGGTACGCGGCATGGCGCTTGGCAACGCCGAGGTTTTCGTGCGCCAGCGCGGCGTGCTGATCTATCACGCGAACGTCGCGCCGGGGCCCTTTGCGTTCCATGACGTGCACCCACCGTCGAGCAGCGGCGATCTCAACGTCACGATCCGGGAAGCGGACGGAACCGAGCGCGTAACGATCATCCCGTACATCTCCATGCCGCTGCTCCTGCACGAGCGGGACGTCAAATACGCGTTCAACGTGGGCCGCTACCGGCGTGAAAGCAGCTATGAACGCTATGCACAACCCGAGTTCATGCAGGCGACGCTCGGTTTCGGGTTGCCGCTCGGCCTCAGTCCGTTCGCCGGCATCGTCGAGGCGCGCGGCTATCGCAGCACGGCCGCCGGCGCCGGGTGGAGCCTCGGCGCGGCCGGCGCAGCGTCGCTCGATGTCGCGCGCTCGAATGCAGCGCAACCCGGCGGCGCCACGACAAGCGGCTATCGCTTCCGGGCCCGCTACGCGAAAACGTTCGCAACCAGCGGCACGGGCATCAGCATCGATTGGCGACGCTTCACAGGCGAAGGCTTCCGCACGCTCACCGACCAGTTGCAGCGCGATGCCGACCGGGCCTTCTGGCGCGAACTCTTTGGCGACGACGCCCCGGATGCGCCAGCCGAGGCCAAACGCCGAAGCCAGTTGCGGCTCGATGTCCGGCAGAATTTCGGCGATACGGCCAATCTGTACGCAACCCTCAGCGCCTACCGCTACACCGGCAGCTCGCCTTCGCGGCTATCGACGCAAATTGGCGCGAGCTGGTACGGCGAGCGCTTCGATATCGACGTGCAGGCCGGATGGAATCGTTTCGCGAATCAAAGCAACGTGGCGTTCATGGCCACGCTGTCCATTACGCTATCGATCGGCTGGAAAAGAGGCGCTCTGCGCTACGCCGCGTCGGTGAACCGCGACGACGACGGCGCGCTCGCATGGGGCAACCAGTTGTCGGGCTCCGCCCTGCGCGACTACCGGCTGAGCTATTCGTTGAGCCAGCAGCGTTCTTCCGACACGGGCCATCAATACGGCGCGCGCCTGGGTTACCAGGCCAATGCCGGCCGTATCGACGCCGGCTATGAAAATGGACGCGGCTACCGCAAGACCGACCTTGCGCTCGCGGGCGGCGTGGTTGGGTATCGCGGCGGCGTGGTGGCGGGACAATCGCTCGGCGAGACCCTTGCCGTGGTCGATGCTCCGGGCTATGCGGACGCGAGCGTAGACGGCCAGCTCGGAACGCGAACAAATTCGTCCGGCCGCGCGGTCATCTCGCATCTGACGCCTTACCGGGTCAATCGGGTCGGGCTCGATGGGCTCGAGCTCGGCGACGACCTCGACTACACCTCGCTGTTTCGCGAAGTCGCCCCCACATTGGGCGCCGTGATCTACGTGCCGATCCGTCCGCAACGCATGCTCCCGCCAGGCTGAAAGCCGAGATGGGCGCAGAGCGAATCGGATGCCTCAGGAAGCCGCGGCTGGAGAAATAAAAAAAGCCCGAACGCGTTTGTTCGGGCTTAATCCACTCTTTGGAGGAGGGTGGAGGAGACATGCTGAGGTGTCGTGAAGCACGACAACCAATGAGACGAATTATACGGATCGACCTTGTGCGACGCAAGAAGATTTGCATTATGAAAACTAACACCGCAATATGAAATCAAAAAATCACGCGCGAAAGAATGATTTCCATATAAAAATCAACGAATTACGATGAGCGCAGAAACAAACGTCCCACATTGACTAGAGCAAAACCCCTAATTGCGCGAGGGAAATCGGGCTTGTTCGTAAGATGTCGCGTCGCAACATTCAAGCAGGACGCATCGTCTGCATGCGCCCTGTCCCCCCCGGACATACCAGTAGGGCACGGGCTACAATGCCTGTTGAATTGAAAACTTGCGCAGGGGCAAACGCATGGAATGCAAAGTGAGCTGGATGGGTCAGGACGGCATGGCGTTCGCTGCCGAAACGGGTAGCGGCCACCTCGTCAACATGGACGGCGCGCCGGAAGGCGGTGGTCACAATCTCGCGCCGCGTCCGATGGAAATGGTGCTGCTCGGCACGGGCGGCTGCACGGCCTACGATGTGGTCCTGATTCTGAAAAAGAGCCGCCAGGAAGTGGCCGGCTGCAACGTGACGCTCAAGGCCGAGCGCGCGAGCGAAGACCCCAAGGTCTTCACGAAGATCCACTTCCACTTCACCGTGACCGGCAAGAACCTGAACCCGGCCACCGTCGAGCGCGCGATCAATCTCTCGCACGACAAGTATTGCTCGGCGTCGATCATGATCGGCAAGACGGCCGAGATCACGCACACGTTCGAGATCGTCGCGGTTTAAGTCGCGCTCACGCCACTCGCGGGATCGGCGTAAAAGAAAAGCCGGCGCGCTCCGATGGAGTGCGCCGGCTCTTTTTTTGCCGTCGTCCTGATGGAAAACGCGGCGGGAATAAGGCCGCAAAGCAGGCCGATAAGCCGGATTCTGTGCACACGCCGCGCCCGAAGGCACGCCGCGCGTGGCAGCCATTCCTCTAGGCGCGCCATTGCTGACGCGCTCAAGCTTCCTACCCGCAGACGGAATGGGGGCCCCATCCTGCATCCCGAAGATGCGCGCCTGCCTACTTGGAATTGCTCCGGGTGGAGGTTACCGTGCCGTCTACGTCACCGCAGACGCGGTGCGCTCTTACCGCACCGTTTCACCCTTACCTGATCCCGACCGAAATCGGGCCATCGGCGGTCTGTTCTCTGTTGCCCTGTTCCGCGTGTCGCCACGGATGGCCGTTAGCCATCACCCTGCCCTGTGGAGTCCGGACTTTCCTCGCCCCCTCGGCGTGAGCCTCGGGGCCGCGACTGCCTGGCCTGCTTTGCGAGGCGCGATATTAGCACGGGTCGATGCATCGCGCCGGACGCGCGAGGTGTCGGGCACTCAGCGCGCGCGCCGCCCCGGACGGAAGACTGTCGCGTCGTCGTAGAACGACGGGTCTTCGTTGGGCGCCCACCAGCCCGGAATGCCCAGCACCGGCAGCGGCGAGAAGCTGCGCCCATTCAGATGGGCGCTGGCGGCAAGCGCCGCGCTGACCGTTTCATCCAGCCAGGCGTTGCGCTGCGCGCGCGGCCACGCGAAGTACGCCGGCGGCACGTCGACCACCCAGGCGTGCGCCGTGCACGCCGCATAGGGTGCGATCAGCTTTTCCAGCAGCGCGTGGCCGAAGACGTGGACTTCGCAGCGCGCCGGGCTGTGCGTCAGGTTATGCGCCAGGTCGTGTGCGACGGCGGCCATCGTCCCTGCCGTCCCCGCCGTCGCGCCGTCCGCCGTCTCCCATGCCGCCCGTCCCGCGACGAACAGCGCGTGCCAGTCGAAGCCGCGTAGCGCCTGCGTGAGCGCCGGATCGGCGCTCACGAACAGCACGGCGTTTTCGTCGAACAACGTGAGCGCGTCGCGCACGCCGCCGCGCGTGGGCCCGACGCCCAGCACGTCGATCGCCGCGGCCTGACGCGCGTTGAGCGTCGCCTTGATGCGCGGGAACGCGAACCAGGCAAGCGCGTTGAAGAAGTCGTGGAGGTTGTGGCGCGTGGGCACGCATCCCGTCGCGGCGATGTGCGCCTCGTAGGCTGCGCCCTCCGGCAGATCGTCCTGCGCGATGAAGCCGAGCGTCTGGCCGCGGCCCGTGCGATGCTGCGCGGCGTGGGCGTCGGCGTTCAGCTCGCCGAGATAGCGCGCGTAGCCCGCCAGCGCGGCCTGCTGCCAGCGCCGGCCGCGCACCGCGTGCTGGGCGAACCAGGGGCGCGCCCAGTCGATGTCGGCGAAACTGCCCTCGGGCAAGGTCCGGCGCGGCGCGCCCGTGCGCATCGGTGTGTCTGCATCGACCGCCGCCTGGCTGGCCACGCCGGGCATCGCAACGCTCAATCGAGCTTCCAGCCGATCGTCTCGCCGCCACGCAGCGGCACGATGGGCGCATCGCCGGCGCTCACTTCCGCCGGGAGCGTCCACTCTTCGCGGCGCAGCGTGACCGTTTCCGCGCTGCGCGGCAGGCCGTAGAAGTCGGCGCCGAAAAAGCTCGCAAAGCCTTCGAGCTTGTCGAGCGCGCCGGCGTTGTCGAACGCCTCGGCGTAGAGCTCGAGCGCGTGCAGCGCCGTATAGCAGCCCGCGCAGCCGCATGCGTGCTCCTTCAAGCCCTTCGGATGCGGCGCGCTGTCGGTGCCGAGGAAGAAGCGCGCGTCGCCCGACGTCGCCGCCTCGACCAGCGCCACGCGATGCGTCTCGCGCTTGAGAACCGGCAGGCAGTAGTAATGCGGACGGATACCGCCCTGGAAGATCGCGTTGCGGTTGTACAGCAGGTGATGCGCCGTGATCGTCGCGCCCAGCAGGCCAGGCGCCGCGTGATCCGCGCGAATGTAGTCGACAGCGTCCTTCGTCGTGATGTGCTCGAACACCACCTTCAGCGCCGGGAAGTCGCGGCGCAGCGGGATCATCACGCGGTCGATGAAGACCTTCTCGCGGTCGAACAGGTCGATGTCGGCGTTCGTCACTTCACCGTGCACCAGCAGCGGCATGCCCACTTCCTGCATCGCCTCGAGCGTCGGCGCGCACTTGCGGATGTCGGTCACGCCCGCGTCCGAGTTGGTGGTCGCGCCCGCCGGGTAAAGCTTCACGCCATGCACGAAGCCGCTCGCCTTCGCGCGGCGGATTTCCTCGGGCGGCGTGTTGTCGGTGAGATAGAGCGTCATCAGCGGCTCGAACTTCGCGCCCGCGGGCAGTGCCGCGAGAATGCGCTCGCGGTACGCCGCGGCCTGCTCGGTCGTCGTGACCGGCGGCTTCAGGTTCGGCATGATGATCGCGCGGCCGAACTGGCGGGCCGTATGCGGCAGCACCGCCGCGAGCATCGCGCCGTCGCGCACATGCAGGTGCCAGTCGTCGGGGCGGGCGAGCGTGAGAGTCGTGGGAGTGGAAGCGTTCATGGCTAGTAGGCGCGTTGCGCAGCGGATGATCGGACAGCGAAATGGGCCAGCAAAGCTCGGGCTGCGAAGCAACGAGGCGGCGAGGCGGTGAAACGGCCGGTGCGGCGTCGCGCGCGCACGACAGCCGCCACGCGCGAATGTCCCGCTGGCGCGCATTCGCGCCTGCCGGGAATGCATCCGACAAAATTCGTATTGGCGCGCCGCGGCCCGGTGATATGCTTGGAAAATCATCATTGTACCGGGTCGCGCGCCCTGCCTCATACGCCGTACCGGGTACCCGTATTACGTACTATAAGCACCATGTGCCAACTTCTCGGAATGAACTGCGCCGCGCCAACGGACGTCACGTTCTCCTTTACAGGATTCGCGGCGCGCGGCGGCGCCACCGACCACCACGCCGACGGCTGGGGCATCGCATTCTTCGAGGACAAGGCCTGCCGCCTCTTCATCGATCACGAGGCCTCGGCGCGCTCGCCGATCGCCGAGATGGTCAAGCGCTACCCGATCAAGTCGCGCAACACCATTGCGCACATCCGCAAGGCCACGCAGGGGCATACGTCGCTCGAGAACTCCCACCCGTTCCAGCGCGAACTGTGGGGCCGGCACTGGATCTTCGCGCACAACGGCGACCTGCAGGACTTCAATCCGGTCATGTCGGGCGTCTACCAGCCGGTCGGCACGACCGATAGCGAGCGGGCCTTCTGCACCCTGCTGGAAGGGCTGCGCAAGGCGTTTCCGGGATCTCAGCCGCCGCTGCAGGAGCTTTTCGCGACACTGGAGTCGCTCACGCGCGAGATCACGCAGTTCGGCGTGTTCAACTTCCTGCTGTCGAACGGCCAGGCGCTGTTCGCACATTGCTCGACGCATCTCTACTACCTCGTGCGCAGTTGGCCGTTCTCGACGGCGCATCTGGTCGACGCCGATGTCTCGATCGACTTCGCGAAGTACACCACGCCCGAAGACCGCGTGTCCGTGATCGCCACCGCGCCGCTCACCGACAACGAAGTCTGGACGCGCTTCGCCCCCGGCGACCTGCTGATGTTCCAGCACGGCGACGTCGCCGCGCGCACGAGCGTGCCGGTGCCGCAAAAGGTGCTCGACAAGCTCAGGAATCCGTCGACAGATGCCTCGGCCAGCGCATCGCGCGTGGCCCAGCCAGGTGAGGTGGACCCGGAAGCCGTTGCCGCCTTGCAGACCTGGGGCGAATGACGCGACGATAATGCCGGCATGACGCCGGTCCGACGCGCGCGAGACGTGCGCGCCGCCCTCGCCGCTCAAACGAAAAAACCGCGCAAGGCCCAAAAGCCTGCGCGGTTTTTTTATACCCGGCGCATCGCGCGCCAGGCGCGACCCTCAATGCAGGATCTTCGCGAGAAAGTCCTTCGCGCGGTCCGACTTCGGGCTGGCAAAGAACGCATCCTTCTGGTCGTCCTCGACGATAAAGCCCTTGTCCATGAAGATCACGCGGTGCGCGACCTTCTTCGCGAAGCCCATTTCGTGCGTCACGCACATCATGGTCATGCCTTCCTGCGCGAGCTCCACCATCACGTCGAGCACCTCGTTGATCATCTCGGGGTCGAGCGCGGAGGTGGGCTCGTCGAACAGCATCGCGATGGGGTCCATCGAAAGCGCGCGCGCGATCGCCACGCGCTGCTGCTGACCGCCCGAGAGCTGCCCCGGGTATTTATCGGCATGCGCGCGCAGGCCCACGCGGTCGAGCAGCTTCAGGCCCTTCTGCATGGCTTCGTCCTTGCCGCGGCCGAGCACCTTGATCTGCGCGAGCGTGAGGTTCTCGGTGATCGACAGATGCGGGAACAGCTCGAAGTGCTGGAACACCATGCCCACTTTCGCACGCAGCTTCGAGAGATTGGTGCGCTTGTCGCCCACCGACTGGCCGTTCACGAGGATCTCGCCCTGCTGGAACGGCTCGAGCCCGTTGACGGTCTTGATGAGCGTGGATTTGCCCGAGCCCGATGGCCCGCACACCACCACCACCTCGCCCTTTTTCACTTCCGTCGTGCAGTCGGTCAGCACCTGGAACTGGCCGTACCACTTCGAAACGTTCTTAATTGAAATCATCTTGCGACCTTTTTCTGAAGACCTTTCACAAGGCTCGACGCGATCACGCAGACCACGAAATAGCATGCGCCCGCGAACAGTACCATCTCGACCATCGTTCCGTCACGATCGCCGATATTGGTGGCGGTGCGGAAGAAGTCGGCGAGGCTGATCACGTAGACGAGCGAGGTGTCCTGAAAGAGCACGATGGCCTGCGTGAGCAGGAGCGGCACCATCGCGCGAAACGCCTGCGGCAGCACCACGTATTGCATCGCCTGGCCATAGCGCATGCCGAGCGCGAACGACGCATTCACCTGCCCGCGCGGCACCGCCTGAATGCCCGCGCGGATGATCTCCGAATAATACGCGGCCTCGAACAGCGAAAACGCGATCATCGCCGAAGCGAGACGGATGTCGATGTCGGGCGACAGGCCGAGCAGGCTCTGCAGCAACTGCGGCACGATCAGGAAGAACCACAGCAGGACCATCACGAGCGGGATCGAGCGGAATACCGTGACGTAGCCCTGGGCGAACCACGCGAGCGGCTTCACGCCCGACAGGCGCATGAGCGCGATCAGCGTCCCCCACAGAATCCCTACGACGATCGCGCAGACCGTGATCTTGAAGGTGACGATGGCGCCGGTCCACAAGGTCGGCAGCGCGCCCGGAATACCGCTCCAGTCGAAATGATGCATCACTTGCCTCCGATATAGCCGGGTAGCCGGGATCTCGCTTCGACCCAGCGCATCAGCGCCATGACGATCAGGTTGATCAGCACGTAGGCGAGCGTGACCGCGATGAACGACTCATAGCTTTGCGCCGTGTAGTCGACGAGCTGGCGCGCCTGCGCGGAAAGATCGAGCAGGCCGATCGTCGATGCGACCGCCGAGTTCTTGAAGATGTTGAGAAACTCGGAAGTGAGCGGCGGCACGATGATGCGATAGGCAACCGGCAGCAGTACGTAACGATAGGTCTGCCACTGCGTGAAGCCCATCGCGAGGCCGGCGGCGCGCTGACCGCGCGGCAGCGCGTTGATGCCCGAGCGCACCTGCTCGCACACGCGCGCCGCCGTGAAGAGCCCGAGGCAAATGACCGACGAGGAGAAGAACTGCACGCCGGGCGGCAGTTGCTTGAACGCGTTGCCGAGCGAGGGCGGCACGATTTCCGGCAGCACGAAGTACCAGATGAAGAACTGCGCGATGAGCGGTATGTTGCGGAAGATCGCGACATAGACCGTGCCCGCGCCGGCGGCGTATTTGTTCGGCAGCGTGCGCAGCACGCCGAAGAACGAGCCGACGATGAGCGCGATCACCCACGCGCAGAGCGACACCGAGACCGTCACCCAGAGGCCCGAGATGAGCCAGCCGAGATAGGTGGTGGGTTCGCCCGTCGAGACCGGGCTGAGCAAAATGCCCCAGTTCCAGTGGTAGGACATGAAGAGCCTCCAACAAAAAGAACGGAAGAAGCGCGGCTTCTTCCGTTCCGTTTTACACGCCGATCAGGCTGGTGCCCTGAATCAGTCGATTGCCTTGTCGTTCGGGCTCTTGAAGAGCGCCTTCATGTCTTCGCTTTCCGGGAAGTTCAGGTTGAGACCCTTGGGCGGAATCGGCGATTCGAACCACTTCTTGTAGATCGCGTCGGCTTCGCCCGAGGTCTCGACCTTCGCGATGGCGTCATCGGCGACCTTCTTGAACTCGGGGTCGTTCTTGCGCAGCATGCAGCCGTAAGCCTCACGCGATTGCGGCGTGCCGACGATCACGAAATCGCCCGGATTGTTCGACTTCGCGCGCTCGCCCGCGAGCAACGCATCGTCCATCATGAACGCCACCGCGCGGCCCGTGGAGAGCGTCATGAACGACTCGCCGTGGTCCTTCGCGCTGATGATGTTCATGCCCATGCTCTTGTCCTGGTTCATCTTGCGCAAGATGCGCTCGGACGTCGTGCCCGCCGTCGTCACGACCGTCTTGCCCTTGAGATCGGCGAAGTCCTTGATGCCCGAATCCTTCTTCGTCATGAGGCGCGTGCCGATCACGAAAATCGTATTCGTGAAGGCGGCCTGCTGCTGACGTTCGGCGTTATTGGTCGTGGAGCCGCACTCGATGTCGATCGTGCCGTTCTGCACGAGCGGAATGCGGTTCTGCGAGGTGATGGGCACCATCTTGACCTTGAGGTTAGGCATGTTGAGCTTTTGCTTCACCGCCTCGACGATCTTCATCGCGAATTCTTGCGAGTAGCCGACCACGTTCTGCTTGTCGTCGTAGTACGAAAACGGAATCGAAGATTCGCGATGGCCCAGCACGATCACGCCCGTGTCCTTGATCTTCTTGAGCGTCCCCGAGTCCTGCGCCCAGGCACTCGCAGCAACGAAACCGAGGGTGGCGAGAACGAGCGCGGCCTTTTTGATTTTCATCTTGATCTCCTTGGCAAGAATCGCCGCCAGTGTAGCAAAGTAATTCTATTGAAAGAATTAAGGTGGACCCTGGCGTTGCAGCCGTGAAATGCAAAAGCGGGCGGCCCCTTTTGGGGGCCGCCCGCTTACTTTCAGCAACGGTCTAAAGCGTAACTTTTACCGCCGCAAGATGGCTCGCTCGGCTTGGTCGCCTTGCTCGTCGATCAGGGGTACAGACCGCGCATTTCGCGCGCCATCAGGATGCGCTTACATGCCACGATGAACGCCGCGGTACGCATCGACACGCCCTGCTCGCTCGCGACTTGCCAGACCGCCGTGAACGCTTCGCGCATCACGCGCTCGAGACGCTCGTTGATTTCCGACTCGGTCCAGAAGAAGCTCGAGAAGTCCTGCACCCACTCGAAGTACGAAACGGTCACGCCACCCGCGTTCGCGACCACGTCAGGAATCACGAGGACGCCCTTGTCGTGCAGGATGTCGTCGGCGGCCGTCGTGGTCGGGCCGTTTGCGCCTTCCACGATGATCTTCGTGCGGATCTTGCCCGCGTTGTGCTCGGTGATCTGGTTTTCCAGTGCGGCCGGAATCAGGATATCGGTTTCGATGGTCCAGAATTCTTCGTTGCTGAGCATGTCCGCGCCGGAGAAGCCCGCCACGCCGCCCGTCTTCGCCACGTGCTCGAGCAGCGCCGCTGCGTCGAGGCCGGTCGACTTGTAGAGCGAGCCCGTGTGGTCCTGCACGGCGACGATCTTCGAGCCCGCTTCCTGGAACAGACGCGCGGCGATGCCACCCACGTTGCCGAAGCCCTGCACGGCGATGCGTGCGCCTTCGATCGACACACCCTTGCGGCGCGCCGCTTCGCAGCCCACGACGAACACGCCACGGCCGGTTGCCTCGCGACGGCCGAGCGAGCCGCCGAGCGAGATGGGCTTGCCCGTCACGACGCCCGTGGCCGTCTGGCCCTGGTTCATCGAGTACGTGTCCATCATCCACGCCATGATCTGCTCGTTCGTGTTCACGTCCGGCGCGGGAATGTCGGTGTTCGGTCCGATGATGATGCCGATTTCGCTGGTGTAGCGGCGCGTCACGCGCTCGAGCTCACCACGCGAAAGCGTGCGCGGGTCGACGCGGATGCCGCCCTTCGCGCCGCCGTACGGCACGTTCACTGCTGCGTTCTTCACCGACATCCAGGCCGACAGCGCCATCACTTCGGAGAGCGTAACGTCCTGGTGGTAACGCACGCCGCCCTTGCCGGGACCGCGCGAAACGTTGTGCTGGACACGATAGCCTTCGAAGTGCGCAACGGTGCCGTTATCGAGTTCGATCGGGCAGTCGACGATCAGGATGCGCTTCGGACGCTTGAGCGTCTCGAGCCAGCGCGAGAGCGAGCCGAGATACGGCGCCACGCGATCGACCTGACGAAGGTAGTTGCCCCACGGACCGAGATCGTCCGCGTGAAGGTAGGACGGAACCGAAGACACTGCGGACTGCGTTTGGGAGGACATTTATGCTCCAGCTATCGATGAAGTGGTGCCATTGTCAGAAAACGCCCACACGAAATCCAATGCCGTTTGGTCATCCCGTTATGCTTTTCGTGCATAACGTTCGCGAAATCGAAAGAATGTGTCGCGGACGACCGTATTGACGGCGCAGTAAGCTCCAGGCCCGCAGGCGGGCCGTCCTTGGCGCGTGCCAGCCGCATACCAGGCGCGTCGTGCCAGGCGTGTACTAAGCGCGCGCGACCTCGTCGCTCACGACGTCCCATAGCGCGCGCACGAGCCCCTCGCGCGCGTCGTTGCCTTGAGAGGCGAGCTTGTCGCGGTAGAGGCGAATCTCCATGTCGAGCGTGAACTGGCCCTCGGGCACGCCGCGCGTGCCGCGATCGAGCCGGATCAGCTTGCCTTGCGCGACGGCGTCCTCCACGGCGCTGTGCGGCAGGAACGCGATGCCGTGTCCCGCGAGCGCCATCGCCTTGAGGCCCTCGGCCATGTCGGTCTCGTAGACGCGGTCGAGGTACAGCCGCATCGGCGCATTGGCGACGATCACCTCGGTCATGCGGCCCAGATAGGCGTTCGGCGTATAGGAGAGATACGGCGTGGGCGCATCGGCCGTGCCGGGCAGCGTGTAGCGCGCGCGGCCCGCGCGCTGCGGCGCGGAGTACGGGCTGATCGGTTCGATGCCGAGCGTGAGCGTGTCGTAGCGCGCGGGATCGAGCGTCACCGGGTGGCTCGGATGGTGATAGCCCATCACGAGATCGCAGCCGCCCTCCACCAGCGAGAGCACCGCGTCGTGCACGTTCAGCGCGCGCAAGCGCGTGTGGATCTGGCCGAGCTTCGCTTCGATGCGCTGGAGCCAGCGCGGGAAATAGGTGAGCGAGAGCGTGTGCGGCACCGCGAATTCGATCGTCGCCGCGGGCGTGTCGGTGTGGCCGCGTAGCAGCGTGCGCGCCTCGTGAAACTGCGAAAGCATCGCGAGCGCCTGCTCGTAAAAGACCTGGCCCGCCGAGGTGAGGCGCGTGGGATAGACCGAACGATCGATCAGTTCGGTGCCGAGCCACGCTTCGAGCGCCTGAATGCGGCGCGAGAACGCCGGCTGCGTCACGTGCCGCAGTTCGGCCGAGCGGCTGAAACTATGCGTTTCCGCGAGCGAAACGAAGTCTTCGAGCCATTTGAGTTCCATGCGGAGCCACTGTGCGGATGAGAAGTCCGCATTCTAGGCCCGCGCACGCCCCGCTGGGTCGCTTTCGGTCGCAAGCGCGGCCTCCAGCGCGCTAACCACCGCGCTCCAGTCGCCGAGCTCTGGCTGCCGGAACACCCGCGCCGACGGGTACCAGACAGAATCGCAGCGTCCCATGCCCCAGCGCCAGTCGGGCTGCGCGGCGAGCAGCACCCACACGGGCCTGCCGAGCGCACCCGCGAGGTGCGCAACCGAGGTATCGACGGTAATCACGAGATCGAGGCTTTCGATGAGCGCAGCGGTGCTCGCGAAATCGTGGAGCTCGTCGCCGAGCGCGTGCAGGGGCCAGCGGCCCGCCACGTCGGCGAGTTGCGCGGCGCCCGGTCCCTTCTGGATAGCGAACCACGCAATGCCCTCGAGCGCCGCAAGCGGCAACAGGGCCGTGAGCGGCACGGAGCGGAACGCGTCGAAATGGTGGCGCGGGTTGCCGGCCCAGACGAGCCCGATGCGCCGCCGCGCACCGCCCGCCAGTGCGTCTACCCGCTCACGCCAGGCGGCGGCCTGCGTGGCGTCGGCACGCATGTAGGGCACCGGCGCATAGATCGGCCGGCCCGGAAACTTCAGCGGCAGGCTCATCACATCGCACCAGTAGTCGTAGTGCGCGGCGACGCTTTCGTCGCTGGGCGCGGCGTCGAGCACGCGCGCAACCCCCGGTACCGTCGCGGCAAGCGAGGCCAGTTCCGGCGCGACCCACGCGTCGACCTGCGCACCCATCCCGGCAAGCAGACCCGCGTAGCGCACGAACTGGATCTGGTCGCCCACGCCCTGCTCGCGCGCAATCAGAAAGCGCTTGCCTGCAAGCGGCTCGCCCTGCCATTCGGCGCACGAGCGCTTGCGGTAGTTGGGCTTGCCGGTCGTCGTGGTCTTGCGGTTCTCGAAGAGCGGCCAGCCCTCGGCATATTCGCCGCGCCGCAGCAGCAGCATGCCGAGCTGGAACAACGATTCCGGCAGGCCCGGCCGGAGCTCGAGCGCGCGGCGATAGTACGCCTCCGCTTCGTCGTAGCGTGCAAGCGCCGTAAGGGCGAACGCGAGATTGTTCACGGCGCCGGCTGCCTCAGGCTTGAGCGCCACGGCGCGCTGATAGTGAGGAATCGCTTCCTCATACCGGTGCATCGCGTCGTAGACATAACCCAGCTCGAAGTGCGCGTTGGCGTTCTCCGGCTCATGCAGCACGATCCGCTCGAAGCAGGCTGCCGCCTGTGCGTGCTCCGCGGCCGCGCGCAGGAGCTTGCCGAGATGCATGAGCGTTTGCGTGTCGTCCGGCTCGAGGGCGCGCGCATCCTGGTATTGCGCGATCGCCTCCGGCGCACGGCCGGCCTTCTCGAGCGCGCGGCCCAGATTGAACGCGAAATGCGCCGAGCGCGGGTTGAGCGTACGCGCGCGCCGGTAGTGCTGTTCCGCGCAGGCGAGATCGCCGAGTTCCATCAGCGCGTTGCCGAGATTGTTGTGCGCGTTCGCGAAGTCGGGCGCGAACTCGATGGCCTTGCGCTGCAGCGCGGCAGCAGCGGCGTGATCGCCCATCCGCGCCGCCACCACGCCGCGGTTGCCCAGCAATTCGGCGTCGCCGGGCGCCTGCGCGAGCGCGCAATCCATCAGTTGAGCGGCGCGTGCAGGGTCGCCTTGACCGAGCGCCAGCACCCCGAAGTAATGCAGCGCGGCGGGATGCTCGGGCTGCAGTTCGAGAATGCGCCGATAGAAGACCTGCGCGTCGTCGAGCCGCCCCGCGCGGTGATGCGCGAGACCGGTTTCGAGGAGCGTGGCAATCTCATTGTGCTGCCCAGAAGGGGAATCGTGGTTCATGCGACGTGGAGAAACGGGAAGCGGCCGTAGCGGCAGAACGCAGCACTCTATCCCCGTCTCGTATATCGCCATCGCATTAAGTCGCCGGGATGGCCCACGCGGCCAGCAGCGCAATAGCGCCGGCCCGAGCCCGCGCCTCGTCGCGCGCAGCATGGGCAATCGCTCCGGCCCCTGTCAGCGTGGTGATAAAATATGCGGCTCCCCCCGGTTCCTTTCTGATCGTAACGCCACACGTTACGTCCCCATCATGTCCGACACTCGTCCCGATACGCTCTTCGCGCTCAACGCGCTCTCCCCGCTCGACGGCCGCTACGCCTCGAAAACCGAAGCCCTGCGCGACTGGCTCTCGGAAGCCGCGTTCATGCGTAACCGCGTGACGGTCGAAATCCACTGGCTGATCGCGCTCTCGCAAGCCGGCTTCGCGGAAGTGCCGCGCTTCTCGCCAGCCTCGGAGCAGTTCCTGCTCAAGCTGGCCGAGAACTTCACGGCGCACGACGCCGCGCGCATCAAGGACATCGAGCGCGTGACGAACCACGACGTGAAGGCCGTCGAGTACTGGCTCAAGGAATCGGTGAAGGGCCAGCCGGAACTCGAGCGCGCGAGCGAATTCATCCACTTCGCCTGCACCTCGGAAGACATCAACAACACCTCGCACGGCCTGATGCTCGCGGGCGCCCGCGAGCACGTGATCCTGCCGGCGCTGCGCTCGGTCTATGAGCGTCTCGTGAAACTCGCGCACGCGCACGCCGACCAGCCGATGCTCTCTCGCACGCACGGCCAGCCCGCGAGCCCGACCACGCTCGGCAAGGAAATCGCCAACGTCGCTGCGCGTCTCGCGCGTGCGATCCAGCGCATCGAGAAGGTCGAGCTGCTTGGCAAGATGAACGGTGCGGTCGGCAACTTCAACGCGCACCTCTCCGCGTATCCGGAATTCGACTGGGAAGCGTTCTCGAAGGAAGTCGTCGAGCAGCGCCTGAAGCTCACGTTCAACCCGTACACGATCCAGATCGAGCCGCACGACTACATGGCGGAACTGTTCGACGCCATCGCGCGCGCGAACACGATCCTGCTCGACCTCGACCGCGACGTCTGGGGCTACATCTCGCTCGGCTACTTCAAGCAGAAGACCAAGGCCGGCGAGATCGGCTCGTCGACGATGCCGCACAAGGTCAACCCGATCGACTTCGAGAACTCGGAAGGCAACCTCGGCCTCGCCAACGCCACGCTGCGCCATCTCGCCGATAAACTGCCGGTCTCGCGCTGGCAGCGCGACCTCACCGACTCGACGGTCCTGCGCAACATCGGCGTCGCGTTCGGCTACTCGCTGCTCGCGTACGACGCGCTGATCCGCGGCCTCGACAAGCTCGAAGTGAACCCGCAGCGCCTCAACGACGACCTCGACGCCACCTGGGAAGTGCTGGCCGAGCCCGTGCAGACGGTCATGCGCCGCTACGGCATCGAGAACCCGTACGAGCAGTTGAAGGAGCTCACGCGCGGCAAGGGCATCACGCGCGAAGCGCTGCAGACCTTCGTTGGCGGCCTCGCGATTCCCGAGGACGCGAAGCAGCGTCTGCTCGAGATGACGCCCGCGTCGTATGTCGGCAAGGCGGCGGAACTGGCCAAGCGCATTTCGTAAGCACGTTGCGTGGCGCCGGCGGCATTTGCCGCGTCGGCGCCAGCCACACGCAGCAAAAAGGCGCTTCGTTCATCGCGAACGAAGCGCCTTTTTTTGCATCCGCGCTGGACGGCGCGCCCGACGATCAAGTCGCGTAGCGCGTTGCCAGTTGCTTGATCACTTCATCGACGATCTGCTCGGGCGTGAGCGCGATGCTGACCTCGATCGCCTCATCCGCACCCGGCTCTTCGAGCGTGTCAAGCTGGCTTTGCAGCAGCGACGGATCGAAGAAATGACCCGTGCGCGACGCGAGGCGCTCGTGCAGCACCGCAAAGGTGCCCTTCAGGTACACGAAGCACACGTCGCGGTCGCTGCCGCGCAGAATCGCGCGATACGAGCGCTTGAGCGACGAGCACGTGAACACGGCCGTCTCGTGCGCGCGCTGCTTTTCCTCGATGGCCACGCGGATCGTGCGCAGCCACGGCCAGCGGTCGTCGTCCGTGAGCGGGATGCCGTCGTGCATCTTCTTCTTGTTGGCTTCGCTATGGAAAGCGTCGCCGTCGGTGAAGCTGCAGTGCAGGCGCTCGGCAAGCAACTCGCCGATGCGTGTCTTGCCCGCACCCGACACACCCATTGCGATCAGAATCATGGACTGCTCCTTGTCGACCGGAGTGGCTGCTTCAGCACTAACCCCGGTCCCATCCAACATGGTCGCAACATCGTTGCGCCTTACACCACGGTCGCCAGCGCAAACGTCAGCCCGAGGCCCATCAGCGAAATAATCGTCTCGCAGAGCGACCAGGTCTTGAAGGTCTGGCCGACGGTCATGCCGAAGTATTCCTTGATCAGCCAGAAGCCGCCGTCGTTGACGTGCGAAAAGATCAGCGAGCCCGAGCCCGTCGCGAGCACGAGCAGCTCGGGGCTCACCGCCGCGCCGCTCGCGGCGGCCACCGGGGCGACGATGCCGCAGGCCGTCGTCATGGCAACGGTGGCCGAGCCGGTCGCGAGACGAATGAGCGCCGCGACGAACCAGCCGAACAGCAGCGGCGAGAGATGCGCCGACTGCGCCACGCCGACGATCTCCTTCGAGATGCCGCTATCCATCAGCACGCGGCCAAAGCCGCCGCCCGCGCCCACGATGAGCGTAATGCCTGCGATCGGCGCGAGGCAGTCGCCGCAGAACTTCTGGATCTGCGCGCGGTTGAAACCGCGTCGCGCGCCGAAAGTCCAGAAGCTCACCAGCACGGCGATCAGCAGCGCGACATCGGAGGTGCCTACGAAACGCAGCAGATTGTTCGGCAGGGTCTTGGGCGCGAACACGAGGTCGGCCCAGCTGCCGATCAGCATCAGGATCACGGGCAGCAGGATCGTGAATAGCGTGATGCCGAAGCTCGGCAATTCGCTATCGGCCTTGACCTTCATGTCGCCGATGAACTGCGCCGCGAGCGGATTGTTCTCGTTCAGCTTGATCGTGCGGTGAATGAGCAGCGCGAAGAGCGGACCGGCAACGATCGCGGTTGGAATCCCGACGATCAGGCCGTAGGCGATGGTCCTGCCGATATCGGCGTGATAGGCCTGCACCGCGAGCAAGGCGGCCGGGTGCGGCGGAATCAGGCCGTGCACGACGGAAAGCCCCGCCACCATCGGCAAGCCGACGAGCAGCAGCGACTTGCCGGTGCGCTTGGCGACGTTGAACGCGATCGGAATCAGCAGCACGAAGCCGACTTCGAAGAACACCGGCAAGCCGACGATGATGGCGACGAACATCATCGCCCAGTGGATGTTCTTCTCGCCGAACCAGCGGATCAGCGTCGTGGCGACGCGCTCGGCGCCGCCCGATTCCGCCATCATCTTGCCGAGCATGGTGCCAAGGCCCACCACGATCGCGATGTGACCGAGCGTGTTGCCGTTGCCGGTTTCGAACGATTTGACGATCTGATCCATCGGCATGCCGGCAGCGAGGCCGAGCAGCAGCGAAACGATGATCAGGACGAGAAATGGATAGACCTTCCAGCGCGTGATCATGAAGATCAGCGCGGCAATCGCGATGAGCGCATAAATCAGCAGCATGCTGCCGTGGGCCACTCCCATGAGGCTCTTCTCCAGTGAGTTGTTCATTGTCCTTCCACGGCAACACTAGAACGTCAGTGCCTTGCGCGCGGAAGGGCCCGGCATTCGAAGGGCCGAGATTGTAGAGGTTATAGCGGCTTTCGGCGCCATGTGCCTGAAAAACGAGCGAAAGACGAGCGAGCCGCGCAAGCCATACGCCCAAAGGGCGCGGCCTGCGCGGCTCGTAGATCCGACAGGATGAAGAGCGGTCCAGATGGGCCAGCCCCAATGGACCAACCCAGATGGGCCAAGCCATCCTGCGCGGCACGCCGATCTTCTTCAAACGTTCGTCAGTTAGTTGCCTTTAGCTCGAGTTGAGACCAGCGTTCAAGTCACTCGCGCAGCGCTGGCATTCAGGGCCTGAACGCCCGGAATACCGTCCACCGCACGCGATCTCAGCGTAGCGGGCGCGCCAGCTCGCTCGCGGCGTGCGCGAGGCGCGTCACCTCGGCCCAGTCCTGGGCGGCAACTGCCGCCTTCGGCGTGAGCCACGAACCGCCCACGCAGACCACATTGGGCAGCGCGAGGAAGTTGATCGCGGATTCGGCGGTGATACCGCCCGTGGGGCAGAACTTGAGCGTCGGGAACGGGCCGTGGAAAGCCTGCAGCATGTTGATGCCGCCCGCGGGCACCGCCGGGAAGAACTTGACGATCTCGTAGCCAAACTCCATTGCCGCGATGATGTCGGACGGCGTCATGACACCGGGCAACAGCGGCAGGCCCGCGTCGAGCGACGCCTGATGGATGTCGCGCGTGAGGCCCGGCGATACACCGAACTGCGCGCCGGCCTTTTTCGCGAGCGCGCAGTGCTCGGGCTTCGTGATCGTGCCCACGCCGACGACGATATCCGGCGCGATCTTCGCCGCGCGCTCGATCGCCTCGAGGCCCGCCGCCGTGCGCAGCGTGATCTCCAGCACCTTCACGCCGCCCGCGTGCAGCGCGCGCGAAACGTGCTCGCCCTGCTCGGGCGTATCGAATGCCAGCACCGGAATCACCGGGCCGAGGCGGACAATGTCGGCCACCGTGCTTGTTGCCATGATCAGGCTCCTTGATGATGAATTCAGTTTGTCGCTCAGTGCGTCGAGCAGTTCGTCGCGCAGTGTGCCGCTCAGTGCGTCGTTTGTGAGGCGGCCACAGGCGCGGCTGCCGACGCGCTCGCGTGCGACGTGGCCGGCACTTCGCCGACGAGCGGGCCGAACACCGACGCGCCCAGCTCCGCAGGCGCGGCAGCGGCGCGGAATACGCCGAACAGCTCGCGGCCGAAGCCCACTTCATTGCTTTCCTGATGGGCGGGTTGCGCGACCGGACGCGCGTTCCATTCCGCCTCGTCCACTTCGACGTCGAGCACGCCCGCGACCGCATCGATCACGACGATGTCGCCGTCGCGCACCTTGCCGATCGGCCCGTGCAGCAGCGTTTCCGGCGAGACGTGGATCACGGCCGGCACCTTGCCCGACGCGCCCGACATGCGCCCATCGGTCACGAGCGCAACGTGGAAGCCCTTGTCCTGCAGCACGCCGAGCAGCGGCGTGAGGCGGTGCAGCTCCGGCATGCCGTTGGCGCGTGCGCCCTGGAAGCGCACGACGGCCACGAAATCGCGCTCGAGCTCGCCGCGGTCGAAGGCTTCCTGCACGGCTTCCTGCGAATCGAACACCACGGCCGGCGCGCGCACCAGGCGATGATCGGGCGCCACCGCCGAAATCTTGATGACGCCGCGGCCAATGCGGCCTTGCATCAGACGCAAGCCACCGTCCGGCTGGAACGGCTCGGGAAGCGGGCGCAGCACGGCCGTGTCGGCGCTCTTCTCGACCGCCGGCACCCACGTGAGCTTGCCGTCGAGCAGCTTCGGCTCTTCGGTGTAGTGGCGCAGGCCCTCGCCCGCCACCGTTTTTACGTCTTCGTGAAGCAGACCGCCGTCGAGCAGCTCGCGCACGAGGAAGGCGATGCCGCCCGCCGCGTGGAAATGATTCACGTCCGCCTTGCCGTTCGGATAGACGCGCGCGAGCAGCGGCACCGCGGCCGACAGTTCGTCGAAATCGTTCCAGTCGATGAGGATGCCCGCCGCGCGCGCCATCGCCACGAGGTGCAGCGTGTGGTTGGTCGAGCCGCCCGTCGCCATCAGCGCGACGATGCCGTTGATCACCGCCTTCTCGTCGACCACGTGGCCGATCGGCGTGTAGTTGCCGCGCTCGACGGTCAGCTCGAGTACGCGGCGCGCAGCCGCGGCAGTGAGCTCGTCGCGCAGCGGCGTATGCGGATGGATGAAGGCCGAGCCCGGCAGATGCAGGCCCATGATTTCCATCAGCATCTGGTTGCTGTTGGCCGTGCCGTAGAACGTGCAGGTGCCGTGGCCGTGGTACGCGGCGGCCTCGGATTCGAGCAGCGCCTCGCGGTCGCACTGGCCAGTCGCGAATTTCTGCCGCACCTTGGCTTTGTCGTCGTTCGAAATACCGCTCGTCATCGGACCGGCGGGCACGAAAATTGTGGGCAGATGGCCGAATTGCAGCGCGCCGATCAGAAGCCCCGGCACGATCTTGTCGCACACGCCAAGGCACAGCGCCGCGTCGAACATGTTGTGCGTGAGCGCAACGGCCGTGCTCATCGCGATCACTTCGCGCGAGAACAGCGACAGCTCCATGCCGGCGTTGCCTTGCGTGACGCCGTCGCACATCGCGGGCACACCGCCCGCGAACTGCGCGACGCCGCCGACTTCGCGGGCCGCCTTCTTGATGATGTCGGGGAAATCCTTGTAGGGCGCGTGGGCCGAAAGCATCTCGTTATAGGCCGAGACGATGCCGACGTTCGGTTCGCGGATCGCCTTGATGGCGATCTTGTCGCGCCCCTCGAGACCGGCGAAGCCGTGAGCGAGGTTCGCGCACGAGAGCGCGCCGCGCGCCGGGAAACGGTCCTGCGCCGCCGCGATACGTGCGAGATAGGCCTCGCGCGTCGGCTTGCTGCGCTCGATCACGCGCCGCGTGACCTTCATCAACTGCGAATGCGGGGAAACCATCGAATCTCCTTCCTTTTTTATCTCGCGGGGCGCTCGGGGACGCATCACGCGATCCGGTCAGCGATGGAGCGATGTTAGTAGAAAAACTACAAGATCGCAATCCCGGTTTTGCCCTGGGATTGAACCATGTGAACGCTGAAAATTCCCGTGTTTACCGGGATCTTTCTCGCTTCAGTTAAATCAGCCTTGCATCTTTACGTCGATTCTTGTAGTTTTTGTACATATCCATCGATCCGCTATAGTCCACGGATCTTTCAGCATAGTGCGAGTTTCCCGATGCTGCTGTCCCAGGTGAAGGCCATACGCGAGCAATTGCGCCCCTCCGAGCGCAAGCTCGCCGATTACATCGTCGAGGCGCCGCGCGAGCTGCTCGACCTTTCGATGACCGAGGTCGCCCAGCGCGCCGGCGTGAGCCAGCCGACCATCGCGCGCTTCTGCCACGCGCTTGGCTTCTCGGGCTTTCGCGAGTTCAAGATCCGGCTCGCGCAGGCCGTGGCGAGCGATCTGCCCACGGAGATGCCCGCCGTCTACCGCGACGTGCGCCCGGACGAACCGGTGCCCGGCGTCGCCGCAAAAGTGCTCGACCGGACGATCGGCGCACTCGTGCAGGTGCGCAACAATCTGTCCACGGACGCGCTCGGCGCCGCCATCGACCTGCTCGCCAAGGCTTCGCGCATCGAGTTCTATGGCGCGGGCGGCTCAGGCATCGCGGCGCAGGACATGCAGCACAAGTTCTTTCGGCTTGGCATGCCGAGCGTCGCCTACTCGGACCCACACACGTTCCTGATGTCGGCGGCGCTGCTCGGGCCGGGCGACGTGGTCGTCGCCATCTCGAATACGGGGCGTACACGCGATGTGGTGGATGCGGCGCAAACGGCGCTCGACCGGGGCGCGAAGGTCATCGCCATCACGCACGGCACTTCGCCGCTCGCACGCCTTGCGAGCGTGGGATTGCACGCTAACGTCGACGAAGACACCGACGTGTTCTCGCCGATGACTTCGCGTACTTCACATCTCGCGATAGGCGACATTCTTGCGGTGGGCGTGGCGCTGCAGCGTGGACCTGAGCTTGCGGAAAAGCTCGCCGGCGCGAAGGACATCATCGCGCGGCGGAGGCTGGACGCGAACGGCTGAACGCGTCGCGCGGCCGGGCGCACCGAAAATCTCGCGCCTGAATAAAAAAAGCGGGCTCCCGAAGGAGCCCGCTTTGCGTTCCGGCCTGAACTACGCAGCCGGGCAATGACAAGGATCCGGGCTCACCAGAGGCGGCCGCGCCGCTCCTGGCTTGCGATCAGACGCTTACCACTGGTACGCCATACCGCCGCCGTACGTAGCACCGCCACCCGAGGCATAGTGGGTGCGACGACGGACAGCTCACCGCATCGTACGAGCTTGCACCATTCGCCACGTTATGCAGTGCGACCGGCTTGGTCGAACCCTTGCCGCCGAGCGTCACCGAGCCCTTCGACGTGTCATCGTACGCAACGAACGCATTCGTGATATTGCCCGAGCTGTCTGTCGTCGCACCCAGCGCGTACAGTTGTGCACCGTTCACCGCGTCGGTACTCGACGCGTTCAGCGTGCCGTTCGCCACATTCGTCAGCTGAACCGGTGCATGACCTGTGCCACCGAACGTCACCTTGTCGTGCGCCGATGTGTCGTAAATCACAGCATCAGGAGAGCCGCCACTCGCCTTTGCGTTGATGGCAGTCAGTGCCGATCCGACATCCGTGTAAGTCGAACCCGAAAGGTTATAGGTCGGCGTACTGATCGAGCCGTTCGCATTGACGGAGGTCGAGCCACCCAGCGCAGCCGCCGTGCTCGAAGCCAGACCGTAGAGTTGCGCGCCGTTCACTGCCCACCGAAATGGTGTTCGCCACGGTCGCCACCGAACCCGAGCCCAGCGCCACCGAGTCGTTGGCCGATGCCAGCGCCTGGATGCCGACTGCCGTGCTCCCGCTGCCGTCCGCCTCCGTGTTCGAGCCAATGGCGATGCTGCCGGCGCCGTTCGCGCGCGCAACGTCGCTCGGCGAATACGAGCCGCTTGCGTTGGCGATACCCCGGACCTGCGAATAGTAGGCCGCGGTTTTGTACGGCGCCCCAACCGCCGCCGAGGTATCAACCCCGGAACCCGACGACGAAGCACCCAGCATCGCGCCGGCGCGGAGCAGCCTGACCGACTGCTGGCTTACGCCACCTTGCGCCGCGATCATACCGGCATCAACCGCTATACGCCTGCGCAGGGCTATCGGCCGATCGAATACCGCTTTGCAGACGTCTTCATGAAGCGGGATGACGGTTGGCGCGTCGTGGGCGCGCGCATGCGCCGCAAGGAATCGGGCAGCATCTGAGCTTGCCATGTTGCATGGGACCGGAGTGAGCACTAAAGCGCTAACTCCGGGGCAACCGGCCGCCCATCAAGGAAGGAAGGGAAAAAGCGCGCGTCAGAAAGGCTTGATGACGACCAGCGCCACCGCGGCCAGCATGCCGAGCACCGGGAGTTCGTTGAACATGCGGTACCACTTGTCTGAGCGGCGATTCTCGCCGCGCTCGAAGGTCTTGAGCAAACGACCGCAATACGCGTGATAGACGATGAGCAGGACCACGACGCCCACTTTCGCGTGGATCCACCCCTGGCCGCGCCCGATCCCCACCACGAGCCACAGCCACAGCCCGCAGAGCAGCGCGGGCACGGCAATCAGCGTCATGAAGCGATAGAGCTTGCGCGCCATGATGAGCAGGCGCTGGATGGCCGCGGGCTCGGTTTCCATCGCGAGATTCACGAAGATGCGCGGCAGGTAGAACAGGCCCGCGAACCACGAGGCGATCAGAACGATGTGAAACGTCTTGACCCAGAGCATCGGCGATCCTTGTTGTTATCGGCGTAGTGAATACGGGAACTGCACAGGGCGTGGCGCGAGCGAGATGCGCGTGCCTTGTGTGGCACGCGCAGCGCCCGCTTACTGGCGCCCTTCGCCGTGGCCCAGCACGACGTATTTGAGCGAGGTCAGCCCTTCCAGGCCAACCGGACCGCGCGCGTGCAGTTTGTCGTTGGAGATGCCGATCTCCGCGCCAAGGCCGAACTCGAAGCCGTCGGCGAAACGCGTCGAGGCGTTCACCATCACGCTGGCCGAATCCACTTCGCGCAAGAAGCGCATTGCGCGGTCGTGGTCTTCGGTGACGATGGCGTCGGTGTGATGCGAGCCGTAGTGGTTGATGTGCTCGACGGCCTGATCGAGGTTGTCGACGATCTTGACCGCCAGCACCGGCGCGAGGTACTCGGTGCGCCAGTCCTCTTCGGTGGCGTCCACGAGCGGGCCGACGTTCGCATCCGCGAGAATCGCGCGCGCGGCCGCGTCCACGCGCAGCTCCACGTCTTTGTCGCGATAGAGGCGGCCAAGCGGCGGCAGCACTTCATGCGCGATGCCGCGCGCGACGAGCAGCGTCTCCATCGTGTTGCAGGTGCCGTAGCGGTGGGTCTTGGCGTTGTCGCAGACGGTGAGCGTCTTCGCGAGATCGGCGCGGTCGTCCACGTAGACGTGGCAGATGCCGTCGAGGTGCTTGATCATCGGCACGCGCGCTTCGGCCATCAGGCGCTCGATCAGGCTCTTGCCGCCGCGCGGCACGATCACGTCGACGAATTCCGTCATGGTGATGAGCTTGCCCACCGCCGCGCGGTCGGCGGTTTCCACCACCTGCACCGCGTCCTGCGGCAGGCCCGCCGCCGCGAGCCCCTCGCCGATCAGCTTCGCGAGCGCCGTGTTGCATTCAAGCGCCTCGGAGCCGCCGCGCAGGATGGTGGCGTTGCCCGATTTCAGGCACAGCGCCGCGGCGTCGATGGTCACGTTCGGACGCGATTCGTAGATGATGCCGATCACACCCAGCGGCACGCGCATCTGGCCGACCTGAATGCCGCTCGGGCGGAACTTGAGGTTGCTGATCTCGCCGATCGGGTCGGGCAGCGCCGCCACCTGGCGCAGGCCTTCCACCATGGTCTTGAGCGCCTTGTCCGAGAGCGTGAGGCGGTCGATGAACGCCGCGTCGTGGCCCTTCTCCTTCGCGCGCGCGAGGTCGCGGGCGTTGGCGTCCTTCAGTTGCTGCGTCTCGCGTTCGATCGCCTGCGCAACGGCTTCGAGCGCAGCGTTCTTTGCGGCCGTCGAGGCTCGGGCCATCGCGCGCGAAGCCTTGCGGGCGCGGCGGCCGAGGTCGGTCATGTACTGGTCGATATCCATGGTTTCTGTCGTGATGCGGCGCGCCCGGTCGATGCGGTGTGGGGCTGCGCGGTTCAGGTTAGGTCGATTTTAAGGCCAGCGGGCCGGCTTTGCTGAGCGCGCCCAGATGTCGGGCGCGAGCCGCGCCACACGCACGCATGCGGCACGCCGCGCCCTCTGGCGATGCCGATAGCAGTGCCGGAGCATGGGCCCGGCCAGCACAACTAGCCTGGCCTGCGCCCCGGCCCTGCGGTGCGCGGTCGGGCCGCGGCAGCTGCTGCCGCGGCCGCCGCGGCTGGGCTTGTGGCCGCGCCGCCTGGTTGTGTGCGCCCCGAAGCTGCGGCGCCGCGCGCAGGTCCAGCCAAACGCGCCGGCGCGCCGGTCTCGCGCGGCGCGGCAACCGTCATCGCCAGTTCGAACAGGCCGTCCCAGGCATCGGGCGGCAGCGCATTGCGCCAGTCTGCGCGCGACTGCCCCGAAAGCCCCTTCACCTGGCGGTCGAGGCGCGCCGCGAGCGCGAGGCCGCGCTCGAGCGTCGCCTCGGTCAGGCGCGAGAGCGCCGGCCCGATGAGCCGCTCGCGCGGCCCCCAGACGCGGTTCTCGCGCAGCAGCATCGCGAGCGGCTTGCCCGCCGCCACGCCGCGCTTGATGCGCAGCAGCGTGCGGATCTCTTCGACGACGGCCCACAGCACCAGCACCGAAGCCTCGCCTTCGCCCTGCAGCCCGTCGAGCATGCGCGCGAGCCGCCCGGCGTCGCCGGTGAGCATCGCTTCGTTGAGCTTGAAGACGTCGTAGCGCGCGACGTTGAGCACGGCGTCGTGAATCTGCTCGAAGCTCAGCACGCCTTCGGGATAGAGCAGCCCGAGCTTCTGGATTTCCTGATGCGCCGCGAGCAGGTTGCCTTCCACCCGCTCCGCGACGAATTGCAGCGCGCGCCGGCCGTCCTCGCCGGGCGCGACGCGCTGGCCCTGCTGGGCCAGACGCTGCCCGATCCAGTTCGGCAACGCGGTACGCTCGACCGGGTCGATCTTGATCGCCACACCACTGTCCGTCAACGCCGTGAACCACGCGGATTTTTGCGTGGCAGCGTCGAGGCGCGGCAGCGTAATGAGCGTGAGCACGTCGGGATTCGCCGCCGATTTAGCCGATGCGGCGAGCGTCTTGAGCGCGTCCGCGCCTTCCTTGCCGGGCTTGCCCGACGGGATGCGCAGCTCCACCAGCTGGCGATCGCCGAATAGCGACATCGACTGGCTCGCACCAATCAGCGCGCTCCAGTCGAAGCCGCGCTCGACCGTGAACACCGAGCGGTCGGTGAAGCCCGCGGCGCGCGCGCTCGCGCGGATGCGGTCGCACGCTTCCTGGGCGAGCAGATGCTCGTCGCCGTAGACGACGTATAAACCCGCCATCGCTTTCGCGAGGTGCTGCTCGAGTGCGTCCAGTCGCAGTTGCATGAAGAGCGCTTTAGAAGAAGGACGATAAGCGCATCACAGCGGCGGTGGCGGCAGCGGCGCGCGGGGCGCGACGCCCGGCACGACCTGAGCCGGCGTGGGATGCAGCGTCTTCAGGACTGCGAGACGGCGCGTGAGCTGGTCGACGGCGTCGTTCTGCATGTCAGCGAAAAGCAGATCGGATTCGGACACCTTCGCGGTCGAGTACTGGTCGCTATAGGTCATCGCGCGATTGAGCGCGATCGAGCTCGACTGGATCAGCGGGGAGCCGTCCGGCGCCGTGAGCGTGTAGTTCAGCGAATAGTTGACCTGATATTCCTCGACCACGCCGTACGAGTTCAGCGTGAGCGTGCTGAAGCTGCGCGACTCGCTCACGCGCAGCACCGCGTCGGCATTGGCCGCCGAATCGACCACGACCGAATCGCTACCGCCTTCGATCATGCGCGTAAGACGCGCCGTCACGGGCGCCGACGCGCCAACGACAGCGAGGCGCTTGAACGCGTAGTTCTGCTCGCCACGCAGCTGGAATCCGCACGCCGAAAGCATCAGCGCGCTGCCCGCCAGTAACAGGAACGATCTGCGAATCACCTGGACTCCCTGGTTCAGAACAGCGGCGGCGCGCGATGCGTCGATCAAGCGCCACCGCCAGCACGTCATGTCAGACCACGACGTTCACGAGACGGCCCGGCACGACGATGATCTTCTTCGGCGCGCGCCCTTCGGCGAACTTCGCGAACATCTCGTGGGCGAGCGCGGCCGCTTCGATCGCGTCCTTGCCCGCATCCCTGGCGACCGTCACGGCGCCGCGCACCTTGCCGTTCACCTGCAGCACGAGTTCGATTTCGGCCTGCTCGAGCGCCTTTTCGTCCACCTTGGGCCAGGGCGCGTCGAGCAGCGTGCCGTATTCGTCGGCGTAGCCAAGCGCCTTCCAGAGCTCGAACGTGAGGTGCGGCACGACCGGATACAGTACGCGCAGCAGCACGCCGAAGGTCTCGCGCTGCACGCCGGCGCCGGCGCCCTTGGCGGCTTCGATCGCGTTGAGCATCTTCATCGCCGCCGAAACGACGGTGTTGTACTGCAGACGCTGATAGTCGAAGTCGGCCTGCTTGAGCACGCCGTAGACTTCGCGGCGCAGCGTCTTCTCGACCTCGGCAAGCGCGGCGGCGTCGAACGACGCGCGCGACTTGATCGCCTCGGCGTTCGCGTAGCCGAACGACCAGACCCGGCGCAGGAAGCGGCTCGCGCCCTCCACGCCCGCACCCGACCATTCGAGCTGCTGCTCGGGGGGCGCGGCGAACATCGTGAACAGACGCGCGGTATCGGCGCCGTACTGGTCGATCAGCACCTGCGGGTCGACGCCGTTGTTCTTCGACTTCGACATCTTCTCGATGCCGCCCAGCACCACGGGCTGAGCGTCGCTATTGAGCGTCGCGCCAACCGGACGACCCTTCTCGTCGTGCGTGACGGTCACGTCGGCCGGGTTGTACCAGGTCTTCTTGCCCGCGGCGTCTTCGCGGTAGAACGTTTCGTTGAGCACCATGCCCTGCGTGAGCAGGTTCTTCGCCGGCTCGCCAAACTTCACGAGGCCGAGGTCGCGCGAGACCTTCGCCCAGAAGCGCGAATACAACAGGTGCAGGATCGCGTGCTCGATGCCGCCGATGTACTGGTCCATCGGCATCCAGTAGTCGGTGCGCTCGTCGACCATGGTCGCAGCATTGGGTGCCGCGTAGCGGTAGAAGTACCACGACGAGTCGACGAAGGTGTCCATGGTGTCGGTTTCGCGCTTCGCATCGGCGCCGCACTTCGGACACTTGCAGTTCAGGAACGCCTCGGACTTCGCGAGCGGGTTGCCTGTGCCGTCCGGCACGAGGTCTTCGGGCAGCACGACCGGCAGATCCTGCTCGGGCACCGGCACGTCGCCGCAGCTCGGGCAATGGATGATGGGGATCGGCGTGCCCCAGTAGCGCTGGCGCGAGATGCCCCAGTCGCGCAGACGCCACGTGACCTGCTTGTCGCCGTAACCATGCGCCTTGAGGTCCGCCGCGACCGCATCGACGGCCGCCGTGTAGTTCAAACCGTCGAACTTGCCGCTGTTGATGCAGACCGCACGGTCCTTGTCGCCGTACCACTCCTGCCAGGCGTCGAGCGAGTAGGTCTCGCCTTCGGCCGCGATCACCTGCTTGATCGGCAGATCATATTTTTTCGCAAACGCGAAATCGCGCTCGTCGTGGCCCGGCACGCCCATCACCGCGCCTTCGCCATAGCTCATCAGCACGTAGTTGCCGATCCACACCGGCACTTGCTCGCCCGTGATCGGGTGCGTGACCGTGAAGCCCGTGTCGACGCCCTTCTTCTCCATTGTTGCGACGTCGGCCTCGGCCACGCCGCCGCGCTTGCATTCGTCGATGAACGGCAGCAGCTCCGGCTTGTCCTGCGCGAGACGCGTGGCAAGCGGGTGCTCGGCCGCGACCGCGCAGAACGTCACGCCCATGATGGTGTCGGCGCGCGTGGTGAAGACGCGCAGCAGCTTCTTTTCGCCGTCGAGCTCGTACGGGAAGCCGAAGTTCACGCCGAAGCTCTTGCCGATCCAGTTCTGCTGCATGATCTTGACGCGCTCGGGCCAGCCGAGGCCGTCGAGGTCGCCCAGCAGCTCATCGGCGTACTGCGTGATGCGCAGGTAGTACATCGGGATTTCGCGCTTTTCCACCAGTGCGCCCGAGCGCCAGCCGCGTCCGTCGATCACCTGCTCGTTGGCGAGCACGGTCTGATCGACCGGGTCCCAGTTCACCGTGCCGGTCTTCTTGTACGCGATGCCCTTCTCGAGCATCTTCAGGAAGAACCACTGGTTCCACTTGTAGTAATCGGGCTTGCAGGTGGCGAGCTCGCGCGACCAGTCGATCGCGAGACCCATCGACTGCATCTGGCCCTTCATGTACTCGATGTTGTCGTAGGTCCACTTGGCCGGCGGCACGCCGTTGGCCATCGCGGCATTCTCGGCGGGCATGCCGAACGCGTCCCAGCCCATCGGCATCAACGTGTTGTAGCCGTTCATGCGCAGATAGCGGTACATCACGTCGTTGATCGTGTAGTTCCGCACGTGGCCCATGTGCAGCTTGCCCGACGGGTACGGCAGCATCGAGACGCAGTAGAACTTGGGCTTGTCGGCCTTTTCGGCCGTCCGGTAAGCGTCGGACGCGCGCCATTCGCCTTGCGCGGCGGATTCGACGTCGGAGGGAACGTATTTTTCGAGCATGGTGTGGATGGGGAACGCGGATTCGGGCGGATTGGGCCTGGGTACAGCCGGGGTTCAGCCAGTCAGGGCGCTGCCGGGCCGGTCTTGCGCGGCTCGGGCACCAGCCCGGGGCGCGACGCTCACAGGCTGAGCCAGCTTCAGCAGCCCCGCTTTTTTACAGGGAAACGGTGATTATACCGTTGAGTTGGCCGCGCTCCGCGCTGCCGTTTCGTGTGGCGGGATTGGGCGGCCGGCTGGCGCGAATGGCGAGCAGGGCCGGCCCGGATGGCCGCCGCATGCCACGGCCGGCACGACCGGCGCCGGCAGCCGCCACGTCAATGCTGGCCTGGCGGCGGAGGCTCGGTCACGAAGCCGATCCGCGCGAGTCCCGCCTGCTGCGCGGCACCCATCACCTGGGCGATGACTTCGTAGCGCGTCTCGCGCGCGGCGCGCAATTGCAGCTCGGGCTGCTGCGCCTCGGGCGCCTTGCCCGCGGCGGTGAAGCGCGCGCGCAACTCGCCGAGCGAAATGGGCTGGGCGTTCCAGTAGAGCTTGCCCGCGGCATCGATCGAAAGCGTGACGGTCTGCGGCGTTTGCTGCACGGGCTCGGCCGCGACTTGCGGCAAGTCGAGCCGGATGGCGTGCGTGAAGAGCGGCGCGGTGATGATGAAGATGACGAGCAGCACGAGCATGACGTCGATGAGCGGCGTCATGTTGATATCGGCCATCGGCGCCGAATCGCGCTTCTTCTCGAGTCCGCCGAATGCCATGTGCGTCGTTCCTCGCGAGTTGCCGGTCAGTCAGTGCACGCCGCTGCGCAGGTCAATACGACCCGGCGCGCACGTCTTCGCGCGGCGCACCCTGTGCGCCTTCGCGGCGCGGCGGCGCACCTTCAGGCGCGCAGGCGTACGCGTGCAGATCGTGCGCGAAGCCGTCCAGATCGTCGCCGAGCTGGCGCACGAGACGGCCAAGCACGTTGTAGGCGAGCACCGCGGGAATTGCCACCACAAGGCCGAACGCGGTCATGATGAGCGCCTCGCCCACCGGCCCGGCCACGTTCTCGATCATCGCCTGGCCGCTTGTCGCGATGCTGCCGAGGGCGTGATAGATGCCCCAGACCGTGCCGAGCAGCCCGACGAACGGCGCCGTGCTGCCAATCGAAGCGAGCAGCACCTGCCCGAACTCGAGCCGCCGCTGCGACGCCTGCAGCGCACCGCGCAGCGCCCGCAGCACGCGCTCGCCCCGGTCCACGCGCGCGAGCAGCGCGCCCGGCGCGTCGGCCTCGGCGCATGCGAGCGCCGCCTCGGCGAGTGGCAGGAACACGCGCTCGCGGTCGAGCGCGCGCATCGCGCTCACGCCATCGGCCAGCGAATGCGCCTGCCAGAAGCGCGCGACCGCGCGAGGCCCCTGACGCTTGGCCCGCACGAGCACCCATGTCTTCACCAGCAGAAAGCACCAGCTCGCGATCGACATGGCCAGCAGCACCCAGGCCACGGCGTGCGTCACGGCGTCGCTCGTCTGCAAATAATGGATGACTCCGGTACCCGCTGCCATTGAACCTCGCCTGCCTCGTATCGCTTACGTTCTGTCGCTTACGTTCTGTCCCCTGCCCTCCGAACCGTGATCCGGCGCCCGCCATCTGCTGCGCGGTCCGGCTCGAAAGCCTCACGCGCGCCTGCGGCGCAGGCCCGGCGCGGCACACACGGGCCGCCGGGCAGGGAAATGACGCTCAGCGCAAGCCGAGCACGTCCTGCATATCGTACAGGCCCGTGGCCTTGTCTTGCAGAAAGCGCGCGGCGCGCACGCTGCCCTGCGCGTAGGACTGGCGGCTCGACGACTTGTGTGTGATCTCGATGCGCTCGCCGATCCCCGCGAACAGCACGGTATGGTCGCCCACGATATCGCCGCCGCGGATCGCCGAGAAACCGATCGTCGACGGATCGCGCTCGCCGGTCACGCCTTCACGACCATACACGGCGCATTCTTCGAGATTGCGGCCGAGCGCGTGCGCCACGGCCTCGCCCATCGCCAGCGCAGTGCCCGAGGGCGCGTCGACTTTATGGCGATGGTGTGCCTCGATTATCTCGATGTCGTAGCCGGTCTCGAAAAAGCGCGCCGCGTATTCGAGCAGCTTGAGCGTGACGTTCACGCCCACGCTCATGTTGGCTGCGAACACGACGCCGATCTTCTGCGCGGCTGCGCCAAGCTGCGCCTTTTGCTGCGCGTCGAAGCCCGTCGTGCCGATCACCATCTTCACGCCGTGGCGCTGCGCGGCTTCCAGATGCACGAGCGTGCCCTCGGGGCGCGTGAAGTCGATCAAGCAGTCGCTTTGCGCGAAAACCTGCTCGATATCGTCGGTGATGAGCACGCCGGTTTGCTTGCCGAGGAACGTGCCCGCATCCTGGCCGATGACAGCCTCGCCCTTGCGTGCGAGTGCGCCCGAGAGCGTGATGTCGGGGGAGTTCAGGACGGTTTCGATAAGCATGCGGCCCATGCGGCCCGATGCTCCGGCGATTGCGATTTTCATGACTCTTCCTGAAAACGTGAAACCGGCAGCGCCGCCAGCGAAAACCGGTCGGTGACCGGGCGGCCGCCGGGTGGAAGCTGCGGGACACTGCCAAAAAACGCGGCGGCCCGAAGCCGCCGATGAAATGCCCGGCGCACGGCGCCAGGCCCTGTATGCATTATCCGGGGCGAACCTGCCCGAAGTCAGGCAAATCCGCTGGCCAATGCGCCAACAAACCCGCTGACGTCTCTTGCGCCAGCGCGATCAGCCGCCCGACGCCGCATTCGGGCTCGCCGGCGCCTGCGACGGCGTTTGCGGCGGCGCGGTGAGCGGCGCATTCTGGGCCGGCGGCAGCGGATTCGTTTCGGTGTCGCCGGTGCCCTGCGCGCCCGGAGCCGGGCCGACCGGGTTGGACTGCGGCACGCCCTGGATCTGCGGCGGCGGCTGACGATGCAACTGGATCTGCGACGGCATCGTGCCCACGCCCGGCGGCAGCGCCGACGAGGTTGGCGTGCCCGCACGCACCGACGGCGTCAGGCCCGCGGGCGTCTGCACGGCTTCCGTGGCGCGGTTCGCGGCGGCGGCGGCCTGCGCGTTCGCGTCGAGCGGCAACTGCGCAGTGGCGGTGCCGAGTTCCGAAGACGGCGTGCGCGCCGTGTCGCCGACGGTCGGACCCGTGGCGCTCGAGGCCGAGGCCTGTGTGGTTACAGGGGCCGACGCACCCGAAGCCGGCGCAGCCGCGACGGCCTGGCTCTTCTTGCCCGATTTATCGCCATCGATTTCGGCGAGCAATTCGAGATTCGACGGCAGGTCTTCGCCGCCCGACCAGCTCGACACGCGGTCGCCCTCGAACATCACGATGAAGTCACGCTGCTGGACCACGGCGGTCGAGCCGCGCTTGAAGTAGAAGACGTAGTCCCAGCGGTTCGCGTGGAACATGTCGGTCAGGAGCGGCGTACCGAGCAATTTCTTGACTTCGTCGCGCGACATGCCCACGTGCATCTGCGCCGCGGCTTCCTTCGAGACGAAGTTGCCCTGCACGATGGTGATGCGGTACGGCGTGATGCTTTGCGCAATGCGCTGCGTCACGCTGTCGTAAGTGCCGCAGCCAGCGAGCGTCGCGAACGCGGCCGCAGCCAGCAGGGTGCACGCCACGCGGCGGCCGCTCAGGCGGCGGCCGATCGTTGTGAATTCTGGAATCATTTCCCTCACCGTGCGGGCTTGTCGCGAAGCCGCGCGTATTCTGTAGACGTTCGATCGAGTTCCGCCGAAACTGCCCGGAACGGCAAAAACCCATTAACATAAGAACCCAGCATTGTACTCCAGGGACTTATAGTCATGACCAATCCAACCGATCTCAAGAACATCGGCCTCAAGGCGACCCTGCCTCGCCTGAAGATCCTGGAGATTTTTCAGCATAGCCCCGTGCGTCACCTCACCGCCGAAGACGTGTATCGCAACCTGCTGAACGAGGAGCTCGACATCGGCCTCGCCACGGTTTACCGGGTGCTCACGCAGTTCGAGCAGGCGGGCCTGCTCACGCGCAGCAACTTCGAATCCGGCAAGGCCGTCTTCGAGCTCAACGAAGGCAGCCACCACGACCATCTCGTCTGCCTCGATTGCGGCCTCGTAGAAGAATTCTTCGACCCCGAAATCGAAAAGCGCCAGCAGTCAATTGCTAACGAACGTGGCTTCAAGCTGCAGGAGCATGCACTCGCGCTGTACGGCGCCTGCACCAAGGAAAATTGCCCGCACCGCAAGCACTGAGCGGGCAGCGCGCGGGCGTGGGGGGGCCTCCCCCGGGCACGCGCAGACGAAAAAACGCCACGGCAGGGTTGCCGTGGCGTTTTTCATTTGGGGCACCAATTTCGAGAATCGGGCGGGCTGGCGGCGCCCGGTTCGTGCGCCGCCAGGCCTCGCCGCGAGGGCAGCGCCGCGGCCGCCGCGGACCTCAAGCAAGCGCGACGGGCTCGCTCGCGTGCACGAGCCGCCAGGTCCCGTCCAACGCGATCTCATCACAATTGGGCTGCTGGCCGCCCCGGTCGATCACGAGAAAGTCGCTCACGCGGTCGAATGCCAGCAGCGGATGGTGCCAGACACCCTTCGCATAATTGACGCCTTGCCCGCCATCGACCCAGAACGCGCGCAGCTGTGTCGGATCGAGTTCGCCCGCGGGCGCGACGACCACCGCATAACGCACGTCGCCGAGCGGCACGAACGCCTGGCTGCCGAGCGGATGCCGCTCCATCATCGCGATTTCGACGGGCCAGGCGCGCGGCTGGGCGCGAAACACGCTGACGATGGGCCGGCCACCCGCCTGCGCCACGTCGATCGACGCCAGGTCATGAAAGCGCTCGGTCGTGCCGCCGTTGATCGGAAAATGGCGCGCACCGTCGAGCTCGATCACGTCGCCGAATGGCGCGAAGGCCTCGCGCGTCAAAGGTTCCATCAGCAGGGTTCGCATGGGTGCTCCTTGATCGGGGTCCAGAATTGGGAGGGACATGATGATGTCGTTCAGTTCATCGAAGGAAAGCGGCAGCGCCGCGTAGCGCGTCGAACACCGCCCGCGCCGGTATGCCCGCGCCGGTATGCCCGCGCCGGTATGCCCGCGCCGGCAATGCCGTGCGGGCGGTGCACCGGATTCAGAGCGCGTGCAAGGGCTTGCCGCCGAGCGCCGGGTCGTCGGCTTGCGCGTCGGTGTCGTCTTCGCCGGCGGGCACGTAGAGGTAGCCCGGCTCGAGGTTCAGCACACGCTTCGCACGCGCCTTGTCGATGTCACGCTCCCAGACGGCAACGATCACCGTGGCGACGCAGTTGCCGATCAGGTTCGTGAGCGCGCGGGCGATGCCGACGAACCAGTCCACCGGCAGGATCAGCACGAGGCCGAGCACGGGGATCGCGGGAATCGCGGAGAGCGTGGCGGCGAGAATCACGATCGCCGAGCCGGGAATGCCGTGCGCACCCTTGGACGTGATGAGCGACACCAGCACCACCACGATCAGGTCGTGCACCGAGAGCGGCGTATTGGTGGCCTGCGCGATGAAGATCACGGCGAGCGTCAGGTAGATCGAGAAGCCGTCGAGGTTGAACGAATAGCCGGTCGGGATCACGAGACCCACGGTGGAGTCCTTCACGCCCATCCATTCGAGCTTGCGCATGATCTGCGGCAGCACGGCGTCGGACGACGCGGTGCCGAGCACGATCGACAGTTCTTCACGCAGATAGCGGATCAGCTTGAAGACGCTGAAGCCCGCCAGCCGCATCACGATGCCGAGCACCACCGCGACGAACACGAAGCAGCTCGCGTAGAACACCACCACGAGGAAGCCGAGCTGCTTGAGCGAGGCCACGCCGTAGGTTCCGGTCGTGAACGCGATCGCGCCGAGCACGCCGAGCGGCGCGAGCTTGATGATGAAGCCCATCACGCGGAAGAACACCTGCGAGAGCTCGTCGATGAGGATGTTCACGCGCTGCGCCTTCGGGCCGAGCAGCGAGAGCGCACTGCCGAACAGCACCGAGAACACGAGGATCTGCAGGATGTCACCCTTCGCGAACGCGTCGAACGCGGTGTCGGGAATGATCTTGAGCAGGAAGCCCGCGGTGTCCTTCAGGCTTTTCGCGTGCTCGGTGTAGGTCGCGAGCGAGGCCGCGTCGAGCGAATGCAAGTCCACGTTCATGCCGGCGCCCGGACGCGTGAGATACGCGAGCACGGCGCCGATCACGAGCGCGACGGTCGTCATCGCCTCGAAGTAGACCACCGACTTCAAGCCAACGCGTCCGACCTTCTTCAGGTCGCCCGCGTGCGCCATGCCGCTCACGACCACGCAGAACACGATGGGACCGATCACCATCTTGATGAGCTTGAGAAAGCCGTCGCCGAGCGGCCGCAAAGACTGGGCGAAATGGGGAAACACCGCACCGACTACGATGCCCAGCACGAGGGCAATCACTACGCGGCCAAACAGCGAATTGAAGAACTTCGTCACGACTGTCTCCTACGGGCGAGGGAATCGAGTAACTGTTCTGACTGGTCAGACCAGTACTGTTATGGCCAATAGTAGGAAGCCGATATAGTAGAGTCAAGGTTGGAACGTGCGGTGTTTACCCTTGTGCGGTCAGACCAGTTCGCAAACCCGCACGGGGTGGCGCGCGCTGCGCCAGAAGAGCTTTGATGCGACGCACCATGCAGGTGCGGCGGGCGGGACTACAATACAGGTCAGACCACGCGAGCGCCCTGCGCCATCCGATGAAGAACGTTCCGCATACCGTCACCGACGCCGCCGTCGCCACGATCCGTGCGCGGATCGAAGGTGGCCTGTACCCGGTCGGCAGCCTGCTGCCCGCGCAGCGGCAACTCTCCGAGGAACTGGCGATCAGCCGCGCTTCGCTGCGCGAGGCGCTCTCGACGCTCGAAGCGCTCGGCATGCTGTCGATCCGCGCGGGCAAGGGCGTCTACGTAACGAGCGCGCAGGCCACGAGCGTCCATCCGTGGCGTTTCGCCGATCAATCGTCGCTGCCCGACACCTACCAGATGCGCTATGCGCTCGAAGGCTTCGCCGCACGCATGGCGGCGCTCGCGATCGGCGACGCCGACGTCGCCTGGCTCGAGCACAACACGGACACGCTGCATGAGGCGCTCGCCTGCGACGAGCTCGACGAGGCCGCGCAACTGGACTTCGAATTCCATATGCGCATCGTGAGCCTCGCCGGCAATGCGGCGATCGAATCGATCCTGCGCAGCAGCGCCGACATCATGAAGGAGAGCCAGCGCATGCCGTTCTACCGGCGCGAGCTCGTGCTCTCCACGCACCGCGAGCACGGCCTGATCGTGGTGGCGCTCAAGGCACGCGACAGCGCGGCGGCGGGCGCGGCCATCGAAGCGCATATCGCCAGCGCCGCGCAGCGCGCGGGTGTCTATTTCCCGACGCCGCCGGTCCCCTCCCTCGCGCAGGCGACGGACATCGCCGCCGCAAAATAAGCTCGAAAAAAAACCGCCCTGAAGGGCGGTTTCTTCGTGGCTCGAGTGGCATGCGCCGGGCCACGAGACCCAGCGGAGCACAAGCTCAAAACCAGGCGTGCTTACTTCGCGTTCGCGAAAGCCACTGCCGTATCCAGCATGCGGTTCGAGAAGCCCCACTCGTTGTCGTACCAGCTCGACACCTTCACGAGACGGCCCGAGACCTTCGTGAGCGTGGCGTCGAACGTCGACGATGCCGGGTTGTGGTTGAAGTCGACCGAAACCAGCGGTGCTTCGTTGTAGCCGAGGATGCCCTTGAGCGCGCCTTCCGAAGCTTCCTTCATGATCGCGTTGACTTCTTCGACGGTCGTGTCGCGCTTGGCGATGAACGACAGGTCGACGATCGACACGTTGATGGTCGGGACGCGGATCGCGTAGCCGTCGAGCTTGCCGTTCAGTTCCGGCAGCACGAGGCCGACCGCCGAGGCAGCGCCCGTCTTCGTCGGGATCTGGCTTTGCGTGGCCGAGCGCGCACGGCGCAGGTCTTCGTGGTACACGTCGGTCAGGACCTGGTCGTTCGTGTACGCGTGGATCGTCGTCATCAGGCCGGTTTCGAGGCCGATCTTGTCGTTCAGCGGCTTGACGAGCGGTGCCAGGCAGTTGGTCGTGCACGATGCGTTCGAGATGACCGTGTCCGTAGCCTTCAGGACGTTGTGGTTCACGCCGTAGACGATCGTTGCGTCGACGTCCTTGCCGCCCGGCGCCGAGATGATCACCTTCTTCGCGCCGCCCTTCAGGTGGGCACTGGCCTTTTCCTTGGTCGTGAAGAAGCCCGTGCATTCGAACACGATGTCGACGCCCAGCTCGCCCCACGGCAGTTCAGCCGGGTTGCGGTTGGCCAGGACGCGGATACGGTCGCCGTTCACGACGAGGTAGTCGCCGTCCACCGAGACTTCGCCCGGGAACTTGCCGTGTGCCGTGTCGTATTGCGTCAGATGCGCGTTGGTCTTCGCGTCACCCAGGTCGTTGATCGCAACGATCTGGATGTCGTGCTTCTTGCCGTTCTCGTAGAACGCGCGAAGCGTGTTACGGCCGATGCGGCCGTAGCCGTTGATAGCGACGCGAATGGTCATGGTTTATCTCCTGAGGGCTGAAAAATCCTGATACCGATGCGGTTGGCGCGGCCCACCTCGCTGGGGCGGCATGGCGACGCGCGCACAACGAAATCCAAAAGCGAATTCCGAAAACGAGTTTCGAAAACAACGGGCCCGCGCAAGGCGGGCCCATGAGCATGCTTAGTTGTCGAGCGCGGCCTTGGCCGTCGCGACGACGTGATCGACCGTGAAGCCGAAGTGCTTGAACAGCACGCCAGCCGGAGCCGATTCGCCGAACGTGTCGATGCCGACCACGCCGCCTTCGAGGCCCACGTACTTGCGCCAGAAGTCGGTCACGCCAGCTTCGATCGCCACGCGGCGCACGCCCTTGGGCAGCACGCGTTCCTTGTATTCGGCGTCCTGCTTGTCGAACACGTTCGTGGACGGCATGGACACCACGCGCGCACCGATGCCTTCGCGCTGCAGCGCCTCGACGGCCTTCATCGCCAGTTCGACTTCCGAGCCCGTCGCGATCAGGATGATCTTGCGGCTCGGGATGTCGTCGTTCCAGTCCTTGAGCACGTAGCCGCCCTTCGCGATGTTGGCGATCTGGGCGTCCGTGCGCTCGTTGAACTGCAGGTTCTGACGGCTGAACACGAGGCTCGACGGACCATGATGCGCGATCGACTCGGTCCAGGCCACCGCGGTTTCGACGGTGTCGGCCGGGCGCCAGAGCGTCATGTTCGGGATCAGGCGCAGGCTCGCGACCTGTTCGATCGACTGGTGCGTCGGGCCGTCTTCGCCAAGGCCGATCGAGTCGTGCGTGAACACGAAGATCGACGGGCACTTCATCAGCGCAGCCACGCGCAGCGCGTTGCGGCTGTAATCCGAGAACGTCAGGAAAGTGCCGCCGAACGCCTTGTAGCCGCCGTGCAGCGTGATGCCGTTGAGCGCCGCGCTCATGCCGAACTCGCGCACGCCGTAGTTGATGTGGTTGCCCCACTGGATGCCGGTCTCGCCTTCCTTGGCCGCGCGCACGGGCTTCGAGGCCTTCCAGTTGGTGAGGTTCGAGCCGGTCAGGTCGGCCGAGCCGCCGAGCAGCTCGGGCAGCACCGCGGCGAGCCCTTCGATGGCTTGCTGCGAGGCCTTGCGCGTAGCGACCGTTTCCTTGCGCGAATCCGCACCGGCGATGATCCCGGCAGCCTTCTGCGCCCAGTCGGCGGGCAGCTTGCCGGCCATGCGGCGCTCGAATTCGGCGGCTTCAGTCGGGTACTTCGACTGGTACGCGGCAAACGATTCGTTCCATGCGGCTTCGAACTTCGCACCGGCAGCCTTCGCGTCCCAGTCTGCGTAGACTTCCTGCGGCAGCGTGAACGGCTCCCACGTCCAGCCAGCCGCTGCGCGCCACTTCGCGATTTCATCGGCGCCGAGCGCCGCGCCGTGCACGTCGTGACCGCCCTGCTTGGTGGGCGCGCCCTTGCCGATGATCGTCTTGCAGCAGATCAGCGTGGGCTTGTCCGAGGCCTTCGCCTTCTGGATGGCCGCGTCGACAGCGTCCACGTCGTGGCCGTCCACGTGCGGGATCACGTTCCAGCCATAGGCTTCGAAGCGTTCCGGCGTGTTGTCGTGGAACCAGTTGACCACGTCGCCGTCGATCGAGATGCCGTTGTCGTCGTAGAACGCGATCAGCTTGTTCAGCTTGAGCGTGCCGGCGAACGAGCAGGCTTCGTGCGAGATGCCTTCCATCAGGCAGCCGTCGCCGAGGAAGACATAGGTATGGTGATCGACGATCTTCGCATCGGCCTTGTTGAACTCGGCCGCGAGCAGCGCCTCGGCCAGCGCCATGCCGACCGCGTTCGCCAGACCCTGGCCGAGCGGGCCCGTGGTCGTCTCGACGCCCGGCGTGATGCCGTACTCGGGGTGGCCCGGCGTCTTCGAGTGCAGTTGGCGGAAGTTCTTCAGCTCCGCCATCGGCAGGTCATAGCCGGTCAGATGCAGCAGCGAATACAGCAGCATCGAGCCATGGCCGTTCGACAGCACGAAACGGTCGCGGTCGCTCCAGTGCGGATTGGTCGGGTTGTGGCGCAGATGGCGCGACCACAGCGCGACGGCGATCTCGGCCATGCCCATGGGCATGCCGGGGTGGCCGGAGTTCGCTTGCTGAACGGCGTCCATGGACAGCGCGCGGATCGCGTTGGCCATCAACTGGGTGGTAGCGGGGGAGGACGAGGTCGTCATGTCGAGTCCGGGGAAACGAGTGCAAAAAGCGGCTTGGGCGGCGGCTGCGTTCAGCAGCGGGCGCACAGCAGCGTACGGTTCCGGAAGCTCGGCAAAAACGTTCGCTGCGGCGCGCGATGCGGCGCCAGGAAGACGCAAACGGCCAGAGCAAACGGACAGGGCTGCAAAGGGCGATATTCTAACAGATCGTGAGGACTTTCCCTGGCTGTAGGACCTGTCCAGGACCAGGGCGGAGCTGGAATCCGGTGTGTATACGACCCCAGTTTTGCCTCGCCGCGCGCGGCGCGCGGCCGGGCGCCGCCTGGACGCTCGCCTGAGCGCGGTGCAGGACGGCGGCGTTCCGGGCGCCCGCCCGTATAATGCCGCTATTACCCTTATTTCTAGCGTAATCAGGCCCGTTTTAAATTCAATTCTGTGCTTGGCGCCGACCTGCTGTTGGCCGACTTTGCGGAGATGGCGCGTGACCGCCCGCAACGCATCGCAACCCCGGGTTGGTCCGCCACCGACGCTCGAGACCGCCGTGATCACAGAGCGCCACTTTCATCCCGCCACTGACGCGCTGTACGGTTTTTCCGATGCACGTGCAACAGCGCCGCGGCTGACGGGGCCGGGCTTGCACGATGCACGCCGCATGCGTCACGCTTGGCGGCTCCTCAGTTGGCCCGAGATAAACTAGGCCAATTCCTACAGCTTTAGGAAGCGCAACGTTGGAGAATCGTTGGGTTCGTTACATTATTTTGCGTGCCATCCAACCCGGGCACCCTCCAGCAACCCGCCTCGCCCGAAACCCGAACCTGGAGATATTCGATGACCCCACCCCGCCCCGCAGGCGTGCCGTGGCTAACGCCGTATCTGGCGGTGCGCGACGCGCGCGCCACCATCGAATTTTTCCGGGCGGCATTTGATTTTGCGGTGCGCGATTGCGTGGAGGACGACGGTGCGGTGATGCACGTGGAAATGACGTATCACGATCAACTGATCGTGATGTTCGCGCCGGAGGGCGCATTCGGTTCGACGGCGCGCACGCCGAAGAGCTCGGACGCGATCGCCCCCCAATCCTTTTACCTTTACGTCGACAATGTCGACGCGGTGTATGCGCGAGCGCTGGACGCTGGCGCGAAATCGTTGAGCGAGCCGCAGGACCAGTTCTGGGGTGACCGTTTTGCTCAGGTCGAAGATCTCGACGGCTACCGCTGGGCGCTTGCTCGCCATCTGTCATGACGCAATGAGAACTTGTCTTATGCCCCGTTTTTTCGTCGGAAACTCCTTGCAATCCGGCGACGTCTTCACGCTCCCTGACGATGTGACGCGACACGTTCAGGTGCTGCGCCTGCAACCCGGCGACACCATCGTGCTCTTCAACGGCATGGGAGGTGAATTCAGCGCCGAAATCATCGCGATGGAGCGCCGCGACACCCAGGTGCGCGTTGGCCCCTTCCGCGACATCGAAACCGAGCCGCCCTACCGGCTCACGCTCGCGCAAGGCATCGCCGGCAGCGACAAGATGGACTGGCTGATCGAAAAGGCGGTCGAGCTCGGTGCGACGAACTTCGTGCCGCTCACGACCTCGCGCAGCGTCGTGCGCCTCGTAGGCGAGCGCGCCGTGCGCCGCCAGTTTCACTGGCAGCGCATCGTGCAGGCGTCGTGCGAGCAGTGCGGACGCAACCGCATGCCCGAAGTCGCCGCCACCCGCGAGATCGGCACCTGGCTCGGCTCATTACCCAAAACGCCCGGCGAAGGTGACTTGCGCGTGTTGCTTTCGCCGCGCGCGAACGTGTCGTTCGCCACCTTGCCTCACAACCCGCCGCAAGGCGAGATCACCGTGCTCGTGGGCCCGGAAGGCGGCTTTTCATCGCCGGAGGAAGCAGCAGCGCTCGATCACGGCTTTATCGCCGTTGGGCTCGGGCCGCGCATCCTGCGCACCGAAACGGCCGGCATCGCCGTGCTCGCGGCACTCGCCGCACGCTGGGGCGGCTGGTAAGAACGGGTAAAAATGACAAGGCCCGCGGCATTTCATCATGCAGCGGGCCTGCGTTTTTTTGTCGCAAGAATGCGACGGCACTCGAATGGCAAATGACGGCGGCCGACGCTTCTAGCAGCGTCGCGCCACGCACCGCTCAGGCGAACGAATAAAAGACCCGGAACGGCACCTTGCGCTCGGCCCAGTACTCCGAAGCTTCCCGGAACACGTCGAGCAGCGTCTCGCGCCCGTCCTTGTCGAACTTCTGCGCGATCGGCAGGCCTTCCAGCACGATCACGAAGCCCGGCTGCTCGCCGGCCTTTTGCACCAGATCGGTCAGGCAGTCGTACAAACCATCGTAGTTCTTGCCGAAATGCTTCGGAAACAGAAACGATGTGGCAATGGTTTCGAGCACTTCCTGCTTGGTCTGCGCATTGGCGCAAAACGCGTAGAGGAAATGCTGCTGCAGCCGCTGCGCCTCGTCGGCGAGATCCTGCACGCGGAACGCGCGGATCGACTGGACGATATTCGGCCTGACGGTCGCAAACAGGTCCATGGCCTCCTCGTTCGATGGATTCGCCTCGTCCCTGCGCGCGGCTTCGCGCTGCTGGTCGTCGTGATGCATCTGCATGACGCGCTGGAACAGGTTGCCCTCGCCGGACGCGAACAGATCGCTCGCGACCCGCGGGTCGTGCGCGTAAGTGTTATCGCTCATGCCGCTTTTCCCGGTGTCATTCAACAATTCGTCTAAAACTTGCGTAGTGGTCGTCGGTGTAATAGCAGTTGTCCGTCTGCCTGAGCGGACCGCCGCAGACAATGCGACGCGCGCCGCGGTTGTGCGCACGGGGCGTCGGGACGGTGTATTCGTGGTAGTAGCCACGCCGATGCCGCGGCAACTGACGCTCGTAATTGCCGAACACGACGCCGTCCTTCTCAAACGGATAAGGTCCGCCCGCGCCAATCAGACTGAGCGTGTTGACCGCTTCGCGCGGCAACTCGCCCACGCTCACGGTGCCAGGCGACGCTCCGGCATCGTCCGGCGCCTGAGTCCGTGCCGCGGCGCCTTGCGAGCACACGAGCACTGCCGCCAGAAAAACGCCTGACGCAGCCAGTGCCAAACGACGGATACCGCTCGAACGCCTTCCAGAATCCCCACGAAAACAATGGCTTGCATTTGCCGATCCGGCTAATGCATCAGCGTTTTTTGTGGCCGTATCATCAGGCAGTCCTATACGTACCATCTACGGATTCCTGCCTCTCGGATCACGCGTTCGACGACCATGAAAGATGTAAGGGTATCGCTAATGGCCCCTGGAAGCAATCTCGCGCCCGCGATGGCAGATGGGGCTTGACCGCGCACAAGGGGAAAACCGGTAAATTTTACAACGAGAAAATGGTGCCCGGACAACGTCAGGCAACGATCCCGGAGCACGCCGGGAGACTGGCGGTGGGAGACCGGCGGCGGGTAGCGCCGCCGGTGCGAGGCATGAAGCCGCGGGAGCGCGGCCGATCCGGAACTTGATGCGAGTGACTTGAGTGGCTTAACGCGTCGCGTTCACATCCGCGACCAGCAGCGCGGTCATGTTGACGATCCGGCGCACGGTGGCCGAAGCCGTCAGCACGTGCACCGGCTTGGCCGCACCGAGCAGCATCGGGCCGATGGCGATATTGTTGCCCGCCGCCGTCTTCAGCAGGTTGTAGGAGATGTTCGCCGCGTCGATGTTCGGCATGACGAGCAGGTTCGCCTCGCCTTCGAGCGTCGACTCCGGCAGGATTTCCTTGCGCAGCTTCGGATCGAGTGCGACGTCGCCGTGCATTTCGCCGTCCACCTGCAGGTCCGGAGCGCGCTCCTTGAGGATCTCGAGCAGATCGCGCATCTTCTGCGCCGAAGGCGCGTTGCTCGAACCGAAGTTCGAATGCGAGCACAGCGCGACCTTCGGCTCGATACCGAAGCGGCGCACCTCTTCCGCCGCCATGATGGTGATCTCGGCGAGTTGTTCCGGCGTCGGGTCGACGTTCACGTGCGTGTCGACCACGAAGATCTGGCGATTGGGCAGCACCAGCCCGTTCATCGCCCCATAGACGCTGCAACCTTCTTTCTTGCCGATGATCTGGTCGATGAAGTGCAGATGGCGGTGCGTCGTGCTGACCGTGCCGCACAGCATGCCGTCGGCCTCGCCCTTTTGCACCAGCATCGAGCCGATCAGCGTCGTGCGGCGGCGCATTTCGAGCTTGGCCATCTGCTGCGTGATGCCCTTGCGCGCCATCAGCTTGGCGTAGCTCTGCCAGAAGTCGCGGTAGCGCTCGTCGTGGTCGGTGTTGACGACCGTGTAGTCCTGGCCCGCGACCAGACGCAGGCCGTAGCGCGCGATGCGCTGCTCGATCACCGCGGGGCGGCCGATCAGGATAGGCTTCGCGAGTTTTTCATCGACTACGATCTGCACCGCGCGCAGAATGCGCTCCTCTTCGCCTTCGGCGAACACGATGCGCTTCCGCTCCGGCTCCACGGCACGCGCGATCTGGAAGATCGGCTTCATGGTCGTGCCGCTGTGGTAGACGAACTGCTGGAGATGCTGCGTGTAGGCGTCCATGTCCTCGATCGGACGGGTCGCCACACCCGAGTCCATCGCCGCCTTGGCGACGGCCGGCGCGATCTTCACGATCAGGCGCGGATCGAAGGGCTTCGGAATCAGGTATTCAGGCCCGAATTGCAGATCCTGGATGCCGTAGGCCGTGGCCACGACGTCGCTCTGCTCCTGGCGCGCCAGTTCCGCGATCGCGTTCACGGCGGCAATCTCCATCTCGCGCGTGATGGTGGTCGCGCCCACGTCGAGCGCGCCGCGGAAGATGAACGGAAAGCACAGGACGTTGTTGACCTGGTTCGGGTAGTCGGTGCGGCCCGTGGCGAGCACGGCGTCCGGACGCACTTCGAGCGCGAGCTCCGGCAGGATTTCCGGCGTGGGGTTCGCGAGCGCGAGAATGAGTGGCTTCGCGGCCATCTGCTTGACCATGTCCTGCTTGAGCACGCCGCCGGCGGACAGGCCGAGGAAAATGTCGGCGCCTTCGATCACTTCGGCGAGCGTGCGCGCGTCGGTTTCGCGTGCGAAGCGCTCCTTGTCCGGGTCCATCAGCTCGGTGCGGCCCTTGTAGACCACGCCCGCGAGGTCGGTCACGTAGATGTTCTCGAGCGGCAGGCCGAGGTCGACGAGCAGGTCGAGGCACGCCAGCGCCGCCGCGCCCGCGCCCGACGCCACGAGCTTCACCTTCTTGATGTCCTTGCCCACGACCTTCAGGCCGTTGGTGAAGGCCGCCGCCACCACGATGGCCGTGCCGTGCTGGTCGTCGTGGAAGACCGGGATCTTCATGCGCTTGCGGGCTTCGCGTTCGACGATGAAGCACTCCGGCGCCTTGATGTCTTCCAGATTGATGCCGCCGAAGGTGGGTTCGAGCGCGGCGATCACGTCCACGAGTTTGTGCGGGTCCGACTCGTTGAGCTCGATGTCGAACACGTCGATGCCGGCAAACTTCTTGAACAGCACCGCCTTGCCTTCCATGACCGGCTTCGAGGCGAGCGGCCCGATGTTGCCGAGGCCGAGCACGGCCGTGCCGTTCGACACGACGCCCACGAGGTTGCTGCGCGCCGTGAAGCGCGCGGCGTTCAGCGGATTCTCGACGATCGCCTCGCAGGCGAACGCGACGCCCGGCGAGTACGCGAGCGAGAGATCGCGCTGGTTGATCATCTGCTTGGTCGGCGCAATCGCGATCTTTCCAGGCACAGGAAATTCGTGATAGTCGAGGGCAGCTTCGCGAAGCTTGTTCGTGGCGGAATTCGACATGACAGGCAGGCCCCAAGTGCGGATTAGAATGGCAATTCAAACGCTGATTCGGACGCATTGTAGCGCCAATCTCTGGCAGCATTCCTTACAGATCGGGCGTAGCTGCCACGACCGGAATGAGGGCAACGCCCCGCCGGCGCGGCTCGCGCCGGACCAACCTGGCCATTCGCCATAGACCTTTCGTCATGCTTTCCGAATTCTCCCTGATCGACCGTTATTTTGCGCGACGCGCACGCACGAACACGCGCCGCGCCGCGCTCGGCATCGGCGACGACTGCGCGCTCATCGCGCCCGCCGCCGGCGAGATGCTGGCCGTCTCCACGGACATGCTCGTGGAGGGCCGTCACTTTCTTCCCGATGTCGATCCTCGTGCGCTCGGCCACAAGGCGCTCGCCGTCAATCTCTCCGATCTCGCCGCGATGGGCGCCGCGCCGCTCGGCTTCACGCTCGCGTTCGCGCTGCCCAAGCCCCGCGAGGACTGGCTCGAGGCGTTCAGCGGCGGGCTTTTCGAGCTGGCCGACCGATACGGCTGCGAGCTGATCGGCGGCGACACCACCGCCGGTCCACTCAATCTGTGCATTACCGTGTTCGGCTCGGTCCGCCAGGACGACGCGCTTCGGCGCGACGCGGCCCGGCCCGGCGACGACGTCTGGGTGTCAGGCACGCCGGGCGACGCGCGCGCGGGTCTCGGCGTGCTGCGTGGCGAGTGGCCACAAGTGCAAATCGACCGCGCCGACGCCGCCCATTTCCTCCGCGCGCTCGAATTCCCCGAACCGCGCATCGCGCTCGGTCTCGCGCTCGCGGGCATTGCGCGCGCGGCGCTGGACGTCTCCGACGGACTCGCCGGCGACCTGCTGCACATCCTCGAGCGCTCGCACGTGAACGCCGAGATCGACGTGGACGCGCTGCCGCTGTCCGCGGCGCTCGCGCGCCTGCCGCGCGCGCTACAGTTGCAGTGCGCGCTCGCGGGCGGCGACGACTACGAGCTCTGCTTCACGGCAGCGCAAGCACAACGCGGGGCCGTCGAGGCAGCGGCGCAACAGGCGGGCGTGCGCGTGACGCGCATCGGTACAATAACTTCTCCCGATATGGCCGCATCCTCCGCATCGCCGGAGGCTGCCGTTGCGGCCCAGGACGGCGCGCACGCAAAGCACAAAGCGCAAGCGTGGCCGGCCATCGCATGGCGCGACGCGTCCGGTGCGCCGCTCAACCTGACGTTGCAAGGCTTCGATCACTTTCATGCAGACTGACCCTACGCCCTCGCCCGCCGACAAACTCGCGACGGCCGGCCAGCCCGCCTCTGCCGGCGTGAGCGGCGCGAGTACCGGGAGCGCCGCGCCCAAGGGGCCGCGCCGCGCCGACGCGCCGTTCATGCTCACGCATCCGCTGCACATCATCTCGCTCGGCTTCGGCTCCGGACTCTCGCGGCTCGCGCCGGGCACAGCCGGCACGCTCTTCGCGTGGGCGGCCTTCGAGGTGCTCAACCGCTACTTCACGGTGATCGACTGGGGCGTCCTGATCATCGTGGGCTATCTCGCCGGCATTGGCATCACGGGATACACCGCGAAGATGCTGCGCACCGAAGACCCCTCGGCCATCGTCTGGGACGAGATCGTCGCGTTCTGGCTCGTGCTGCTGATGATCACGCCCATCGACTTCATGAGCAAACTCTGGGCGTTCCTCGTCTTTCGCTTCTTCGACACGGTGAAGCCGCCGCCCATCCGCTATCTCGAGCGGCGCTTCAAGGGTGGCTTCGGCATCATGCTCGACGACCTAGTTGCCGCGTTCTTCACGCTGCTCGTGATCGCGCTCTGGCGCATGTCGGTCTGAGCGCCGCGCAGGCCGCCACCGCCACGCCCCCAGAAGGAAAGCCACCAGGAACGCAGCCGGGAACGCAACCAGCATCACAACCGCCACACCGCCACGGACACTCACCCATGCCTACCGATTCGGTCGTTCACCAACTCGCCATCCGCGCGGGCAACAAACTGCGCGACGCCCGGCTCATGCTCGCCACCGCCGAGTCCTGCACCGGCGGCATGGTCGCTACCGCCATCACCGACATTTCGGGCAGCAGCGGCTGGTTCGAACGCGGCTTCGTCACGTATTCGAACCAGGCGAAGACGGAGATGATCGGCGTGCCCGCCGATCTCATCGAAAAGCACGGCGCGGTGAGCGAGCCGGTCGCGCGCGCCATGGCCGAAGGTGCGCTGCGCAACAGCCGGGCACAAATTTCGCTCGCCATCACGGGCGTGGCCGGCCCAGGCGGCGGCACACCGGAAAAGCCGGTGGGCATGGTGTCGTTTGGCTGGAGCAACCGGCTGCACACCAGCGTCGAGACGCTGGTCTTCAAGGGCGACCGGGAGCAGATCCGTGTGCAGGCCGCCGTGCACGCGCTGCGCGGGCTGCTGGCACTGATCGACGAAAAGGAACGCTGAGGACGTCTGGCCTCCTCGAACGCCGGACGTCCGGAGATGACCTACCCTACCGGAACCCGACAGCTTCGTGCGATCGACAAGGACCAGGAGGCCCGAATCCATGACCACTGCGAAGTCAACCGAGCCGGCGAGCGCCGGCGGCCCCGTCGACGAGCTGATCCGCCGCTTCGGGCTCGAACCCCATCCTGAAGGCGGCTACTACAGCGAGACCTACCGTTCGGACAAGCTGATCCGCCGCGACGGCGCGCCGGCCACCGACGGGGCGCGCACCGCCTCGACCGCCATCTACTTCCTCCTCGCGAACGGCGCCTATTCGGCCTGGCACCGCATCCGGTCGGACGAACTGTGGCACTTCTACGCGGGCTCGCCCATCGAGATCCATTCGATCGATGAGCGTGGCGTGCTTTCCACGCGCAAGCTCGGCCATGCGCTCGACCATCCAGGCACGGTTTTTCAGGCGGTGGTGCCCGCGGGACACTGGTTCGCGGCGCGCTGCTGCGATCCGTCCACGTATGCGCTCGTGGGCTGCACGGTAGCGCCGGGGTTCGAGTTCAGCGAATTCGAGATTGCGGATGTGAATGCGCTGGCCGAAAAGTATCCGCTGCATCGGGCGATCATCGAGCTATTCGGCAAGCCGGCCATGGTCGCGGCCGCGAAGAAGGACTGAGCGCTCCGCTTCGGGAGCATGAGTGGCCTTGCCGCCACGCCCGTTCGAACACCGTCCACAAAAAAGAAGCGGCGCTCCAACCCGAGGACGCGCCGCAAAAGCCCTGCCAAATGCGGATGGTCGCGCCGACCGTCCGCGCACGCTCCCTACAGCGTGTTCCGTCGAACCGCCGCCTGACAGGCGGCGATCTCCATTCGTCGATTGAAAACGAAATGTTTGCCTGACTGAATTGCCCGCTCGCCGAAGCGAGCAAAGGCAACCCGTGCGCTGACTGCCGTGCCGGGCGCCTACCCATGCCCGCAGCAGAACCGCGATGGGTAAGCGTAGGAAATTCGGAGTCCTTCCTACAGCTCGTCAGCGATTACTACGGATATTACTGATGGAATGTCGGAGGTCGAATAGGAATTCTCTTAATTATTTAAGAGAAACAAGGAAATATCTTAATTTTGACGCGAGGAGACAGATACCAATCTGAACGTCTCCGGCCGCGCGATTCACGTCGACCTGAGACATTCAAGCGGTCCGGCGCGATGTGCGCCGGACCGCTCCCGCATCAGCGATACGCGTTGATCTTGTCGCGCGTCTGTTCAGCTGCCTTTGCCGCCGCCTGCGCATAATCCTCGTCCTTGCTCGCATAGATGATTGCGCGCGACGAGTTAATCAGCATGCCCGTGCCGTTGGCCGTGCGGCCGGCCTTCACGGTTGCCTCGACATCGCCGCCTTGCGCGCCAATGCCCGGAATCAGCAGCGGCATGTCGCCGACGAGCGCCCGCACCGTCTCGATTTCCTTCGGAAACGTCGCGCCCACCACGAGCCCGAGCTCACCGCTCGCATTCCACTTCTGCGCCGCGAGCGACGCCACGACCTGATAGAGCGGCTTGCCGTCGGTGGTCAGGAACTGCAGGTCGGAGCCGCCGGGGTTCGACGTGCGGCACAGCACGATCACGCCCTTGCCCTTGTGCGCGAGCCACGGCTCGATGGAGTCGTAGCCCATGTAGGGGTTGACCGTCACGGCGTCGGCCTTGAAGCGCTCGAAGGCTTCGCGCGCGTACTGCTCCGCGGTGCTGCCGATGTCGCCGCGCTTGGCGTCGAGGATCACGGGCAAGCCCGGATGCTTGTCGTGGATATGCGCGATCAGCGCTTCGAGCTGGTCTTCGGCGCGGTGCGCGGCGAAGTAGGCAATCTGCGGCTTGAACGAGCACGCATAGGGCGCCGTGGCGTCGACGATGTCGCGACAGAACTCGAAGATCGCGTCGCTGCGGCCCGCCAGCGCGGCCGGGAATTTCGTGGGCTCGGGGTCGAGGCCGACGCACAGCAGCGAGCCGGTGCGCTGCCAGGCGGCGTCGAGGGTCTGGATGAAGGAGGTCATGATGAAAACTCGCGGCGAGCCGTTGAAAGGAAAACGGCGCGTATTTTACCCGGCTTGGGAAGCACTGCCGCGCCGCGGCGCCCGTCGCCGCACGCCACGTGTGCCCTGGCGGTGCGGATTCGCCGCCGCGCGCATGTCCATGCGCTCGACCGTGAAGCTGAACGTGCGCACGAGCCGCTCGCCGTGGCCAAGCACGGTCATGCCGTGCGCCCCGCCGCCGCCTTCGAGATTGACCGCGTTGATCGGATGATCGACCGGCTCGAAACAGAAGAAGCGCTCGCCAGGCGGCGTGTAGAGCACGTAGTAGTCGGTGTTCGCGCAGATCGAGAGCGAGAGCCGGCGCCGCTCCCAAACCACGGCCGCGCGGCCGCTCCAGCCGCTGAAGGCGTGGTTCACCATCTGCGCCGGCAGCGGATACGCCACGCCGAACTGCCATGCGGGCGGCGCGGGCACGTGGCGCACCGGCAGCCAGTCGGCGCCCGAAAGCCACAGGCCGCTCGCCGGCGCCGAAAGCTCGGTGCTCGTGTCGCGCGCAAGGAACGGATGAACGCCAAGACCGAACGGCAGCGCCTCGCGCCCCGTGTTCTCCACTTCGAGCGTCATGACGAGCGTCGCGCCATCGAGTGCATAGGTCAGTTCGGCGCGATAGGCGTAAGGATCGCCGCCGCTATGATCGAGCACGAGGCGCACGCGTTCGCGATCGGCTTCTTCGACGGCCCAGTGCGCGAGCCACCCATCGCCATGGATCGGCAGCGGCTCGCTCGCCCGGTTACGCGGCACTTCGACGTCGCGTCCACCAAAGTGAAAGCGCCCCTCGCCGATCCGGTTCGAATACGGCAGCAGCGGGTAGCAGGCGAGCTCGTTCGGATCCATGCGCGCGCTCACGCGCTCGCAGCGTCGAAACACCGGCTCGAGCGCCCCCTCGCTGCGCCAGTCGAAACGCGTGATGCCGCCGCCCAGTTGGGGCGCGACGTCGAGTCTCAAATACGCGTTCGCGAGCGTCACGCAGGACACGTCGCTCGTCCCCGCCGCGCCGATCGCCACCGCCGAAGTACTCGGCCCCGCCATGACGGGATGGGTGGCGGCCTCGAGGCGCGCGCGCCGCGCGGCGGCGGGTGAAGCCGCCGATACAGCCGATGCAGCCGATGCGGATGAGGCGCCAGACGGTACGCTCGCCGCGCTCGCGGCTGGGTTCAGGGTGGAACGGGGGGATCGACGCACAGCGGAATTCGCGACACTCATGAAATGCTCCTGGAGAGGCATGTTCGATTGCCGCCGCAACAGGCGGCTCACCGGTGGCCTGTCGGCGTTGTGCTCGCTCATGGTGATGGCTGTGCACAGGCCAGCGGCCGCTTCTTGTGTTCGCCCTTCTCTTCCTGGTCGTTCTGGCCGCCCTGGTCATCACGGGCAAGGCCGACTGCGCACTTCCGATGGACTGCATCTGTTGCCGAACTACAACGACTTTGCGTGCGCACGCGGGTGGGTGATCTCCACCGCGGCTCGCGCCGCCGCCGATGGCCACGCGCGCACGCCACCTTGCGAAACGATTGCAAGACCCTTCATGCAACGTTTAGTGCACCGCATCAATTGCGCCGATGCCCCTGAAACAGCGGTTCGGCAAGGCCCACGCGGCCGACTCGGACTGCAAAGACGCCGCCGGCATGCGGTTCGTGCGCGAGCATGGCCTCCTCCATTTCGGCCCGCGCGCTCGTCACATAGAGCGTGTCCAGCAGCGCACCGCCGAGCGTAACGCAGCTTGGCTGCGCTGTGGGAATCTTTACGCGCTCGGTTTCCCTGCCATCGGCGCCGTAGCGCACCACGCGCTCGCCGCCCCATTGCGCGTTCCACAGGCCGCCTTCGGCATCGACGGTCGAGCCGTCCGGCACGCCGGTCTCATCGGTCAGCACGACGAAGGTGCGTTCGTTTGCAATCGTTCCATCCGCGCCATAGTCGCATGCGCATATCTCGCGCGTGAGCGAATCGCAGTAATACATGGTCGAGCCGTCCGGGCTGAACGCGATGCTGTTCGAGATCGCGGGCGCGGGCAGCGGCAGGCGCTCGAGCGTGAGATCGTGATTGAGGCGGTAGAAGCCGCCGATCGCCTGCATCGGCGCGCCTTCGTACTTCGTGCCGAACACGAAGCGGCCCTGGCGATCGCAACGCCCGTCATTGAGGCGCGTGGGCACGCCCGGCTCGACCTCGACGATGGTGTCGATCGCGCGCGTTTCCAGGTCGAAGAAGGCGAGCCGCGATTCGAGGCCCAGCAGCAGCGTGCGTTCGTCCTCGCACAGCGCGAAGCACGCGAGGCGCTCCGGCATGTCCCAGCTCACGTGCTTGGCGTCGCGTGCGTCGTAGCGAGACAGGCGCTTGCCTTCGATATCGACCCAGTAGAGCCGGCCGCTGCGCGCGCACCATGTCGCGCCTTCGCCCAGCTCGCATTTCGCGTGCACGAGCAGTTCGGCCACCGCTTCGTCCGCGGACTTGTCCGCCGCACCTTTTTCAGAAGCGCCGTTCGTCATGCCCAGCCTCCGTCCACCACGATGTCCTGTGACGTGATCATGCGGCTGTCGTCGGCCGCGAGAAAGAGCGCCATGCGCGCGAGGTCCGCGGGCAGCAGCTCGGCGTCGATGCACTGGCCGCGCTTGATGGCTTCGCGGCCCTCGTCGTCGAGCCACAGGCGACGCTGCTTCTCCGTCATCACCCAGCCCGGGACGAGCGAGTTCACACGGATGCCGTAGCGTCCGAGGTCCTTCGCGAGCCCGCGCGTGAGGCCCTGCACTGCCGCTTTGCTCATCGTGTAGACCGGCATTTCAGGCTGCTTGAGCATCCAGCTGATCGAGCCCAAATTGATGATCGAGCCCGCACGCGCGGCTTTCATGTCCTCGGCCACGGCCTGCGCCGCGAACAGCTGATGCCGCAAGTTCACGGCAACGCCTGCGTCGAACGACTCGGGTGTGACTTCCGCCAGCGTGTGGCGGCGGTCGTTCGCGGCGTTGTTCACGAGCACTCCGATGGCCCCGAGTGCCGCCTTCAGGTCCGCGATGGCGGCGCGCAACGAAGCAATGTCGGTGAGATCGCACGACACGAACACGGGCTTGTGCCGCGAGTCCCCGAGCGAATCGGCAAGCGCCGTGCCCGCGCTCGTGTCGATGTCGAGAAAGCCGACGCGCGCGCCCTGCGCGGCGAAGTGCTCGACGAACGACGCGCCAATGCCGGTCGCGCCGCCCGTGATGAGGACGACACGGTCCACAAGGCTCGGATAGCGCGCGAAGCTCTCGTGCGCGTGGCGCGCGTTTGCGTCGGCAGATGTGGCAGGTGTAGCTGGTGTAGCTGGTGTATTGGCGGACGACGACATCGTCAAAGGCTCCTCATCTTCAATCGCGCGCACCGCGGTTCTTCAACTGGTCGAGCAGCACCGCCGCAAGCAGGATCGCGCCACGCACGAGGTACTGATAGAACGCGTCGATGTTGAGCAGGTTCATCACGTTCTCGACCGTGCCCATGATGAGCACGCCGATCACGACGCCCGAGATCGTCGCGCGTCCGCCCAACAGCGAGACGCCGCCCAGCACGCATGCGGAAATCACGTTCAGCTCGAAGCCTTCGGCGGCGTTCGGCTGGCCCGAGGTGATACGCGAGGCGAGGATGACCCCTGCGAGCGCCGTCACCGCGCCCTGGATCAGGAAGATCCACACGCGCGTGCGTTCGACCTTGATGCCGGCGAGGCGCGAGGCTTCCGGATTGCCGCCAATCGCAAGCGTGTTGCGCCCATACACGGTCTGATTGAGCATCACGCCGAACACGATGAAGCAGACGAGCGTGACCCAGATCGGCAACTGCACGCCGAAGAACGACGCCGTGCCCATGGCAATGAAGGTATCCGAGGACACGCCCACCGCCTGGCCATGCGAGACGATGAAGCCGAGCCCGCGCACGATCTCCATGGTGGCGAGCGTGGTGATCAGCGCATTGATGCGCAGATACGCGATCACCGCGCCATTCACGAAGCCGATCGCGGCGCCCGCGGCTACCGCGGCGACGATCGCAATGAAGGTGTTGTTCGTGGCGTTGAGCACCATCGCGCAGAGCACGCCCGCGAAGGCGACCGTCGAGCCCACGGAAAGGTCGAAGTCGCGTGAGGCGAGGCAGAACATCATCGTGCAGGCCACCATGCCGATCTGCGAGATCGACAGCGCGAGGCCGAGCATGTTCTCGATCGAGAAGAAGTGGTCGACCGTCAGCGACATCGTGATGAACATGATCGCGAAGATCACGATGAGGCTGTAATCGGTGATCTGCTGCCACCACTTCTGCTTGTCGCTGCTCTTGGGAATCAGCGCGTCGGCGGCGCTTTGCGCCACGCTCTTCGCTGCATCGGCGGCGTCGGCCGCCAGGTTCTCTCTGGCTTGCATTTCAGTCACTCCTCCCCGTCCACTCATGCGGCTCTCGCCTGCGCGCCTTGCGGCAGCGCGAGGTCCAGCACCGCGTGTTCGTTCGCCGCGCTGCGCGGCAACTCTCCGGAAATCCGGCCTTCGCGCATCACCACGATGCGGTCGGACACGCCGAGCACCTCCGGCAATTCCGATGACACCATCACGATCGCGCAGCCGCGCGCGGCGAGCTGGTAGATCACGTTATAGATCTCATGTTTCGCACCGACGTCGATGCCGCGCGTGGGCTCGTCGAGAATCACCACCTTCAGATCGGGCTCCGCGAGCCAGCGCGAAAGAATGGCCTTCTGCTGGTTGCCGCCCGAGAGAAAGCGGATCTTCTGGCGGCGGCTCGGCGTCTTGATCTTCAGGAGCTTGATGAAGCGGTCGGCCGTCTCGGCCTCTTTCTTGCGGTCGAGAAACATGCCGGCGCGCAGGAAATGGCGGCGGCAGCTGATATTGATGTTCTCCGAGACCGTTGCCATCGCGACGATGCCTTGCTCCTTGCGGTCTTCCGGGCACAGCACGATGCCCTGGCGAATCGCGTCGCTGGCGCTCTTCACGCGAATCGGCTTGCCATCGAGCTCGATTGCACCCGCGCGCCGCTTGTGCGTGCCGTAGATCAGCTGCATGAGCTCGCTGCGACCCGCGCCCACGAGCCCGAAGAAGCCGACGATCTCGCCCGCCTTCACCTCGAAGCTCGCCGGCTGCGCGAGCGGTTGCCCCTCTACGCCATGCACCGCGAAGCGCACCCTGCCATGCTCGCGCGGCGAATAGTTGTAGATGTCGCTGATCTCGCGCCCCACCATTTCGGCCACGAGTGTCGCGCGCTTCACCTCGGCGAGCTGCTCGTGCGAGGCGATCTTGCGGCCGTCGCGAAAGATCGTGCAGGCGTTGCAGAGCTCGTAGATCTCGTCCATGCGGTGCGAGATGTAGATGAGCGCGCGGTTGTCGGCGCGCAGCTCGCGCACGAGCTTGAACAGCACGTCGGTCTCGCGGTGCGAGAGCGAACTCGTGGGCTCGTCGAGCGCGATCACGCGCGCATTGCGCAGTAGCGCCTTGCAGATCTCCACCATCTGGCGCTGCGCGATGGAGAGCTTGCGCAGCTTCGCGGCGGGATCGAGATCCACGCCCATGGCGGCAAGGCGCTCGCGCACGAACTTGCGCGCTTCGCCGCGCCTCACCCAGCCGAAGGCATTGGGCAGCGCGCCCAGCAGCAGATTCTCCGCGACCGTGAGGTCGGGCACGTACTGCAGTTCCTGGTGAATCACGGCGATGCCCGCGCCGATCGACGCCGCGGCATCGGAGAAGCGCACCTCGTTGCCGTCCATCAGGATGCGGCCGGAATCGGGCTGGTACTCGCCGCCGAGTATCTTGAGCAGCGTCGATTTGCCCGCGCCGTTCTCGCCCATCAAGCCATGCACCTCGCCCGCGTGCACGTCGAACGACACGCCGTCGAGCGCGCGCACGCCGGGAAATACCTTGCCGATATTGTCAAAACGCAGTGTCGCTGACACTTCGGTTTCCTCTCATTCGATTCGCCGCACGCGGCCGGCGCGTTTCGCTCGCCGGCCGCCTTGCAGCGGGAAACACTTCAAACCACCGCTTTCACACGGCGCGCCTCGTGCCGTTACTTCGAGGCGAGCCCCATCTGCTCGCGCACCTGGTTCACGTTCTCGCGCGTGGCCAGCATCCCGGTCGTGAGCGTGAGCATCGGCGGCTCCTTGCCTTGCGTAATCCACGCGTACATCAGCTCCGAGGTTTCCTCGCCATGGCGCTTCGGGCTGATGATGACGGTGCCGTAGAAGCCCGTCGGCTCCGGCTTCTTGAACTCGTTCAGCGCCGAGTCCGAACCGCCGATGCCGATGCCGATCATGTTGTCGGCCTTGAAGCCGCGGCCTTCGGCTGCGCGCACGGCGCCCAGCACGGCTTCGTCGTTCAGGCCGTACGCCACCCAGTGCTTGAACTGCGGGTTCTTGGTGAGCGCGATGTTGGCGGCGTTGAAGGCGTTTTCCGTATCGGTCTTGGCCTGCGGCGCGGCAATGATGTTCGCATTCGGGAAGCCCGCGGCCACGAGCGCGTCGGTCGCGCCCGTAGTGCGATCGTGCGCCGTCGGCAACTGCTCGTAGGTCACGTCGATGGCCCCCACGTCCTTCATGTCCCAGCCGCGCTTCTTGATCTCGGCGGCAATGCCGTCACCCACCTGCTTGCCGATGTTGTAGGCGGAAATGCCCATGTGCGGCACCGCTTCGATCGGCTTGCCCGAGCCGTCGACTAGGCGGTCGTCGACGGTCATCATCTTGAGCTTGTCGGCCTTGGCCTTGGCGACGATGCCCGGCCCGAGCTTCACGTCAGGGGTGCAGATGATGAAGCCCTGAGCCTTCTGCGCGGCGAGGTTGTCGATCGCGCTCATGACCTTCTCGCCCGAAGGCGCACCGATCTTCACGAGCGTGAAGCCATCTTTCTTGGCGGCGATCTCGGCGAACTTCCATTCGTCCTGGAACCACGGCTCTTCGGGCTGCTTCACGAGAAAGCCGATCTTGACCTGGTCGGCGGCCTGGGCGACGGGTGCCTGGGCCAGCACGGCGGTTGTCGCGGCGGCCAACAGCGTGAGGAAAATCCTGCGTTGCATGGTGTCTGTCTCCTGTCTTCTTCAGTCACGGGAAGGTGGCGGCCGCTTTTTCTTCATCCGCCCGCGCGCGGCCAGCGCTGCTGCGAAGGTGCTGCGTTTGTTAGCCTGTCGACCAGAGTTGGCGCTTTAGTGCCTTACTCTGGTCCCATGCAGCTTGATCGCGCGTGCTGCTCTTGTCTTTGTCGCTTTCTTATTCTTTTGCACTGCTACTTAAACCGCCTCATTCGTGATGCAGCGCGCAGCGCCCGCCATCGATCGTGATGCAGCTCGCGTTGATGAACGGCGCCTCGTCCGACGCGAGGAACACGGCCGTCATCGCGACTTCCTGCGGGCGGCCGATGCGCTTCATCGGCGGCAGCTCGAGCGTCGCGCGGCGCGCCGCCTCGGGGTCGGGCTGCGCGTTCCACCAGTCGTGCGTGAGCTGCGTCTCGATGTAGCCCGGCGCGATCGCGTTCACGCGCACGTTCTTCGGCGCGTACTCGATGCCGAGCGCGCGCGTGAGGCCGATCACACCATGCTTGGCGACCGGGTACGGGAAGCAGCCCGGAATGATCTGGAACGCGTGCGTCGAGGCGATATTCACGATGCTGCCCGCGCGACGCTCGACCATCCCCGGCAGCACCGCGCGGCAGCCGTTCCAGACGCCGTCCAGATCGACAGCGAAGCAGCGGCGCCAGTCGTCGTCGGTCATCGTGAGCGGGTCGGCGAACACGTTGATGCCGGCGTTGTTCACCAGCACGTCGACGGGGCCGAATACGCGCTCGGCCTCGACCACGGCGGCTTGCACCGAGGCGGCTTGCGTGACATCGGTCGGCACGGCGAGCGTGCATGCGCCCTCGAGCGTCTCCTCGATCTCGCACGCCGTCGCCTCGGCGCTCGCGCCGTCGAGCTCGGCGAGCACGACCGCCGCGCCCTCGGCCGCGAACGCGCGCGCGATCGCGGCGCCAATGCCGCGTCCCGCGCCGGTCACGAGCGCTACCTTGCCCGCCAGACGGTTCATGGCTTCGCTCCCTGCGCGCCCGGTGTCGCGCCTTGCGTGGCGCGCCATCCCGCGATGAACGCAAGCGCATTCGCGCGCGTTGCCGACACGTCCTGCCCCGGCTTGTAGAGCGCGGAGCCCAGACCGAACCCACTCGCACCCGCGGCCAGCTGCGGCCCCATGTTGTCCGGCTTCACGCCGCCCACGGGCAAGAGCGGCACGACGCCAGGAATGACCGCGCGCCACGCCCTGGTCACCGCCGGGCCCAGTTGCTCGGCGGGGAACATCTTGAGTGCGTCGGCGCCGCATTTGAGCGCCGCGAACGCTTCAGTCGGCGTCGCCACGCCCGGCACGCAGGCGAGGCCCTGCAGCCTGGCCGCGAGAATCACGTCGGTGTCCGCGTGCGGCATCACGATCAGCTCGCCGCCGGCGGCCTTCACGTCGCACACGCGCTGCGTCGTGAGCACGGTGCCCGCGCCGATCATGGCGTCGGCGGGCAGCGCCGCGCGCAGCGCCGCAATGCTCTCGAGCGGCGACGGCGAATTGAGCGGGACCTCGACGATCCTGAAACCCGCCTCGTAGAGCGCGCGGCCGTGGTCGGCGGCCTCGGCGGGTTTGATGCCGCGCACGATCGCGATCATCGGGCACGCACCGAACGCTGCCATGAAGCCCTTGTGAGGCGTGTACGGGGCGGGCAAATTCAATTCGGGTTCCATCGTGCTAGTCCTGTGGTTTGCGTTCTGTGCATTCCGCGTGTGCTGTGCACTTCGCGCCGTTCACGCCGTTTGGCCCGCGCCGACGACCAGGCCCGCGCGCACCGCGATGCGCCACAGGCCACGCTCGGTCGCCCGGTGCACGATCTGCGCACCGCCGCAGCCGAATTGCGCGAGCGCGAGGCGATAGCGCTCGCAGAGCGCGTCGGCGCCGATCAGCCGCGGCGCGCATGCCGCCAGCTCCACGTCGCGACGTGCGAGCACCGCTTCGAGCCCGGCCAGCTCGTGACCGATCAGGAGGCCCGAGAGGTAATCGGGCTGCTCGTCGGCGGCCAGTTGATCAGTGAGGCCGAGCGTGCGCGTGCTGAACGCGGTCGCGAGCACACCGGCGCAGCCGTGTTCGCGCGCCACCGTCACGCCGCGCAGAAACGCCGCCGTATCGGGCACGACGGGCCGCTTCATCGTGCGGCCGAGGATCGTGTGCGCCGTGAGCGCCGCGTAGACCTCGCCCGTCATGAAGGTGTAAAAGCGCGCAATGCTCGCCCCTTCCATCACCACCCATTTGGCGTGCGTGCCGGGCAGGCCGATCAGCGTTTGCGCCACCGCTTGTGTCTGTGCTTGCGCCGCCGGTCGACTCGCAGGCGCCGCGTGAGCACCGGCCTGCGCGCCAAGCGCACCGAAGATCTGCGTTTCCTCGCCGCGCATGACGTTGGGCAACGCGCCCGGCTCCAGCACGCCCGGCACGACGGCCAGCTCCACGCCACACGCCGCACGCACCTTCACGATGCTCGCCACGAGCGCGTCTTCGCTCGCGGGCGTTTCCACGTACGGCGCGCTCACCCAGCCCTGTGCGCTGCCGACCATGCCCGCCGCCAGCACCGGCAGCGCACTGCCCTGCGCGAGCCACACACCGCAGGCCTCGTCGAAAGCGGCGTCGAAGCCGCCCTCTTCGGCCGGCACCGGCAAGTTCATGATCCCGGCCGTCGAGATGCGCGTGTCGAGCACCTCGCCCGCCGCGTCGAACAGATACGCGCGCAGCGAAGTCGTGCCCCAGTCGAGACCGATGAGCACGGCGCGCTTCGCTTTGGCGGCATCCGGCTTGCCCCGTACGCCGTGCGCGGCTGTCGTGCGCGCGGTCATCGGCGAATCCTGCGCGCTGCGGGCTGCGGCACACGCCAGCCGAGTTCCTGCGAGATCGCACGCGCCTCGCGCTGCACGACCGGGATCAGCTCGTCCATGCGTTCAAGCGGCATGTAGGGAATCGTGCTCGCCACCGATAGCGCCGCCACGATCGCCCCCGACGCGTCGCGCACCGGCGCGGCCACGCAGCGGATCGAAATTTCGTTCTCCTCGAGATCGAACGTGTAGCCGCCGGCCGAGTACGTGGCCATGCGCTTGAGGAAAGTGTCGGGATCGAGGTTGTGATCGGGACGGAAGCTCACGCCCGCGAGCGCGCGCCGCGACGCCTCGAACAAGTCGCGCCAGGACTGCGGCGCGAGGTCGAGCATCATCGCCTTGCCGATGCCCGTGGATGCGAGCGGCATGCGGTGCCCGACGCGCGAGCGCATTTCGAGGCCGCGCTGGCCGGGGATCTTGTCGATGTAGAGCACGTCGTCGCCGTCGCGCACGCCCAGGTGGATCGTGTCGAGCGTCGCCTCGGCGAGCGCTTCGAGGTGCGTGCGCGCCACGGCCGTGAGCGGCATCTGCTCGAGCGCGATCGTGCCGAGCTCGATGAGCTTGGGCCCGAGCAGATAGCCGCCCTGCACCTGGCGCAGGTAGCGCGCCTGCACGAGGCTCGAGACGAGCCGGTGCGTGGTGCTGCGCGTCGTGCCGAGCACCGCGCCGAACGAGCGCAGATCGCGCACGCCGGCAGCGGCGGCTTCGAGGATGGCGAGGCCGCGCAACAGCGTCTGCGTGCCAGCTTGCGCCGAGCCGTCGAGCAGCGCGCCCGGCAGGCCGACGATCTCGTCGGCGCCGGAACGCGATTTGGCTTGCGGCTGCGGGCGGCCGGCGGCAGGCACCGCCTGAGCGGGCGCGGCGGATTCAGCGGCTGGCATGGCGTCGGCGCTCTCGAAGCGCTCGGCAAGATTCGGGGACATCGCTTTGTTCATGGCGAGGCCGATCAGAAGGACGGAAATAAGGGCACGGCGTCAAACGACAGCCAGCGGGCCATGGTTCGGAGAGCAAGCACGCGCTTTCGCGCTTGACGGCGGACGGCACGAGGCCGCGCACTTCGCAGGCTGGAACATGGCTGACGTCTCCGATTTTTGCCCGCTGCAGCGCGCGTCTTGCGCGAGCGTGGGCTTTTGTATGTGTGCAGCCGACTGCGCGTTGCGTGCTTGTCTGAAGCGCATGGCGCGTCATGTCGGATGGATCGGATTGTAGGGCGGTTTTTCCGCGATCTCCAATATGTGATTGCTCGTTCAAATATTGGGAATTTCACCCCTTGGCCGGATGGCTAACGGGGCCTGGAAATGCGTTGAGCGTTGATGTAATCGGGGGCGCAAAGCCACGTCCGTTCAGAAACTTGAGCCATATCACTCCCGGCGCGCGCCGGGTGGCTCAAACCTCTGGAGGGCATATAAAATTTTGTATAACATCAGCGATGTAAAGCCGTTGGAGTTTTGCGGCAGTGCGTTAGCCGATCTCAAGCGTTTTCCCGAGAAGGCGCGGCGCGAAGCGGGGCGTCAGCTGCGCCGCATCCAGCACGGGCTCGATCCGCACGACTGGAAACCCATGAATCCCGTGGGTCCTGGCGTGCGCGAGATTCGCATTCGCGACGAGCACGGTGCGTTTCGCGTGTTCTACGTGGCGCGCATTCGCCACGCCATCCACGTGCTGCACTGCTTCAGCAAGAAGACGGAAAAGACGGCGTTCACCGACCTTTCTCTCGCCAGGCAGCGTTACCGCGCGGCCCTGATACAGGAATCCGAACCGTGAAGATCCAGCAATTCGACAGTGTCTGGGACGCCATCGAAGACACGCCCGAAGCCGCGCAAAACATGACGCTGCGCAGCGACCTGATGATCGCACTCGAGGAATACATCAAGCGCAACAAGATGAGCCAGGCGCAGGCGGCCCAGCTTTTCGGCGTGACGCAGCCGCGCGTGTCCGATCTCGTGCGCGGCAAGATCGAGCTGTTCTCGCTCGACTCGCTCATCAACATGGCCGTCGCCGCCGGCATGAAGATCGAGCTGCGCATCACGCAAGGCACGCCGCGCGGCGGCGACGCGAATAAAAAAACGGCCGCCAGATAGCCCGGCAGCCGTTTTTCCACAGCATTCGCGAGGCGCTCACACGCCCCTGCGCCAATCAGGGCCAGCCTTTACTTCCCGGCCGGCGCCTTATAGGCGACGCAATCGACCTCGACCTTGCAGTCCACCACCATGCTCGACTGCACGCAGGCGCGCGCCGGCGGATGCTCGCCGAAGTATTCGCGGAACACCTTGTTGAACGACTGGAAGTCGCGCGCGTCGTCGAGCCACACGCCACAGCGCACTACGTGCTCCGCGCCGTAGCCGGCTTCCTTCAGGATGGCGAAAAGATTCTGGATGGCCTTGTGCGACTGCTCGACGATACCGCCGTTGATCACCTCGCCGCCTTCCATCGGCGTCTGGCCCGAGACGTACAGCCAGCCGTCGGCTTCCACCGCGCGCGCGAACGGCAGATGTTGTCCGCCCTGGCCCTTGCCGCCTTCCGCTCCAATTCGTTTCATCGTTTGCTCCTTTGAGTTCGTGCGGCGCATGCGGCTTCGCGACTGACGCAGGAAACCGCGCACGCCTGGGGTCGAAATAGTGTGTGCGTAAAAAACTGACGCGCTTTACCTAGAACGCCTGTGCATCGCGCGTGCCCCGCGCAACGAAGTGTCCCGCGCGCTCGCCCGTCGGCTGGCCGTCGCGGTACGAGAGCACGCCGTTCACCCACACCGCGTCGATGCCTTCGGCCACCTGCTGTGGCTTCTCGAAGGTCGCGGCGTCGCGCACCTTCGCCGGATCGAACAACACGAGGTCGGCGTGCCAGCCCACGTGCACCTCGCCGCGCTGTGTGAGGCCAAAGCGCCGCGCCGACAAGCCCGTCATCTTGCGCACCGCCTCTTCGAGCGGCAGCAGCGCCACATCGCGCGCGTAGTGCCCGAGCACGCGCGGGAACGCGCCCCACAGGCGCGGGTGCGGCAGCGGGTCGTTCGGCAGGCCGTCCGAGCCCACCATGGTCGCGGGATGCGAGAGGATGCGGCGCACGTCGTCCTCGAACATGTTGTGATAGACCGCGCCGGCCGGCTGCAAACGCTTGCCGGCCTCCTGCTGCGAGACGCCCCATTCGGCCGCGATGTCCTTGATGAGCTTGCCCGCCTGCTCGGGATGCGGCGTCGACCACGTGATCGTGATGTCGATGTCGCCCGTCACCTGCTTGAGGTCCAGCGTGGACGAGCTGCGGCTATACGGATAGCAGTCGCAGCCCACCGGCTGATACTTGCGCGCGCCTTCGAGCGACGCGAGCACTTCCGCGCTGCGCCCCCAGTTCGAGGGCCCCGCGCACTTCAGATGCGAAATGACGACCGGCACGCGCGCGTGCTTGCCGATGTGATACGCCTCGTCCATCGCTTCGAGGATCGCGTCGAACTCGGTGCGCATGTGCGTCGTGTAGAGCGCACCGGCCGCGGCGAGCGGCTCGGCAAGCGAGGCGACTTCCTCGGTCGAGGCCGCGAAGGCGTTGCCATAGGCGAGCCCGGTGGAGAGCCCGAGCGCGCCGTGCGCGAGCGCCTCTTCGAGCTGCGCGCGCATCGCTGCGATCTCGTCACCGGTGGCGGCGCGCTTGAGATCGTCCATATGGTTGTTGCGCAGCGCCGTATGGCCGATCAGCGCGCCCACGTTCACCGCGGGCCGCACCGCGTTTACGGCGTCGACATAGGCCGCGAAGGTCGGGTACTGGAACGCATCGCGCTCGCCGAGCAGGTTCATCGGATCGGGAGGCTCACCCCTGAGCGACACCGGCGAAGCGCTGATCCCGCAATTGCCGACGATCACCGTCGTTACCCCCTGGCTGATCTTCGGCAGCATCTGCGGCGAGCGGATCACGTGCGTGTCGTCGTGCGTGTGCACGTCGATGAAACCCGGCGCGAGCGCGCGCCCGTTGGCCTCGATCACTTCCTCCGCGAGCCAGTTCGACAGATTGCCGATGGCGGCGATGCGGCCGTCACGCAGCGCGACGTCGCGCTCGACGCTCGGCGCGCCCGTGCCGTCGTAGAGCGTGGCGCCGAAGATCAGGGTGTCGGCAGCTTCCGGATGCGAATGCATGGCTTGTTCTCCTGTCGATCCGGAGCGTGTGCTCCGGTCCCGTCCAATGTTGTCGATCTGGTCAATCGGCTCAATCTGCTCAATCTGCTCAATCGCCGAGCGGTTGGCGCGCGCCCCCGCGTCCGGCAATACCGCGATGCGTGTCGAGCGTGAGCTTCATGCGGCGCAGCAATTCGCGGCTCGCTTCGGGCTGCGCGAGCGCAAGCTCCGTCACGAGCACGTCCAGCGCCATCATCATCGCGTAACGCGATGACGACGGCTTGTAAATGAAATCGGTCTCGCTCGCGACGATCGGCACGAGCCAGTCGGCGAGCGCGGCAAGCGGCGACGCCGGCGCGGTGAGCGCCACCAGCTTCGCGCCATAGCCGCACGCGATGCGGCACGCATCGAGCAGCTCGGGCACGCGCCCGGTCACGGAAAGCGCGACTACCACGCAATCGGGCGAGAGCGTGCTCGCAACCATGCGCTGCAGCAGGCTGTCCTGATACGACGCCACGGGCCGGCCGAGGCGCACGAGGCGAAAGCGCATTTCGTCGGCGAGCGCGCTGGAGCCGCCGCCCATGCCGAACACATAGATCATGCGCGCCTGGGCCAGCGCAGCGGCGGCCTCGGCGAACGGCGCCTGGCGCAGCAGTTCGTGGTTGCGCGCGAGCGCGGCATGGATTTCGTCGTAGACCCGCGTGGCAAGCGCGTCTTCGGCGGGCGCCTGCGCGCCTTCTCCGCCACGCGCTTTGCCTCGCCCGCCCTTACCCGTGCGCGAGCCGCTGCCATCGTCCGGCGCGGCGCGCAAGAAGCGCTCGCCCACGGCGGCCGCCTGAGCAAGCCGCAGCTTGAGCTCGCGCACGTCGTGGCAACCCACCGCCTTCGCGAAGCGCGTGACGGAGGCCACGCTGACACCCGCGCGCCGCGCCAGCTCGCCGATGCTCGCGCGCGCGGCGGCGGCGAGGTCGTCCAGAATCAGGGCGGCGACATCGCGCTCGGCCGGACGCAGATCCGGCACGCATTGCGCGATTCGGGCAACGATATCGAAACGACCCGGTTCGGCGGCGGAATTCATGAAGGGCGCAAAGTGCTTAACGTAGGGCTCAACCTGGGGCTCAGGACAGCAAGTGGATGAACCAGCGCCGAAACGCTGTTAATAAATAACATTTCCCGAAGAGATGGTACTTTGTGTACTATCTCCGAGTCAACGCCGAACCTGCGATACACGCGCAGTTTCCCTGCAGGCAGGCGCAATGGAGAGTAGATGGAGCGAACGGAAATGAAAGTTACAAACTATCAGAGTGCGACGATCGACCCGAACAGCAAGGGCCTCGGCAACCTGCCGGGCGCGAGCGTGCCGCTGGGAGACGCGTCACGCCTCGAGTGGAATCTGCTCGCCGAGGACGTCAGCCTGCCGGCGGCGGTCCTCTACGCCGACCGCGTCGAGCATAACCTCAAATGGATGCAGGAGTTCGTCACGCGCTACGGCGTGAAGCTCGCGCCGCACGGCAAGACCACGATGGCGCCGCAGCTCTTTCGCCGCCAGATCGACACGGGCGCATGGGGCATCACGCTCGCCACGGCGCACCAGACGCGGGCCGCGTATCGCGGCGGCATCACGCGCGTGCTGATGGCGAACCAGCTCGTCGGCCGCCACAACATGGCCATCATCGCCGAGCTGCTGAGCGATCCCGACTTCGAATTCTTCTGCCTCGTGGATTCGGTCGAAGGCGTCGAGCAGCTCGGCGAATTCTTCCGCGCCTCGCGGCGCACGCTGCAGGTGCTGCTCGAACTGGGCGTGCCGCGCGGGCGCACCGGCGTGCGCGATCCGGATACGCGCCGCACCGTGATCGACGCGATCGCGCGCTATCCCGACTCGCTCAAGCTCGCGGGCGTGGAGATCTACGAGGGCGTCCTCAAGGAAGAAAGCGAGGTGCGCACCTTCCTGCGCGACGCCCTCAATGTCACCGAGGAGCTCGCCGCGGCGGGCAAGTTTGCCCGCACGCCTGCGCTGCTCTCGGGCGCGGGATCGGCATGGTACGACGTGGTGGCCGAGGAATTCGCGAAGGCCACACAGGCGGGCACGATCGACGTCGTGCTGCGCCCCGGCTGCTATCTCACCCACGACGTGGGCGTCTACAAGCAGGCGCAGTCGGAGATCCTCACGCGCAATCCGGTCGCGCGTGAGATGGGCGTGGCGCTCCTGCCGGCGCTGCAGCTGTGGGCCTGCGTGCAGTCGATTCCGGAGCCGGGCCGCGCGATCATCGGCTTCGGCAAGCGCGACGCCGCGTTCGATGCGGGCTTTCCGGAGCCGAGCCGCCACTATCGTCCTTCGAGCGGCGCGGGCAGCATGCCGCGCGAGATCGCCGCGAGCGAGGGCTGGGAAATCTTCCAGATGATGGATCAGCATGCCTATCTGCAGATCCCGGCCGGCGCGGACATCAAGGTCGGTGACATGATCGGCTTCGACATCTCGCACCCCTGCCTCACGTTCGACAAGTGGCGCCAGGTGCTGATGGTCGACGGGCAATATCGCGTGACGGAAGTGATCGAAACGTTCTTCTGATCGTTCTGCCGTTCGATCGACGGCGTATGACACGCGGATGCGTACCGGCCAGGCGCTTGCAGTCTGGCCGTGCCCGATCCGCTTCCTTTTACGGGGCCCGCTCTTTACGTCCCGTCCTTCGCTTCGGCGCTCGCGGCCATTTCGGCTTGCGCAGCCACCGCCACACCGATGCGCTCCTCCATCATCCGCAACGCCCCCGAAAGCGCCGTGAGCGCGTCATCGGGCAGCGACATGGTCTGGTTCAGGAACGCGTTGCGCCGCGGCAGGCCCGCCTCGACGGCCTCGTGCCCCGCCGGCGTGAGCTGGACGTTGGTGATGCGGTTGTCGCGCGCGTCCGTGCTGCGCGCGATCCAGCCGAGCGCCTCCAGCGACTTCAGTTGCCGCGTGAGCGCACCCGGATCCACGCGCAGGCGCTCGACAAGCCGCTTCTGCGACGACTCGCCATTCTGGTCATGTAGCGCGAGCAAAATGCGCCAGCGCGGCAACGGATGCCCCACCTGCGCCTCGAACGCCGACATGAACGTGCGATAAGTGCGCCCGAATTGCTGGACGATCGCGATGCGGTCCTGTGTTTCCATGCTGTGTCTTCCTGCCTGTCTTCCTGTCTCTGGCGGCGTGCCTTGCGTGCCTCACTGCCTTTCTCTGCATATAGTGCGCTGGCCGCGCGGCGCTCGCGCTCAGTCAGCGTGGATCACGGGCTCGACCTTGCGCTGCAGCTTGATGGGCGGCACGCGGCGCGTGCGCCAGATCGACACGACCGCGATGACCGCGGCCACCGCAATGCCCAAATGAATCGCACCCACCAGCGCCTCGCGCGCGGCTTCCAGCAGCGGCGCGCCATTGTGCCCGGCCTGCGCGAGTTCGCCAATGAGCGCGTGCTGCGCGTCTCGATTGATGAGAATCTGCGGGTCCGAGAGCTGGGAGAACCAGTGCATCGCATGATCGGCATCCAGCGCCTTCTGAACGCCGCTCGTGTAGAGCTGCGTGACCATCGTGCCGGTCAGCGCCGTGCCGAACATCCCGCCGATCATGCGCAGCGATTGCAGCAGCGCCGTGGCGATGCCCAGATGCTCGCGGCCCGCGGTCTGCTGCGCGAACACCGTCAGATTGGGCATCACGAAGCCGAGCCCGAGGCCGCCCACGATCATGACCGCCATCAGCAGCGCGTGCGGCGTGTTGTGCGAGGCGAGCGCGACCGCGAAGCACGCGAACGCGAGCATCGAGAAGCCGATGTAGAGCATCTGGTTCGGGTTGCGGATGCGCGAGACGATGCGCCCGTTCGCGATGCTGCCGATCGTGATGAACACCACGAGCGGCGTGATGACCATGCCCGCCTCGTTCGGCGTCATGCCGAAGCCGCCCTGGAACAGCAGCGGCGCATAGAACAGCAGCGAGAACATCGTGAAGCCGCCCAGCACCGCCAGCGTGAAGAGCGCATTGAGGCTCGCGTTGCGGAACATGTCGACGGGCAGGATCGCCTGCGGGCAGCGCCGCTCCCAATGCCAGAGCGCCCAGCCCGCGGCCCCGGCCAGCGCGAGCAGTCCGAGTGCGGAGAACGTCACGCCGTGCTGCGGCAGCCGCTCGACGAACAGCTGCAGGCTGCCGAGCGTCACGGCGATGAGCAGCGCGCCGGGCCAGTCGAGCCGCATGCGCTCCTTGTGCGCCACATGGCGCAAATGCGGCAGATAGCGCCAGACGAAGACGAGTGAAAGCAGCCCGACCGGCAGGTTCACGTAGAACACCGAGCGCCAGCCGCAGTACTGCGTGAGAAAGCCGCCAAGCGAAGGCCCCACCGCGTTGGCGATGCCGAACGCCGAGCTCATCAGCACCTGCCATTTCAGGCGCACGACCGAATCGGGAAAGAGATCGGGAATGCAGGCGAACGCGGTGCCCACCAGCATGCCGCCGCCGATGCCCTGCAGGCCGCGCGCGAGCACGAGGAACATCATGCTGTTGGCCGCGCCGCACAGCACCGAGGCCCCGGTGAAGACGACGATCGACGCGATCACGAACGGCTTGCGACCGTAATAATCGCCGAGTCGCCCGAAAATGGGGACGGTGATGACCGAGGCCAGCAGATAGGACGTGGCGACCCACGCGTAAAGCTCGAAGCCGCGCAGTTCGGCGACGATGGTCGGCAGCGCAGTGCCGACGACAGTCTGATCCAGCGCGACCAGCATGGTCACGAAGGAAATGCCGAGCATCGCCATCAGCGATTCCCGGAACGGCAGCACCTGCCCGCTTGAGTGATGGGCGGCAGTATGGACGGCCATTTTTTGATCCCGCAACGATTGATACGTCAAATAATTGAAATCATAGCACGGTGCGATCCTCTACACTGGGCGTCGAGCGGCAATTGCCGAACCGTTTTTCCGGGAGATTTATGGGGTCACATACCGATTTTTCCGAAGCCGATCTCGCCGCGCTCAGGCACGCGAAGCACGAGCTGGAAACGCCGCCGCTCGGCATGAAGCTCGCCGCGATCGTGGGCGCGCCGGTCGAGAAGCTGATCGCGAAGCTCCCCGGCGCGGCGAACGACAAGGTCAACGACGCGACCCAGGCGGCGCTGCGCAAATGCCTGCAGATTGCGCTCAAGACACTCGGCAAACAGGCCGAGGGCACGCTGGAGATCGCCGGTGCGGGTGCCATTGGGGCGGCAGCGGGCTCGAAGCCAGGTGCAAGGCCGAGCAACCTGCTGCACAAGTTCGCGGTGGCCACGACGGGCGCGGCGGGGGGCGCGTTCGGCCTGTTCGCGCTGCCGGTCGAGCTCCCCGTCACGACGACGCTGATGTTCCGCTCGATCTGCGATATCGCGCGCAGCGAAGGCGAAGACCTCGCGAGCGCCGACACCCAGCTCCAGTGCCTGACCGTATTCGGCATGGGCGGACGCTCGGCCACCGACGACGAAGCCGACTTCGGCTACTTCATCGTGCGTGGCGCGCTCGCGCAGGCGGTATCGAAAGCTTCATCGGAAATGGCGACCAAGGGCTTCGCCGCGCACGGCTCGACCGCATTGCTCAAGCTCATGCAAACCGTGGCCGCGCGTTTTTCCGTGCAGGTCAGCGAGCAGGTGGCCGCGAAGTCGATTCCGGCCATCGGCGCGGTACTCGGCGCCATGGTGAACACGGTGTTCATCGATCACTTCCAGAACGTCGCGCACGGCCATTTCACGGTGCGCAAGCTCGAGCGCCGCTATGGCGAGGCCGCGGTGCACGCGGCCTACGACGGGCTCGACGTTGCGCTCGATTGAGCCGCGCGCTGCGCATTCGATTGCGCATCCGCCCCGGGTCCCGCCTGCCCGTGCACGGACCGCTGCGAGCGGGCACTGTCGTCGGCCGTCGTCACGCGCTTCACGAAGTGCGCGGAGTCGTCGAGCGCCCGCCGCGCCTCGGGCATGAACGGCGCGTAAATCGGCCAGACATGCGGCAGATCGCGCTCGATCCCGCACTCGACGCTCACGCCTGCCGCACGGGCGCGCTGCGCGACCCGACGCGTATCGTCGAGCAGCGTCTCGGTGCTGCCCGCCAGCATGAAAAGCAGCGGCAAGCCGTGCAGGTCGGCGTAAAGCGGCGAGGCATAAGGATCGGTCGCGCTCGCCGCGCCCAGGTAGAGCGGCGCAATGCGCGCGAATACGTCGCCGCAGAACATCGGGTCGCGACCGTCGTTTTCGTGAATCGACGCGCCAGTGACCGCCAGGTCGGTCCACGGCGAATAGAGCACGGCGCCGGCCGGCAGCGGATCGCCAGCGTCGCGCAATGCGACGAGCGTAGCCAGCGCAAGCCCGCCGCCCGCCGAGTCGCCCGCGATCACGAGCGACTGCGCAGGCGCGCCGTCGGCCAGCAAGCGACGGTAGGCGGCCAGTGCGTCATCGAGCGCCGCTGGAAACGGATGCTCGGGCGCGAGACGATAGTCGAGCGAAAAGAGGTCCGCCTCGGCGCGCGCGGCGAGGCCGAACGCGATTGCACGGTGCGTCTTCGGCGAGCAGAAGTAGTAGCCGCCGCCATGCAGATAGAGGATCGTGCGCGGCGCCCCGCCTTCACGCACGAACCATTCGCCACTCAATGGAGCATCGGAAGCGTCGGGAGCGCCCGCAACGCGATACTGCTCGCGCAATTGCCAACCCTTGGGTACCGGAGGCAGCCACACGCGCTTCGCAGTTTGCGCGCGCACGCGTGCGACGTCGATGGGCCCGCGCGTCGCCGGAAGAAAGCGGCGGCGCAAGAACCAGCATATCAACCTGCCTTGCAGACTCATGGAGTATGGGCTCCTCGCACCGCGCTTTGCCCTCGGACGCATCGCCATCGACATGACGCGCGCCCACGCGCTCATCAAGCACTCACGCGGTGCTCAACCCAGGCGACGCGCAACCCGCCGGTGCTCAATTCGCCGGCAGCACCTGGCCGCGAATCTCGCCAGACGGGTTCTGTTGCGTATGAATGTTGAAATACCACTGGCCACCCATCAGATCGGTGACCTGCTTTTCGTTGAGGGTTGCGGAACCCTTGATCGGGCTGGCGAGTTCATCCTTCGGAATCCCCACCTGCACGCCTGCGTTCTGGCCGACCGGCGCGGGTCCGTGAAAATGCGCGGCCACCACCGGGCCCGACAGGCCTTCGTAAGTAATGGTCCAGTTCAGCGATTTCGTGGATGTGTCGAACGTCGCATTGACCATGCCGTGCCCCTGGCTCACACGCGGCGGCACTTCGCTGGAAGGTTCGAGATCGGCCTTCAGCGCGACAGTGTCGGCGAACGCGGCGCTGGAAGCAAGAACACACAGAGCGAGAGCAAACTGCAGCGGACGAAGCGCTTTCATGGGTTTTCTCCGTTTGTTGTGACGCGCTGCACCATCAGGCGACAGCCGCCTCGTCACATGCTAGAGCAAATCCGATAAAAGCGTCCGATACGACATGACGAACGGTAGCGAAGGCTTCAGACGAAAAAATGACAGGCGAAAAAAAAGAGCGCCGGGAGCGGCGCTCTTAACCCAAGTACTACCTTCTACTACTTCACTTCTTGATTGATTCCACGACCCGGCCTGGCGCCGGGCCGCCCGCCTCATTAGAAGCGGTGACGGATACCCGTCGTGACGATGCCCTGGTTCTTCGACGACGAGAAGTTGTTCGAGCCCTGGTAGCCGACCTGCGTGATGCCGACGGCGTTCTCGCCAGCACCCCACATGCCGACGCCTTCGAGATAGACGTCGGTGCGCTTCGAGAGCGCGTAGTCGGCCTGCAGCGCGAACTGGTGCCAGTGCGCCGAGTTGCTGCCGTTCGCGTCGAGCATCGAGCCGTTCGCGTTCGTGTACGTGTACATCGCGCCGATGCCGAGCGCCGGCGTCAGGTTGTAGCGCGCGTTGGCTTCGATGTTGTTGAAGCGCACCGAGTTGCCGAACGAGTCGTTCAGGCGCGACTGCGTGAACACGACGCCGCCCACCAGCGGACCGTAGGTGTAGCTTGCACCTGCACCCCAGTTGCGCTGACGGTTGTTCACACCGACACCGCCGATGACGCCATTGCCCGCACCGAACGCGCTGACGAGCGGCGAGCCCTGGACCGCACCGGTACCGCCGGCGTCCGCGCCATTGACCTGCGTGTAGGCCGCACCGAGGCGCAGACCTTCGAACGCGTAGCTCATACCGGCGCTATATGCGCGGTTGACCGCGAAGCCGTTGGCGTTGTTCGAGAACGCATAGAGGCCGCCAAACTGGAAGCCCGACAGATTCGGACTCGTGTACTTGACCGAGTTGTTGAGCGAGAACGTGCCGTTGAGGTCATCGTTGTCCATGAGGTGGGCCATGTAGTTGCCACCCCAGGTGCCGACCGCCGTCAGCGGGCCGACGTAATCGATCATCGAGTCGAACTGACGACCGAGCGTGAGCGTGCCGTAGTTCTGATGCGTGAGGCCGACAAACGACTGCCGATTGAACAGGCCGCCATTCTGCTGGCCGTTCGCGACGTTGAAGCCGCTTTCGAGCGTGAAGATCGTCTTCAGGCCGCCACCGAGATCTTCCACGCCGCGCAAGCCCCAACGGCTTGCCTGAATGTTCCCGCTCGTCAACGCGTAGTTAGCGTTGTTGTTCACGTTGGTCGTGTACGTAAAACCGGCATCGACGATACCGTAGAGCGTCACGCTGCTTTGCGCGTATGACGCCGATGCGAATGTCGCGGCGACTGCGGCCGCAATAGCGAGACTCTTTTTCATAGACTTCCTTCGATGCAAAGCCTTTCGGCAAAAAGTGGACGCCGCGGCCGGCGTCATGCCGGCTCGCTTGATCCCTTGGCACCGCAAACACAGCGCCGCATTGATATGCAGGCCAAAGTTTATGGTCGTCACTTTCAAGGCGGCCATCCCGTGCTATGGCAAAAGCCTTTTCGAAGAAGTCGAATGCTTCAGCGATACACCCCGCAATCGCTTGACCGTCAAAGCGTCCGCTCAATCTTGAATTCCCGTGCATGGGCAAGGATCGCGCTATATCCCGATATAGCGTTGCCATGAGGCAACACCGTCAATTCGAGACAAATAGCGGTTTCGGAACTGTCTCATTCCCTGGGGCAATCCCTGTCGGTACTATCCGGCAACGCTCGCGCCGCATTCCTGCGTCGAGCGCCGTCCATGCGCGGGCTAACCTCGCCCCTACGCTGTAAATCCCGCCTGTTCCATGTCGATGCGTCCCAAAACCATGAATCAGCTCCAGGCGATGCGCGTGTTCGTGAGCGTTGCCGAACACGGCTCATTCGGCCGCGCCGCGGCGAGCCTCAATCTTTCGAACGCCGTAGTCACGCGCTATGTCGCGCTGCTCGAGGCGCATCTCCATACGCGCCTCATCAACCGCAATACACGCAGTATTTCGCTGACCGAAGCAGGCAGCGCGTATGCCCAGGCATGCCGACACATGCTCGAAGATCTGGAACGCGTTGAAACGCAGATCGCACACGGCGTTTCCGTGCCCTCGGGCACACTGCGCGTGGTCGCGCATGCGTCGTTCTCGCTGCACGACCTCACACCGCTGCTCAAGCAGTATCTCGCCGCATTCTCGCAAGTCAGGCTCGCGCTCACGCTGCTGCACCGCCCCGTCGACCTGATCGAAGAAGGCTACGACGTCGGCATTGTGGCGCCGCGCCAGGTGAGCGGCGGCACGTTGATCCGGCGTCCGCTTGTCATCGTCACGCCGGTCGCGGTCGCTGCGCCGGCCTACCTCGACGAGCACCGCGTGCCCGAGCGTCCGGGCGATCTCGTGCACCATACGCTGCTCGCACCGTCCACCGACATTCACGGCAACGAATGGCATTTCGCGAGCGCCAAAGGCGTGCGCGAGCTGGTGCGGATCGAGCCGGCCTATGCCGTCAATAATTCGGTGATGCTCCGTCAGGCCGCGCTCACCGGCATGGGCATCACGATCCTGCCGGCGAGCCAGGTGGCCACGGATCTGGCGCAAGGTTCGCTCGTGCGTGTGCTTGCCGACTACGACATTCGCGACGCCGACAAGGAGCTCTCGCTGGTCTATCCAGGGCGGCGCCACGTGCCCGCGAAAACACGCTCGTTCGTCGACTTCACGGTCGACTGGTTCCGCAATCAGGAGGCTACTCGCCAGACGATTATCGATACATCCGGTAATAATTAATTGATCGTTTTTGTCTCGATTTCTGACGGCGTGCGAACTATGCTTCTTTTTGCGAGAAGTGACTCTTCATCGAAGGGTCTCCAAGCTTGAGCGCGGCTTCGGCCGCGTTTTTTTTCGCCTGCTGCTTACCCGCGGTCCGGGCGGCTCAAACTCAGGCCTCCAGCAGACCTCGGCGAACTCTCGTTCTTTTCTGGCAAAACTGCCAGTTTCGCGTTCGACCAGGATGCGATGAATGCGTGCTTCAGCCGAGCAGCGCGGCCTGTTGCTCGATGCCGTCGAGCATCGCGTGACAGGTGCGTATGAGCGCAAACCCCTCCTCGCGCAATTGCTGCGGCGTATGACTGTTCATGTGACGACGCCAGGTTTCGAGCACCTTGAGCAGCGCCGGATAATGCAGCACACCCACCGCACCCGCGAGCCGGTGATGCCATTCGCGCAGGCGCGCGATATCGACGTCCTCCAGCAGTTGCGGCAGCGCATCCAGATCGTCGCGCATCGCGCTGACGAACGAGCCCAGCAAGGTCTTCACCGTCGCCTCGCTGCCCCACACCTGGATCATATGCGCGAGGTCGAGCGGATCGGTCACGGCCGCCACGCAGGACTCGCCGCCGTCGTCGGGTAGCGCAGCCGCGTCGCACGTCACGGCGCTGGCGACCTGGCTCGGCAGCGCGTGCTCGTGCGCCGTGCGAAGCGCGTTCTCTGCGCCGAACCAGCGCGCGAGCTGATCGCGCAGCGTCGCGACGCGCGTGGGCTTGATGAGGCAGTCGTCCATGCCCGCCTCACGGCACAGGCGCAAGTTCTCGGGCGCCGTGTTCGCCGTAATGCCGAGAATCGGCAGGCGCGGCACGCTGCACGCGGCCTTGCCCGTCTTGCGTGCTTTGCCCGTCCCGGCCGCTTCGATCTCGCGCACGCGCCGAGCGAGGTCATAGCCCGAGACGTTCGGCATATGGCAATCGGTGATCAGGCAACCGTAGTGTTCCTTCGCCAGCGCATCCAGCGCCTGTGCGCCATCGTCGACCACGTCGCACGCGAAGCCGAGCAGCGCGAGCTGATGACGGATCAACTCCTGATTCACGGGGTGATCCTCTGCGACGAGAATCAGGCGCCCCGTCGCACGCTCCTTCTCGCGATCCGGTGCCGCGAGGACGGCTTCCGCCGCGTGCGCGGGCCGCGCCGCGACCGCGGGCAGGCCGGTAAGCGCCATCGCACAAGCCGCGCCGAGACCCCGCCACGAAAGCGGGTTGACGCTCACCCGCACCCCGCTCTCCACCACCCGGTAGCCACTCGGCTTGGGATTGTCCGTCAGGCGGATGACCGGTATGCCATGCCCGTCGAGCGCCCCCGCGAGCGCTTCCGCGACGAACACGAGATCGACGCCGCCGTGCACCGCGAGCTTGCGCATCGCGGCAAGTACGCGCGGGCCGGATTCGAGACGCGTCATCTTCATGCCGAGCGAGACGCCGAAATGCATGAGCGCGCCGGCAACGCGCGCATCGTCGCAGATCACGAGCGCGCGCTTGCCGCGCAAGGCGTTCGCGTGACCGGCCTGCGCTTCGAGCGGCAATTCGATATGCAGTGTGAGACGGGTGCCCCGGCCGACTTCGCTGTGCAGCTCGAGCGTGCCGCCCATCAAGGCCGCGAGCTTGCGGCTGATCGTCAGGCCGAGCCCCGTGCCGCCGAAGCGCCGCGTAGTCGAGGTCTCCGCCTGCACGAACGGCTCGAAGAGCTGGGCCTGCGCTTCGGGCGCGATGCCGATGCCCGTATCGGACACCGTAATGGCGACACGCTGGCGCGGTGGCTTGCCGCGCGCGCCCGCCACGTCGCGCGCCGCCACGCTCACGCTCACTTCGCCGTGCGGCGTGAACTTGATCGCGTTGCTGAGCAGATTGAACAGAATCTGCCTCAGGCGCACGCTGTCGCCGCGCAGCAGCGCCGCCACGCCAGCCTCGACGCCCACGCGCACCTTGAGCCCCTTCTCGTGCGCCCGTCCCGCGAGCAAGCCTACGGCGTTGTCGACGAGCTCGCGCATGTCGAACGGCTCGGACGCAATCACGAGGCGCCCGGCCTGGATCTTCGAGTAGTCGAGCAAATCGTCGAGGATCTGCAGCAGCGCGCCGGCCGATTCGTGCACCATGCCGACCATCTGCGTCTGATCGGGATTGAGCGGCGTGCGCTCGAGCACCTCCACGAGACCGAGCACACCGTTCATGGGCGTGCGGATCTCGTGGCTCATCATCGCGAGGAAGTCGTCCTTGGCGCGCGACGCGGCCTCGGCAAGGTCGCGTGCGCGCGCGAGCTCGTCGGCGCGTGCATGCTCGACGTTCGCGTCCACGGCGTAGCCGCTCCAGACGACCGCGCCATCTTCCGTGCGGCGCGGCACGAACTCCGCGCGCACCCAGAGCAGCCCGGCCGCGCCGTGAAAGCGGAACTCGGTGTTCACCGGCATGAGCAGGCGCGCCGAGCGCTCGAGCGCCGTAGCAAGCCGCGCGCGGTCGTGCGGATCCACGCGCGCGAGGTCGAGCGAGCGCGCTCGCATGAGTTGCGTGACGGCGTCGCCGAGCAGGCGCTCCGTGTCGCCTCCGAGGTACGGAAACGCGTAGCGGCCATCCGGCCCGCGCCGCAACTGGAACACGATCGCGGGCAGCGAGCGCGTGACATCCGAGAGCAGCCGCTCGGAGGCGCGCGCGCGCATTTCGGCGCGGCGAATCTCGGTGATGTCGATCATCGTGCCGAGCACGCACAAGGGCGCGCCGCGCGCATCGCGGCACAGGCGCGTCCAGAAAATGCCGTGGCGCTTCTCGCCGTCGGCGGCACCGGTTCCGCCGGTGCACCCTGTGCCGCCGGGGCCATCGAACGCGAACTCGACGCGCTGGCCCTTGCCCTCTTCCACCGTCTTTTTATAGAGTTCTTCCACGCGCTGGCTGTTTTGCTCGCCCCACGCGGCCACCGCGGCACCGGTACGGCCAAGCACCTCGCTGCGGCGCACGCCGGTCATCTCTTCGTATGCGCGGTTGACCGCCAGGTAGCGATTTTCGAGGTCGCGCACGCCAAGCGGATACGGAATCATCTCCGTCATGGTGTCCTGCAGCTCGACTTGCTTCGCGAGCACCTGTTCGGCACGCCGGCGCCGGCGCATTTCGCGCTGCAGGAGCACATAGGCGCGCAGCGTGATGAGCAGCACCACGCCAAACGCGATCAAGAGCGGCAGGAGCCGCAGCGCATTGACGCTCCACCCGCCGCTACGCTCGGCGGCCACAGCCGTCCAGTGGTTGCGGATCTCTTGCTGCTCGACGGGTGACATCGCGTCGAGCGCGCGATCGATGAGCATCTTGAGCGGTGCCAGGTCGGTGCGCACCGCAAAGGCCGTCGCTCCATCCGTGCCGATCGCGCCCACCACCTTGAGCGTTTCGAGGTACTGGCGGCTGAGCGGTCCGTCGAGTGCGGCAGCATCGCCCACCAGCACATCGGCGTCGTTGCGCTGGACCATCGCGAGCCCTTGCGCAAGCGTGGCGGCACGCAGCACGCGAACGGGCTGTGCCGCGCCAAACAGCACGTGCACCGCCGGCGCATGCGGCGCCAGCACCACGCGGCGCTCGACGTAGTCGTTCAGGCTGCGCGCCATCGGCTCGTCGCGGCGGCCGACGATCACCAGTGGATAGTGTTCGAAAGCCTGGGTATAGAGCGTGGTGTCGGGTAACCCGCCATCGTCCACCATGGTTGCGAGCAGGGCGAATTCGCCACGCTGGAACGCGCTGTCCGCATCCGGCCAGTTGGTCACCGGCACGCGCTCGAACGTCACGCCCAGCTTGCGGCTCAGATAATCGAGGTAGTCGTTCGCCATGCCCGAGGTAGATCCGCGTCGGCTCGCGTAGCTGAAGGGCAGCCAGCCCGCGTCGAAGCCAACCCGCAACGGCGGCAGCGAGCGCAGCCACGCGCGCTCGCCGGCGTCGAGATCGAACGGCGGCGAACGCAGCTGCGCGCCGTGTCCGGCGCCCTCGCTGCCGTCGAGCCAGCGCGCGCGCAGCGCAGCCGCGACCGTCGGGCGCACGCCGCCCGCGGCCACGTTCAGCTGATCGCGCAGCGCGACCTTGGAGACCGGCACCGCAAAGCGCAGCTCGCGCACCTTGATGCGCTCCTCGTAGGCGACGCGCAGCCCGCGATAGGCGTCATGGTGAATGAGCTGATAGCGCACGGCCGGCGCGAAACCGGCGTAGACATCGGCGCTGCCCTGCGCGACGGCGTGCATCGCAGCGGCCGTGTTCGTGAACGACAGAATTTCCGCCTGAGCAAAGCGTTCGCGCAATAACGGCTCGAGGACATAGCCGTTTTCGACGGCAATGCGCGCACGGTCAAAGCGGCGCGCCGTGGTGGCGATCGCCTCGTTGCCCACGCGCGTAACGAAGGCGACGTTGCCGCTCAGATAAGGCACGGTGAACGAGAGGCAGCGCTCGCGCTGCGGTGCGCGCGCGAGGCTCATGACCACGTCGATTTCGGCTGCGCACGCGCCCGCGAGCAAGGCGCTCATATTGGGGTAGACGCGCGGCACGAGCCTCACCTGCGAACCCACGACGAGTCGCAGGTAGTCGGCGCTGAAACCGCTCAGCGTGTTGCCGTCGAGCACTTCGAGCGGGGGCCACCCGCCCGCGACAACGCCGACCGTGAGCACCGGAGGAAAACCGCCCGAGTCGGCCGCCCGGGCCGCGGAAGCGGCCACCGGTCCGGATCGGGGCAGCGCGGACCCAGCCGGTGCACCAGACTCTGCCGCCTGCGCTTGCCCCGCGTGCGCAAGCGCGCCCACCGTCACACAACCGAGAACGCACGCCAGCAGCGCAAAACGGAGCCATTGCGCGAGCACCGGCGCAAGCGGGCGGCAGGTCCAGGGCCAGACGAAACGCGAACGCAACGACGAACGGCGCGGCAATCGTTGCGGCACACCTGGAGCCATCTGCGGGACGGGCAACGTCACTTTCATAAAGGCGTCGGGTGCGCCGCTCAAGCGTCGCCGAGCGCCCCGTCCGCGCTCACATTCGGACGCACGCGACGTCGGATCGACAGCCTGTGACAGACGCCTGCCATCATGCCGCCCAGCATCGGCGCCGCCCAGAAGAGCCAGAGCTGATCGAGCGCCCAGTCGCCGACAAATAGCGCGGGGCCCGTCGAGCGGGCCGGATTCATACCGCCGTTGCTCACAGGAATCGCGATCAGGTAGATGGCCGCGAAGCACGCCCCGAGCGCGGCGGGCGCCGAAGCACGACGTTGTGGCGAACCCGACACGACGAGATGGACGAACACGAATGCGAACGTCATGATCCATTCGACGGCAAACACCGCGGCGAATGCGTACTCGGAAGGCGAATGCTCGTCGTAGCCATTGCTGCCGAAGTCGGACACCACGAAGGCGAAGCCCGGCCGGCCTGACGCGACGGCGGCGAGCAGCGCGGCGCCCGCGAGCGCACCCGCGGTCTGCGCGGCGACATACGGTGCGACATCGCGAGGGGGAAAGCGGCCGGAAATGGCGTAGCCGATGGTGACAGCGGGATTGAAATGCGCGCTCGACAGGCGCCCCGAAGCGTAATTCGCGACGGCGAGCGCAAGGCCGAAGGCGGTGGCCATGTCGAAGACGTTCCAGCCCTGCGCAGGCGCGCTTGCGTTGAGCGCGGCGCTCGCACAGCCCACGAACACGAGCCACGCAGTGCCTGCGCCTTCAACTGCCAAACGCCTACCGAGCTTCATCGCCTTGCCTCCGTGCCCTGCCGATGCGACCTGCAAACCGGTGCGCAACCCTTTTGCAGGCCTACGTGCAGAGCGGCTCGCCAGCGATATCAGAGGCGGGATCGAATGAGAGTCGCGCTGTCCGACTATTCGCGCGTCGAATGAGAAATTATGATCAGACGAGTCTCATCGCCGGATAGGACAACTCTTAAAAGTCGGACAGCGTCGCAGGACGCAGCGCAAGGAATTCCTACAGACGCCCCCATGCGCCGCCCGTCGGATCCGCGCGAATGGCCCCGGGAAGTTGCGAGCGGCGCGCGCCAATGGCCGCGGAGAAACAGACGGACCGCGCGCGCAACAGCCGTGACGCGCGCGGTGCCTTCGTCAGGCCGTCTCGTCCTGGACGACACCGCACTCGATCGCGAATCGATACAGCTCGATGTCACTGTTGAGCGAGAGCTTTTTCATGGCCGCGCACTTCTGCGCGCTGATGGTCTTGACGCTGCGCCCGAGCAGGCCGGCAATTTCGGTCACGCCGAGTCCCGCCGCATAGTGGGTGAAGACTTCGAACTCACGCCGCGACAGCACCTGGTGCACATGCGCGCGCCGCTGCGCGCGCGACGCCTTTTCCAGCAGGTCGCGCACGACGGGGCCGACGTATTGCTCATGCGCCATTGCCGAGGCGATGGCGACAGGAATCAGGTCGATGCGGTCGCGCTTGCTCAGCACCGCCTCGACCTCGAGCTCGATCGCACTGCGCAGCGCCGCAGCATCGTTCTCCATGGTGAGCACGACGATGGGCTTGCCCGCATGCTCGGTCTGGAAGCTGCGGATCGCGTCATGCCCTTCCTCACGTCCTTCGCCCGGCATGTAAAGATCCATCAGCACGAGATCGAATTCATGCCGCGCGGCTTCCTGAAAGAGTTGCGCGACCGATTGCGCACGCGCGACGATCCGCACGTTCGGCAACGTGGCGATCAGATTGTCGAGCGCGAACAGCACGAGCGGATGATCGTCCGCGACGATGACACGCACGGGTAGCGTCCTGTCGTCCACGTCTGGCAGCGCAAGCTCCTGCAGACTGCGCACGCCGCTCTCGCGGCCGAACCCGGACGTCAGGTGTGCTGGCCAGACACGGGCCTGAGTGGTCGACGGCGAGTTCATAGGAGTCCGTGGGCTCGCACGAAGGCGAAAAGGCCAGCATCGTTGTTCACGCCGAGCTTCGCCATGGCGTCGCGCTTCTGGCGGCTCACGGTGCGCACGTCGCGATCGAGCGCGCGGGCAATTTCCGTGATCGTACGGCCATGAACGAACTGCCTGACCACTTCCGATTCGCGCGGCGACAGACGCGGCACGCGCGTGCTCTCCGGACGCTCCGCGCCTGCGGCAGCCAGTTCAGCGAGGATCGGGGGGCTCACATAGCGCAGGCCGCTGCCCGCGCCGCGCACCGCGCCAGTGAGTTCGTCGATGGGCTCGCTCTTGCGGATGAGCGCGGTGACACCCGTGTCCATCACGGCACGCAGGATGGCGACGTTCGTGATGCTGGTCAAGACGACGATGCGGCATTTCGCCCAGTCGCGGCACAGGCGCCTCACGAGATGCAAACCGTCTTCCGCATCGCCTGTGTCGCACGGCATGGTGAGGTCGGTCAGCACGATGTCGCACGGCACGCATTCGAGCGTGCGCAAGAGCGAGCTCGGGCCGGACGCTTCGCCGACCACCTGGATGTCTCCCGCAGCCTCGAGCGCCGAGCGAACGCCCAGTAAGACGAAGGGGTGATCGTCGGCAAGGACGACTCGTAGTTTCAAGTTGGCTCTCTCTCGATGTGTAGGGATATCGGATCGGCCTATGCGTGCCCGATCTTTCAGCCGGGCTCACGAGGGCTTGTTGCGCGAAGCGTATTGCTTCTGGAGCCGTCATCTGAACATCGATTAAAGATTCCCTGAATCAGAGATTTCCGAAACGTCAAACCTCCTTTAACCGCAGATTTTGATTCAGTTATGCCAATCAAATCAGAGATTTCTTGAGCGAGTACGCCGTGGACCTTACGGCATGTCGGACTATGCCGCAGGCGGCGACGGTCAAACCGTCGCCCCTGCACGCGCTTGCCGCTTTGGCTTGTGCGAAAGCACGACCATTTCGACGGTGGCATCTGTCGGACCTGGCGCGCGCGCAAAGGCGGGCCACGCCAGCGCCGCACATGCGGCCGCGGCAAACCAGACAGCGGGCCAACCGGATACTGATAGCAGCATCGGAATCGCCGAAGGCGCGAGCCAGAATGCCAGGAAGGCGCCGGTGTTGCCCATCGCAAGCGCGGTCCCCACGCGGCCATGACCCGCAAGCGTGGCCAACTCGGTGAAAGCGACGCCGTGCCATGCCGAAGCCGCGATGCCACCCAGCACGAGCAGCGCGACGAGCACAAAGCGCACGAAACGGGCGTCGCCCAGCAGCGGGAGCGCATGCGCGGAGTGCGTCACGTGCGCAAACAGCGCTGTCGTTGCAGCGAGCCACGCGAACAGCGCAACGCTGACCGCGGCACACGCGCGCAGATACGCATTGAGATTGCCGCGCCGGTCGGTCCAGCGTCCGCTCCAGACGCGCATGCACGCCGCGCCCAATTGCACTGCCACGAGCGCCGCACCGGTCGCGGCGCTGCCTGCATGGCCGAAGTCGTGCAGGAACACGCTTGCGAACGAGATCACGGCGACTTGCGGCATGCACAGCGCCGCGATGCCGCCCACCATGCGCCAAACCTGAGCGCTGCGCAACGGCGAGTGCGCGCGCGGCATGTCGTGCTGTCCTGCGCGCGCTGGTGCGCGCAGCGCGGATGCTTCCGGCTCGCGCACCCAGCATATCGTCAGGAATGCCGACAAAATGCACAATGCCGCGAGCGCGCCGTAGACCCATGCGAAACCTGCGTGTGCGGCCAGTGCCGGCAGCAACAGTGCGCCGACGCCCGCGCCAGCGGGCACGGCGGTCTGCCGGATGCTCATCGCGAGACCGCGCTCGCCGGGGCCGAACCAGGCCATGACCGCGCGCCCGCTCGAACCGTTGACGCTACCGCCGAGCAAGCCGATGGCAAGAAAACCGGCCCCAAGCGCATGCGCGCCAGGCACGTGCGCCGCCTCGGGCACGCACCAGGCCGTCATGGCGACCAGCGCCGCCGCCGTCGAACCGAGCCCCGTGAGCAGCACGCGCCGGTCGCCCCATCGGTCGGTGAGCAGCCCCCACGGTAATTCACTGAGGACGATCCCGAGTCCGAGCATGCCGAGCAGCAGTCCGAGCGTGCCGGTATCGATACGGTAATCCGAGCGGATCCACACCGCCGTCGCCGGGATACCCGAGAAAGCCGCAGCGAAGCTGGCGTTCGCCGCCACGCCAACACCCAGCACCTTCCAGCGATGCGACGCTCCCCGCTTCTTCACGTCCTTCATGATGGCCTCCAGAAAAGGATTGACTGCCGTCATGCTACGAGCGCACCATCTATCGGCAAAGCGGGAATATTCAATCGATATGATCGGAAAATCCGAAACATCGTGCCGCTATTGAAGAACCTTCGGCGGGGCCTCCTGTTCGACATCGTCGATGCATCTCGCCGCCGTCGGCACCGGCATTGAACCTCACGATATGAACGCACGCGGACTCGACCTCGCGCAGTTGCGCACCTTTCTCGCCGTCACGGAGGCGGGCAGCGTCTCGGGCGCCGCGGAGCGCGTATTTCTCTCGCAATCTTCGGTGAGCGAGCAGCTGAAGAAGCTGGAAGAGCGCATCGGCCAGCCGCTCTTCGTGCGCAGCAAGCAGGGCGTCGCGCCCACGCCGGCGGGCACGAAGCTCGTCGATCACGCGCGCCGCATCGTGGCGATGTGCGACGCCGCGTTCGACGACATGCTCGGGCGCTCGCTCGACGGCGAAGTGCGCCTCGCCATCACCGACTACTTCCGGCCGCACGACGTGGCCGCGATCATCCGGCGCTTCGCGAGCCAGCATCCACGCCTGCGGCTGCATGTGACCGTGTTGCCGAGCGCCGTGATCGAGAGCAGCGCCGAAGACGACGCCTTCGACATCGGTCTCGCCCTGCGCATCGTGGACACGCGCGGCAAGCGCAGCGAGGCAAAAGCAGACAAGGCCGATGCGCGCAGGAGCCCCGCGATCCGGCGCGAGCCGTTGCTGTGGGTCGGTGCGCGCGAGACGCTGCGCGAGCATGCGGCGCTCGCACCGCCCTGGCCACTCGTGCTGCTGCCCGCCACGTGCCAGTTGCAGCGCTATGTCGTGAAGCTACTCGAGCGCGCGCGCATTCCGTATCTGATTTCGCATTCGGCGTCGGGCGTCGCCGGTTTGCAGCTCGCGCTGCAGGCGGGTCTCGGGATTTCCTGTCTGAACGAATCGGCGCTCGGCGAGGGGCTCGTGGCCTGCCCTGCGTCGTTCGGCTTGCCCGCGCTGCCGGCGGCTGAATTCCACCTGCTGCCGGGGCGCCCAGGCGAGAGCGCGCACGTGACGAACGCGCGCGCGGCGCTCGCGGCATTGCTCGGCTAGCAGGCGGCGCGGCGCACGTTTGTCCGACGCGCTGTGCCGGCCGGTGCGCGAAGCGCCTGGACCATGCGTGCGAGCAGCCCGCGCAGCGAGCCGCGCGCCGCAGCCCGCATCACTGTGCGCTCGTCAGCTCCGCGAAACGCAACAAATCGACATTCCCACCCGAGATCACAATGCCCACGCGCTTGCCGCGCACATCCACTTTGCGCTGCAGGACGGCCGCCGCGGCGAGGCAGCCCGTAGGCTCGACCACGAGCTTCATGCGGCTCGCGAAGAATTTCATCGTCCCGACAAGCTCCGCGTCGCTGACCGTCACGATCTCGCTCACGCGCTCGCGGATCACCGCGAACGTATAGCCGCCCAGATGCTGTGTCTGGGCGCCATCGGCGATCGTCTTCGGCGTGTCGATGTGGACGATCGAGCCCGTCTGCAGGCTCTGCTGGCCGTCGTTGCCCGCCTCGGGCTCGACCCCGATCACCGTGCAGCGCGGCGCGAGCGCATGCGCCGCCGTAGCGCACCCCGAGAGCAGCCCGCCGCCGCCGAGCGGCGTGAGCAGCACGTCGAGCTCGCCCGCGTCTTCGAACAGCTCCTTTGCCGCCGTGCCCTGCCCCGCCATCACATGCGGATGGTCGTAGGGCGGAATGAGCGTGAGGCCGCGCTCGGCTGCGAGGCGCTTGCCGAGCACTTCGCGGTCCTCGGTGTAGCGGTCGTAGAAGACGACTTCGCCGCCATAGCCGCGCGTCGCCTCCACCTTCACGGCGGGTGCGTCCTGCGGCATCACGATCACGGCCTTCACGCCCAGCAGTTGCGCCGAAAGTGCGATGGCCTGCGCGTGATTGCCCGACGAGAACGTGATCACGCCGCCCGCCTTCTGCTCCGGCGTGAACTGCGCGATGGCGTTATAGGCGCCGCGGAACTTGAACGCGCCCATGCGCTGAAGGTTTTCGCATTTGAAGAACAACTCCGCGCCCGCGAGCGCATTCGCCGTGCGCGAGGTCATGACGGGGGTGCGGTGCGCGACGCCGCGAATGCGCTCGTGCGCGGCGGCGACATCATCGAAGGAGATCGGCAGTGTGCTCATGGTCGGTGCTCGCTGGGCAGGTAGGTGTAGACGGTCGAGCGCGCCACGCCGAGCGTGCGCGCCACTTCGGCCAACGCGTGGCGCAGGTTCAGGAGGCCGCTGTCGGCCAGCTCGCGCACCGCTTCGCGGCGCTGCGCGAGGGTCATGCCAATGGGCGTGGTATTGCGCGCGGCGGCAAAGCGCTCGAGCGCCGCGCGCACGCTCTCGCGCGCCTCGCTGCTGCCGCGTGGCACCAGCGTTTCCGCTACGGGCGCGGCCGCGTCGGTCTGCATCAGCTGGCCGAGGCCCGCCGTGACCGCGCCGAGCAGCGACACGTCCATGTTCAGGCAGATGGCCGCGACATAGTCGCCCGCGCTGTTCTTCAGCCCGATCGACGTGCTCTTGGCCGGGCGCCCGTCGGGGAAGCGGTTCGGATAGTTGGCCACGACTTCGGGAAAGCCGGAATCGGTGATGCGGGCGAGGCCCATTTCCGTGGCGGCATCGCCAACCTCACGGCCCGAAAGATTGTTCGAGATCGCGACGACCGAGTGCTCGGGCGCCGTGAGGTCGTGCAGCACCACCTCGACGAGCGGCGCGAGCGTCTGGCCGAGCGCCTCGACGATCTTGCGGCCCTCGCGCAGGAGAAGCTGGTTTTCGCTTGAGTGCGCGTCCGGGAGCGGGCTCTGGAGCGCTTTTGCATGTTTCACCATGACTGACATTTTGACATTTGATGACGAAATGTCAATCGACGATTGCCGGCAGTGCCGATCCTGTCCTGCGATCGATGGGAGGCGAAAACGCCGCAGCGTGGTGTCGAAATGTGGTGTCAATGCGCGCCCATTGGTTTGAGGGCGGGCAGCAAGAACTCGGAGAATCGCGGCTCAGGAAAGCCGGCAGCCGCCTGTGGAAAAGAAAAACCCCGCACCAGGGCGGGGTTTTCTCTGCATTTCGCGGTTGCGAGGCTTTAGAACGGTTATCCACACTAAAAAATGTTGGTAACGCCCTCGGTGTGAGTGAGTGAATGGCTTTCGCGCCTCCACGGACTGCATACTTGTTGGTAAAGCTCGCCAGAAGCAAATTTCGTGCTGCACTGCGCGTCAAATCGCGGGGTTTGTGGGTAGAGGTAATCGTGGCGATGTACCGCTACGAGCGCGTCGTATGGCATGGTCGGAAGCCCGATAATGCCGAGCTTCCAACCAGGCCACAGCGTATTAATTCCCGCGTGCGTCAAGGGTTCGCTACGCCGGGCTAAGCCCGCCCTTGACCCATTCAATGTCGTCGAACAACTTTACGCATGCTCGAGAGAAACGGCTTCGGCTTGCTCGAGATATCTCGCCAAGGCGTCGCCCAGCGCTACCTTGCGCGTATGTGCCTTAGGTGGCGCAAGCACTGCCAGTCGCGCAGCGTCCATGTTACCCACCAGCAGAACCTGCACCTGTGCTCGAGTGATAGCGGTGTAAAGCAACGTGCGGTCCAGTAGCCGCGAATCCGTCACCGGCACAATGATTCGAGGCCATTGCGAGCCTTGAGCTTTGTGAACGGTGACCGCACGACCCAGCTCGATGTCTTCGAGCATGTCGTCGGTCAATGCGCGAAGGACGCCGTCGTCCCATTCAACCCACGCGAGGACCGCAGGCGTTTCACCTGGAGCCTCGATGGGCGGCGCTTCCACCCGAACGACTTTGCCGAGCGACCCATTTTGCAGAGCCTTGTCCCACATGTTTCGCGTGCACAGAAGCACGTCGCCCAAGTTGAATCCGCAATACTCCGGCCGCTCGAACTCGTCATTCCATCGCACGACCTCGGCAAGCCCGCTTGTGAATCGCTGCTGACACAACTGGTTCAGCGCTTTCGTTCCTGCCGGACCGTTTCGCAATGGCGACAACACCTGCGTGTTTGCTGGGTCGAGCGCATACAACTCGACCACGCGCTCGGCAATCAGCCGGTCGTCGCAAGGGATAAAGGCGACCGGAGCCGTGTGGTCAGTGCCAGCGGACGGCCAGTTTCCGGCGCGAATTGCCGACGCCACCGTAAAGATTTCTCCGCCGTAGCGCTTCACAGTCGTCAACTCTGTTGCGGGGATGGACGGAATCCCTACGATGGAATGGAGAACCAATCCGGGCCCAACGGGCATCAACTGATGCGGGTCTCCGGCTAGCAGCAAGCGCACATGGGAAGGCAGCACGTGGCAAATGCGACTCATCGAAATGATGTCGACCATGCTCGCTTCGTCGATAACCAGCACAGTCGGGCCGTCGAAATCCGAATCCCGCATTGCCTTGAGAAAGCTGGCAATAGTCACAGCCGCCCGGCCGGTCGCCTCCTGCATCCGTTTCGCCGCGCGGCCCGCGAGGGCGACTTGAAGTACCTTGATGCCAGCAGCGTCATAGATGCGGTACACAGCTTTAAGGACGGTCGTCTTGCCTACGCCGGCACCGCCTGTAATACAGGCAAACGCGTGTTCGGCGGCGAGATGAATGGCGCTTTGCTGCTCGCGGTTCAGGCTAATGTTATCTTCCGCCTGAACTGCCTCAATAATGCCGTCCACCGCAGCGCTACTGAGCAACGCTTGAGAGCTTGCTGTCAGCCGCTCGCAAATCGCCTTGGCAACCTGCCGCTCCATGACCACTGCGCCCAACGGTTGCAATCCAGACGCGCTTTCTACGAAGGTGCCGTTGGACAGCCCTTCGTTCAGGGCTTTAGCAGCAAGCTGACGCCATGTTGCATTGGGGAGGGGCTTACCCAGAAGTGGAGCGAGCTGCTTTTCGAGGTCAGCCTTGAGCGTGACTGTGTGGCCGTTGGCAAACGTGCGATAGCACGCTTCTTCCACGGCACCACGCAGGCGTCGTGGGTCATCTGCCTGGACACCAAACCGGCTCATTGCCAGTCGGTCGACATCCGACCATTTCCCGAAGAACGACAAGAGCCGGTAAGGGTCCTCTTCGATACGCGCCTGCGCCTCCCGGCCGAAGTACTTCAAGACCTTGCGGCCAATACGTAAATCGAAGCCGTTGGCCTGCAGCCATTGCAGAGTCTGGGATTGACCATGTGCCGCCCAGGCACTGACCAATATTCGCGCTGCATCTTCCGTGAGTACATCCGTCAGCGCCGACGAGTCCGCCTTGTCCAGAATCGTATACAGGCGCTCACCAAACCGTTCCCAAAGACGTCGGGCCTTCACAAAGCCGAGACCCTCAAATGCGGGATTCTCGGCTATATATTTGATGATGTGTTCGCCAGCAGGCATCGCGAGATGGGCAAGTGCGGCATCCACCTGCTGCTCGACGAGCTCGAAACCATCGACAACAACACGCCGTTCCGTGAGTGGCCCGCTGACATGCCACCATTGACCACGTTCGACGCGCGTGGCACCGAGCACCGTCCGGTTCGCTTTCACAACGATGTATGAATGCGCATCCGTAACCGAACCATCAATGTCGATAGGAACGCCCGTAAAGATTGCGCCTCCAAATCCTCGAGGATTCTGCGAGCGCAAACCGGTCACTCGAAGTACGACGGTGGCCGCTTCGGTCATCGAGGCAGCCTCCCGGTCTCCGCGAGGACCTCATGCAGCACAGAATAGCGAGCCAGCAGCTGTTTGAGTTCGGCATTTTCTGCTCGCAGACTGGCGTTTTCCTGCTCCAGACGTGACAGTCGCTCCGCATCCTGCGCCGCGCGTACGGGTTCGGCACGGCGAGCCTGCCCCGGTACCTCGGTCCCAGATTCCACAGGCTCGACCACTGGAGGAAGCACGTGGCGCTCACGCAGTGAGTCCTCCAGGTCCTTCAGCGCCTTCCGGATACGTGGATTCTGCGCCAGAGCTGATTTGGCAAAGCCGCATTCTGCGGCGATTTCCGTGCGCGACAGAACGCCTCGCATCACCATGTTCCGGAAGTCGTCGTCGGTCTTGGACGCAACCCAGGTCGCGAACCGCTGCACGTACTCCTCGGCCAGCTGCTGTCCGTTTGCCATCACTCATCCCCTCCGGTTCGGTCCCGCTTGGGCTTGGACAGCGGCGCATTGAGCATCGCCATGGTGACACCCTTGCGCTCCGCATTCGTCGCCCACGTGACGAACTGCTCAAGCAACAGCTGGTTTTCCTGCTCGAGGCGCTTCGCCTTGTCCTTGTACTTTTGCGCCTCTTGCATCGCAGCCCGAACCCGTTCGTCCCGTGGCTCGCTTCGGCCACCCGGCTTTGTCCCTCTGAGGGTGTCCTTCTTGAAGGAGAACGCGTTGGCGATTTCCGGATACTCGGAGAACGTAAAGCGTGAATACCTGATGCCAATGGTCTTTTCTACGGCATCGAGCAGCGCATCCCACGTGAGCTTGCCAGTCCAGCCGTCGAGGATGTCGATTACCCCCTTGATTCGTTCCTCAGTCAGGTCAGGTGCGCGCGTTTTCTTCATGCGAGCACCTCCGGTTGCGAGGCTGCAAGCGCATCACTGGACGGTTCGCCATCAGCGGTAACGAGAGGGGCATTGACCACCTTGAGGCGAATTCGTGCCCCGGGTGCAACCGCCGGGTCCTCGATGATAGATAGCAGGAAATTGACACGCTCAAGCGTCTGGGTTTGATGCTTCACCCAGTTGTCGGCACCGTACTCTTCGTCGTTCAGGGCTTCACGCGCGGCCTTCAGCAGGTACTCGGACTCACTTTTAAGCTGACGGAGATTCGCCTCCTTGTGCGCCTCGCCCTTCACGCACTCCTGCTCCTCGCAGTTAATGCAGTCGCGGTACATCGGGCAGGGCTCACTGGCGAAGTCATGCATGCACCATCCATACTCGGTGGTGTGGGCGGCAACAGCCCCTTTTCGCTGGAAATCGCTACGCACTATGAGGTCACGCGGCTCCGAGACTACAAGATTATCGGTAAAGCCGGTCTTTAGTGCCTCGCTGATGGGAGCCTGAACCTCGTCAGAGGTCATATGGTCGTAGGCCCGGTTCTGCTTCACATCCTTACGCCCGGAGAATATGGCAATCTCCGTACTGCTCATGCCGCCCATATGGGCAAGCATGTTCAAGTAGTGCCTCAGGCTGTGGCTTTTGAGCACAATAGGGGAGCCGTCGTCTTCCGTGTAATCGAATCTGTCGAAGATAGAACCCCGGCTGTCTTGTGCTCGCAGACGATAGTTGATGGTGCTGTAATCGACACAACTGAACATGCAAAGGTAGGGTGCCTTTTGTGAATCAAGTTCGTTCGTCCGGGCGATAGACATCGCGTCCTTGCAGAGGAGATTGGGGGCTCCGGGAACGAAGGGGAACATCGCTGGGAGCATCGAAATCACCGCGCGCTCCACATCTTGAAAGCGATAGCCGACCTTTCGCTTCCCCAAGGGCACGCCTGTGAGCCCATGCGTGTCCCGCGCCCATAGACTCGCCGCGTTACGTTGCGACCCATCGGCATTGCCCCATAACACCAAAGCAATCTCTCTCGCAGTCAACACCTCCTTGTGCTTAAGGTGCATTGCTGCCGGATGGAGATACAGGTTTTTGGGATTAGCGGTGTACCAGGCTGCAAGCTCCTGCGCCGGGACGGATAGCCGCAAAAGGTTACCAACCGCTTCCCTCGCAACCGGGGCCATCTCGGAGGGTAGCCATTTCGTTGTGTCTTCAAATCCCTTGGACCCGGCCCAACGCAGTCCCAACTTGCCGCGAAATTCACCGTCCCCTTCGACGAGACAGTTGCGCTGCAGCCGAAGTACCTCGTTGATGCGCTCCGGCGCGCAAAGCAGGAGTGCCGCATTACTGGAAACCAGCACATCTGCGGGCTCCACGGCCTGACGAAAGATGCCGGCTATGCCGCGCAGGGCCGCTGCCGATGGCAGCTTTTCCTGCCGGGCGGTCAACGCCTCTTTCGAAATCCTCGACCCATGCTCCGCTGGCTTCGTCAACGGATGAACCCATTCTTTAGACAGCGAAATGAAACCGAAAGAGTTCATCAGTCCGGCAATTTTCTGGAGTTGGCCACCTATCTGATAAGCAGCCAACGCGGAGCGGTCCTTCTGCGCAAGCTCTACGGCCGTGTCCAATATATCGGCGTTGACTGCTGTCGGCCGAAAGCCCTTGTGCCATTCCCGAAGAGACGCTTCAAGACATCGAAAGGCGGCGATTCGTGTGGACTGGGAGACGACCGCATTCGTGTCTTGCATATAAACGAGCATTGCCTTGGCAAAGTCAAGGAACGGCTGAGGCAGACACGGCTCGGGCGAGTCGGCAAACGCAGCTTCCAGAGTACTGAACACCGCTCTGTGAACCTTGTTGTGGCCTTTCAGCTGCCCACAGTCCCAAGCGTTCCGGTCGAACTGCCTGCGCGCGTTGAGCACTTCCGATTGCCTGCACAGGTCAATAAAAGCCTGCAAGTTGACTTGGGGTTCGAGTTCAGCGCGGGGGGTGAAATGAAGAACGTGTGCATCCATCAAGCAGACTCCTGTTCTGCATTCTCACGCTGCGCCTTCACTGCAGCACACTCAGCCATGACTTCCTGGACGGCCCGAATGGCGTCGTCGTTGATGGCTGCGATTCGCTCGTCGCCTGCGTGTGCATTTCTCTGCTCCATCAGGCGGTGGTACACCTTTTCATGCGGCGCATCGAGCCACGGCTCAAACTTGAAACAGGTATAGCAGGCGTCAGGCTTGCTGAAACCGCAGCCCCGGCCCGCACAGCTGCCAACGGGGTCTTTCGAGACCCGGAAATCAATGATTCTGCTGCCCAATGCACCCCTTTGAGTCGACTGTTCCTCGCCCTCAACCAACTGGCCTTTGAACGCGTGCGCGAGAGGTGCCAACTGCTTGCCCATCGCGGCGTCGATGTTTTCCACAATTTTGGGCGTAGCCTGGACGTAGACGCCGACCTGTTGCAGGTCGACGTGCCCCAGCCGGTCGGCGATGACAACCTTACTGGCACCTTCTTCCGCAAGCCGCGTCCCAAAGGTATATCTGAACCTCCTAGGGGCAAGCGGCATCGGCTCGTAGTTGAGACGCTGCGTAGGTGGGGCAATGGGATTCAAGGCGGCCGCGAAGACCTTAGTCAGAGCATCGCCCGTGCAGTGACCGAAAAAGATATCGTCTGCCGTCCGTTTCTTCTGCCCAAATGTCATCACGGCACTGTCAGGAAACAGCGGGGAGTCTTCTGGCCAACCGGACGTGGAAAGCACGGTAATGTATTCCTGTACCAACCGCCCCGTCTGCGGGCTTAGGTCGAATTCCTTGAACGACGAGCGTGCGTGCGCTTCTCGCGTTTTGGCTTGTGGCAGGTTGAGAACAAACGTGCCGTCACGAGCACCGAAGTCCATTATCTTGAGGGACGCATACTGTGACGTGCGCCCGCCACAAGCGAACAACAGTCGAGTCAGAACCGTGGCCCACAGGGGCAGTTCTCCTTTTCCATAGGCCGTATCAACGGCTTTGTACAGTGCCGTGTACTCTGCTTCGCTGAACGGGCCTTCTTCTGGGTCTCGCGTCAGGACGGCTCTTCCTTTTGTGTTCCCGGGCTTCCGACGCTGGCGCAGATATTTAGCGCATTCAGGGTCTACGCCGGGCAACGCAAGCGCCACCCACTTCTGAAGAAGCACATTCAGGGTCGACAGCCGCCATTTTTCGTGTGGGCGGAGTCGGGCCGAATAGCTGGATACCTCCGCGATGGTAATATCGGCCAAAGGAGCTGCCTCGTCTCTCGAAGAGAGGAAGTGGGTCAGGGCCTGAAAAAGATTGTAGACATGGCTGGACGAACTGCCCTTCGCAAAAACCATCAGGGCATGCTTGAGTGGTTCACGCAGGAACACGGTCTGCCCATGAAATCGCCGGTAGTCAAGATGAAGACGGAACGGCCCATCAAACCACTCCCAGACATCTTCCTGCGGCCGGAACGAGACGCCTCGCTTTGTAGCTGCAGTTTCGGGCAAACGAATCGCGAGGTCGCGGGAGACTACGTTATTTATCGTTTTTGAGTGATTCATCAAGTCGCTCCTGGAGCTTCAAAGCTACCTCGCGCCCTTTGCGGGCGGTATGTCGACGTGTATAGGTCGCAGCCATCGCCGAGTTGTCGGTCCAGCCCTGCTGGGCGTTACGCGCCTTCTCTTCCACCGCGTCGCTGAGTCCGAGGGCTTCGGCCTGCTCGGAGAACCGGTCATTCCAGGTATGGCGCATGACATGGCTCGTCAGTCGCACCGGAAGCCCCGGACAGGCAGCACGCAAATCAGCAAAAAGCTGGTCGACGCTCGACTCCGAGAGCGCATCCCCTTCGTCCGAGACAAAGATTTGGGGAATTTTCCGGGCCGCCTTGATTGCGTAGCGGTCCGACTGAATAAACGCCCAAAGCAGTTTCATGATGGCAGGGCGCAGCTCAATCTCTCGGTCCCTGGTCTTTGTGTTGGGCTGTTTAGGGCGAGCATCATTGGCAGCATCCGCACGACGAATGATGCGCAGTTTGGGCTGATTTGGCAGGAGGTCTCCAGTCTGCATCCCGAGGAGTTCGCCACGGCGCATGCCTGTCGCCAGCAGGAGCACAATCATCAGCCAGTTGCGCCGCCGGACGAACTCATGCTTCCATGGGTTATCCGGCGAATCGGGCTTGACGACGGCCAGTAGTCGGTCCGCTTCCTCCGTGCTAAGACCAACACGGGCATTCAGCTTTGCACGCTTCGAGTCCTTGGGAATGTTTGCTCGAAAAGCTGTGAGCGCCCGCTCGCTTGTGGCCTTCAGCTCAACTCGCGCGGATGCGGTAAGCGCGGCGCTTACATAGTTGACGGCGAACTCCAGAAAGTCGGCCATGTATCGCAGTCGCGTCGCCTGCGTCCCGACATCAACCGCTCGCCGGGTGGGGGCTTCACGCGTGTGTCGGCGAAAACGGATTCGCGCAAGATTGATGACAGCGGGATTGTCCTCGACGTCGTCCCCCTCATCGAGGTCATCCATTCGATACTGCGCAGCGGACGCCACCCGGTCCAGCTCCGGAATTGTAAGAAATTTGCCCGCGCCCAGACGAGCGAACAAGTTCACCTTTTTGCTCGCAAGCTCGCGATACAGCAAGGCCATGGCCATGCAAACACCGTGAATCGTGTTGGCCGCTCGACCTTTGCGCCGATATTTGTCGACGTACAAGGTAACTTCGTGGACCGGCAACCCATTGGGAGCCTTGAGCACCGAGACGTGCTCCCCGTTCCGAAAACGCACCCGCTTGGCGATGTACTGGGCCATCTACCCACCATTTTCAGCAAGTAAGGTTTAAGTTCTCATCCTATTTAAGCACAAAAAAATATGTGGGTAAAGAAAAAGCCCGTCTCCACAGGGGAGAACGGGCTTTTACCAACAAAAATTGGTTTAATCAGTTCTAGAACGGAATGTCGTCGTCCATCTCGTCGAAGCCGCCGCCGGCCGGCGCGTTCGAGCGGCCACCGCCGCCGGCACCCGCACCGCCACCGCTCGAGCGCGGCGCGCCGCCACCCGAGGCTGCACGGCCGCCGCCGCGCGGTGCGGACGGCTCGCGGCTGTAGCCGCCGTCGTCGCCCATGTCGCTGCCCGACGAGGCGCCGCCGCTGCTGCGGCCGCCCAGCATCTGCATCTGCTCAGCGACGATTTCCGTCGAGTAGCGGTCGGTGCCGTCCTGCGCCTGCCACTTGCGCGTGCGGATGCGGCCTTCGATATACACCGACGAACCCTTCTTCAGGTATTCGGAAACGATCTCGGCCAGACGGCCAAAGAACGCCACGCGGTGCCATTCGGTCATTTCCTTGAACTCGCCGGACGTCTTGTCCTTGTAGCGGTCGGTGGTCGCGAGGCGGATGTTCGCCACAGCGTCGCCGCTGGGCAGATAGCGCACTTCCGGTTCGGCGCCGAGATTGCCGACGAGGATCACCTTGTTCACGGATGCCATGAGTTTCTCCTGTTGATTCCGTTGCGTTTGAGCGGCCACGCATTTCGCGCATCGGCGTCACATTGCGATGCGCGGCGCGCGGTCCGCCTCTCGCGAAAAATGTTGCGGCGAACGCCGGGTTCGCCTCAAGGCAGAGGGCGGGCGCGCTTGCGACCCCGCCCGCGGCGCTTGTTCGAGGGCTGGCCCCATCAAGCCCGCTTCGGTTGCACCTTCAGCGGCACCTTCATATAGGCCGCGATTATAAGCCAGCACAGAACGAGCCCCGAGCACGCGTAAAACACCGCGCTC
>NZ_BAYD01000002.1 GCF_000685075.1 Paraburkholderia oxyphila NBRC 105797
CACAACGCCCAGGCTGCCGCAGACGCGGCCGCGAAGATCGCCGGCGTCTCGAAGGTGCTGCTGGCCGACGCGCCGCAACTCGAGCAAGGCCTCGCGGAGAATGTCGAGGCGACGGTTCTTTCGATCGCGAAGAACTACACGCACATCCTGGCGCCTGCTACGGCTGCGGGCAAGAACGTTACGCCGCGTATCGCTGCGAAGCTGGACGTCGCGCAGATCTCGGACATCACGGCAGTGGATTCTCCGGACACGTTCGAGCGCCCGATCTACGCGGGCAACGCAATCGCGATCGTGCAATCGGTTGATCCGATCAAGGTCATCACGGTTCGCACGACCGGCTTCGACGCAGTCGCGGCCGAAGGCGGCAGCGCAGCGGTAGAGAAGATCGAAGCGGCAGCGGACAGCGGCCTCACGCAATTCGTTGGCCGTGAAGTCACGAAGCTCGACCGTCCGGAACTCACGAGCGCGAAGATCATCGTCTCGGGTGGTCGCGGTCTCGGTAGCGGCGAGAACTACACGAAGGTTCTCGAGCCGCTCGCCGACAAGCTCAACGCCGCACTGGGCGCCTCGCGCGCGGCAGTCGACGCGGGCTACGTCCCCAACGACTACCAGGTCGGCCAGACCGGCAAGATCGTCGCGCCGCAGCTCTACATCGCGGTGGGCATCTCGGGCGCGATCCAGCACTTGGCGGGCATGAAAGACTCGAAGGTGATCGTGGCGATCAACAAGGACGAAGAAGCACCGATCTTCAGCGTGGCCGACTATGGCCTCGTGGGCGATCTGTTCACGGTTGTGCCGGAGCTCGTCAAAGAGCTCGGCTAAGCGCCGCAGCACAGGCGAAGCCGGACGCAGTGCGATGTCCGGCGACACACAAAAAAGGGGCGCTTCGAGCGCCCCTTTTTTTCATCATCGCAGCCTCGACTGGAGACAACGGCCATGTACAACGCACCGATAAGCGACATGCTGTTCGTGATGAAGGAACTGGCAGGACTCGAAGAGATCGCCACGCTTCCCGGCGGCGAGGATGTCACGCCCGAGACTGTGCAGGCCGTGCTTCAGGAATGCGCGAAGTTGTGTGAAGAAGTGCTCGCGCCGCTGAACGTCGAAGGCGACCGCAATCCCAGCCGCTGGGAAAATGGCCAGGTGCACACGTCGCCCGGTTTCGCCGATGCCTTTCGTCAATACGTCGCGGGCGGCTGGCAGGGCGTGCAGCATCCTCAGGAATACGAAGGACAGGGCTTGCCCAAGCTCGTCGGCACGCCGTGCGTGGAGATGCTCAACGCGGCGAACCTGTCGTTCGCGCTGTGCCCGCTCCTGAGCGACGGCGCGATCGAGGCGCTGCTCACGGCGGGCAGCGAAGAACAGAAAAAGCGCTTCGTGCCCAAGCTCATCTCGGGCGAGTGGACCGGCACGATGAATCTCACCGAGCCGCAGGCGGGCTCCGATCTCGCGGCCGTGCGCACGCGCGCCGAGCCGCAGGCCGATGGCAGCTACAAGCTGTTCGGCACCAAGATCTTCATCACCTGGGGCGAGCACGACATGGCGGAGAACATCGTCCATCTCGTGCTCGCGCGCACGCCGACTGCGCCCGCAGGCGTGAAGGGCATTTCGCTCTTCATCGTGCCGAAGTTTCTCGTCAACGACGACGGCTCGCCCGGTGCGCGCAACGACGTGCATTGCGTCTCCATCGAGCACAAGCTCGGCATCAAGGCAAGCCCGACGGCCGTGCTGCAATACGGCGATCATGGCGGCGCGATCGGCCAGTTGATCGGCGAGGAGAATCGCGGCCTCGAATACATGTTCATCATGATGAACGCGGCGCGCTTCGCCGTGGGCATGCAGGGCGTGGCGATCTCGGAGCGCGCGTATCAGAAGGCGGCCGCGTATGCGAAGGAGCGCGTGCAGAGCCGCCCGGTGGACGGCTCGGCCAAAGCGGCCGTCACCATCATTCATCACCCCGACGTGCGCCGCATGCTCTCGACCATGCGCGCGCTCACCGAGGCCGCGCGTGCGCTCGCGTACGTGGCGGCGGGGGAGAGCGATCGCGCGCATCGGCATCCGGACGAGGTGGCGCGCGCCCGGCATCAGGCGCGCTACGAATACCTCGTGCCGATCGTGAAGGGCTGGAGCACGGAGCTCGCCATCGACGTGGCGAGCCTCGGCGTGCAGGTGCACGGCGGCATGGGCTTCATCGAAGAAACGGGCGCCGCGCAGTTCTATCGGGATGCGCGCATCCTGGCGATCTACGAGGGCACCACCGCCATTCAGGCCAACGACCTCATCGGCCGCAAGACGCTGCGCGACGGCGGCGCGGCGGCGCAGGCGCTCATCGACGAGATCGGGCAGACCGTTACGGAACTGGGTACGTACGAAGGCGCCGCATTCAAGTCGATGGCGAAGCACCTGGCGCTCGGCCAGCAGGCGTTGGCCTCGGCGGTGGCCTTCGTGCTGGCCAACGTGAAGCGCGATCCGAACGCGGTCTTCGCGGGCAGCGTGCCTTATCTGAAGCTGGCGGGCATCGCGCTGGGCGGCTGGCAGATGGCGCGCGCGATGCTCGCCTCGCAGCGGCTGATGCAGGACGATCCGAAGTTCCACGGCGCGAAGATCGCGACGGCGCAATGCTTCGCCGAGCACGTGCTGCCGCAGGCCGTGGCGCTCGAGGCGGCGATCGTCAGCGCGAATGGCGCCGAGGGCCTGCTGGCGCTATCGGAGGATCAGTTCTGAGGAGGCCTGAAGATGTGAGCCGGCCATAAGTCATTAACATGGCCGAAACGAAAAACGGCGCCCGAGGGGCGCCGTTTTCACATCAGACACAGAGGACGCGTCAAGCGTAGGCCGGGCGATGCTCGCCCTGCGTTTCCCCGAGGTAGCGATAGACCGAGAGATCGTCGGCCTTGATCGCGGGCTTCTTGCCCGAGATGAGGTCGGCGAGCAACTGGCCCGAGCCGCACGACATGGTCCAGCCGAGCGTGCCATGCCCCGTGTTCAGGAACAGGTTCGAGAACGGCGTGCGGCCCACCACCGGCGTGCCGTCCGGCGTCATCGGACGCAGGCCGGTCCAGAAGGTGGCCTGCGAGGTGTCGCCGCCGCCCGGGAACAGGTCGTTCACGCACATTTCGAGCGTCTCGCGGCGTGCCTGCTTCAGCGTCTTGTCGTAGCCCACGATCTCGGCCATGCCGCCCACGCGGATGCGGTCGTCGAAACGCGTGATCGCGATCTTGTAGGTCTCGTCGAGCACGGTGGAAACCGGCGCGGCGCCTGCGTCGACGATAGGCGCGGTGATCGAGTAGCCCTTGAGCGGGTAGACCGGGATCTTCACGAGGCCGGCCAGCATCTTCGTGGAGAACGAGCCGAGCGCGACGACATACGAGTCGGCGCGCACGAGCTCGCTGCCGCACTGCACGCCCACGATGCGCTCGCCTTGCACGGCGAAGCCGTCGATCGGCGTGTTGTAGCGGAACTTGACGCCCAGCTCCTCGGCCATTTTCGCGAGACGCGTAGTGAAGAGCTGGCAGTCGCCGGTTTCGTCGCCGGGCAGGCGCAGGCCGCCGGTGAGCTTGTGCGAGACCGCCGCGAGCGCTGGCTCGGCGCGGCCGAGCTCGGCGGCGGTGAGCAGCTCGTACGGGACGTTCGCGTCCTTCAACACGGCGATGTCCTTCGCCGCGCCGTCGAATTGCTGCTGCGTGCGGAACACCTGCAGCGTGCCGCCCGTGCGGCCCTCGTACTGGATGCCGGTGTCGGCGCGCAGCGCCTGCAGGCAGTCGCGGCTGTATTCGGCGAGCCGCACCATGCGGCCCTTGTTGAGCGCATAGCGCTCGGGCGTGCAGTTCTGCAGCATCTGCCACATCCACTGCAGCTGGAACTTCGTGCCGTCGAGGCGGATGGCGAGCGGCGCATGCTTCTCGAACATCCATTTGACCGCCTTGAGCGGCACGCCCGGCGCTGCCCACGGCGCGGCATAACCCGGCGAGATCTGGCCGGCGTTCGCAAAGCTGGTTTCGAGTGCGGGACCGGACTCGCGGTCGATCACCGTCACTTCATGGCCCGCGCGGGCAAGATACCAGGCGCTGGCAACCCCGACCACACCACTGCCCAACACGACGACTCGCATAGCCTGCTCCATTTTAGATTTGTTAGGGCTACGCCGTTGTGCCGTGCGCTGCTGCGCCCATTTTTGGGTCGTCCAGCGCTGATGGCATGAAAAATCGGATGTAGCCAGTAATATCGACTATGCTATTGTTCTCAGTCCAGATTTTGTTATCGTATTTTTCGGATTTTCAGGAAAAAAACATGAGAACGCAGCGTCAGCCGGTCCGTGCGCTGGACCGGCTCGATCACCGGATCCTGAAACTGCTTCAAGAGGACGGCCGCATGGCCATGAAGGACCTCGCGGAGCAAGTCGGGCTCTCCGTCACGCCCTGCATCGAGCGGGTCAAGCGCATGGAGCGCGACGGCGTTATCACCGGCTATTACGCGCGCGTGAATCCGAACGTGCTGGGCGCGGCGCTGCTCGTATTCGTGGAGATCACGCTCGACCACAAGAGCGGCAACATGTTCGACCAGTTCCGCCGCGAGGTGAAGAAGATCCCGGAAGTGCTCGAATGCCATCTGGTCTCGGGCGACTTCGACTACCTGATCAAGGCGCGCATCGGCGAAATGGCCGACTACCGCAAGCTGCTCGGCGACATCCTGCTGCAACTGCCGGGTGCGGTGCAGTCGAAGAGCTACGTGGTCATGGAGGAGATCAAGGAGACCCTGACGATCGCGGTGGGCGAGTAGCCGGGCGACGGTTCGCGGGGCTTCGGCACGCGCAGACGCAATCGAAAGCGCCCCCGTTTTTCTCCCTCGACAAAGCGTCTCGATACTGTATATTTATACAGCATTGAGACGCTTTGTTGCTTTGTGCCGTGAACGAACTGGACCCCGACTCCACCCCCGACACCTGGTACCCCGTCGCCCCGCCTGCGCCGCGCAAGGGGCGTGGGGCGGTCACGAATCTGCAGGGGCGTTACGAGGTCGATCAGCGCGAAGCCTTCGACGACGGCTGGCAGCACGTGCAGCCTGGCGAGGGCTCGAGCGCGCACGAAGGCGATGCCGGGCGCGACGGCGATGGCGCACGAGATAGTGATTTCGCCGTCGCGGAAGCGCCCGCATTGCGCACCCAGGTCTTCGAGGAGCGCGCGAAAAGCATTCTCACGCGCAACCAGTCGCCCGATATCCCGTTCAATGTCTCGCTCAACCCCTATCGCGGTTGCGAGCACGGCTGCATCTACTGCTTTGCGCGGCCCACGCACAGCTATCTTGGGCTCTCGCCGGGGCTCGATTTCGAGAGCCGCATTTACGCGAAGATCAACGCCCCCGAGCTGCTCGCGCGTGAAATCGGCAAGCCCGCTTACGAGCCGGAGCCCATCGCGCTAGGCGTGAATACCGATGCCTGGCAGCCCGTCGAGCGCGATCTGCGCATCACGCGCCGCGTGATCGAGGTGCTGAGCGAGCGCGAGCATCCGTTTGCGGCCATCACGAAGTCTTCGCTGGTCGAGCGCGATCTCGACCTGCTCGTGCCCATGGCACAGCGCCAGCAATTCATGGCCGCGATCACGATCACCACGCTCGACGCCGATCTCGCGCGCACGCTCGAGCCGCGCGCGGCCACGCCCGCGCGCCGGCTGCGCACGATCCGCACGCTCGCGCAGGCGGGTATTCCGGTCGGTGTGAGCATCGCGCCCGTGATTCCGTTCGTCACCGAGCCGGATATGGAGCGCGTGCTGGAGGCCTGCGCCGAGGCGGGCGCAACGAGCGCGAGCTATATCGTGCTGCGTCTGCCGTGGGAGGTGGCGCCGCTCTTCGAAGGCTGGCTCGAGGCGCATTTCCCGCAGCGCGCCGCGCGCGTGATGAGCCGCGTGCGCGACATGCGCGGCGGCAAGGATTACGACTCGTCGTTCTCGCAGCGCATGAAGGGCACCGGGCTTTGGGCCGACCTGCTCAAGCAGCGCTTTCACAAGGCCGTGACGCGGCTCGGGTTGAACGAGCGGCGCCACGGCATCCTGGACATGTCGGCGTTCGTGCGCGCCAAGACCGTGCGCGAGAAGCCGCAACTGGATTTGTTCTAGTTTTGTCCTCGCGCGCCGCTGCCGCTGTTGCTATTGAGAAATCGCCTTGGCCGCTTCGACCTGCGATTCGAAGTAAGTCTGGAACGAGAGGGCGAGGCCCGTCATCAGCAAGAACGCGCCGATCAGCAACGAGAAGATCACCACGAAGATCACGGTCCAGCCCGAACGGCTCGCACGGCTTCCGGCGAAGGCCGCATTGAACTGCGCGTCCCACCTGGCGTCCGGGCGCAGTCCGTAGACGATGGCGGCAAGAAAGGCCGAGAGCACGGAAACGGCGCCGATCACGGCGAGTGCCCAGCCGGGTATCGACGCGCGCTCGGTGGCCATGAGCAGGAGCACGCCGGGAATGCCGAGCAGCGTGCCGGCGATGTGCGCCCAGCCCCACACGTCGCGCGCTCCATATAGATAGAAGCGGTGCGCGCCGAGGCAGCCGAACAGGAAGGCGAGGGCGGAGGTGAGTGTCTTGGAGCGAAAGCGTGCGGGATTCTTTTGACTGGACATGGGCGGACGGATTCGATGACTGCGCGTTGACTCGCGTTGACTACGCGCGTGGACGTGGGCCGCTGGCCATTGTACGTGGCGTGCGCGCAAGCAAGCAGAGCGTGCCGCTTATGCCGGGAAATGCCTGAAGCTGGGCGGGCGAGCGTAGCTGCGGCCGCACGCGCGACAACCTGGGCTTCGCACAACTACGACGGCTTCGTGTAGGTCACGCGATAGATCGCGCCCGCGTAGTCGTCGCTGATGAGCAGCGACCCGTCGGGCAGCGGCAGCACGTCGACGGGGCGGCCCCACTCGGTCTCGTCGCTGTTGAGCCATCCCTGGGCAAACACTTCCTGATGCGCGTCTGTGCCGTCGGCGTTGGCGATGACGCGCACCACGCGATAGCCCACCTTCTTGCTGCGATTCCACGAGCCGTGTTCGGCGATGAAGATGCTGTCGCGATACCCGGGCGGGAACATCGTCCCTGTATAGAAGCGCATGCCGAGCGACGCGACGTGCGCGCCCAGCTTCGCGACGGGCGGCGTGAAGCTGCTGCACGGATGGCCCGCGCCGAATTCCGGATCGGCGACATCGCCACCATGGCAATACGGAAAGCCGAAATCCAGGCCCACGCGCGCAAGGCGGTTGAGCTTGTCGTCGGGGACGTCGTCGCCCATCATGTCGCGGCCGTTGTCGGTGAACCACAGGTCGTGCGTCTGCGGATGCCACGCGAAGCCCACCGTGTTGCGCACGCCGCGCGCGATCGTCTCGTAGTGCGTGCCGTCCGGGTCCATCCTGCCGATCATCGCGTAGTGGCTGCGCTGCGGATCGTTCGCGGGCAGGCAGACATTGCTGGGCGCACCCTGCGGCACGTAGAGCTTGCCGTCCGGGCCGAAGGCGATGAACTTCCAGCCGTGGTGACGCTCGGCGGGCAGCGCATCGGTGACGACGGCGGGCTTGGGCGGATCGTCGAGATGCGTGTCGATGGCGTCCAGCCTCACGATCTTCGAGACCGCGGAAACATAGAGCGCGCCGTCGTGCCAGGCCACGCCCACGGGCATCGTGAGCCCGGAGGCGACCACATGGCGCCTGAGGACCTTGCCTTCGCGCAGCTCGAGCGCGTAGACGCGGCCCTCCATGCTGCCCACGTAAAGGATGCCTGCGGGCGAGAGCGTCATTTCGCGTGCGCTGGGCACGTCGTCGGCGAGCACTTCGATGTGGAAGCCGGCCGGTAGCCGGATGCGCTCGATGGGCAGCGTGGCCCGCGCGAGCGGAGCGCCGAGAAGGGCGGCGAGCGCGAGCAGGGCAGCACAGCATCGCCGTACAATGCGAGGCGATCGGCGTGGGCGCCAGGTGCGCGAGCCGCCAGGGTCGCGGCCATGTCGATGTGGGGCGGGATCCGCGGCGTGGAGGGACGAAGGCGCGTTGTCATGCCGCCACAGGCGGAGGAGGGTTGCGCGAGCCCACACCAGCAGCCGCTCCCACGCGGGCGCCAGGCCCTGTAGGTCATGCCCGTCAGCCGCCGATCGATCGCCGTTCATCGCCGCTTCCTCACGGTTGCCACGCAGTTTCCGCCCGGTTTCTGGTTAAGTGTTTGTTATGCCATTGGTTTCGGGCTATAATCGCATGTTTCAGTAGTCCCGAACCCCGGTTTTCAAGGATTCTAGTATGGTCATCATCCGTCTGGCACGCGGCGGCTCGAAGAAGCGCCCGTTCTACAACATCGTCGCAACCGATTCGCGCAACCGTCGCGACGGCCGTTTCATCGAGCGCGTGGGCTTCTACAACCCGGTCGCCACCAAGGGTGAAACCCTCCGTATCGCGCAAGATCGCGTGACGTACTGGCAAGAAAACGGCGCGCAAATGTCGCCGGCCGTCGAGCGTCTCGTGAAGGAAGCGCAAAAGGCTGCTGCCGCTCAACCGGCTGCTTAAGTCTTACCCAAGTGCGCGCGGCGTGAGCGGCGTGTACGAGTTCAAGCTGGCTGCGAGGTTTGCCCATGCCCGTGCATGACGATACACAAGCGGACAGGGGCGCTGCTGCCGCAGCGGGCGATGTACCGCGCAAAAACCATGATGCAGGCGGCAAGTCAGGCGCCGAAGCATCATCGGGCGGCGGTTCGCGCAAGGCGCCGTCGTTTGGCGCGTTCGTGCGCAAGCCTGCGGAACGCGCGCAGACGCGCAGCAGTGCGTCTGGAGTTGCAGGCGCGGCCGAAGGCCTGCGCGCGGAAACGCCGGAAAGCTGGCCGGCCGACGCAGTCGAAGTCGGCACCGTGCTCGATGCCTATGGCCTGAAGGGCGGACTGAAGATCGTCCCGCACGCGCAAGGCGGCAAGGCGCTCATCGCGGCGAAGCGCTGGTGGCTCCTGAAGGGCCGCGAGCGTCCGGAGCGGCATTCCGCGGTGCGCATGAGCGCCAAGGTGCACGGCGACAGCGTCGTCGGGCAACTGGGCGGTGTTGCGGATCGCGACACCGCGCTGCGCTTGCGCGGCGCGCGCATCTACGTGAGCCGCGCGGATTTCCCCGCGACCGAAGCCGACGAGTATTACTGGGTCGACCTGATGGGTCTTCACGTCGCCAACGAGGCGGGCGTGGAGCTCGGCACGGTTGCCGACCTGATCGACAACGGCGCGCAGTCGGTGTTGCGCGTCGAGTATCCGTCGACGGGCAAGGACGGCAAGCCCACCACCGGCGAGCGGCTGATCCCGTTCGTCGGCGTGTTTGTGAAGACGGTGGACCTGGCGGCGAAGCGCATTGTCGTCGACTGGGAAGCCGATTACTGAACCTGCTGTGCTGATTCGCTGAACGGAGAGAGCGATGCAGTTCGATGTCGTTACGCTCTTTCCCGAGATGTTCCGCGCACTCACCGACTGGGGCATCACCAGCCGGGCCGCGAAGCAGCAGCGTTATGCGTTGCGCACGTGGAATCCGCGCGATTTCACGACCGACAATTACCGCACCATCGACGATCGGCCTTACGGCGGCGGCCCCGGCATGGTCATGCTGGCCAAGCCGCTCGAAGCGGCGATCGGCGCGGCGAAAGCCGCGCAGGCGGGAGAGGGCGTCGCGAGTCCGCGCGTGCTGTTGATGTCGCCGCAAGGCAAGCCGCTCACGCACGAGCGCGTCGTGCAGTTCGCCCAGGAGCCCGGTTTCGTGCTGCTGTGCGGCCGCTACGAAGCGATCGACCAGCGTCTGGTCGACCGTTGCGTGGACGAGGAAGTGAGCGTCGGCGACTTCGTGCTCTCCGGCGGTGAATTGCCCGCGATGGCGCTGATGGATGCCGTGGTGCGGCTCTTGCCCGGTGTGCTCAATGACGCGCAGTCGGCGGTGCAGGACAGTTTCGTGGACGGTCTGCTCGACTGCCCGCATTACACGCGGCCCGAGGAATACGACGGCGTGCGTGTGCCCGATGTGCTGCTCGGCGGCCATCATGCGGAAATCGAGCAATGGCGCCGCCGCGAGGCGCTGCGCAATACGTGGCACAAACGGCCCGATCTGATCCAGCGGGCCAGGAAGAACAAGATGCTGAGCCGTGCCGACGAGGCATGGCTCGCTAGTCTCGCGAAGGGCGCGAACGAAGCGTAAGGCTTCGGGCGGGCGCGACACGGGACGCCAAAGGCGGTGCCGCTTCATGCGTGAACGGCGCCAGATGTGAATCCATCCTCTATCGGGGCCGTAGTTGCAGGCAATCCTGCACAGGTACGAACGCCGACAAGATGGCTTACGGAGTCAGTAATGAATCTGATTGAAAAACTCGAGCAGGAAGAAATCCAGCGCGTGCTGGGCGAGAAGACCATCCCCGAATTCGCTCCCGGCGATACGGTGATCGTCAACGTGAACGTGGTTGAAGGTACCCGCAAGCGCGTTCAGGCTTACGAAGGCGTCGTGATCGCAAAGCGTAACCGCGGTCTGAACTCGTCGTTCATCGTTCGCAAGATCTCGTCGGGCGAAGGCGTCGAGCGTACGTTCCAGACGTACTCGCCGCTGCTGGCCAGCATCGTGGTGAAGCGTCGCGGCGACGTGCGTCGCGCGAAGCTGTACTACCTGCGCAACCTGTCGGGCAAGAAGGCGCGTATCAAGGAAAAGCTGGTGTTCAAGAGCGCAGCTGCTCCGGCCGATCAGGCGTAAAAGCTGTAAGAAAGAAGCACCCCTCGGGGTGCTTTTTTCTTTTTGGCCGCAAAATACGCAGGTGTGTCCGAATTTCGAGCCAGCCGTTGATCCGTCCAGTATTTGAACCCGAAAACCTGCCGATCGAATCGACAGGCATCGAACTCCCCCATGTCGACGCCGCCCGGCTCACGCCCGAAGGCTTGCGCGCGCGTTTCGAGCAGCGCCTGCCCTGGGACCCCGAGCCGCAGGACGCGCGCGTGACCGAGATCGCCGATCCGCGCGAGGCCGCCGTGCTCGTGCCGATCGCGATGCGGCCTGCCGGGCTCACCGTGCTGCTCACGCAGCGTGCCGACAACCTCAGCAATCACGCCGGCCAGGTGAGCTTCCCGGGTGGCAGCCGCGAGCCCGCCGACGCCACCCCCATTGCCGCCGCGCTGCGCGAGGCGCACGAGGAAGTGAATCTCGACCCCGCGCGCGTCGAAGTGCTGGGCGCGCTGCCCGACTACCTCACGGGCACGGGCTTCAAGGTGACGCCGGTCGTGGGCCTCGTGCACGAGCCGTTCACGTTGGCCGCCGATTCGCTCGAAGTGGCGAGCATCTTCGAAGTGCCGCTCAGCTTCCTGATGAATCCGGCGCATCACCAGGTGCGCGTGCTGCGCTGGGAGGGCGGCGAGCGCCGCTTCTTCGCCATGCCGTATCCGCAGGAAGGCGCGGGCGTGGCCGGCGTGCACTTCATCTGGGGGGCCACCGCGGGCATGCTGCGCAATTTCTATCGTTTCCTGCTCGCCTGATGCGGCGTGGTTTTCGCCGCGCGGCATGCGCCGCGCGTCTCGCTGTTGTGTCTTTGCCGCCGCATGTTCAGGCACATCTGGCCCTGTGATATCGTTGCAACAATTTCTGAAGACCCCCGAAATCCCTTTGGCAACCCGACTCACTGCACGGCGCGTGGCATGACCTTCTTCTCCGTATTGCTGGCCCTCGTCATCGAACAGGTGCGGGCGCTTTCGCCCAATAATCCGGTGATGGCGCTCCTGCGCCTCAATGCGGACTGGGCCGCGCATGGCTTCGACGCGGGCAAGCAAAAGCACGGTCTGATCGCCTGGCTCGTGGTCGTGGTGCCGTGGACGGTGGCCACCGCGCTGGTCTACTACGTGCTCTATCACATCAGCTTCGTGCTGGCGTTTCTGTGGAACGTGGTGGTGGTGTACTTCACGCTGGGCTTCCGGCAGTTCAGCCACTATTTCACCGATATCCACCTCGCGCTGAACAACGACGACGTGCCGCGCGCGCGAGAGATCCTCACCGAGTGGACCGGCATCGACGCCGTGGACATGCCCGTGAGCGAGATCGTGCGCCATACGCTGATCCACGCCGTGGTGGCCTCGCACCGGCACGTGTTTGGCGTGTTCTTCTGGTTTCTCGTGCCGATCGGGCCGGCGGGCGCGGTGCTGTACCGCATCGCCGAATATCTGGCGCGCGCATGGTCGCGTCCCGCCGACGACCGGACCGAAGCCTTCTCGAACTTCGCGCAGCAGGTGTTCTTCGTGATCGACTGGGTGCCGGCGCGGCTCACGTCGCTGGGCTTTGCGATCGTCGGCAATTTCGAGGACGCGATCTACTCGTGGCGCAACCACACGAACCAGTGGCCCGACACCAACGAAGGCGTGCTGCTCGCGACCGGCAGCGGCGCGCTGGGCGCGCGCCTCTCGGGGCCGCTCGCGGAGCAGTCGAGCGTCGACGTGCTCGCCCAGCCCGGCGAAGGCGATCCCTATACGGTCGGCGACGACTGCACGCCGCGCACGCTGCAATCGGCCGTGGGCCTCGTGTGGCGCGCGGTGATCCTGTGGATGATCCTGCTGCTCATGCTGACCATTGCCGTCTGGGTCTGAGCGACCCCGGCGTCTTGCGCAAAAGAATACGGCCCGCCTCTCACGAGCGGGCCGTTGTCATTTCCAGATCCAGCAGGGCGGGGCGGGAAGTTTTCAGTCGTCGCGCGGATCGCGCGCACGGCCGCACTGCCAGCACACCGTGAATTGCGGCTCCAGCGTCTCGCCGCATTGCGGGCAGCGCCACGACGGCGCGCCCGGCGGCGGTCCGTTCATGGCGTCGGCAATCAGCTTGCGCGCAATCATTTCGTCGCGCTCGTCGACGAGCCAGATCTCCGGCGCGCATTGATCGGCGGGAATCTCGCCCATCGCCCCGCTCAGGTAGCGGTTGTGCAGCTCGCACGGCACGCCGGCCGCCGCGAGGATGTTCATCCAGTGCTGGGCGATGACGACATTCGGCGCGCGCACGAGCTTGAGCATGGTGACGGCTGGCGCGTCAGCGCACGACCTGGCTGATTTCGTGCACGAGCTGCGCATAGAGCGCATGGCGCTCCGGCTCGACGCGGCCGTCATCGATAGCTTCGAGCACCGCGCAGCCCGGCTCGTGCAGATGATGGCAGTTGTAGAAGCGGCAATGCGCGAGCAGCGGCCGGAACTCCGGGAACGCGCGTTCGAGCGTGCCTTCGGTGAGGTGATAGAGCCCGAACTCCTGGAAGCCCGGCGAGTCGATCAGCGCGCCGCCTTCGGGGAGCTTGTAGAGGCGCGTGAACGTCGTCGTGTGGCGGCCGCTGTTCAGCGCCGTGGAGATCTCGCGCGTGGCGGCTTCGGCGTCGGGGATCAGCAGGTTCACCAGCGTGGACTTGCCCATGCCCGATTGGCCGAGCAGGATGGTCTGGTGGCCATGCAGATGCTCGGTGAGAATCGCGCGCGCCTCTTCGGGGTGCTTCTTCTCCGACACTTCCAGCACCGTATAGCCGAGCGCGCGATAGCGCTCGAGCCGCTCGCGCGCGAGCGGCAGCGCGGCCTCGAGGTCGATCTTGTTGAGCAGGATGATCGGCTTCAGATCGTTGGCCTCGGCGGCCACGAGCGCGCGGCCGAGCAGGTCCTCGCTGAAGTGCGGCTCGGTGGCGAGCACGATCAGGAGCTGGTCGAGATTGGCCGCGAAGAGCTTGGACTTGAACTGATCGGAGCGGTAGAGCAGGTTGCGCCGCTCGCCGATCGCGACGATCACGCCCTGGTCCGCCGAAGTCGATTGATATTCGACGCGGTCGCCCACCGCAACCTCGCTCTTCTTGCCGCGCGGGAAGCATTGCAGCGGCGCGCCGCCTGCGTCCGGCGCGACCAGATAGTGGCGCCCGTGCGCCGCGATTACGACGCCGTGCAGCGTCGCCCCCGTGCCCGTAGCTGCTGCGCCGCCGGCGGCTTTCGTTGCGCGCCGGTTCATGCGTGCGAGAGCAGTCGGTCGATCCGCTGCGAAGCCGGCGGATGCGAGTAGTAGAACGCGGTGTAGAGCGGATCGGGCGTGAGCGTCGACGCGTTGTCCTCATACAGCTTGACGAGCGCGTTCACGAGGTTTTGCGCGTCGGTCTGCGTGGCGGCGAAGGCGTCGGCCTCGAACTCGTGCTTGCGCGAGCTCAGGCTGGACAGCGGCGTGACGAAGAACAGGAACACCGGCACGGCGAGGAAGAACAGCACGAGCGCGAGCCCTTCGTTGCCGCCGAGCAGCGACGGCCGCACGCCGAGTCCCTCGTAGAACCAGACGCGCTGCGTGAGCCAGCCGAGCACGCCGAGCAGCACGAGGCTGATCGCGAACGTCACCACCATGCGCTTGATCACGTGACGGCGCTTGAAGTGGCCGAGCTCGTGCGCGAGCACGGCCTCGATCTCGCTGCCCGAGAGGCGCGCGAGCAGGGTGTCGAAGAAGACGATGCGCTTGGCCGCGCCGAAGCCCGTGAAATAGGCGTTGCCATGCGCGGAGCGGCGGCTGCCGTCCATCACGAACAGGCCCTTGGCCGCGAAGCCGCAACGCTGCATCAGCGCTTCGATGCGCGAGCGCAGCGCTTCGTCCCGCAGCGGCTCGAACTTGTTGAAGAGCGGCGCGATGAAGGTGGGGTAGAGCACCAGCACGAGCATCTGGAACGCGACCCAGACCACCCAGGTCCAGAGCCACCAGAGGCTGCCCGCCTGCTTCATGAGGTACAGCACGACGAAGAGCAGCGGAATGCCGAACAGCGCGCCGATCAGGAGCCCCTTGATGCGGTCGGCGAAGAAGATGCGCCGCGTCATGCGATTGAAGCCGAAGCGCTCCTCGATCACGAACTGGCGGTAGTAGTCGAGCGGCAACTCGACGATGCCGCTCACCGCGAGCACGGCCGCGACCAGCGCGATCTGGCCGACGTAGTCGCGCCCGATCAGGTCCGAAATGCCGAGGTCGAGCACCTGCACGCCGCCCAGCAGCGTGAGCGCGATCAGCACGACCGCGGAGAGCACGATCTCGATCATGCCAAGGCGCGTGCGCGCGATAGTGTAGTCGGCGGCGCGCTGGTGCGCCGTCAACGGGATGGTGGCCGCGAACTGGGGCGGCACCGCACTGCGGTGCGCCGCCACGAAGCGGACCTGGCGCGAGGCGAGCCAGAGCTTGGTCGCGACCATGGCCAGCACGGCGATCACGAAAACGACGCTGAAAGCCAGCGCGGGGGACAACGCAGTTGATGAGGTCGGCATCCGGGGTGTCCGTGGTATCTATGCGACAATTATATGTTCTCGGCGGCCCGGCCATGGCATCCCCGCATTTGGCGTGCGGGCCGCGCCAGCATCATGCGTGCGCATCGCATTCGAAGGTGTCCGGACGCCGCATCTCAACCGTTTCAGGCTGCCCCTCATGACTGATATCACTTCTGCCGACCCGGCGGGCCAGGCGACTCCGGCGATGGAGCGCACCGACATGAACTTGATCTGGCTCGACATGGAGATGACGGGGCTCGATCCCGACAACGACCGGATCATCGAGATCGCCGTGGTGGTGACGAACTCCACGCTCGACAAGATCGTCGAGGGTCCCGTGCTGGCGATCCATCAGCCGGAGGCCGTGCTCGACCGCATGGACGAATGGAACCGCAACACGCACGGCCGCTCGGGTCTGACCGAGCGCGTGCGCGCCTCCACCGTGACCGAGGACAGCGCGACCGGGGAGATTCTCGCGTTTCTCTCGCAATACGTGCCGCCGGGCAAGTCGCCGATGTGCGGCAACTCGATCTGCCAGGACCGCCGCTTCATGGCGCGCTGGATGCCCACGCTCGAGCGCTTTTTCCACTACCGCAATCTGGACGTGAGCACGCTCAAGGAGCTGTGCCGCCGCTGGCAGCCGACCATCTACAAGGGTTTTCAGAAGCGCGCGATGCATACGGCGTTGGCCGATATCCACGAGTCCATCGACGAGCTCAAATACTACCGCGAGCACTTTCTCATTCCGGCCGCGGGCACGGCGGACGCCGCCTCACAGACGGGCGGCGCGGCGAAGTAAGGAAGCAGGACAACCTCTGGGCCTGCAGGGGGGCGGACGCGTTTTTGCGCCGCACCCTGCACAGCCCGTGGCGACGGGGTGTTACGCGCGCGGCGCTCGCTGCGCGTTCTTGGGCCGGAACGCCGCGACGATATTCGGATCGGTTTCGATATACGGACCGCCGATCAGGTCGATGCAGTACGGCACCGCGGCGAAGATGCCCGGCACTTTCACCGTGCCTTGCTCGTCGCGCAAGCCTTCCAGCGTTTCCTTGATCGACTTGGGCTGACCCGGCAGGTTGATGATGAGCGCCGCGTGGTCGTCGGTCTCGCGGATCACGGCCACCTGGCGCGAAAGAATCGCCGTCGGCACGAAATTCAGGCTGATCTGGCGCATTTGCTCGCCAAAGCCCGGCATTGCCTTCGTGGCGACGGCGAGCGTCGCTTCGGGCGTCACGTCGCGGCGCGCGGGGCCGGTGCCGCCGGTCGTCAGCACGAGGTCGCAGCCGAGCCCGTCCACCAGCGCCGTGAGCGTGGCCGAGATGGTGGCCGCGTCGTCGTGGATCAGGCGCGTTTCGGCGCGCCACGGCGACTTCAGCGCGTGGCCGAGCCATTCCATCAGCGACGGAATGCCCTTGTCCTCGTAGACGCCGCTCGTGGCGCGGTCGCTGACCGACACGAGGCCGATCACCAGTTCGTCAGGATGGCTGCGCTCAGGCTTCGTCATCTTCGCTATCCTCGTCGAGATCGGCGTGCGGGCGCTGGTTCGCCGCGTCCAGCGGATCGTCGGCGCCCTGGCGGCTCATGTCCTTGATCCACTGGAACAGCTCGCGGAAGTACTTCGGCGGGCGGCCTTGCTGCTGCTCGCGGCGCGCGTTGCGGATCAGCGTGCGCGCTTCCTGCGGATCGGCCGCAGGATGCTCGCGGATGAAGGCGGTGAGCGCGGCGTCGTCGGCGAGCAGCTTCTCGCGCGTGCGCTCGATCCAGTGCAGGCGCGCCGTGGCGGCCTTGTTCACGCCGCGGTGCTCGTCGAGTGCGGTGCGCAGCGCGGCAACCTCGTCCTCGCGCAGGCCGCGCATCATGCGGCCCACGTACTGGAGCTGGCGGCGCTTGCCTTCGTGGTCGGTGATGCGGCGGGCCTCGTGGACGGCGTCGGCGAGGTCTTCCGTCATGGGCATGCGCTTGAGCGCGTCCTTGGGCAGGTCGACGAGCGCGATGCCCAGCTCCTGGAGCGCGGTCATTTCGCGCTTGAGCTGCGACTTGCTCGGGCGATCGTAGCCGTTGTCGTCCTGGTCGGCGGCAACGTCGGTCATGGGTTGAATGCGGGTTTTGCGTTTCATGACGCGTATTGTAGCCTGCGCGCGCCCTCCAATCGGGACGCGACTGGCCCGCGCGGGCCATGCGCCTGCGGTGCGCGTTCGCATACCTTGCTATGATCGCGGAACGCGCCTTTTACCGAGGCGCCTGATCCGACACACCCGATACACGACAAGCGGGCCGCACCGGCCCGAAACCGGACCGTAACGACAATGGCTGCAGACATCGAAGCCCGGCAACGATTTTTCCCGCACACCCAGGACGAGCTGAAGGAGATCGCGTCGGACATTCTCCGCCACGCGAAGGCGCTCGGCGCGAGCGACGCCGCGACGGAGATCTCCGAAGGCGATGGCCTGTCGGTTTCCGTGCGGCGCGGCGAAGTCGAGACCATCGAGCACAACCGCGACAAGTCCGTGGGCGTGACCGTCTACATCGGCAACAAGCGCGGCAATGCGAGCACCTCGGACTTTTCCGCGCAGGCGCTCAAGGACACCGTGGCGGCCGCCTACAACATCGCGCGCTTCACCGCCGACGACGACTGCGCGGGCCTCGCCGACCCCGAGTTGCTGGAAACCGCGCCGCGCGACCTCGACCTCTATCACCCGTGGAGCCTCACGGCCGACGAGGCCGTCGAGATCGCGCGCCGCGCCGAGGACGCCGCGTTCGCCACAGACCGCCGCGTGACCAACTCGGAAGGCGCGAGCGTCTCGGCGCAGCATTCGCAGTTCGTGCTGGCGACCTCGGGCGGCTTCATGCACGGCTACCCCTATTCGCGCCACTACATCGCGTGCGCGCCCATCGCGGGCACGGGCCGCAGCATGCAGCGCGACGACTGGTACACCTCGCGGCGCAGTGCGAGCGAGCTCGCCACGCCCGAGTCGGTCGGCCGCTATGCCGCCGAGCGCGCGCTCTCGCGTCTGAACGCGCGCGGACTCGACACGCGCAAGGTGCCGGTGCTGTTCGAGGCGCCCATCGCGGCGGGCCTGCTCGGCGCGTTCGTGCAGGCCACGAGCGGCGGCGCGCTTTATCGCAAGACTTCGTTCCTGGTCGACAGTCTCGGCAAGCCGGTGTTCGCGCCGCATATCCAGGTCGTCGAGGACCCGCACGTGGCGCGCGCCGCGGGCAGCGCGCCCTTCGACGAGGAAGGCGTGCGCACGCAACGGCGCGAAGTCGTGAAGGACGGCGTGGTGCAGGGCTATTTCCTCTCGTCGTATTCGGCGCGCAAGCTCGGCATGCAGACGACCGGCAACGCGGGCGGCTCGCACAACCTGCGGCTGCAAAGCTCGCTGACGAGACCCGAAGACGACTTCGAGGAAATGCTCAGGAAGCTCGGCACGGGCCTGCTGCTCACGGAGCTGATGGGGCAGGGCGTGAATATGGTGACGGGCGATTATTCGCGCGGCGCCTCGGGCTTCTGGGTCGAGAACGGCAAGATCCAGTATCCGGTCGAGGAGATCACGGTGGCGTCCACGCTGCAGGAGATGTTCCACCACATCGTCGCGGTGGGCGCCGATACGCTCGCGCGCGGTACGCGTCAGACGGGCTCGGTGCTGATCGAGCGCATGACGGTGGCGGGGCAGTAAGCGCACGCGGCGCGTTTCGCGCGAGCTTTCCGCACTTCAATGCAAAACGGCACGCCTGGGCGTGCCGTTTTCGATTTTGCGCGCCCAGTTGCCAAACCAATGGCCATACGGGCGGTTTTTTTCGAGGCTCAGTCGCGCCGCTCGTACGTCACGAACGCGAAGTCGAAGTTGTTGGGCGGATTCGCGTGCAGCGTTTCGCGCGCCGTCTCGCGCCAGTGCGCCGGATCGGGCGCAGGGAAGGTGGCATCGCCTTCGAAATCGGTGGCGATCTCCGTGACGATCAGCTTCCGCGCGAGCGCGATGCCTTCCGCGTAGAGCTGCGCGCCGCCGATCAGGAACGCTTCGGGCGCCTGATCCTGTGCCGCGAGCGCGAGCGCGGCTTCGAGGCTCGTGACCGTGTCGCAGCCGGGAAAGCGCTTGGTGGCGTCGCGCGTGACGACGATGTTGCGGCGGCCGGGCAGCGCGCGCCCGATCGATTCGTGCGTCTTGCGGCCCATCACGATGGGCGCGCCCATGGTGGTGCGCTTGAAGAAGGCAAGGTCCTCGGGCAGCCGCCAGGGCAGCTCGTTGTCGCGGCCGATCACGCCGTTGCGGGCGCGAGCGACGATCAGGGTGAGCGTCGTCATCGAGAGAGTCGAAATGCGTTGGAATGGAAAGCCAGTCGCACCGATTCTACCCGACGCTCTCGCCGCCGCCCTTGCGGCCGGCGGCAGCGCCGCGGGCGCTGTGCGCAAAAAGCCCTGCGCGTCCCCCGCAGTGTCAGGCCTCGGGCGGCAGGTCCGGCTGGTTCTCCGCTTCGCCGCCAAAGATCGTCTTCTCGTCGCGCAGCCCGTGCGTGCCCATGAGCCGGTAGAGCGTCACGCGCGAGATGCCGAGGTCGGCGGCCGCTTCGGTCAGGCGATGGCGATGGCGCAGCAGCGCGGCCTCGATCGCGCGTTTTTCCGCGGCCTCGCGCGCCTGGGCGAGCGTGACGGTCTGCTGCTCGGTGAACTGGTCGAGATCGAGATCCTCGGCCGAGATCAGCTTGCTTTCGGCCATCACGATCGCGCGCCGCACGCGGTTGATGAGCTCGCGCACGTTGCCGGGCCAGTTGTAGTTGTACATGGCCTCGATCGCATCGGGCGTGAAGCCGCGGATCCTGCGCGCGCTGTCCTGCTTGAACTTGTGCAGCACATGGTGCGCGAGAATTTCGATGTCCTTGCCGCGCGCGCGCAGCGGCGGTTCGTCCACGCGCAGCACGCACAGGCGGTGAAACAGGTCCGCCCTGAAGTGCCCGTCGCGCATGGCGGCTTCGAGATCGACGTGGGTGGCCGAAATGATGCGCACGTCCACGGGAATCTGCTCGTGGCCGCCGAGGCGCTCGATCTTGCCTTCCTGGAGAAAGCGCAGCAGGCTCGCCTGGCTTTCCATCGGCAGGTCGCCGATTTCGTCGAGAAAGAGCGTGCCGCCGTTGGCCGCTTCCACGCGGCCGATCTTGCGCTGGTTCGCGCCCGTGAACGCGCCGCGCTCGTAGCCAAACAGTTCGGATTGCAGAAGATGATGCGGGATCGCCCCGCAGTTGATCGGCACGAACGGCGCCTTGCGGCGCGGCGAACGCTCGTGAATCGCGAGCGCGGTCAGCTCCTTGCCGGTGCCCGACTCGCCCGAGATGAACACGGTCGCGTCCGTGTTCGCCACCTTGCGGATGGTGCGAAAGAGCTGCTGCATCGCCTCGCAGGTGCCCACCATTTCGTCTTCGTCCTGACTCGCGGCGGCTGCGGGCGCCTCGTCGAGGTCGCACAGCGTGACCATGCCGAATGCGTGGCCCACGAGGTAGTCGAGCGTCGCCGGCGTGACCGGCAGATGCACATAGTCGAAACAGTATTGGCGAATCAGGCGCCGTACTTCGGGGTCGGTGAGGCGCTTGGCGTCGGTGAGCGCGATCCAGCCCACCTGCTGTAGCCGCAGCACCGCTTCGAGGCCGGCCAGGTCGCGCGCCGCGAACCCGGTCAGGTCGACGATGCCCGCGCACGTCGGCTCGGCCTTGGCGAGGCGCGTCGCTTCGTGCGGGCTCTTGGCCGTCGCGACTTCCCAGCCGCGGCTGCGCAGATACGCGCCCAGCTGCGTGTCCGGCACGCGGGCGACGTACAGCAGCATGCGGTCGATATCGGCAATCGGTCTGCCGTCGGGCTCGCGGGCCGCGGCGTCGTACCCGCGCCCGGTGCTGGCCGTATCGTCCGCCGCCGCGGCCGGTTGCGGCGGCGCGCCTGCCATGGCGAGCCGCTGACCCGCCCCGGCCAAAGGTGTCACGGTGGCGCCCAGATGTGAGGAATCGCGCACGATCGTCCTCGTATTGATCAGAAGGTATAGGGGAACCGCACGCCGACGACGAAGTTCGGCGCGTCGGGCGTGAGGCCCACCGACACCGCACCGTTGATCGTCAGGTGCTTGTTGACCACGTGATTCAGGCCAAAGTTGAGCACCGAGGCCGTGGTCTCGCTGCCCGGCACGCCAGTCCAGCTGCCGCCGGGCGCCTTGGTCTTCGACTGCGGCTCGATCGCCATCGTATAGGAGATGCTGGCCGAATCCTTTTCGGAGAAGGCAAGCGCGACGCCGCCCCCGAACTGCACGATGTCGCCGAGCTTCACATCGGCGGGCTCGGTCTGGCCGACGACCGACGAGATGTCGGCGAACGAGCGCGAGATGTTGTACGTGTACGAGATGCTGCCGAACAGCACGACCGGGTCGTAGGTCTTCAGCACCGAGAGGCCCGCCGTGACGTTCCAGAAGCCCGTGCCCGTGGGCAGCTTGCTCGGCGCGACGAGGTTGGTGTTGTCGTCCGAGATCTGCTGCAGTTTGATGCCGAACGGCGAACTGCCGGTGGGCGTCTTCACACGCAGGCTGCCGACCACGTCGGGCAGGTTGTTGGTTTCCTTCAGGAACTGGTAGTAGATCCCGAAGTTCACATCGCCGATGTCGCTCGAGTTGACCGACGAGTCAGAGAGCGAGCTCGCCGAGCCGCCCGCACCGCCCACGATGAAGCTGCTGTGGCGGTAGATGTAGGGCACGTCGACGTCGATGCTCATGCGGTCGGTGAGGCCGTACCGCGTGTCGAGGTCGGCCATGAGCTGGTGAGACTTCGTCTCGCCCAGATTGATGTTGCCGAGAAAGATCGCATCGAGCGCGAGGAAGCCCGAGAGCTGCAGCTGGCGCCGGTCGTAGTAGGTGTCGCTGATGCCCCAGTCCAGCGTGAGCTTGTGATCGAACAGCGGCGCATGTTCGCGTTCGACCACGGCCTGCTCAGACTCGGTGCGGGTGGGCTCGGCGCTCTTTTGCGTCTCGCCCACGGTCGGGTTGGCGTTCGGGTTGACGCCGACGGGCGCGCCTTGCTGCGGCCCGCTCGCGGCCGAGGAGCCGGTGGCGCCGTTGGTCGGGCCGCTGTCGGGCGACGGCGGATTCACCGGCACGCCCGTGGCGGTGCCGGTGAGCGAGCCTGGCGCGGTGGCACCTGGCAGCGCCTGCGCGAGCGGTGGCAGCGGCACGGGCAGGCCGTCCGCGCCGGGCTGCTCGGCGACGCTCGTGCCGGAGGCGGCATCAGGCGTAGCGACGCCCGGCGCAGACGCGTCCGGCGTAGCGGCGCCCGGCGCGTCTGCGCCAGGCATGCCGCGCCCGCGTTGCGCCATTTCGAGTTCCGTGACCTGGCGCTCGAGAGACTGGATCTGCCGTTGCTGCTCGTCGACCACACGCATGAGCGTGTTGAGCCGGTCTTCGACAGACTGGCTTTGCAGCGCCTGCGCATGGGCGGTTTGCGCGAGCGCGAAGATCAGGACCGCTGCTGGAATGGCGGCCAGCGCCACACGCGGCGCTGCCGTCTCGTACGTCGTGTTCATTCTTTTCCCCCGGATCGAACGCGGGCACACGACGGAACCCCCTGGTTCCGCTCCCGCACCGTCGATACGCTTGCTTGATGCTTCACGCAGTCTGCTAGCCCGCGTGCACGTCTTCTTGTGCTGTCTCCTTGTTGTGTCCGTCGTTGGCGGTGGACGGCAGGGTGTTCATGAAATGGGCGGCGTCTGTTGTTAGTGGGTGTTGCGTAGTGCCTGTAACACGCCGACCTGACGGATCATCTGCGCGGTCAACTGCTGCGTCTGCAAACTGAGCTGTAACTGATTGGCGACTTGCTGGTTGTTGCCCGCGATCTGGAGCAACTGGGCAATGGCGCCCGCCTGCTGCGTGCTGCTCGGCAAGATGTTCTGTGTCGCGATGCCAGCGGGCGTCTGCAGCGTGACGTTGATGCCGTTGCTGCCGAACGCGATGCCGGCCTTGATGGTGCCGTTCGCGTTCGAGGCCGCAGCGCTCGGCTGATTGGCGCTGGTGTTTGCGCCGCTGGTGATCGAATTGCTGTAATCGATGGTCGCGGCGTTGGAGCCGACGTTGCCGTCGCCGGCCACCTGGGTGATCTGCGATACACCGTTGACCGACACGTTCTGGCCGCCAGAAGCCGACGTGTTCGGGGTGGCGCCGCTATTGGCCGCGGTCGTGCCGCCCGGTACCGGGTCGGTGACGTGGACGTTGGTTTGCACGCTGGCGCTCAGCTGGTTGGCCGCGTTCTGCGCAACCGTAAGCGAGCCTTGCGCCACGGCGCTCGCGCCGTTGGGCAGCTGCCATTGCGACAGCACGTTGAGCACGAAGCCGGAGATCATGTCGCTGCCGGCATACTTGCCGGTCTGATGCGCGAGCACGTCGTCGCCGACGGGCTCGCAGCGCACGGGCTGCGCCTCGGGGCCGCCCGCAGAGAGGAACGCGGGCACGGCGGCCTGGGTATCGGCAAGGCTCTCGGCGGCGCACGCACTGCTTGAGCAAGCGCAGGCGAGCGCGTAGAGCGCTGCCGCAATGCCACACTGTGAGAGGTTGCGGTTCATGACTCGTCAGGACTTCAGAACATCACGGCCTTATCGAGGCCGTACTCGAAGAAGGGAGTCGGTGCCATGCCGTTGAGCAGGGCGTTCTCGCGCAGCTTCAGGGCGAGCGACTCGTTGTTCTGCAACAGCGGAGAGTCCTCCAGGAACGGTTTGCCGAGTACGGCGAAGACGAGTCCGTTCCATGTCTTCGCGAAGTCGTCCTCGGCGACGATACGGTTGCCGAGCGCGGGGTCCGCGATGAAGATGCGGCCGTTCTCGGCATGCTTGACGATGACGAAGTGCTCATAGCCGTTGATGTTCATGAGCACGAGCACGGGAATCTGCAGGTGATAAAGCGCGTCGGTGTTGACGCGAAAGCCACGGCCGCGCAGGCCGATCGTTTCGACGAACTTCTTCATGTCGAGCATGGAGAAGCCGTTTTTCACGACCACCTCGGGCGTGGAGAACACCATCATGCGACGGATCAGTTCCGGTTCGGGGATGTCGATGCCGTAGCCGTACTTCAGCAGCGTCGAGAGCGCGGCGGCGCCGCAGCTATAGTCGTATTGCTGGGTGACGACGCTGTTGTAGCGGATGTCGCGCATCGAGTGGACCGGCAGCTTGATCGGCACGCCGACCAGGTGGGTCGCGTCGATGCTCGACTGCGCACGACAAGGCACGAACGCCGCGGTGGCGGCGGCGGCGAGCGCCAGCGCGACTGCACACATCCTTGAGGCCGGGGACGGCACGAACCCGGACATGGTGGTCTCCTGCTTGTGGTGAGTGCGCCGGCCGCAGTGTGGCTGCGGCCGGCGTACCCGGGGTACAGCTTTGAACTATCGTGACTTGGGGACTGGTTAGTGGCCGTTGTTCATTGCTGCAATGGCCATGCCGTTGTGCTGCAGATTGCCGATGCCACCGGCAATGTTCACGCCGATGTTGCCTTGGGCGCCTGTGAGGGTGTTGCTGCCGAGGCTAGCCGTACCCTGGAACTGGCCCGTGGCGCTCATTCCGGCGTTCTGGACGTTGTTGTCGGTCGCGACCATCGCCGTCGTCATCGCAGAGCCTGCGTTGGTGGCCGTCGTCACGGATCCGGCGAGGCTGTTGTTCTGGGCGTTGCCGATACCCGATGCGACGTTCACACCGACATTGCCCGAAGCGCCGGCGAGCGAGCCATCACCCACGGACGCGTTCAAATTAAAGTTTTTCACATTCGCGACGCCAGCAGAGGCCTGATTGTTGAAGATCTGAGCGTTACCGAACACATTGCCCATGTCGACGGACGCGAGCGCGACGTCGTTGCTTTGCGCGTTGTTGATGCCTTCCGCGATGTTCACGCCCACGTTGCCTGTCACGCCGGTTGCCGCGTCTGTGCCAGTCGTGGCGGTGAGCGTGCCGGCCTGTTGCGTGTCGTAGTGCTGCGTGACCGAGCCGGTCGTCGTTTCGTTGACCGTGGTCATCGTGTCGTTCACGCTATAACCCCACGTCTTGCTTTCGTCCGTGGCCTTCGCGTACGAATGCGAGTTCGACTTCGAGCTCGAGCTCGATGCGCTGTACGTGTGAGCGTACGTGTCGCTCGAGTTCTTCGTCTTGCTGCCCGATCCGCTTGCGCTGGTCGAGACCGCTGCGCTCAACGTGGCGTCGGCGTAAGCCGTGTTCGCGTTGGTCTTGCTGTCGGTCGAGCTGCGATCGTTGCTGGCGGACCAGGTGTTCGTATTCGACGACGAGTCGCTGTTGTCATGCGAGTTGGTCTTCGTGTGCGACGAGCTTTCGTCCAGGCTGGCGTTGATGCTGGCCGAGCCATTGTGCTTGTTGCCGGTGCTCTTCCATGTCGCGCTCGCATCCAGGCTCGCGTTCCCGCTTTGCGACTTCGTCGACGTGTTGTTGCCGACGCTCGTGGACGCATGGGTCTTGCTGTTGCCGCCCGTGTCGCTATACGTGCTGGCGCTCGTCGAGTTCTGCGTGCTGCCGTTGTCGGCCGTGGCATGGAAGTCGGCGTTCACACTCGCGCTGTTAGCCTTGCTGTAGGTGTAGCTGCTCGACGAAGCCTTCGTGGTCGACGCATTCACGTCATTCGTCTTCGAGGACGAGCTCGACGACGTCGACTGGTCGGCCGTGGCGAAGTACGAGGTCTTGTAGCTCGAGTTCGTGCCCGTGCCGACCTTGCTCCACGTGTTGTTGTCGTAGGTCGTCGTCACGTTGCCGAACTCATAGCTCTGTGCCTGGGGCTTGAGCGTGCCGCCTGCCGTGTTCTGGGTGTTGTTGATGACTGCGCCTGCCGTGCTCGAGACGGTGACGCATCCGAACAGGCCGACGAATCCTTCGATGCCCACGTACTCGGTGACTCCCGTAGCATTGAAGAGGTAAGCGGTCTTCGGGCTTGCGAAAGCTGAACTTGCCACAGTCGCGAGGACTGCTGCTGCGATGAGGGTGCGCTTCATGTTTCGCTCCGATACTTGAGTGGTCAGTTAAAAAAGAGTGCCCGCCGGGGGACGGAGCACAAAACTGTTTGCCGTAGCGTTACCGGCGCCGGCTGTCTGGTTCACCTGCACGAGGCCCGTTGCATTCCTGAAGGCCACATCGTCGATGCGTACCTCACGAATGCCGCCTGCCTGGCCTGCCTGATTACCCATACCGCCGTTCGTTGCGCTGACCGCGGCCAGTTCTCCGTCCGAGAGCAACGCAACTCCAAGCACGCCAGTGCCGATCTGCGCACTGTTGCGCTGGATGTTGCCCACGCCTGCTGCCTGATTCACCATCGTGGCGCCGGACGTGTTCCCAAAGGCGCCCGAACCGATGAGCGCGCTGGCGTTGCCAAGCCGAGCGCGCACCAAGGCGCCTTGTTCATCGAGATTCACATTGCCCACCGAGCCGCCGGAGGTGATGCTCAACTGGTTGCCCTGGGCGTTGTCGAGCCCGGCCGCTTCGTTCACGGCGAGCGCGCCGGTTGTCGCGATGGCGGCGTTCGGTGCGATCACGGCGGTTGCGCCTACCGTGACCTGCGCATGCGCAGTCGTCGTGAGCGCAGCCGACGAGGCTGCGAGCGCGAGCGCTGCCAGAACGTGCGAATGGCGGCTCATTTCATGCCTCCGGCGGCGCCGAGCGCGCTCGTGAGCGGCGCGAGGGCGCCATTGATGGTCGACGAGATCGTGCCGCCGATGCCGCCGATGGCCTGGCCGCTCCCACCTGCGCCGAGCGCCGGGTTCGAGGCCGACGGGTTGCCCACGAGAATGCTCGTGATGGCCTGCACGCCTGCGAGCGCGCCGCTCGTGTTCACGCCGGAATTGCCGTGTGCGTTGGTGAGGTCCGTATCGCTGACGAGTGTCGCTATGGCGGGGTCGTACGCGTTCTTCGGGAACGTCGTGGCGCGCACGAGCACGGGGTCCTGGCTCTTCGGCACGCTGGCGAAAGCGCTGCGCGGGGTGATGTCGCGTTCGACGATGATGTCGCCGGGATTGGCCGCCTGCTGTGCGCTGACGCCTGCTGTCAGCACCGCCGCGAACGCCGCGCTCAGGACGGCCGCGAGCCGGGCTGAGTGCCGGCGCCCAGCGGGCGTCTTAAAGCGAACGATCATGTTTGTCTCCGTCTGCATTTCGCAACCGGCGTGTGTCGAGTGCCGCCTGCGATCCGCGCCACCAGGGGCACGGGTCCTGTTGGGCGATAACGTGCTGGTTCGGCTTACTTTCGGACGTAGCTGGCGATGTTGCCTTGCGCCGCCTGGCCGGCGTCCACCGGGATCGGCAGCGGGCTGGGCGGGGCGATTTCGTCCCACAGCGTCACGCTGTTGCCATGCATGAGTTGCGGCGTGGCGGCGACCATCACCATGCCCACGGCGCCGCCGCGCTGGCGCGCGAGCGTCTGGTCGTCGAGTGCACCGAAGCCGGCGAGCACCTGATCGTCCCCAGCGGGGCCGGGGTCGGCGGCGGGCGCGCTGGCGCTCGGGCCGCTGCTCAAGTTATCGCCGTTCGTGTCGTTATCAGAGTTGGGTGCCACGCTCGCGTCGAGCGTGGCGCTTACCATGGCCGCGCCTGTTGCAGGAACGACACCGGTGTTCGCCGCAACGACACTCGCACTCGCCGCATCCGTTGCGGTCTGTGCGCGCACCGATGGCGCAAGAGCGAGGAGCGCGGCGGGAATCAGCACGGCGGCGAGCATGCCGCACGTACCGGAAACACTGCGCTTGACGTTCGAAAGGATGAGTCGCATGGCGTATCTCCTGGTGCGAGACATTTAGCGAAACGTGTGCCATGCCACGCAACCCGTTGATACGTCGCGGGTCTGAATATTTTCTACGGATTTTGAATAGTGGATTTTCGCAAAAACGTTTCAGTGCTGAAACGTCGACCGGTTTTAAACGCCGGAAATTCGTTCGAAAGTTTCAACGGAGAACGTTTGCGCGATTTTTTTGTTACGCAATCGCGACGCCTGGAGAAAACGGTGCAGGAGCAACAGAATGAAAACATCCGTAATGGATTTTCTTCTTACTATTCAGTACTTGCGTAATGGAAACCTTTCCATCGGACCCTAAGTTATTCGTGGTGCATATTTTCTATCCAACACCCCGGTCCATATAGTAAGCTTCAGAAAAACGCGTAATACCCATAAGAAAAGCCCAGCCGTGGGCAAGTTGACACACACGCCGCAACTCGGGGATTCACTGTCAGCAAAAGCCCCATGCTCGCCACGTCCCTTTGCGCCTGGCGAATGTGGTCTTTTGCTGCGTGTCTGTACATCAGGTGCGTGCCGTCATTTCGCAACGATGTGTTGGCAAGAGGATCTGAATAATGGAATCCGCAACGCGGCAATTGGTTTACGTGACGCGCAATCCGAATGAAGCGCTGAGCGAGCGGTTCCACGAGCGGGGCTGGCAGGTGGAGATTGTCGGCAACGCCCGGGACACGCGGCGTGCGCTGCGCGCGGGCCTGCCCGCGGGCGGCCTGATCGACTTGACCAGCGAATTCCATGTGCATGAGATCGGCGCGTTCGAGCCGTGCCTCACGTTGCCTAACGTAGGCTGGGTTGCCGCCACCACCACGGGCCAGTTGCAGGATGCCAATTTGCGCCGCCTCGTGCGCGATTACTGTTTCGATTACGTAACGGTGCCCTGGAGCGGCGAGCGCATTGTCGATTCCGTGGGCCATGCATTCGGCATGGTCGCGCTCGGCGAGGGCGCTTCGAACGACACCACGGGCGGTGCGGAAGGCGAAATGGTGGGCTCGTGCGAGGCGATGCTGGCGCTGTTCCGCTCGATCCGCAAGGTTGCGATGACCGACGCGCCGGTGTTCATTTCCGGTGAATCCGGCACCGGCAAGGAACTCACCGCGGTCGCCATTCACGAGCGCTCGGCGCGGCGCAATGCGACCTTCGTGCCCATCAATTGCGGGGCGATCCCGCCGCACCTGCTGCAGTCGGAGCTATTCGGCTATGAGCGCGGCGCGTTCACGGGCGCGAACCAGCGCAAGATCGGCCGTGTGGAAGCGGCCAACGGCGGCACGCTCTTTCTCGACGAAATCGGCGACCTGCCGATGGAAAGCCAGGCGAGCCTGTTGCGCTTTCTGCAGGAAGGCCGGATCGAGCGCCTTGGCGGCCACCAGTCGATTCCCGTGGATGTGCGCATCATCTCGGCCACGCACGTGGACATGCGCGCGGCCATGGTCGAGGGGCGCTTCCGCCAGGATTTGTATCACCGCCTGTGCGTCCTGCAGATCGACGAGCCGCCGCTGCGCGCGCGCGGCAAGGACATCGAATTGCTCGCGCGGCATATGCTCGAGCGCTTCAAGAAAGACGGCGGGCGGCGTCTGCGCGGCTTTTCTCCCGACGCCATCGCCGCGCTGCATAACTACAGTTGGCCCGGCAACGTGCGCGAGCTCATCAACCGCGTGCGGCGTGCGATCGTCATGACAGAAGGGCGCGCGATCACGGCGCGCGATCTGGAGCTGGGCGATTACGTCGAGGTGGTGCCGGTCTCGCTCGCGCAGGCGCGCGAGGCCGCCGAGCGCCAGGCCATCGAGCTCGCCTTGCTGCGCCATCGCGGGCGCCTTGGCGACGCCGCGCAGGAACTGGGCATTTCGCGTGTGACGCTTTACCGGCTGCTGTGTGCGCATGGCATGCGGCATATGGAAAGCGATCCGCTTGCGCCGCATCCGGGCGGACTGGTTTCGGGGGGCGGGGCCTGAAGGCGGCCTCGTCGAGGGGACCATATAAGCGCCGCGCGATGCGGCCGCACAAGCACTGACGAAGCAGGCTGACGAAGAGCCGGAACAGGCCGTGAGGGTACGAGGTAGCAGGGGTGCAAGCGGGCCTGCGCGGGGGCGCAGGTTCGTGCGGCGGGCGGCCCGTGGGTGCGGGTCGCCCTGTCCGCGTCTGCGAGCGGTGGGCGCGTTGTGGCCTCGGTGTGCAGGTCGCGATATTACGGGTTATTTGCGAACGATTTGCCACGCGCTTGTCACGTCGCTTGTCACGTTAGTTCGTCGCGCTAATCGACGCATTGATTTTTACGCCGTTTGTCTTTGCCGGGCGCCGCCATGCGACGCATTATCTGCGGCATTATTCGATTTTTCACGGCTTCGACATAATGCGTATTTTATGAGCATGTTATGCCGATACGGTGAATTGTGTCGTCGCGCCTATGCCGTTCTATCCGGTCATTCCAAATGAAGCTGTGCGCGGTGGTCGTGCCTGTCCCCTGATTGCTCTCCGCTTGCGCCCCAATGGGCCCGATCTGCCGTTTGTCGGCTTGCTATAGAATCTCTTCTTTTGAATCCGCACCGGGTGCACTCGCGCGCCCGCTCAGGGACCACGCATGAAACAGTACCTCGAGCTCGTCCGCTCGATTCTCGACACCGGCAGCTGGCAGGAAAACCGCACCGGCATCCGCACGATCAGCATGCCGGGCGCCATGTTGCGCTTCGACCTGCAACAGGGCTTCCCCGCCGTCACGACGAAAAAGCTCGCGTTCAAGTCGGCGGTGGGCGAGTTGATCGGTTTCCTGCGTGCCTCGCGCAGCGCGGCGGATTTCCGTGCGCTCGGCTGCAAGGTGTGGGACGCCAATGCGAACGAGAACGCGCAGTGGCTCGCCAATCCGTATCGCCGCGGCACCGACGACCTCGGCGACGTCTATGGCGTGCAGTGGCGCCAGTGGCCTGCCTACAAGGTGCTGGACGCCGATGCGAGCGCGCAGCTGGCCGACGCGCAGTCGCGCGGCTATGCGCGCGTGAGCGAATTCAGCGAGGATGGGCGCCCGAAGGTGCTGCTCTACAAGGCGGTCGACCAGCTGCGCCAGTGTCTCGACACGATCATGAACAACCCCGCCGACCGGCGGATTCTGTTTCATGGCTGGAACCCGGCGGTGCTCGACGAGATCGCGCTGCCCGCGTGTCACCTGCTTTATCAGTTCTTGCCGAACGTGGCGAAGCGCGAGATCTCGCTGTGCCTGTATATCCGCAGCAATGACGTGGGCCTCGGCACGCCGTTCAATCTGACCGAAGGCGCGGTGCTGCTGCATCTGGTCGGCCGTCTGACGGGCTACACGCCGCGCTGGTTCACGTACTTCATCGGCGACGCGCACATCTACGAGAACCAGCTCGGCATGCTCAACGAACAGCTGAGCCGCGAGCCTTATGAGAGCCCGCGCCTCGAGATCGCGTCGCGCGTGCCCGAGTACGCGAAGACTGGCGTCTACGCGCCCGAGTGGCTCGAGAAGGTCGAGCCCGCCGACTTCTCGCTGGTTGGCTACCGGCATCACGATCCGCTCACGGCGCCGATGGCGGTCTAGCGTGCCGTAGCGCCGCAATCGACGCGCGATAAACAAGAAGCCCGCGAACGGTGACGTTCGCGGGCTTTTTCGTTGGCGGCGCGCGCGTTGCGGCGCGCGCCGAGGCGGTGGGCTTAGCCGTGGTGACGGTCGTCGTGGCCGCTGCTCGCTTGCGGATGGGGCTGCGGTTGCGGATGGGGCTCCGGGCGCGGTTGCGGTTGCGGGTGGGACTCGGCGCGCGGTTGCGGCTGCGGATGGAACTCCGCACGTGGCTGGGGCTGCGGCTGCGGGTGGAACTCCGCGCGCTGCTGAGGCTGCGGTTGCGGGTGGACTTCCGCACGCGGCTGCGGCTGCGGGCGAGGCTCTTCGCGCTGCTGAGGTTGAGGCTGCGGATGAAACTCGGCGCGCTGCTGCTCCGGTTGCGGATGGGCATCCGCACGCGATTGCGTCTGCATCGGCTGCTGCCCGTGCGGTGCTTCGCCTGCGGTGGACTGCGGCGCGCGGGCAGGCGCACCTTCATGCGGCTGTTGCATCGCGAACGCTTGCTGCCGGTTATCCTGACCCGGCGCCGCGCCGCCCGGCTGTCCGTGCTGCGCCATCGGTGCATGCGGCTGCATCCAGGAGGGCTGATGCGCCTCGCCCGGGGTGCCGGCCATCGCGTGGCCATTCATGTTGCCGGCGGCGCCCGGTGCGCGCGGCTCGCCGCCGGGCATGGCGCCTTGCGGCTGTCCGCCCTCCGGCCGCCCCGCGAACTGCGGCGGATGCGGCACGCCGTGCGCTTCGTTGGCCTGCGGGGCGGCCGGGCCGTGGCCGTTCGCCATCGAGGGCGGCGTGCCGGGCTGTCCGGGTTGTTGTGCATGCGGGGCCATGGCTTCGTTCGGGCCATGCGGGCCGCCCTGGGCGAAAGCGCCCGGACGCGGCTCCTGACCCGGTGCCTGGCCCGGCGCGCCGTTCGCCCGGCCCGCCGCGCCGATCACCGGCGAGTGGGGCGGCACGACACGCACGTTCTGCTGCGGCCATCCCCCGTGCGAGGCGGGCGAGAAAGGCGAGAAGGAGGCGTGCGCCGGCGCGGAGACGCGCACGACCGGCGCGCCCGCGCCCGGTACGGCGCCGCCGTTGTGGGCGAAGCGCTGTGCGAGGTTGTCGCGGAAGGCCGGCGGCGCGACGGGCGCGCGCGTTGCCACCACCTGACGCTGATTGAGCGAAGCCGGCGGCCGGTAGTCGGCGCGGCGCAGGTCCGGACCGAAGCTGCCCTTGACCGGCGCGATGCCCGGCGTGCCCGACTGGACGCGCGCGTTCTGCCATTGGCGCGGATCGACGCGCTGCGCGAAGCGCGAAGTCGGCTGGCCGTGCACGAAGGCCGTGGCGGGCACGGCGGTCACGGCGCCCGGCACGCGGTAGTTCACGAACGTGTTGTGCACGTTGATGTTCGTGATGTTCACGTCGTGGCGGTAGTTGTTGACGATCACGGTCTGATTCACGCGGTCGTAGTAGTGCGGGCTCCAGTCGCCCCAGTGCGGATGCCACGGCTCGCCCGGCCCGAGCGCGAACCATGCGACGCCGGCCGCCGCGGCGCCGCCGATGGCGAGATTCACACCCCAATCGGGGCCACCGCCGCCGCCGCCCACGAAGGCGACGAGCGCAGGTGCGTAGACGGGCGGCGCGGTCTCGACGATCGGACCCGGCACCCAGGCCCACGAATCGTCGACATAGGCCCAGCGGCCGTAGTGGTAGGGCGCGAAGCCCCACGGCGCATCGTCCACCCAGGTCCAGCCCCACGGCGCTTGCCAGACCCAGTGGCCGTCGTGATACGGAGCCCAGCCGGAGGGCACATCGTTGGGCGTCCAGACCTCGCCGTACTGCGGGCTGTCGCGCCATGTGCCGTTGGCGTCCAGATCCTGATAGCCGGGCACGTCGCGCGAGACGTAGCGCGCCGAGACCGAGCGGTCCTCGCTGGCGTCGCGCGCGAGCGCCCACTGGTCGAAGGCATCGGGCGGCGGCGCGGCCTCGCTCGCCACCTGCTGCAGGTCGGTGCCCGCGAAGCGGATCTGCTGGCCCGCCGACATCGGCGTCTGGCCGTTCTCGCCGTACACCGTCACGCTGCCGCTGCGCACCGTCACGGTCGTGCTGCTGCCGTCGGGCGCGACGTCCACGCGATAGTCGCCGGGGCTGGTCACGCCGAGCGCGAGGTTGGGCGTGTCGATTTCATACGAGGCGCCGGGGGGCAGCTCGCGCACGCGCGTCGAGAGCGTGCCTTGCGCGACTTTCAGCTGGGCAGTCGAGTCGTCGAGGTTGAGGACGTCGACGCTCGTTTGCGGGCCCATGCGCACCGCCGTCGAGCCGATGTGCAGCTCCGAGCGCGCGTTGGCATCGTTCCAGAGCTGGTCGCCAGTCGTGAGCGGGCGGTTCAGCTGGGCGTAGGACCAGTCGGTGGCGCCGGCCGGCTCGGTCGTGACGTCGCCTGCCATGTAGTCGAGGCGTGCGACGCGTCCAGGCGGGTCGCCGGCTGCGCTGGCAACGGGTGCGCCTTGCGGCGCGGCCTGCGCCCAGGCGTTGGCGCCGGCGAGGCTGAGCGCGAAAGCGGCGAGCACGGCGCCGGCGATGAGCGTGCGGCCGCGCGGGCGGCGCACTGCGACGGGCGTGTCCAGATGCGTGTCTTGCATGGTGTCGTGGCAGCGGAACGTGATGGGCGAAGAGGTGCGCGTTGTCATATTGGTTCTCCACAGCCTCTGGAGCGAATGCCAGGGAGCTATGGGGGGAACTCTATCCGCCGCGCCTGTTTCCATGCGCGCTCAATTGTTAGGGCTTATGCACCAGATGTAACAGAACGTGTGACAGGCGCGCGAAAGCCCGCTTTTCGGTGCCTGTTAAGCGGTATTGTTGGGTATTTGTCAGCTTTCTGGAACTTCTATGCGGCCACGAACGCGTCGAATTCGCGCTGGCCGAGCGGCGTGATGCGCAGCACGCGCGGGCGGCTGGCATGCTCGACCCAGCCGTTCGAGGTGAAGCGTTCGAGCAGCGCCGCGCCCAGCGCGCCGCCCAGATGCGGGCGCCGCTCGCTCCAGTCGAGGCAGGTGCAGGCGAAGCGCCGCCGGCGCGCGCGCAGCGCCCCGAGATCGACGCCCCAATCGGTGAGCCGCGCGACGCCTTGCTCCGTCACGTCGAGGTCATCGTCGTTGCGCACGAGCCAGCCGCCTTCGACGAGCCGGTCGAACACGCGCACCGCAACCTCGCCTGCCATGTGGTCGTAGCAGGTGCGCGCATGGCGCATCTCGACGGGGACGGTGCGCGCGGGGCGGGTCACGGGCTGCGACGGCGCGGCGGCGTGCGCGACGTTCATCAGCGCTTCGATGGCCGTGGCGATTTCGGGCGTGGCGATGCGGTAATAGCGGTGCCGCCCGCGCACCTCGGGCGCGAGCAGGCCGCCGTCGGCGAGCCGGGCGAGATGCGCGCTTGCCGCGGACGGCGAGAGGCCCGCGATCATCGTGAGCTCGCCTGCGGGGCGCGCGCTGCCGTCCATGAGCGCCCACAGCATGGCGGCGCGCCCGGGATCGGCGAGCAGCGCGGCGACGCGTGCGAGACCGGGGAAGTGGCTGGTTTCATCGCTGGCGGGAAGAGGCATGATGGCTCCCATGCGGAACGGGCGGTTCGGATGGCCTTCGTGCGTCGCCTGCCTGAGCGTGGCGCGACGGCCCATGGAGATACTCTAGCGAAATCCGGCATTCGACATTTCAGGTTGTCGTGAAATATGGCGTGCATCGCGTGGATGATGGTGGGGTGTTGCCGGCCAATCGGTTGAGCCCAGCGGCACCGCGCTAGAATGAATTCCTTTCTGGAAGCAAACAGGCAGTCATGAAACGGATTCTGGCCCTTGCAGCGCTGGCGCTGCTCTGCGCGGCCTGCGCCCAGGGCGGCAGCGTGCCGTCGAGCGGCTCGAGTGGCATCACGATGTACGGGACGATCGACGAGGGCATCACATTTCACAAGTAGCAGGACGCGCGAGGCGATCTGCATGACGCTGCGCCGCCCCGCGGTTTGGCACGTCGCGCCATGGCAGAAATTGACGCAAGATCGACGCGCCTGCCAACGGCGCGCATGCGATGATGGTTGCAACGAGCCTTCATTGCCCCTTGATCCCTATGTCTGCCTCTTCCTGCGCGCGCCACGTGGTGTTCGCGGTCGCGCCCGATCTCGTGCTGCTTGACGCCTGCGGGCCCGTCGAGGCTTTCTGGCGGGCCGAACTGGCCATGCGCGCGAGGCGCGCCCAGGCGACGCCCGTCTCAGCCGAGCCCTGCGCCTATCGCGTCACGCTCGCCTCGGTGGCGGGCGGCGTGCTGCCCACGTTCGCGGGGATGCCGGTCGTCACCGAGCGGCTCGACGCGCTCGACATCGCCACGATCGACACGCTGATCGTCCCGGGCATCCCCATCGACGAAGCGACCCAGTTGCAGCCCGAGCTGGTCGCATGGATCGCCGCCGCTGCGCCGCGCGCGCGGCGCGTCGCCTCGGTTTGCACCGGCGCGTTCTATCTGGCCGCCGCGGGCCTGCTCGACGGCCGCCGCGCCACCACGCACTGGCGCAGCGCGGCGCAGCTCGCGCGCCGTTTTCCGCGCGTGGACGTCGATCCCGAGCCGATCTTCGTGCGCGATGAGCGTGACGGCCGCGTGGTCTGGACCTCGGCGGGCGTGACGGCCGGCATCGATCTCGCGCTCGCGCTGATCGAAGAGGATTGCGGCCACGCCGCCGCCATGCATGCCGCGCGCCGGCTCGTGGTGTTCATGAAGCGCCCGGGCGGCCAGGCGCAGTTCAGCGAGGCGCTGGAGGCGCAAAGCGCGGCGGGCGGCGCCTTCGACACGCTGCACGGCTGGATGGCCGCGAACCTGCACACCGAGCTGAGCGTCGAGCGTCTCGCCGAAGAGGCGCGCATGAGCCCGCGCACCTTCGCGCGGCGCTATGTCGAGGCCGTGGGGCGAACGCCCGCGCGCACCGTCGCGGCCATGCGCGTGGAGGCGGCGGCGCATGCGCTCGCGCAGTCGCGGCAGAGCGTCAAGCGCATTGCCGCGGACTGCGGCTTCGGCACCGAGCAGAATCTGCGCCGCGCGTTCGAGCGGCGCTATGGCGTGCGGCCGCTCGACTACCGGGCGCGCTTTTCGGCGGCCTGAGCGCGGCCTGAGCGTGGCTGAGCGAGGCGCGGGCAGCTGACGCCGCGCCGGCCTGCTTGGGTGTCTGCGGATGACATACTGCGCTCGTATAATCGACGGGACCCTATAACGACGCCTTGCCGGCAAGGCGCAAACCCCACGAGCGGAGCCCCTATGAGTACGCCTTCCCAGCCGCTGGAGCGTTCGGAAACGACGTTCCGCTTTCTCGCCGAGCCGACCTCGGTGAACTTCGGCGGCAAAGTCCACGGCGGCGCCCTGATGAAATGGATCGACGAAACCGCCTATGCGTGCGCCGCCGTCTGGTCGGGCCGCTACTGCGTGACGGTGAGCGTGGGCAATATCCGCTTCCGGCGGCCGATCCTCGTCGGCAACATGGTCGAGCTGCGCGCGCGCGTGGTGGCCACGGGCCGCACGTCGATGCACATCCACATCACCGTGCACGCGGGCGACCCGAAGAGCGGTCAGCTGCGGCTGACGACCGATTGCCTGATCGTGTTCGTGGCCGTCGACGAAAACGGCAACCCGATTCCCGTGCCGACCTTCGTGCCGGAAACGGAGGAGCAAAAGCGTCTGGCGAAATACGCACTCGACGTGAGGGACGCGCTCGACGCGATCGTCGATCTGAAGCCCGAGGAAGTGGCGAAAGGCAAGGTGTGATGAGCCGAATGCAGGGCTGAATGCAGGGCCGACTGCGGAGCGGAATGCGCCGCATCGGCTGCATGCATAAAAAAGCGGGCGGCAAAGCTTCAAACCTTGCCGCCCGCGTTGCATTTTAGCCCCAGAAACAGGGCTTATTTCTTCAGCGTGCCGACCATGTCGCCGGGCTTGACCCATTCGTCGAACTGCTGCTCGGTCACGTGTCCGAGCGCGAGCGCGGCGGCCTTGAGCGTCGTGCCTTCCTTGTGCGCCTTCTTGGCGATCTGCGCGGCCTTGTCGTAGCCGATGTGCGGATTGAGCGCCGTCACGAGCATGAGCGACTCGTTGAGCAGCGTGTCGATGCGCGCGCGGTTGGGCTCGATGCCCACGGCGCAGTGATCGTTGAAGCTCAATGCGCCGTCGGCCAGCAGGCGGATCGATTGCAGCACGTTGTGCGCGATCATCGGGCGGAACACGTTCAGCTCGAAGTTGCCGCTCGCGCCGCCCACGTTCACGGCCACGTCATTGCCGAACACCTGGCAGCAGAGCATCGTCACTGCTTCGGATTGCGTAGGATTCACCTTGCCCGGCATGATCGAGCTGCCCGGCTCGTTCTCGGGGATCGAGAGCTCGCCCAGACCGCAGCGCGGGCCGCTCGCGAGCCAGCGGATGTCGTTGGCGATCTTCATGAGGCTTGCCGCGACGGTCTTGAGCGCGCCATGCGCGAACACGAGCGCGTCGGCGGCGGCCATCACCTCGAACTTGTTGGGCGCGGTGACGAAGGGCACACCCGTGAGCTTCGCAATGGTCTCGGCCACCTTCTGCGCGAACTGCGGGTGCGCGTTCAGGCCCGTGCCCACGGCGGTGCCCCCTTGCGCGAGCTCGTAGAGATGCGGCAGCGTCGACTCCACATGCTTGATGCCTTGATCGAGCTGCGCGACGTAGCCCGAGAACTCCTGGCCGAGCGTGAGCGGCGTGGCGTCCTGCAGGTGCGTGCGGCCGATCTTGACGATGTCGGCGAACTGCTTCGACTTCGCTTCGAGCGTGTCGCGCAGCGTCTTCAGCGCGGGCAGCAGATGCTTGACGATGCCATACGCAGCGGCCACGTGCATTGCTGTGGGGAACACGTCGTTCGACGACTGGCCGCGATTGACGTCGTCGTTCGGATGCACCTTGCGCGCCTCGCCGCGCTCGCCGCCCAGAATCTCGCTCGCGCGGTTCGCAATCACCTCGTTGAGGTTCATGTTGGTCTGCGTGCCGGAGCCCGTCTGCCAGACCGCGAGCGGGAATTCGCCGGGGTGCTTGCCTTCGATGATCTCGTCGGCGGCCGCCATGATCGCGCGTGCCTTGGCCTCGTCGAGCACGCCGAGCGAGTGGTTCACCTCGGCGGCGGCGCGCTTGATCGTGGCGAGCGCCGTGATGAGCTCGGGCGACTGCTTCTCGCTCGAGATGCGAAAGTTCTGCAGGGATCGCTGCGTCTGCGCGCCCCAGAGCTGGGCGGCCGGTACGGCGATCTCGCCGAACGTGTCGCGCTCCATTCTGACGTTCTCATTGCTTGCGGTCATGGCGAAACTCCGATGGTGGATGAGGCGAGCGCGCCGAGACGCCGCGCCTCAAGCCTGCGTGGTGGGTTCGGGGCCGACGGGTGGCGTCACAACTGGCTGTCGACCGGCAACAGCAAGAATAGTCCGGTTAGGAGATTCCTGTAGAAACCCGCGCCGGGATCGAGGTTGTAGGTGCGGATCATGCCGTCTTCCTCGTCGGTCCACACGAGCGGCGAGGAAATCGCGCTGCCGCGCTGCGACGCGAGCTCGGCGGGCGTCGCGAGCGAAACGCGATAGCTCGCCTGGGGCGAGGTCGCGAGCTTGAACAGGGCGGCTGCGTCGTGCGCGATCGGCGGGTTTTCTATCGCGAGCGCGAGCTCCGTGTTGAGGCTGGCCGAGCGCGGGTCGAGATTGAGCGAGCCGATCACGAGCGTGCTCTCGTCGATCACATAGACCTTCGCATGCAGGCTCGCGCGCGAGCGCGAGCCCATCACGTGCACGCGCCGCGAGTCCCGGGTCACGGGCTGCGTGGGCTTGAACTCGTAGAGTTCCGCGCCGGCCTTGAGCATCGGCACGCGGTAAGGGCTGTAGCCGGCCTGCACGGCGACGGCGTCGGTGGCCGCGAGCGCATTGGTGAGGATGGCCACGCGCACGCCGCGCGCCGTGAGCGCGCGAATGGCCCGCACGCCCGCCTCGTGCGGCACGAAATACGGCGAGACGATCAGCACGCTGCTGTGCGCGTGATTGAGGCGATCGAGCAACGAGCGCATGGCGTCGCCCATCTGGCCGTGCTCGGGGTCCGCGATCTTGTCCGGCGAGTCGGCCACGAATTGCCACTTCGCCCAGATGAGGCCCAGCTCGTCGCGCGCGATCTGCTGGGCGAGCGGCGTGGCGTTGAGCGGCTTGGCGTTGTACGGGTCGGCGTTCTCGCGCCAGTGCGCGCGCAATTCATCGCGCGCGACGTCGAGATCGTGCGGATCGAACTTCTGATGATTGAGCACGCTCAAGGGGTAGGCCACGCTGCTGTTCCAGTACTCGTCGAAGCTCGCCGAGACGGTCGCCGCGACCGGCCCGGCCGCGAGCACGTCGAGGTCGCGGAACTGCAGCGTCTGGCTCGCGCTGAAGTATTCGTCGCCGAGATTGCGCCCGCCCACGATCGCGAGCTCGTTGTCGACGATCGTCGCCTTGTTGTGCATGCGGCGCGTGAACTGGTCGACGTTCGTGAAGAAGTTGCGCGTGCGCGTGAACATGCTCTCGCTCGGACTGCCGTACGGATTGAACACGCGGATCTGGATGTTCGGATGGCTGTTGAGCGCGGCCATCAGGCGGTCGATGTCGTGGAAGTTCAGGTCGTCGACGAGCATGCGCACGCGCACGCCGCGGTCGGCCGCGTAGAGCGCCGAGCCGAGCAGCAGCTTGCCGGTGGTGTCCTCGTTGGCGATGTAGTACTGCATGTCGAGGGTTCGCGTCGCCGCGCGCGCGAGCGCGATGCGCATCTGCAGCGAGTCGGTGCCGGTGGCAAGCAGGCGAAAGCCCGATTCGTCGGGATGCGCCGCCACGGGCCCGGCGAGTGCGGCGCCGAGCGGCGTGGCGCTCGCCTCGGAGGTGGACAGGGCGGCCGAGTTCTGGCGCTGGAAGACCGTAGCGGGCGGACGCGTCGCGCAGGCCGCAACGAGCGTGACGCTCAGAAGCGCAAGCAGCGCGCGGACGAGCGCGGCGTGGCGCGGCGGCGCCGCTTCGGCGGCAAGCGGGGCGCCAGGGGCGACGCCCGGAACGGTGTGCACGGACAAGCGGATTCTCCTCTCCAGTGTCGGCCTGAGTGAGTGCTTCAGCACTGACTCAGGCCCCACGCTTCGCGATTCCATGCTTCGCGGTCGACCCGCGTTCGCGCGTGAGTCGCACCCCTGCGGTCGCATGCAAAGCGGTCGGCGCTGGGGCGTCCCCGATGGTTCGCTTACGTTGCGCGCCTTTTGCCGCCGATTCTATCGGGAAGCGGCAAGGCACAGCGTGCAACGCGCGTGCCGTGCCGCATTTGCGGCAAGCAAGTCTCGCGCGACGTTGGCCACAATCGTCACGCAATGCGGCGCGCCCGCGCCGCCCGCCGCAAGCCTCGTTTCATGCCGGACGGAAACGTCGGCGCCCGCACTCGCCGCACACTGCCTCCATCACGAACGATGGGAGAGTGCGATGGACCGGATCATGCAAGCGGGTGAGATGAGCAAACAGGAGCGGTGCGAGGAACTGTGCATCGCGCGCGGCCGTTGCCGCCTCGTGCGCCATGCGCAAGGCGGCTTGCTCGGCGCGCTCGAGGGGCGCGTGCTGATGACCGTGGAAGGCGACGCGCAGGACTATTGGCTCGAGCCCGGCGAAGCATTGCCGTTCGCGCCCGGAGAACGGGTGTGGATCGGCGGATGGGACGAGGCGGTGCGCTGCGAAGTGCGCACGCCGGCCTCGCCGTGGGGCGAGGGGCGCGCCCGCGCGTGGCTTGTGGGGTTCGCGGCGCTGGCAGCGCGCATGGTGAAGCGGCCCGCACGCGTGCGCCTGCGCGCACTGCGTGGGTGAGGCCGCGTCCGCAGGAGGCCGGGCGGTATGCGCGAGCCGGGCACAACTCAGGCGCGGGCAACCGGTTACGCAAGCGGCCTGATGCGCGCCGGGCCGCCTATGCTCAGACCTTCTCGGTGCGTGCTTCGCGCGCATCGCGCTCGCTGCCGCGCGCCGGCTTGCCGGCCCAGTAGCCCGCGAGCAACGACCCCGAGAGGTTGTGCCACACCGAGAACAGCGCGCCGGGCAGCGCGGCGAGCGGCGAGAAGTAGAGCTTGCCGAGCGTCGCGGCCAGGCCAGAGTTCTGCATGCCCACCTCGATCGCAAGCGTGCGGCACACGGATTCGTCGAAGCCGAGCAGACGCCCGCCCCAGTAGCCGCCCAGCAGGCCGATGCCGTTGTGCAGCACCACACCGAGCGCCACGATCGGTCCCACCGTGGCGATGCTCGCGTGCGTGCCGCCCACCACGGCCGCGATGATCGCGAGGATCGACACCATCGAGACGAGTGGCAGGACCGGCTCGACGCGCCGCACGAGGCCGCCTGCGAGACGGTTCACGACGAGGCCGACGGCGATCGGCAGCGCGACGATCTGCAGGATGCTCATGAGCATGCCGCGCACGTCGACGACGATCGAGGCGTCGACGTAGAGGCGCGTGAGCAGCGGCGTCGCGAACACGCCCACGAGCGTCGAGAGCGCGCTGATCGTCACGGAGAGCGCAACGTCGCCGCGCGCGAGATAGATCATCACGTTCGAGGCCGTGCCGCTCGCCACGCTGCCCACGAGCACCATGCCCGCGGTGAGGTCGGGCGGCATATGGAGCGCATGGGCGATGCCCCAGGCGGCCAGCGGCATCACCAGATAGTGCAGGACGATGCCGGCGAGCACCGGTGCGGGCCGGGTGAAGACGCGCTGGAAGTCGGCGAACGAGAGCGTCACGCCCATGGCGAGCATGATGACCATCAGCAGCGTCGTGACGTGCGGCGCGATGGGGGCGACGAGACCCGGGTTGAAGTAGGCGAGAAGCGAGACGAGGACGGCCCAGAGCGGGAACAGTCGGGTAATCGGGGCAAGCATGAGTGGGAGGTCCGTGAGCGGGTCGTAATTGTTGGGGCAGGGGACGCGTCAGCCGACTCCATGACGACGCCCGCACGCGCGGGCTGGCGCGGACGAAACGCGTGTGTGGGATTCAGGGCTGAGGCGGATGCGCCGGCTGGCCTGCGATGCGTCGCGCGCGCGGCCGGGGTGGCCGGCATGGCTGCGAACGGGCATGTCTCCTTGCTCGGCCGGTGTGGGCGCTTGAACGCTCACGCCGGCCCCCTGCAACAGGGCCGCGGTTTTCCTGCCCTTGTGGGACGGACGGCGGGCGGCGCCGGTCCGCTATTTTAACCGGGCGCTTAACGACCCGCGCAGGACGCCCTTATGGGCGCCTTGTGCGCCCATAAGGGCTCGCATTGGATACGGCCAGGGCCCGCGTATGGCCCGCGTATGGCCCGCGCGGCCGCACGCGCCAACCCTCAGCCAGCACGCGCCGCCGCCTCGAGTTGCACGCGCCGGCTCTTGCGGTGAAAACGCCACGTCATGAGCGCGGCCACGCTGGCGAGGCCCGCTGCGAGCCCCCACCAGAGCCCGAGCGCGCCGAGCCCGAAATGGAACGCGAGCGCATAGCCGATCGGAAAGCCGATGCCCCAGTAGCCGAGCGTCGCGGCCAGCATCGGAATGCGCGTGTCCTTCAGGCCGCGCAGGCAGCCGGAGCCCACGGTCTGCATGCCGTCGACGATCTGGAAGATGGCCGCCACGCCGAGCAGCGAGGTCGCGAGCGCGACGGTCTGCGCGTTGGCCGGATCGTCGAGATGCAGATAGAGCCCGACGATCCAGTGCGGCGCGAGCACCATCACGAGCGCCGACATCGACATGAAGCCCACGCCCAGCGCCAGCGCGACGAAGCCCGCGTGGCGCGCCGCGCGCGGCACGCCCGCGCCGATCCAGTAGCCCACGCGCACATTGGCGGCCTGGCCGATCGAGAGCGGGACCATGAACATCACCGAAGCCACGTTCAGCGCGATCTGGTGCGCGGCGAGCGGCGTCGCGCCAAGCAGGCCCATGAGCAGACCCGTGGCGAGGAACAGCGTCGCCTCCACGGCGTAGGTGATCGCCACGGGCCAGCCGATGGCGAAGAGCTCGCCCATCAGCGGCGCGGTGGGCCGCCGCGCGACCACGAAGTGCTGATGCGAGGGCCGCAGATGCAGGAGCGCCATCAGCACGAGCGTCGTGACCCAGATCGTGATCGTGGTGGCGGTAGCCGAGCCGAGAAAGCCGAGGCGCGGCAGGCCCCACACGCCATGAATCAGCCCGTAGTTCAGGAAGCCATTGGAGAACACGCTGATGATCGACACCCACAGCAGCCGCTTCGCCGCGCCGATGGCGGGCAGGAACGAGCGCATCAGGCCCACGCCAATCAGGCTGGCGGGTGCGCCCCAGCGCAGCACGGCTGCGTACTCGCCCACCTGATGCGCGAGCACGGGCGGTTCGCCGAGCGCGAGCAAGACCGGCCCCGCGAACGAAAGCAGCGCGAATGCGGGCACGGCCAGCAGCAGCGAGAGCGCGAAGCCGGTCCAGTAGATGTGCGGCACGCGGTGCAGATCGTCGGCGCCGCGCGCCTGCGCGACGCTCACGCTCACCGAGGTCAGCACGCCCTGCAGCACCGTCACCACCACGAAGAACAGGTTCGCGCCGAGCCCGCCCGCCGCGAGCGCGCCCGCGCCCAGCGAGCCGAGCAGCACGGTGTCGGTCACGCTCATGGCCATCTGCGAAAGCTGGGCAATGGCGAGCGGCGCGGCGAGGCGCGCGGTGTCGGCGGCGTGGCGCTTGAGCGTGGGCGGGGCGATGGCGCGGCTCGCCTGGTTGGCGCGCGCGGGGGCAGTGGGTCGGGTCATGAAAACAGACGCGCGGCGCGATGATGAATCGCGCCGCGCGTTCAGAAAGTGCATTTGTGTCGAGATTGAAAGCTCAATGCGAGATTACCCTTCTTTCGGATAAAAAGCACCTGGATGGTGCATTCGCTTTCGAACGTATTTCACTTCGACACGCGTGGGGGCGCTTGGCCAGCCCCTATGGCAGCCGTTGCGCCGCACGCCTCATTCGGCTTCGCGCACGGCTATGCGTGTATCGCCGAGCAACACCGACTGGCCCGCGCGGATCTTGCAGGTCTTGCGCAGTTCGACCTCGCCGTCCACCTTCACGGCGCCGGAAGCGACGATCTGCTTGGCCGAGCCGCCGCTGTCGGCGAGGCCGGTGATCTTCAGGAGGTTGTGGAGTTCGACGTAGTCGCCGGTGAGCGTGAAATCGAGATTGGGCATGGGGCAAACGAGATTCAGGTGCGCGCCGGGCACGGCACGCGAAGGGTGAGCATCATAAGCGATGCCGGACGCGCGGGCGGCTGTTACATGTCGGGGCCAGATGTCATGATTTCGTAAGAAGATGCAACGTTGGGTAACGTCGGGAGACCTTGCGTCGATCTTCAGATGAAAATGGTCTCACCCCGAAACGACCCCGCCGCAGCGCAGTCACCGAAGTCACGTACTGCGGCTCGATCGGGAGGAATCGCGCCGCAAGCGGACCTGTCCGCGGCGGCATGGATCCCGGAACGACTACAAAGAGGATACGCCATGACTCAAATTCGCAAGCTGCTCACCGGTACCGCTCTCGCCACTGCTGCCATCTTCGCGCAAGGCGCCTTCGCCCAGGGCGCGGCGCAGCCCGGCGCCGGGGCGCCCACGGCCCTGCCTTCTGCCGCGCCTGCCATGGCGCCCGCGACTGCGCCGGCTCTGACGCCAGGCCAGGCGCCGGCGGCAGCGGGCCTCTCGCAGCCCGCGCCGCAGGACTTGAGCGCGGCGCAAGCGACCGATCCGCTGGTGCAAAAGCGCAACGCCGATGCGGCCGCGAACGCCGAATACCGCAGCGCCAAGAAGTCGGCGAAAGCGGAATACAACTCGACGAAGAAGCAGGCCAAGTCGCAGTACAAGTCGCAGGTGAAGGACGCGAAGATCAACCACAAGGCCGACCAGCAGGCCAACAAGTCGGAAATGATGGACCAGATGAGCGGCCAGTCGGCTCAGCAGCCGGGCGGTGAGGCTCAGCAATAAGGCGCTTCGATAGCCTGGTGGCGTGCGCTGCGCGCCTGTGGGCTGGATGAGGTTTCTCCATTCGGCGCCTGCCCCGGCGCCGGCCTGTGCAGGACATGAAGCGGCGGCGCCCGGAAGCGGGCGTCGCCGCTTTGTTTTGGGCCATCGGGCCTGGCGCGCCGCTTTCCGCCATGTTTCGATCCGGAAGTTCGGGGCTGAATAGCGCCAGATCGCGGCAAGATCGGTGCTTGCGGGCGAGAGGTGTATGGATATACAGTATGCGTCGCCGCGCCCGCCGATAGATGCCGATATGCGACGCGGCTCGATCCTTTCATCGCTCACCGGATACCCACCGCGCCCGCCGTGTCCACCGTCTCCCTCGCCGATTCCCCCGCTACGAGCGACGCCGCGCTAGCGGCGGCGCCGTACCTCGCGAAGCTCAACGACGCCCAGCGCGCCGCCGTCGAGCATGGTGGCCCGCAGGCGTTCGCGCCGGGCGCGGCGTTGCCGGCGCCGCTGCTCGTGATCGCCGGCGCGGGCTCGGGCAAGACCAACACGCTCGCGCATCGCGTGGCGCATCTGGTCGCGAACGGCGCCGATCCGCACCGCATCCTGCTGCTGACGTTCTCGCGTCGCGCGGCGCAGGAGATGACGCGGCGCGTCTCGCGCATCGCGGCAGGCGTATCGGGCGCGGCGGCGGCACTGGCCCAGGGGCTCACCTGGGCGGGCACTTTTCACGGCATCGGCGCGCGCCTGTTGCGCGAGTACGCCGAGCAGATCAGCCTCTCGCCCGCGTTCACGATCAACGACCGCGAGGATTCCGCCGATCTCATGAACCTCGTGCGCCACGAACTGGGTTTATCGGCGAAGGAAAAGCGCTTTCCGGCAAAGTCGACGTGCCTCGCGATCTACTCGCGCGTAGTCAACACGGGCGACTCGCTCGCGAACGTGCTCGCGCGCTCGTTTTCGTGGTGCCTCGAATGGGAGCCGCAGCTGCGCGCGCTGTTCGCGGCCTACGTGGACGCCAAGCAGAAGCAGAATGTGCTCGACTACGACGACTTGCTGCTCTACTGGGCGCATATGGCGGCGGAGCCGGCTATCGCGGCCGATCTGGCGGGGCGCTTCGACCATATCCTCGTCGACGAGTATCAGGACACCAACCGCCTGCAGGCGTCGATCCTGCTCGCGCTGAAGCCGGACGGGCACGGCCTCACCGTGGTCGGCGACGACGCCCAGGCCATCTATGCGTTTCGCGGCGCGACGGTGCGCAACATCCTCGACTTTCCCGTGCAGTTCGATCCGCCCGCACGCCAGGTCACGCTCGAGCGCAACTACCGCTCGACCGCGCCGATCCTCGCCGCCTCGAACGCGGTGATGGACGCGGCCGCCGAGCGCTTCACCAAGAATCTGTGGACCGACCGCGCGTCGCAACAGCGCCCGCGCCTCGTCACGGTCGCCGACGAGGCCACCCAGGCGCGCTACGTGGTCGAGCAGATCCTGGAGGCGCGCGAGGGCGGCATGAAGCTCAAGCAGCAGGCGGTCCTCTTTCGCGCCGCGCACCACAGCGCGACGCTCGAGATCGAGCTGGCGCGTCGCAATATCCCGTTCGTGAAGTTCGGCGGCCTGCGCTTTCTCGACGCCGCGCATGTGAAGGACGTGCTCGCGGTCCTGCGCTGGGCTGAGAATCCGCTCGACCGCGTGGCGGGCTTTCGCGTGACGCAACTGCTGCCCGGCGTCGGGCCCGCGACGGCCGCGCGCCTGCTCGATCAGGTTGCGGCCTGCACGGGCGCGTACCGCGCCGCGCAGGCGCTCGCCGCGTTCGCGCCGCCGCCGCGCGCGGCCGAGGACTGGCCGGCGTTCACCGGGCTCGTGGAGCAGCTCGGCGCGCGCGCGACGCCCTGGCCCGCCGAGTTCGAGCGCGTGCGGCGCTGGTACGAGCCGCACCTCGAGCGCAATCACGAAGATGCCCAGGTGCGGCTCGCCGACCTGCTGCAGATGGAGAGCATCGCCAGCACCTATGCGTCGCGCGAACGCTTCCTGACCGAGCTCACGCTCGACCCGCCCGACGCCACGAGCGCGGAGTCGGCCGATCCGCTGCTCGACGAGGACTATCTGATTCTCTCGACGATCCATTCGGCCAAAGGCCAGGAATGGCGCAACGTGTTCGTGCTCAATGGCGTGGACGGCTGCATTCCGTCCGATCTCGGTGCGGGCAGCGACGAAGAGCTCGAGGAGGAGCGGCGCCTGCTCTACGTGGCGATGACGCGTGCAAAGGAAGACCTGCACATCGTCGTGCCGCAGCGCTTCTATGTGCACAACCAGGCCGCGAGCGGCGACCGGCACGTGTGGGCGTCGCGCACGCGCTTCATTGCGGCGTCGATGCTGCCGCTGTTCGAATCGTGCGCGTGGCCGCCCGCGCCGGTGGCGAGCCCGCCGAGCGCGGCGGGGCTGGCGGCCGCGGCGCGCGCGAAGGTCGAGATCGGCGCGAAGCTGCGCAAGATGTGGGACTAGGGGCGCTGCCTCGCGGCGCGCGTTCAGCCGCGCATCTGATTCTTCGGCGGCGGCACGAAGAAGTTGCGCAGCCAGGCGGCAAGGCGCGTGAACACGTCGTCGGGTTCCTCGACGAAGATCTCCGGCTTCAAAAGTCGCAGATACTCCATGATCTGCTGCGCTTCCTGCTTCTGGAACGTGCCGTGCGCGATGCCCAGACGCAGGAGCCCGCGCAACTCGCCCAGGCGCTCGCGCGCGAGGCTGCCGCTCGCTTGCTCGCAGCCGATCTTCGCTTCATAGACGCGCTGCCGCACCGATTCCGCGAGCCGCCACGCAGGCGTCTGCATCGACTCTTCCAGCGCCTGGATGTCTTGCACGCCGGACTTGATCTGCGCGGCTAGCGGCTCGATCAGGGATTCGGCCGCCTGCGCCTCGTGGACGATCGCCGCCGCCCACTCCCGGCACTGCTTCGCCAGCTCGTCGGGCGTCCACTCGGGCCGCGACGCAAAGCCAAAGCCGAACTCGCCGGCCTGACGCAGCAGGATCGACACGACCTCGGGAAACTCCTTGTCGAGCGTGCGCTTGGCCCATGCGTACTGCCCGCCCTGCAACAGCCGTTGCACGGCCTGCTCGGTGAGCGGCGTCATGTTGTCGAGCAGCTTCGCGCGCAGGAAATCCTCGAACGACGGCGTGAGGAACTGCGGGTCGAGCTTCAGCGAGACGCGCAGGAACGCATCGAAGTCCTTGCGCAGCGACGCAAGCGTCTCGTCCTTGAGATTGAGGGTGATGTGCCCCATTGTGGTTGCCCCGGTGTATTCCTGGCGGTGCCTGGCAGTCTCTTGCGCGTGCGCCAATGCAGGCCTCGACGGTTTATCGGCGCACGGGGGCGAAACTTGAGCCGGGACCGCTCAGGCGTGCCGCGAGCGCGGCACCTGGCGGCAGCGGGGGCGAGTCGGGGGGCGTTTCAGGAGCGCGTGTCAGGGGGAGAGGGCGCGGGGTGCCAGCGGGCAATTCCGGGCAACCCTGGGCAACGGGCGGTAACCCAGTCAACCCAGTCAACCCCGGGCAAATTCAGCGCAACACCACGCCCTGCCAGAGGAAAAACACGGCGAGCCCCACGGCGATGGTGAGGAGCGGCCGCTTCGTGAGCGCGCTCACGGCGATTGCCGCGAGCGCGCCGACGAGCTGCGGATTGCGCCACGTGAGCTCGGCGTGCTGGCCGTGGGGCGAGACGGCCATCGGCACGATGATCGCGGTGAGCACCGTGACGGGCACGAAGCCGAGCGCGGTGCGCACGATCGGCGGGAACACGAGCCGCTCGCCCAGCACGAAGACGGCCGTGCGTATCGTCACCGTAATCAAGGCCATGCCGAGGATCAGGACGACGTAGTTCATGGGCGGCCTCCTGCGGCGGCGTGGGTGTCATGACAGGGGATGCGCGTGGCGCTGGCTTCGCTCGTGCTCTTGCCGGCCGGCCCGGCGGCAGCGTGCGCGTCATGGTGGCCGGCAGCGGCGCTCGCCGCGCGCGGCTTGCGCGGCAGCGAGAGCGCGACGCCCACGGCCACGCCCGCGAGCACGGCGCCGAGCAGTCCGAGCTTGTACGGCCAGTCCTGCCAGAAGAAGGCGAGCGCGCCCGCCGTGACGGCGGCGGCCAGATAGCGCAGCGCGACGAGCTGCGGCACGACGATGGCGATGAACGTGGCGACCATCGCGAAGTCGAGCCCGAGCGACTGCAGGCCCGGGAACGCCGCGCCGAACAGCAGGCCGGCGGCGGTCCAGATCTGCCAGTTCACATACATCGCGACACCGGAGCCGAGGAAGTGCCACGGCGAGACTTCGCCGGGCGGGTGGCGGCGGAAATACGCCCAGGCGACGGCGAACACCTCGTCGGTGAGCAGGCCGCCGAGCACGAGACGCCAGCGCATCGGCAGATGCGAGACGTAGGGCGCGAGCGTCGCGCTATAGAGCACGTGGCGCAGGTTCACGATGAACGTGGTGGCCCAGATCACGGCGAAGCTCGCGTGCGAGGCGATCAGCCCGAGCGCGATGAACTGCGCCGAGCCGGCGAACACGGCGAGCGACATCAACTGGCCGTGCCAGAGCGAGAGCGGGCCCGAGGTGACGAGCGTGCCGAAAATGACGCCGAAGGGCGCTGCGCCGATCATCATGGGGATCGTGTCGCGCGCGCCGGCGACGAATTCCTTGAAGCGATGGGGATGGCGGGTCAAGCGAGTCTCCTGAGTTGGAGACCAGCTTAGCGGGATGCGGCGCGGGTGGCTTGTACGTTCTTGCGCAGGGGCCAAGGGCCTGTCATTAGCGTGAACAGGCCCTAGCTCGCCTGCCAGCGGCCCGGCGGCACGCCGAACATGCGGCGGAAGTGCCGCGTGAAGTGGCTCTGGTCCGTGAAGCCGCTCGCCGCGGCGACTTCGGCGACGCTGGCGCCCGCGCGCAGTGGCCCGAGGGCGCGCTGCAGCCGCAACTGGGTGCGCCAGGCGTGCGGCGGCAGCCCGGTGGCCTGCGTGAACAGGCGCGTCGCGTGAAACGGCGAGAGGCCGACCGCCTGGGCGAGATCGGCTACACGCAGCGGCGTGGTGAGATCGGCGGCCAGCAACGCTTTCATGATTTCGACGCGCGGCTCGTTCGCGGCGGACCCGATCGGCGCCTCGCGCGTGCGCGCGTGGCGGGTGAGGAGCGTCGAGAGCGCGTCGAGCAGCGCATCCTCCACGGCGAGGAGATCGGGCTGCGTCGCGCCCGGCGCGAGCACCGTGCGCCGACGGTCGGCGTCGGCCTCCAGCAGCCGGTGCGTGCGTGAGAGGCGGCGTGCGAGATCGGGGTCGCGGATCACTTCGGCGTCGAACCACGGCAGCGGCTCGGCGCGGCCCGCAATTTCACCCGCGAGCGTGTGGAGGTAATCGACCGGCACATACATGACGCGATAGCGCCATCCTTCGTCCACGGCGCGCGAGCCCGTGTGGAGCTCGCCCGGATTGATGACCGGCACGCTGCCCGCTTCCGCGACATGCTGCGCGCCGCGGTAGCGGTAGCACTCGGCGCCGTCCTCGATCACGGGGATCGTGTAGGCCTCGTGCCAGTGCGGCGTGAAAGTGTGATCGTGATATTCGGCCGTGAGCAGATCCGCGCCGGGCAAAAGCGGCGTGCGCCAATAGCGGGCGAAATCACGAAAACGGGAGAGGGTCATGGCTAGGGTCCGGCCTGGCCCCTCAGTTTAGCGCACGGGAATGGTCGTGCCCGCGGGCATCGGCACGGCGGTGACGCTGTTTTTCGCGCTGCCGCTCACCACGCGGTCGCTGTACGTCAGGTAGACGAGCGCGTTGCGCTTCGTGTCGACTACGCGGACCACGTGCAGCGTCTTGAAGAGAAACGACATGCGCTCGTTGAAGACGTCGGCCTGCTGCTTGAGCGGGGCGGCGAAGCTGATCGGGCCGACCTGGCGGCAGGCGATCGACGCTTCGGTCGGGTCTTCGGCGATGCCGAGCGTGCCCTTCACGCCACCGGTGCGCGCGCGGGAGACGTAGCACGTGACGCCGGCGACGGCGGGATCGTCGTAGGCCTCGACGACCACCCTGTCGGAGCCGGTGACGCGGAAGTTGGTGTTGACGCTGCCGATCTGCTCGGCGTGCGCGGCGCCAAGCGCGAGCGCGCCGGCGCAAAAGGCGAGGGCCGGACGCCGTCGGGCGGCGAGGCGAGTCGATTTCATGCGGATTCCCGAAGATGGCGAAGTGACATTATCGGGCAGGGTGGGGTGGCGGGGGTGCAAGCGGCCCGATCAAGCGCAGTGGAGTCCCTAATAGTCGAACTCGCGCTGATGCCGAAAGGCCAGCAGATAGACCGTATCGTTGCCCGGCTCGTGAAGATATAGCGCGATATAACCGGAGTCGCCGAACGGAATCACGAGTTCGCGCAAATCGGGCGAGCCAGGCAGCGGCCGGCCAATCGAGGGCGCTTTTTCTAGCGAGAGAAATTGCAGGGAGATGACTTGTGCCGCACGTCTCGCGGCTTCCGGTGATTTTTGAGACAAGAATCGTCGGCAGCGCTCCAGTCCTTCGGAGGCGCGCTGCGTGACGATTAGTCGTGGCAATCTGGCACGGCCCTCTCGTCTTCAGTGCCCCAGGTGCGCATCCACGCACGCACTTCGTCACCACGCAAATGCTTTCCGGTTTCGTTGTAATGCCGCCAGGATGCGAGGGCTTCCTGTTTGAAGCGCTCGCGGGCATTCACGCGCTCGGCATGGTGTGCGATTGCCTCGCGCAAGACGGCGTGCAATGTGCAATGCTCCAGTCCGGCAGCCCGCTGGAGGAGGTCTTCCGAATCGTCGTCGAGCTTGATGGAAATGGCCATGGCGCCGAGCCCAGGGGGAGGATATCACTGCTTGATAGTACACGAACTGGTGATACCGTATGCGAGACATCCGGCGATGGCTTGATCTGGCCGAGTGCCCAAGCCGCGCCAGAAAAGAAAAAAGGCGTTGCGCGATGTGCGCAACGCCTTCGATATTTTGGCTCCCCGACCTGGGCTCGAACCAGGGACCTACGGATTAACAGTCCGGCGCTCTACCGACTGAGCTATCGGGGAACAGCAGTACAGCTACAACACTTTAACTTCATGAAAAAGCCCGTTGTGCGTTGTGATTAACACCAACGGGCCTTTGCGAATCTTGGCTCCCCGACCTGGGCTCGAACCAGGGACCTACGGATTAACAGTCCGGCGCTCTACCGACTGAGCTATCGGGGATCAACAAAAGCAGAGAACGAGATTCTATGGGGTCTGGCGGAGTCTGTCAACACCCTGTCGCCATCTTCTTGGTGATCCCGGCCGAAAGGGGCAGGGTTTCAGGATGACGACAGCCCCGGAGACGGACGCTCAGCGTGCGAGCAGCGCGAGCTTGTCCTTCACGTCCTTGAATTCGTCGGCTTCCGGCAGCGGCGCCTTGGTCTTGGTGATGCTCGGCCAGCCCTTGGCGAGGTCGGCGTTCAGCTCGATGAACTGCTGCTGGTCGCCAGGCACGTCTTCTTCGGCGTAGATGGCGTTCACCGGGCATTCGGCAACGCATACGGCGCAGTCGATGCACTCGTCCGGGTCGATCGCGAGGAAGTTGGGACCTTCGCGAAAGCAGTCCACCGGGCACACATCGACGCAGTCGGTATAGCGGCACTTGATGCAGCTTTCGGTCACAACGTGGGTCATTCAGGCAGCTCCTGCATGCTTGTATCGGGGGTTGGCAGTTTGCCAAAACGCCTATTGTAACTGATGCCGATTTTTCTCAGCCAGACGTCCGCAGCGCTGCTTAGATCGTTTCGTGATTAGTTTATGCGCTGTGGTGGTGCGGCGCTGGCGGCTTGGCCTGGGCTCATTCGGGTAACATGGGCGCATCACCGGCGCATGCCGTTTGCGGCGCTGTCGTCTCGCCCTTGCAAGGCGAGGGCGGCCGGCAAGCAAGGCGTGCGCCCTCCGATAGCAGTCCGGCTCGCCCATCATGATTATTACTTCGCTGCTCGATACCGATCTGTACAAATTCACGATGATGCAGGTGGTGCTGCATCATTTTCCCGCGGCCAACGTGGAATACCGCTTCCGCTGCCGTACACCCGACATCGATCTCGTCCCTTACGTCGATGAGATTCGCGGCGAGATCCAGAAGCTTTGCAGGTTGCGCTTTGCCGAGCCCGAGCTCGAGTATCTGCGCAAGATGCGCTTCATCAAGAGCGATTTCATCGATTTCCTCGCGCTCTTCCATCTGAACGAGAAGTACATTTCGGTCACGCCTTCGCCTAAGGGCAACGGCGAAATCGACATCGAGATCAAGGGGCCGTGGCTGCACACGATCCTCTTCGAGATTCCGGTGCTCGCGATCGTCAACGAGGTCTATTTCCGCAACACGCAGCATCATCCGCAGTATGAAGAGGGCCGCGAGCGTCTGCGCCACAAGATCGAGCTGCTCGGCGCGAAGCCGGAATTCGCCGACTGCAAGATCGCCGACTACGGCACGCGGCGCCGCTTCTCGAAACGCTGGCACGAGGAGGTGATCCTCACGCTCAAGGACGACCTCGCCGAGCAGTTCACGGGCACGAGCAACGTCTACTACGCGATGAAGCACAACCTCACGCCGCTCGGCACCATGGCGCACGAGTATCTGCAGGCCTGCCAGGCGCTCGGTCCGCGCCTGCGCGATTCGCAGATCTACGGCTTCGAGATGTGGGCGAAGGAGTATCGCGGCGACCTCGGCATCGCGCTCTCGGACGTCTACGGCATGCAGGCCTTCCTGCGCGACTTCGACATGTACTTCTGCAAGCTCTTCGACGGCGCGCGCCACGACTCGGGCGATCCGTTCGAGTGGGGCGAGCGCCTGCTCAAGCACTACGAGGACAACCGCTGCGACACGCGCACGAAGACCATGATCTTCTCGGACGCGCTCGACATTCCCAAGGTGCTGCGCCTTTACGAACGCTTCAAGGACCGCTGCCGCCTCGCCTTCGGTGTCGGCACCAATCTCACCAATGACCTCGGCTATCAGCCGCTGCAGATCGTCATCAAGATGGTCCGCTGCAATGGCCAGCCCGTTGCCAAGCTCTCCGATTCGCCGGGCAAGAACATGTGCGACGACAAGGCCTATCTGGCCTATCTGCGCCAGGTGTTCGGCATCGAGCAGCCCACGGAAGAAGAGCTCGCGAGCAGTTAAGCGCCGCGCATCGGGCGTTGATTCGCCCACGCGCCGTGCCAGAAGAACAGCGACGCCCCGGTATAATCGGCGCGTCGCTTTTCTTCATCTGTCGAGGACGCGTATGGACTCCAAGGTCGACACCACGGCCGCCCGCCGCAGCATACTCGCGCGCATCCGCGCGGCGCAGGGCCGCGACGCGACGCCCGCCGCGCACGAGCGCGAAGCTGTCGCCGACTACCTCGCGCGTCATCCGCAAGGCCCGCGTCCGCCGCTCGAAGGCGATCTCGTCGCGCGCTTCGTGGCCGAGGCGAAGAAGATGGCCTCGAGCGTCGATGAAGTCGCGCAGCTCGCCGACGTGCCCGCCGCCGCCGCGCGCTATCTCGCGTCGCTCGGCTTGTCCACGCAAGCAGTGGCCTGGCAGACGCTCGAATCGTTCGACTGGGCCGGCGCGGGCTTGAGCGTCGAATTCCGCAAGCCCGAGGATCGCGATCTCGTCGGCCTGACCGGATGCTTTTGCGCAACCGCCGAAACGGGCACGCTGGTCCTGCTCTCCAGCCCGCAGACGTGGGCCTCCGGCGCGTTGCTGCCCGAGACGCACATTGCCGTCGTGCCCGCGTCGCGCATCGTCGCCGGTCACGAGGACGCCTTCGCGCTCATGCGCGCCGAACGCGGCGAGCTGCCCCGCGCGGTCAACTTCGTTTCGGGGCCGTCGCGCACCGGCGATATCGAGCAGACCATCATCCTCGGCGCGCACGGGCCGTATCGCGTGCATGTCATCGTCGTGCAGGGCGCATGACGTTTGAGACCGTCGCGCGCACCGAAGCCGCGCAGCACGTGAAGGGCAGGGCCGCGCGACCCATGCGTTGTTTCGCGTTGCTCGCACGCCATGCGGGCGCCGGGATCGTCGCGGCACTCGGCGTGACGATCGCGCCCGCGGCGCAGGCGGCCGGCGTGGACGGCGCGACGCTTTCCGCGACCTGGGGCCTCCCATTCGCAGGCATGCTGCTGTCGATCGCGCTCTTTCCGATGTTCGCGGCCACGTTCTGGCATTACCACTTCGGCAAGATCTCGGCGGCCTGGGCGCTCGCGTTCCTGCTGCCGTTCGCGGCGACGCACGGGTTTGCGGCCACCTGGCCGCTGTTCCTGCATGCGCTCGTCGACGAGTACGTGCCGTTCATCGTTTTGCTCGGCGCGCTCTATACGATATCGGGCGGCATCTGCGTGTACGGCAATCTGCGCGGCTCGCCGCGCACGAACACGGCGATTCTCGCGCTCGGCACCGCGCTCGCGAGCGTGATGGGCACAACCGGCGCCGCGATGCTGCTGATCCGGCCGCTCTTGCGCGCGAACGACAACCGGCGCCACAACGTCCACGTCGTGGTGTTCTTCATCTTTCTCGCCGCCAATGCGGGCGGCTCGCTCACGCCGCTCGGCGATCCGCCGCTTTTCCTCGGCTTTCTCAACGGCGTGGGTTTCTTCTGGACTACGCAGCATCTCGCGCTGCCGATGCTGTTCGTTTGCGGCGTGCTGCTCGCCGTGTTCTGGCTGCTCGATTCGTGGTACTTCCGCCGTTCGGGCGAAGTGCGCGCGGCGATTCTCGATCCGACGCCCGATTTGCCGTCGCTTCACGTGGGCGGCAAGTTCAACTTCGTGCTGCTGGGGCTCGCGATCGCGCTCGTGCTGATGAGCGGCGTCTGGAAGCCCGATATCGGCATCGCGTTGCCGGGCACCCGCATCGAGTTGCAGAATCTCGTGCGCGATGTGGGGCTTGTCGCGTTGTCGGTCGTATCGCTCGTCTTCGCGTCGCGCAAGGCGCGCGCGGACAACGGCTTCGACTGGGCGCCCATCGCCGAGGTCGCGAAGCTGTTCGCAGGCATCTTCGTGACGATCACGCCCGTCATAGCGATGCTGCGCGCGGGCGAGGCGGGCGCCTTCGCGCAGTTGATCCAGTTCGTAAACGACGCGCCGGGGCGCCCCAACGAGGTGCTGTACTTCTGGGCGACGGGCGTCCTCTCGTCGTTCCTCGACAACGCGCCCACCTATCTCGTGTTCTTCAATCTCGCGGGCGGCGACGCGCAATCGCTGATGACGAGCGGTGCGAAAACGCTCGCGGCGATCTCGGCCGGTGCCGTCTGGATGGGCGCGATGACCTATATCGGCAACGCGCCGAACTTCATGGTGAAGGCGATCGCGCAGCAGCGCGGCGTGCGCATGCCGGGCTTCTTCGGCTATCTTGGCTGGTCCTGCGTGGTGTTGCTGCCGGTGTTCGCCGTGGCGACCTGGCTCTTTTTCGTCTAGCCCGCCCGGCTCGCCTGGCTCATCTAGCCGGCGGGTTTAGCCGCCGTCCGTGGCCCGATTCGCGGCCGAATGCACCTCAGCCGTCCGGCAGGCTTCCGCTGGCGCCCCTTCGCGCGGGACAATGGCGGACAGCCGCACGCGGCCGACCCGGTCAAAGCAAAGCAAGCGGATCAACTTCTGAAGTGTGGAGAGCAACGATGCAAAAGATTCTCGTGGCGCGCCCGATCTTTCCCGACGTGATCGATCGTCTCAAGCAGTATTTCGACGTCGACTGGAACAATGGCGAGACGTTGTCCGCCGACGCCCTCAAGGCGCGCCTCGCCGACAAGGACGGCGCGCTCACCATGGGCGAGCCGATCGACGCAGCGGTGCTGGCCGCGGCGCCGCGCCTGCGCGTGGTCTCGAACATGGCGGTGGGCTACAACAACTTCGACATGGCGGCCTTCAACGCCGCCAATGTTCTGGGCACCAATACGCCCGACGTGCTCAACGAAACCACGGCCGACTTCGGCTGGGCGCTGATGATGGCGGCCGCGCGCCGCGTGGCCGAGTCGGAGCATTTCCTGCGCGCGGGCAAGTGGCAGAAGTGGTCCTTCGACATGTTCATGGGCACAGACGTACACGGCTCGACGCTCGGCGTGGTCGGCATGGGCCGCATCGGCCAGGCGCTCGCGCGCCGCGCGCGCGGCTTCAACATGCGCGTGATCTATCACAACCGCTCGCGCGTCGCGCCCGAGATCGAGGCCGAGCTGAACGCCGAGTACCGCACGAAAGAGGCGCTCCTCAAGGAGGCCGATCACGTCGTGCTCGTGCTGCCGTATGTGCCGGCGAACCACCACACGATCGGCGCGGCCGAGCTCGCGCTGATGAAGCCCACGGCCACGCTCACGAACATCGCGCGCGGCGGCATCGTCGACGACGCGGCGCTGGCCGAGGCGCTGCGCACGCGCCAGATCGCCGCCGCGGGCCTCGACGTGTTCGAAGGCGAGCCGAGCGTGCACCCGGCACTGCTCACGGTCGACAACGTGGTGCTCACGCCGCACATCGCGAGCGCGAGCGAGGGCACGCGCCGCGCGATGGCGAACCTGGCCGCCGACAATCTGATCGCCGCGCTGGGCGAGGGCCCGCGCGCGGGCCAGCCGCCCAATCCGGTCAATCCCGACGTGATGGGGAAAGCGCGTTCATGAGCGCCATGCCGTTGATGGCGGTTGCGACGCTCGTGCTCGCGCTCGCGCTGCTATGTGCGATCGTGGCGTTGATGCGCGCGCGCCGTGGCGCGCATGACGACGAGCGCGCCGAAGCCACGCTCGACGCGCTCGACCAGTTGAGCGACCGCATCGCGGGTTCGACCGACACGCAGGCGCGCGCGGCCGAGCGCATCGAACGCGAGCTGCGCAACGAGATCGCGCGCACCGCGCAGGCCTCGCGCAGCGAATTCGGCGGCGGCTTCACACAGGTGCAGCAGGCGCTCGCCGCGCACCTCACGAGCATTGCGACCGTGCAGAGCGGCCAGCTCGACAGCTTCGCGCAGCAGCTCGCGAAGCTCACCGGGAGCAACGCGCAGCAGCTCGACGCCGTGCGCCAGAGCCAGCAGTTGCAGGCGCAACAGGCACGCGACGAGCAAGGCCAGGCGCTGCGCCATTTCGGCAACGTGCTCGGCCAGCAGCTCGTGCAGCTGACCGAGGCGAACGACCGCCGCCTGGCCGAGGTGCGCGCGACGCTGGAGCAGCGCCTGAAGGACATCGAAGCGAACAATGCGGCGAAGCTCGAAGAGATGCGCCGCACCGTCGACGAGAAGCTGCACGCGACGCTCGAGCAGCGTCTGGGCGAATCGTTCAAGCTCGTCTCCGACCGGCTCGAGCAGGTGCATCGTGGGCTGGGCGAGATGCAGACGCTCGCGGCTGGCGTCGGCGACCTGAAAAAGGTGCTGACGAACGTGAAGACGCGCGGCACGTGGGGCGAGGTGCAGCTCGAAGCGCTGCTCGAGCAGATGCTCACGCCCGACCAGTACGCGAAGAACGTGGCGACAGTGCCCGGCAGCAGCGAGCGCGTGGAGTTTGCGATCCGGCTGCCGGGGCGCGGGCTGCAGGGCGGCGGTTCCGCTTCCTCCGCCTCCGATAGCGCGCCGGTCTGGCTGCCCGTCGACGCCAAGTTTCCGCGCGAGGACTACGAGCGGCTCATCGACGCGCAGGAGCGTGCCGACGCCGCCGGCATCGAGGAGGCGGGCCGTGCGCTCGAGGCCCGCGTGCGCGCCGAGGCGCGCACCATCGCCGAAAAATACGTCGCGCCGCCGCACACGACCGACTTCGCGCTGCTGTTCCTGCCCACCGAAGGGCTCTATGCCGAGATCCTGCGCCGGCCAGGCCTCACCGACGTCTTGCAGCGAGATTACCGCGTGAGCGTCGCGGGCCCGACCACGCTGACGGCGCTGCTCAACAGCCTGCAGATGGGTTTTCGCACGCTCGCCATCGAGAAGCGTTCGAGCGAGGTCTGGCAGGTGCTCGGCGCGGTGAAGACGGAGTTCGGCAAGTTCGGCGAAGTGCTCGCGCGCACGAAGTCGCAGCTGGAGACGGTGACGCGCTCGATCGAAGCCGCCGAGGTGCGCACGCGCGCGATGAGCCGCAAGTTGCGCGATGTCGAGGCCTTGCCCGGGGAGGCGGCGTCGAACCTGCTCGGCGATGTGCTGCGCAACGCAGAGAACGGCGACGAGTGATCCACGCGCAGCGCGATTGCGCGCATTGAGTTGGACACAAAAAAACGGGCCGTTCGCAGCAAACTGCGGACGGCCCGTTTTTCTTGTCGCAGGGGCTTAGCTCGCAACCCGCTCGGCCGGTGCCGCAAGCTGGTCGAGCGCGTCGCCCGTCACGCGCACCACACGCCAGTCAGGCAGGACGGTCGCGCCCATCTTCTCGTAGAAGCGGATGGCCGGCTCGTTCCAGTCGAGCACGGTCCACTCGAAGCGGCCGCACTGGCGCTCAACGGCGATGGCCGCGAGCGCGCGCAGCATGGCCGTGCCGAGTCCGGTGCCGCGCTGCGACGGCTGCACGTAGAGATCTTCGAGATAGAGCCCGCGGCGTCCGAGGAAGGTCGAGTAGTTGTGGAAGAACAGCGCGTAGCCGACGATGCGGCCTGCCTCTTCAGCCACCAGCGCCTCGGCCGACGGACGCGCGCCGAAGAGCGCGTCGGCGAGCCCCTCGGGCGTGCCGGTGAAGAGGTGCGTGAGCTTTTCGAATTCGGCGAGCTCGTACATCAGCGCGTGCATGGCGCTCACATCGGCGGGCGTGGCCGCGCGGATCGTGGCGCTCATCACGCTTCCTCCGGGACATCGGAGAGATGGATCTCGATGCCGCCGAAGCGCGAGGCGACCCAGTTGTACAGATGGCAGGCGATCCACAGCAGCACGAAGCCGACGATCGCATTGAGGATCAGCGCGCTGAATACGGTGCCGAGCTCGAAGGTGCCGTAGCGGAAGAACGCGACCACCGCGACGAGCAGCACGACCGGCACGCTGAAGGTCAGGTACACGAGGATGAGGGCCTTCGCAGTCTGCCCGGCGGCGATAAACGAGATCTGTTTTTTCATGTGAGTCGGTCCGTAGGTCGATGGGACGTCGCTGATCGACGTTGAATGATGTTGAACGTTGCGGTGGCTGGCCATGAGCGCCGCACTAGACGAGACCGTCGAAGAGCATGATGTCGACGGCGTCGCCGGCATCGAGGTCGTTGCTTTCGTGGGCGAGCACGATGAAGCAGTTCGCCTCGCTCATCGTGCTGAGCGCGCCGGAGCTTTGTGAGCCCGTGGGCGCGACGCGCCACTGGCCCTGCGCATCGCGTTCGGCAATGCCGCGCTGGAATTCGGTGCGGCCAGGGCGCTTCCTGATGGGCGCGTCGCAGCGCGCCGGAATGAGCGGCACCGGCTGCGGCGTCGCGCCCGACATCGCGATCAGGGCGGGCCGCACGATTTGATAGAACGCGACCATCGTGGCGACGGGGTTGCCTGGCAATCCGAACAGGAGCGCCGCGCGCCCCACGCCTGGGTGGCCGCCCGACCAGATGCGGCCGAATGCGAGCGGGCGGCCCGGGCGCATGGCGAGGCCCCAGAACGACACGTCGCCGAGCGTCTGCAGCTGGGTGCGCGTGAAATCGGCTTCGCCGACCGAGACGCCACCCGAGGTCAACACGACGTCGGCGCTTTCGGCGGCTGCCTTGAGCGTGGCGGCCAGCGATTCGGGGTCGTCGCGCACCACGCCGAGGTCGATCGGCTCGACGTTCAGGCGCTGGAGCATCGCGCCAAGCGTGTAGCGATTGCTGTCGTAAATGCAGCCGGCGTCGAGCGGCTCGCCGGGCGAGCGCAGTTCGTCGCCGGTCGAGAAGTACGCCACGCGCAGGCGCCGCCGCACGGCCACGTCGACGATGCCGAGCGAGGCCAGCAAGCCGATGTCGCTCGCGCGCAGCACGCGGCCCGCGCGCAGCGCCGCGTTGCCGCGCGCGAGGTCTTCGCCCTTGCGGCGGCGGTTCGCGCCGGGCGTCACGGCGTCGGCGCGGAATGTAATCGATTCGGTGAGCGCTTCATTGACCACTTCGGTGAGCGACTCGGCCGCGGCGGCTTCTCCCGCCGTGCTCCCGCTGCGCTCCACGCGCTCCTGCGGGACGACGGTGTCGCAGCCGGCGGGCATCGGCGCCCCGGTCATGATGCGCACGCACGCGCGCGGCGCGATGGCGCCCGTGTACGGATGGCCGGCGAATGCCTTGCCGGCCACGTCCAGCGTGAGCGACGCGTCACTGGGTGCGGCATCGTGTAACAGCAGCGACGCGCCGTCGAACGCATAGCCATCCATGGCCGAGTTGTCGTGCGCGGGGACGTCGATCGGCGAGATCACGTCCGAGGCGAGCACGCGAGCGAGCGCATCGCGCAACGGCACGCGCTCGCTTTGCACAAGCGGCGTCACCCACTGGAGCACGATGGCCTGGGCGGCGCTGACGGGCAAGGCTTGAGGATCGAACTGGCTAAGGCTTCCTGCGCTACCGGAAATACTGTTAAGCGTGGTCATGGAGTGGAGAAGCGTCGCATCCGCACGATGGGTGCGGCGATCGTCCTGGGGGACGTGCATCAGGCCGGTGGCGGGCGGTGGCGGTCAAGCCGGTGGCGCTCGTCAGGCACGGTCGAGGTCGGCAAGTTCCTGTAAGGAATTGACATTGTAAAACGCACGCTCGTCGGCAAAGGCCACTTCGGCCGCCGTGTGGCGCGCGTACCACGCACGCACCTTGCGCTCGCCCGCGTCCAGAAACGCCGCGAGGTCGTTGGCGAGCGAGGTGTGGACGAGCGCGAAGACGGGGTGCAGGCTGACTTCGCCGGCCGCGTTCGCCGTCGTTGCCGTGGCGATCAGCGTGTCTTGCGCGCGTGCCGCTTCGGCCAGCCTCGCGCCAAGGTCGGCAGGCAGCCACGGCGAATCGCAGGGCGCGCTCAGCAGCCATTCGGTGCGGGCCGCACGCAGGCCGGCAAGCAGTCCCGCGAGCGGGCCGGGGTAGTCGGGCAGCGTATCGGCGATCACCTGCGCCTGCCACGGTGCGCCGAGTTCGGCATAGACATCGCGGTTGCGGTTCGCGCTGATGGCGAGGGCGCCCACCTGAGGCGCCAGGCGCGCCAGCACGTGCGCGGCGAGTGGCTTGCCGTGCAGGCGCTGCAGGCCTTTGTCGACGCCGCCCATGCGCTGGCCGCGGCCGCCCGCGAGCACGAGGCCGGTGAGTGCGGCGGCGGGGATGGCGGGGGCAGGCGAGGTCGCGGGCATCGGCGTATCAGCCGCCGATATAGGACATTTCGATGCGGCGCTCTTCGCCCACAGCCGGGGCGGCCTCGCTGCCGCGCAACTGCGAATAGCGGTCGGCGCGCTGCTCCCAGATCTGCGCGATCGCGGCCGAGATGGCGGCGTCGCTCGCCTCGCCGCGCAGCAACGCGCGCAGGTCGTAGCCCATCGTGGCGAACAGGCACAGATACAGCTTGCCTTCGGTTGAGAGGCGCGCGCGCGTACAGTCGCCACAGAATGCGCGCGTGACGCTCGAAATCACGCCGATTTCGCCGGCGCCGTCTGCGTAGCCCCAGCGCTGCGCCGTTTCGGCCGCGTTGTGCGCTTCGAGCGGAACGAGCGGGAAGTGCTCGGCGATGCGTGCGACCACGTCGGCCGACGGCAACACTTCGGTCATGTTCCAGCCGTTCGAGGTGCCCACGTCCATGTACTCGATAAAGCGCAAGGTCACGCCCGAGCCGCGGAAGTGGCGCGCGAGCGGCACGATCTCGCTGTCGTTGGTGCCGCGCTTGACGACCATGTTGACCTTGAGCGGCGAGAGCCCCACGGCTTGCGCGACGGCAATGCCTTCGAGCACGTCGGCGACCGAGAAGTCGGCGTCGTTCATGCGGCGAAAGAGGGCGTCGTCGAGCGCGTCGAGGCTCACCGTGACGCGCGTGAGGCCTGCGTCGCGCAATGCGCGCGCCTTGCGCGCGAGCAGCGAGCCATTGGTCGTGAGCGTGAGGTCGAGCGGCTCGCCCGCTGGCGTGCGCAGCTTCGCGAGACGCTCGATCAGGAATTCGATGTTCTTGCGCAGGAGCGGTTCGCCCCCGGTCAGGCGAATCTTGGTGACGCCATGCGCGACGAAAAGGCGCGCAAGACGTTCGATTTCTTCGAGCGAGAGCAGTGCGGAATGCGGCAGGAACGGGTAGTCCTTGTCGAAAACCGCGCGCGGCATGCAGTAGACGCAGCGGAAGTTGCAGCGGTCCGTCACCGAGATGCGCAGGTCGTGCAGCGGTCGCGCGAGGGTGTCGAACAGTTCGCCGGACGGCGAGCGCACGGCCTCAACGGCCGGGCTGGGCGGCAGCGAACGGACGTCGGCAACAGGGATGATGCGTCGGGACATGGTGGGCTCGTACTCGCGATAGCTCGATTTTAGCCCAACCGCGCTTTGCCCATGACCAATTTGATATATCAGCCGGAGCCTGGCCGTCAGAAGCGATGCTCACCGTTTCCGGCGGCGCATCAACCGGGCGGTGCCCCGTCGCGCGCCTTCAGGTGCGATAGACGAATACCCGTGTGCCTTTGGGGCTGCTGTCCCAGAGTCGCTTCATGGCCGCTTCGGAACCCACGCCCATACATCCGTGGCTTGCCCCGTAATAGCCTTCCGACTGGAACTGATACGACAAATGGAAGGCTTCACCGGTGGCGGGGGAGGCGTCCCACGAGATAAACATCGCGTACGGCATGGGCGTGCCATAAATGCTCGAGACGTGATTACGACTCTTGTGGGTAATCCGGCCGTAGCCTTCTCCGGTCAGATATCGGGGACCCCGCGCGTCCCCCGGACGCACGTAAAACGCCCACTGCGGCTTGCCGCTTTCATACACCGTGGCGGTATAGGTGGTTTTGTCCACGCAAACGATCCGCTTTGCCCTGGTGCACGCGCTCGGCGCAGTGGCGGGCGGGCTAGCCGCGCCAAAGTCAAAACCGGCCGGAAAGACCGGGGGACCGCCGAGCGCATCGTGCGGCTCTACGGCCGGGTTCGCGGCGAGCGCAATGGCTGCTTGATCCTGGATCATTTTGATCGCTTCAGACATGGGCATCCCGGCGGGAGGCAGCGTCACCCGTACTGGCGTCATGGCTTGGGTCGTGGGCGGCGCAGAGGTGGCCGCAGCATCTGCTGTTGCGATCTTCGAGGCGGTGGGGAGGGCCTCTGCGCCAGGCGACGTAGAGGTTGTCGCGACGGCGGCAGGCGTGGCGCCAGGGGGTGCCCCGTCGGCGCGGTATCCCGCCGGTGAGTCACCGGCACCGATCGCCACGACGGCCACGGCTCCTGTCGCCAGGAGCGCACCCGCCACGATACCCCGACGAACCCATGCATGCCCCGACATTGAACCTCCAAACGCGGGACTGTCAGCGCCGCATCGTCACTTTTCCAGAAACTGGCGCGTCATGTGACGCGATCCTCATCAGGCGGCATGGTAGGGGTTTCGACTCACTTTCACGACCGCATACGAGGAATTACTGGCTATGTGTCAAGCCAGTTGCAATATGCCTCACCCGGATCGTGTGTCACACAGTCGCATTTGGGCTTGTTGGCTTTTCCGGCTGTTGTGCCTTTCGCCTGGACCCTGATTCTTCCTCACAATGAAAAACACCCCAAAGGTTGGGCCGTTGGCCAACTTTTGGGGTGCAGATCAGCATGGCTGGCTGCCTGCGCCGTCAATCGGCCCAGGCAGCGTTCGCGCGGTGCTTACGGCTGGCGGGTCGTCTCCACCTGCTGCATCGGCGTGCTGTCGGCCGGCGGCAGCGGCTTGCGCTCGCGCGGCACGCGCGCGGGCTTCACCACTTGCGCGGCGGCGTCCTGCGCGGCGCGCAGCTTGACGGCGTCGGTGTTGACCCACACGAGGCCAGCCGATTCCAGCATCGGACGCAGCGTGTCGGCCGTGACGGCCGCGCCGGCTTGCGTGTGATGCTGGGTCGCGGTTTCGGCAATCACCGTTGCGGTTTCGGCCTGCGCCACAACCGCTTCGACACGCGTTTCGACCGGCTCGGGTTGAGCGATGACGGCCGGCTCGGCAGCCGGTGCGGCCGGCGCTTCGACGCGGTCTTCGCGCACGGGCAGCGCTTCGGCAGCAGCGCTTTCCACGACGGGCGCCGCAGGCGTTGCGGCTTCGGTCACCGGCGCAGCTACCGCCTGGGCCGGCTCGGCTTCAACCGGCGTGGCAGCAGCAACCGGCTCGACGACCGGTGCAACCGACGCAACCGGCGGGGCAGCAGGCGCCGCCGCTTCGGCAGCGGCCTCACCCTGGGTCTCGACCGGCGCGGCCGTCACGGCGACCGACGCTTCGGCGGCCGACGTTTCGATCACTTGCGCCGGTTGGGCCGGCTGCTCCGCTTGCGCGGCTTCGGCAGCCGCGGCGGTTGCGACCGGCAGGGCGGTCGCGACCACGGCTTCTGCGACGGAAGCGTGAACGACGGCTTCCGGCGCGCGGGCTTCGGCCTGGGCTTCGACGCGCTCGGCAGCATGCTCGCCCGCAGGCGCTGCAACGGCCGTTTCGTCGGTGCTTTCGTCGCTGCCATCATCGGCGCCCGCAGCGCCTTCGAGCCCTTGCGTGCCTTCCGCATCGCGCTCGCGGCGACCGCCGCGGCGGCCGCGGCGGCGGCGGCGGCGCTCTTCACTTTGCGGCGTCGTGCCGTCTTCCTCAGCACCCGCGTGGGTCACGCCGTCGGTGAGGGCGGCCTGGGCGGCTTCCGCAGTGTCGGCTTCGGTGCTGGCGGCGTCGAGGCGTGCTTCTTGCGCCTCGGCGGCTTCGGCCGGTTGCTGGCGTCGGCGTTCGCCACGCTCGGCGCGTTCGCCGCGCTCACGGCGCTCGCCTCGCTCCTGGCGCTCGTCGCGCGGGGCGGCTTCTGCCGTCTCGCTGCGCTCCTGACCGCGCTCGACGCGCTCGATGCGCTGCTCGCGCTCGGCGCGGGCTTCGCGCCCTTCGCGTGCCTCACGCGGTTCGCGTTGTTCGCGCGGCTCACGGGATTCACGTGCTTCACGCGGCTCGCGGGGTTCACGCGGCTCGCGGGTCGCGCGGCCTTCACGGCCTTCGCGACCCTCACGGGCTTCACGCGGCTCGCGTTCTTCACGGCGTCCCGACGGCTGGCCGGTGCGCGTGCCGCCCGCGGCCTCGCCACGACCGGCCGCGTCGCGGCCGCCGCTACGGCGATTGCGGTTGCGGTCAGCGGAGCCGGCCCCAGCGCCGGCTTTCTCGCCGCGCTCGGTGCGGGCTTCGCGTGCCGGACGGGCCGCCTTTTCCTGTTGCTCGACCGGAGCCGGAGCGGGGGCTGCAGCCGGTGCGCCGCCAAAGAGACGTTTGATGAACGCGAAGAAGCCGCCGCCACCTGCCGGCGCGGCTGCGACCGCCGCGCCCACGGGAGCGGCTTCAACCGGCTTGACCTGTGCGGTGGGTGCCGGACGCTCGGGCGTGATGCCCTTCACCGCGGCTTCCTGCTTCGGCTTGGCTTCGGCCGTGCGCTTGCTGTAGCCGGTCTCCGACTCGAGCTCGCGCGCGGCCTCTTCGGCCATCTTCCAGGAGGCGCGCGGGTCGTCGAGGCGGGTGTCGTCGTGACGCAGGCGCTCGAGCTTGTAGTGCGGCGTTTCGAGGTGCTTGTTCGGGATCAGGACGACGCCGACCTTGAAGCGCGACTCGATCTTGTTGATCTCCGCGCGCTTTTCGTTGAGCAGGAAGGCAGTCACTTCGACCGGCACCTGGCAATGGATGGCCGCGGTGTTTTCCTTCATCGCTTCTTCCTGGATGATGCGCAGGACCTGAAGCGCCGACGATTCCGTATCGCGGATATGTCCCGTGCCGTTACAGCGCGGGCAGGTGACGTGGCTGCCTTCCGAGAGGGCGGGGCGCAGGCGCTGGCGCGACAGCTCCATCAGGCCGAAGCGCGAGATCTTGCCCATCTGCACGCGCGCGCGGTCGTGGCGCAGCGCGTCCTTCAGGCGCTGCTCGACTTCACGCTGGCTCTTGGCCGACTCCATGTCGATGAAGTCGATCACGATCAGGCCGCCCAGGTCGCGCAGACGCAGCTGGCGCGCGACTTCGTCGGCGGCTTCGAGGTTGGTGCGCGCGGCGGTTTCCTCGATGTCGGCGCCCTTGGTGGCGCGCGCCGAGTTCACGTCGATGGCAACCAGTGCTTCGGTGTGGTCGATCACGATCGCACCGCCCGAGGGCAGCGGCACCGTGCGGGAGTAGGCCGTCTCGATCTGGTGCTCGATCTGGAAACGCGAGAAAAGCGGCACGTCGTCGTGATACCGCTTCACCTTATTGACATTGTCCGGCATCACGATATCCATGAAGGCGCGTGCCTGGTCATAGATCTCGGTGGTGTCGATGAGGATTTCGCCAATGTCGGGCTGGAAGTAGTCGCGGATCGCGCGAATGACGAGGCTCGATTCCAGGTAGATCAGCATCGGCTGGCCGGACTGGCCAGCCTGCGACGCGGCTTCGATGGCGCGCCACAGTTGCAGCAGGTAGTTCAGGTCCCACTGGAGCTCTTCGGCGGAGCGGCCGATGCCGGCCGTGCGCGCGATGATGCTCATGCCTTCCGGCAGTTGCAGCTGCGCCATGGTTTCGCGCAGCTCCTGACGGTCGTCACCCTCGATGCGGCGCGAGACGCCGCCGCCGCGCGGGTTGTTCGGCATCAGGACGAGGTAGCGGCCGGCGAGCGAGATGAAGGTGGTGAGGGCGGCGCCCTTGTTGCCGCGCTCTTCCTTCTCGACCTGGACGATCAGTTCCTGGCCTTCCTTGAGGGCGTCCTGAATGCGCGCGCCGCGCATGTCGATGCCTTCGCGGAAGTACTGGCGGGCGACTTCCTTGAACGGCAGGAAGCCGTGGCGGTCTTCGCCGTAGTTGACGAAACACGCTTCGAGCGACGGCTCGATGCGCGTGACGATGCCCTTGTAAATGTTGCCTTTGCGCTGTTCGCGGCCGGCGGTTTCGATGTCGATGTCGATGAGCTTCTGTCCATCGACGATGGCGACGCGCAGCTCTTCCTGCTGCGTCGCGTTGAACAACATTCGTTTCATTGAACGGCTCCAGTGCGGCTTCGCGTGCGGCCCTGGCCCTTTGAGGCGCCCGACGCTTCGACGGGCAGCACAGGGACGGGCAGCGGCAAGCCGCGCCTTATTGTGTTTTCACAAGCACGCTGGAGCAGGAACGATGGCGGGGAGAATTGCCTTTCGGGCGCCCGGTCTGGCGTTGCGTTGCCAGGGACGGGCCGCGTGGGCTCATGCGAAATACGTCTTCAACAAGCGACAAGACGGGCCGCGGAAAGAACGACGGCACTGGCTTCCTGCGCTTCCGATCCGCCCGCCGCCGCCTGGTCGCTATGGGTTGCGTGCGCAGGCGGCAAAGCGCGCCATGCACGACCACGACAGGACATGGGCCGCAGCCGCGAACTGCGCGCGCTGCCGGCTGGATCTGCTTTGCGGCATCAAGCATCAAGCAGATGCCGCACACGGGAAGCTTTCAGGAACGCCCGCCTTCCCCCTCGGGATGTCTCGCCACTTTTGACGTCGCCATGTCCCGCACATTGCCGGGACGCTTCGGGCGCTCGCCGTATTTTCGCCACCGGCGCGTCGGGCTGCGGTCGCTTCGAATCATGTCGACCACGCGGCGCGACGCACCGGATGAATTCTTTATACCAACCTTCCGTTACCGTCGGAGTCCGTCCCGACCGAACGTGCCTGTGGGCGCCGTCCCTGCCGTGCGCGGATTTCCGTGCGTGCAACTCGTTGCATCTCTTCAGACGGGGTGAGCAACCAGCCCCGGGCGCAAGTAAAATATCGGTTTATCGCTTGCCGCCTGCGCATGCTGCGCGGTTCAAGATCTCGAAGAAACGCCCTTGGGTATCCGTCGGGCGAATCAGGAACTTTTTGGCCGTTTGGCCTGCCGTCGCGTCAGCGCTGGGCAAATTATATTCAGAATGAAAGGGTTAGGCAAAATATCCCAGAATCAGGTCGCGAGCGACCAGGTTTCGTTCGTCGAGATCGACGAAGGCGCTGCTGGTCAGCGGATCGACAATTTCCTGCTGCGCGTCTGCAAGGGCGTGCCGAAGAGCCACATCTACCGCATTCTGCGCAGCGGGGAAGTGCGCGTGAATAAGGGGCGAATCGACGCGCAATACCGGCTCGAGCTCGGCGATCTCGTGCGCGTGCCGCCCATGCGCGTGGCGCAGCCGAGCGAGCCCGCGGGCGCGGCGAGCGTGCCCGCGGCGGAATTCAGCGTGCTGTACGAGGACGATGCACTGCTCGTCATCGACAAGCCCGCTGGCGTGGCCGTGCATGGCGGCAGCGGGGTGGCTTTCGGCGTGATCGAGCAGTTGCGCGAGGCGCGGCCGCACGCCAAATTTCTCGAGCTCGTGCACCGGCTCGACCGCGAGACTTCCGGCGTGCTGATGCTCGCGAAGAAGCGCTCGGCGCTGGTCGGCCTGCACGAGCAGATGCGCGAGAACAAGACGGACAAGCGCTATTACGCGTGCGTCCACGGGGAATGGGCGAGCGACTGGGGGCGCCGGCGCGCCGTCAAGGAGCCGCTCCATAAGTATCTGACCCCGGAAGGCGAGCGCCGCGTGCGCGTGCAGCCCGACGGGCTGCCGTCGCATACGGTGTTCAATCTCGTCGAGCGCTGGCCCGGCTACGCGCTCGTCGAGGCCGAGCTCAAGACCGGCCGCACGCATCAGATCCGCGTGCACCTGGCCCATCTGGGCCTGCCGATCATCGGCGACGCCAAGTACGGCGACTTCGCGCTCAACAAGGCGCTCGCGCGCAACGGCGCGAATCCCGGCGTCAAGCGCATGTTCCTGCATGCGCACCGGCTCAAGCTCACGCACCCGATCACGGGCGCGCCGCTGCAATTCGAGGCGCCGCTGCCGCCCGAGCTGCGCCGCTTCGTCGGCGAGCTGCGCGCGCAGCGCGAAGCGACGGGGGAAGGCGAAGGCCACGCCGCCGCGCAACCCGAATGAGGGCACGGCGAAGCGCTGATCGAAGCGGCGCGCGGCGTTACGCTGGACAACACGCCCGGCGCCGCCACGTACGTCGCGAGCGGCGCCACAATGAACCGGGGAGCAAGCCGGACTCAAGAACAACAGTGTTTGGAGAAGGACCGCATGGCCCGAGAGCAATTTGACCTGATTGTGTTCGACTGGGACGGCACGCTGATGGACTCGACCGCCCACATTACGCGCAGCATCCAGGCCGCATGCCGCGACCTGGGGCTGCCTGTGCCCGGCGACGAGGCCGCGAGCTACGTGATCGGCCTGGGTTTGCGCGAGGCGCTGCAGATTGCCGCGCCCACGCTCGATCCCGCCGACTATCCGCGCCTCGTGGAGCGCTACCGCATCCATTACCTGCTGAAGGATCAGCAAACCGAGCTGTTCTCGGGCGTGCGCGAGATGCTCGCCGAACTGCGCGACACGGGCTATCTGCTGGCGGTGGCGACCGGCAAGAGCCGGGTCGGGCTGAACCGCGCGCTCGCCGAAGCCAGGCTCACGAGCCTGTTCGACGGCACGCGCTGCGCCGACGAGACCTTCTCGAAGCCGCATCCGGCCATGCTGCAGGAACTCACGCGCGAATTGGGGCAGGATCTTAACCGCACGGTGATGATCGGCGACACGACCCACGATCTGCAGATGGCCGCGAACGCCGGCGCGGCAGGCGTGGGCGTGGCCTACGGCGCCCATTCGCCGGGTGCGCTGGAGGTGCTCGCGCCGCGCTATATCGCGCCGGACGTGGCGGCGCTCGCCACCTGGCTGAGGGAGCACGCATGAGCGCGCACCCGCAGACGAATGCGACGGCGCAGCATGCCCCCGTGCGCGTGTGCGCCGCCGACGAGCTCATCGAGGGCGGCGCCGGCCAGCGCATGAACGCGACTTACGTGGGTGGCGACGCCGTGGTGTTCTTCGTGCGGTACGGCGGCGAGGTGTACGGTTACCTGAACCGTTGCGCGCATGTGCCGATGGAGCTCGACTGGGTCGAAGGGCAGTTCTTCGAGTCGTCGGGGCTCTACATCATGTGCGCGACGCACGGCGCGATCTATCAGCCCGACACGGGCAAGTGCGTGGGCGGCCCGTGCCGCGGCGCGCGGCTGCGTGCTGTGCGTGTCGAGGAACGCGACACGCCCGAGGGCCGTGCGGTATTCTGGTTGCCGGACGACGATTTGAGTCCGACCCCATCCTGATCTTCATTGCCCACGCATGTCCGACAATCTGACCCCTGAGCCCAACGAGCCGGCGCGTCCCGCGCCCGCCGGGAAGTCCGGCAGCGCCTCAGGCGCCGACGGTGGCAAGCCCGGCTGGGAGCGCGAGGCGCTCGAGCGCATTGCGCTAGCCGCGATCAACGAGCAGCGCGCGGCGCGGCGCTGGAGGATCTTCTTCCGCTTCGCGTTTCTTGCGGTGCTGGCGGTGATCGCGTGGAGCCTCCTCGATCTTTCCGGCGCGCGCGTGGACAGCGGCGGCCGCCACACGGCGCTCGTCACGCTCGACGGCGAGATTTCGTCGGATACGCAAGCCAACGCCGACGACATCAACAGCGCGCTCGACAGCGCCTTCGACGACGACGGCACCGCTGGCGTGATCCTGCACATCGACAGCCCCGGCGGCTCGCCGGTGCAGGCCGGCATCATCAACGACGAGATCCACCGGCTGCGCAAGAAATACCCGGCCATTCCGCTTTACGTGGTGGTGGGCGACATGTGCGCCTCGGGCGGCTATTACGTCGCCGCCGCGGCCGACAAGATCTATGTCAACAAGGCCAGCATTGTCGGCTCCATCGGCGTGCTGATGGACGGCTTCGGCTTCACGGGCCTGATGGACAAGCTCGGCATCCAGCGCCGCCTGCGCACCTCGGGCGAGAACAAGGGCTTCTACGACCCGTTCTCACCCGACACGCCGAAGATGGACGCGCATGCGCAGGAGATGCTCGACCAGATCCACCAGCAGTTCATCGACGCCGTGAAGGCGGGCCGCGGCCAGCGCCTGAAGGACTCGCCGGACGTCTTCTCGGGCCTCTTCTGGACCGGCCAGAAGAGCGTCGAGCTCGGCCTCGCCGACGGCTTCGGCGACAACGACTACGTGGCGCGCGAAGTCATCAAGGCGCCGGACATCATCGACTACACGGTCAAGCAGGGCATCACCGACCGCGTGGCGAAGCGCTTCGGCGCGAGCATCGGCTCGGCGGCCGTGCATTCGCTGATCTCGGGCGGGGAGGTCTCGCTGCGCTGATCCGCCGCGTTGGGGCTCATGCCGACGTAAAAACGGCCGCTGTCTGATACACAGCGGCCGTTGCGTTTTCAGCAGGCGTGCACTCGATCAAGCGCCCATGCGCGCTCAGTTAGCCAGCATCAGGAAGATCGCGGGCCGTTTGTGCAACTCGGGCGCCGCTTTCTTCTTCCATTCGGACACGGCACGGCTCACGATCGTCTCGGTGGGCAGCGTGAGGTCGACGGCCACGCACACGAGCGTGGAAGGCGCGCAGGACGCGAGCAGCGCGTCGAGCAAGGTGCGGTTGCGATAGGGCGTTTCGATGAAGATCTGCGTCTGCTTCGCCTTGCGGGAGGTCTGCTCGAGCTCGCGCAGCTTCTTCGCGCGCTCGTTCGCGTCGACGGGCAGGTAGCCGTGGAACGCGAAGCTCTGGCCGTTCAGGCCCGAGGCCATCAGCGCGAGCAGGATCGAGCTCGGCCCGACCAGCGGCACGACCTTGATGCCGCGCTCGTGCGCGCGCCGCACCAGCAGGGCGCCAGGATCGGCCACGGCGGGCACGCCGGCTTCGGAGACGAGCCCCGTGTCGATGCCGGCCAGGAGCGGCGCGAGCAGCTTGTCGATCTCGCCCGCAGGCGTGTTGACGTTGAGCTCGCGAATCTCGATCTCCTGGATTGGCCGCGTGGTGCCGACGCGCTTCAGGAACGCGCGCGTGGTCTTGGCGTTTTCGCCGATATAGCTTGCCAGGGTGCCCGCGCGCTCGCGCACGGGCGCGGGCAGGACGGCGGCGAGCGCGGCGTCGTCGCCTTCGCCGAGCGTATTCGGGATCAGGTAGAGCGTGCCCGTGGTCATGGCTGAGCCTCCTGCGGCGCCAGTAGCGGATAGCCGGCGGCGAGCAGCATGCGCGTGAGCGCGATGAGCGGCAGGCCGATCAGGGCGGTGGGGTCGTCGGACTCGATCGCTTCGAGCAGCGCGATGCCAAGCCCCTCCGATTTCGCGCTGCCCGCACAGTCGTAGGGCTGTTCGGCGCGCAGATAGGCGTCGAGCGCGGCGTCGGGGAGGTCGCGAAAGCGGACTTTGGTCACGACATCGACGGTATCCGTTTGGCCAGTAGCGGTGTCGAGCAGACTGAGCGCACTATGGAACAACACTTCGCGCCCGCGCATGGCGCGCAGTTGTTCGAGCGCGCGCTCGTGCGTGCCCGGTTTGCCGATCTGGTGGCCGTCGAAGGTCGCCACCTGGTCGGAGCCGATCACGAGCGCGCGCCCGGCGCCGGCCGGCAGGGCGGCGGCCACGGCACGGGCCTTGGCTTCGGCGAGACGCAGCGCCGTGGCTTCGGGCGTTTCGCCGGGCTGCGGCGTTTCGTCGATGGCGGGCACGGCGGTGTCGAAAGGAATGCGCAGGCGCTCGAGCAACTCGCGGCGGTAGCGCGAACTGGAGGCGAGAATCAGCGCGGGGCGGCCCGTCGGTGGGACAGGTGCGGCGGTATCCTGCATGATGGTTGGATCGTGAGAATGGGTCGTAGGGCGGCGGCTCGGGGGCAAGGCATTCGGCAATCGCTTTCGCAGCAGGCGCGGTTAAAAACGGGGGCGGATTTCATGCGCCCCGTCCGGCCTGCCGATGATTTTGCCAACGCTCTTGCCGACGCATTTGCCGAAATACTCAAGCTGCACAGAGGCTTGCGAGCGTGAGCTTAAGTGTTTGACTCGCAAAGATAAAGACGTTATGATTTTGGGCTTTTCATCGGTACGCTCGCTTCGCGCGTCTTGAGTAAGCGCTGGTCAACGCCTTTGGTCGACGTCTGAAACACGTGTATTAATGAGAGGGCGGGAATCCGTAGCTCGGCGTACCTGAGCGTACCGGAGCCGATTGAAGCAGGTGCTGCAAGCGGGTAGATCAAGAATGCAGCTCGGCAGCATGGTCTGGCTTTTTCACTGCCTGCCATGGTCTGCAGGCCGTACTTCTGGAGCAGGAGAGCGCAATGACCGAACATCCTGGCAAGCCTGCCGGCGCCGCATTGGAAAAGGGCGCGCAGGACAAGAGCGCACTCAATCCGCGCGATCTCGATATCTTCGAATTCGCGCGTAGCGGCCGCAGTGCCTCGGGCACGGTGCGTCTCTCGCAGCTGCCGCGCATGCTAAACGAAGTCCCGGCCGAGGCGCCAGATCGCGACACCGCGTTCACGTGGCAGGCCGAAGGCTTCAAGCAACAAGAATTGCAGGACGACGGCACCGAGGGGCCGCAGCCGTATCTGCGGCTCGCGATTCACGGTGGCGCATGGCTTACGTGTCAGCGTTGCCTCGCTCCCTACGAGCAGGCGTTCCACGCAGACACCGTCTTCCGCATCGTCCAGACGGAAGAAGAGGCGGACGAGTTCCCGCTCGACGACGATGAATTCGATGTGATTGTGGGCTCGCGCCATTTCGATCTCGTCGACTTGATCGAAGAGGAGTTGTTGCTCTCGCTGCCGCTCGTGCCGAAGCACGAAGTTTGTCCGGAAATTCACGAAAGCCTTGCCTCGGGTGCCGACGGCGCGGAAGGCGTGGATTCCGTCGACGACGTGCCGGAGCAGGAAATCGAGCCGGAAGAGCGCGTCAACCCGTTTGCGGCGCTCGAATCGCTCAAGAAGGACGGTCCCGGCAGCAAGCACTGAGTTTTTACTGAGTGGCTGCAGGTGGCGTGCAGTATCAATTCGTGGGCCCAGTCCCGGAGTCCGGCTATCCCCCAAGGGTGGCGGCGGCCGGATCGGGCTGTGTTAGAATTCGGAAAATTTTCAGGAGTTATCATGGCAGTTCAACAAAACAAGAAGTCGCCGTCGAAGCGCGGTATGCACCGCTCGCACGATTTCCTCACGGGCGCACCGCTGGCCGTCGAGCCGAGCACGGGTGAAGTGCATCTGCGTCACCACATCAGCCCGAACGGCTACTACCGCGGCAAGAAAGTCGTCAAGACCAAGAACGACTAATCGTTCCAGCGTGCGGCGCGGCAACCCGGAAACGGGTCTCCAGGCAGCGCCGCACATGGCGATTCTGTTCGCTTGACAATTTTTCGGCTCGGCAAAAAAGGCGGCATTCAACTGCCGCTTTTTTGTGCCTGAAATCCGTCGCATTCCATGACTGTTACGCTCACGATAGATTGCATGGGAGGCGACCACGGTCCGTCCGTAACGGTCCCTGCCGCAGTCAATTTCGTCCGCTCGCATCCCGACGCGCGACTGCAACTGGTGGGCATCGAGACGGCGATCCGCGCCCAGCTCAAGAAGCTGAAGGCGCTGGACCTCCCCGCACTTTCCGTCGTTCCCGCCACCGAGGTCGTCGAAATGGACGATCCGGTCGAAGTCGCCCTTCGCAAGAAGAAAGACTCGTCGATGCGCGTCGCGCTCAACCGCGTGAAAGAGGGCGAGGCGCAGGCCTGCGTCTCGGCCGGCAACACCGGCGCGCTCATGGCCGTCTCGCGCTACGTGCTCAAGACGCTGCCCGGCATCGAGAGGCCGGCCATCGCGTTCGCGCTGCCCAATCCGCGCGGCTACACGACGATGCTCGACCTCGGCGCGAACGTCGATTGCGAACCTCAGCACCTGCTGCAATTCGCCGAGATGGGCCACGCCCTCGTTGCCGCGCTCGAAGGCAAGGAGCGCCCGACCATCGGGCTCCTGAATATCGGCGAAGAAGTCATCAAGGGCAACGAGACCATCAAGCGCGCGGGCGAACTGCTGCGCGCGAGCACGCTGAACTTCCGCGGCAACGTGGAAGGCAACGACATTTACAAGGGCACCGTCGACGTCATCGTCTGTGACGGTTTCGTCGGGAATGTCGCGCTGAAAACGTCGGAGGGCCTCGCGCAGATGCTCAACGACATGATCAAGGAAGAGTTCGGCCGCTCGTGGCTCACGAAGCTCATGGCGATCACCGCGCTGCCGGTGCTGATGCGCTTCAAGAAGCGCGTCGATCACCGCCAGTACAACGGCGCCGCGCTGCTCGGCCTGAAGAGCCTCGTCTTCAAGAGCCATGGCTCCGCCGACGCCTATGCGTTTGAGTGGGCGATCAAACGCGGGTATGATGCCGTCAAAAATGGCGTGCTGGAGCGTCTCGCGCGCGCCATGGAAGAAAACGCCAGTTCACTCGAACAGGCGGCCGGCGGCCAGAACAGTGCCGCCGCAAGGGCTCCCGAGGAGCCGTCCGCGAGTCCATCCGCGAGCTCACCCGGTCAGACGGCGGGCGGTTTGCCGCCCGGCGCCGCATCATCCTCGAAGGCATAATGGCTCAATCGACTCTCTATTCCCGCGTGCTCGGCACGGGCAGTTTCCTTCCGCCCGAGCGCGTCACCAATCAGGACCTGGCCGAACGGCTTGCCGCACAAGGCGTCGAGACGAGCGACGAGTGGATCGTCGCCCGCACGGGCATTCACGCGCGCCATTTCGCGGCGCCCGACGTCACGACCAGCGATCTGGCGCTTGCCGCTTCGCAGCGCGCGATCGCCGCTGCCGACGTCGACCCGCAATCGATCGATCTCATCATTGTCGCCACTTCCACTCCCGATTTCGTGTTTCCGAGCACCGCCTGCTTGCTGCAGAACAAGCTCGGCATCCGTAATCACGGCGCGGCGTTCGACGTGCAGGCCGTCTGCTCGGGCTTCGCGTACGGCGTTTCGGTGGCCGACAGCCTGATTCGCAGCGGCCAGCACAAGACAGCGCTCGTGGTGGGCGCGGAAACCTTCTCGCGTATTCTCGACTTCAAGGACCGCACGACCTGCGTGCTGTTCGGCGATGGCGCGGGCGCGATCGTGCTGCAGGCTTCCGATGAACCGGGCGTGCTCTCGAGCGCGCTGCATGCCGACGGCAGCTACGCGCACATCCTCTGCACGCCGGGCAACGTGAACGGCGGCGTGATCGCCGGCAACGCGTTCCTGCATATGGACGGCCAGGCCGTGTTCAAGCTCGCCGTGAACGTGCTTGAAAAGGTCGCGATCGAGGCGCTCGAAAAGGCGCAGCTCACCGCCGACCAGGTCGACTGGCTGATCCCGCACCAGGCCAACATCCGCATCATGCAAGGCACCTGCCGCAAGCTCGGCCTGCCCGCCGAGCGCATGGTGGTCACCGTGGGCGAGCACGGCAATACCTCGGCGGCTTCGATTCCGCTCGCGCTCGACGTCGCGGTGCGCGACGGCCGTATCAAGCGCGGCCACAACGTGCTGATCGAAGGCGTCGGCGGCGGCTTTACCTGGGGCGCCTCCGTCATCCGCTTCTGACCCGACCCTGGAAGGGGTTTTCGCGCTCCCGCATTCAAAGGCCGCGCGCGCGACGTGCGCGGCTCGAGAGCGGTCCATCGGAGCGCATCGCCCATCCGTTTTGATCGAATATTGGGGACGTTATGAAATTCGCGTTCGTTTTTCCCGGACAAGGCTCGCAGGCCGTCGGCATGCTCGACGCCTTTGGCGATAACGCCATCGTGCGCGAGACGCTCAAGGAAGCGTCCGACGCGCTGAACCAGGACCTCGGCAAGCTGATCGCCGAAGGCCCAGCCGAAGAACTCAATCTCACCACCAACACGCAGCCGGTCATGCTCACCGCCGCCTACGCCGTCTATCGCGCGTGGCAAGCGGCGGGCGGTCCGGCCCCGGCGATCGTCGCGGGCCATAGCCTTGGCGAATACACGGCGCTCGTGGCCGCAGGCGTGCTCGCGTTCCGCGACGCCGTGCCGCTCGTGCGCTTCCGTGCGCAGGCGATGCAAAGCGCGGTGCCGGTGGGCGAGGGCGGCATGGCCGCCGTGCTCGGCCTCGACGACGACACCGTGCGTGCCGTGTGTGCCGAAGCAGCAGCCGAAAGCGGCGGCGTGGTCGAAGCCGTGAACTTCAACGCGCCGGCACAGGTCGTGATCGCGGGCCACAAGGGCGCCGTCGAGAAAGCCTGCGAGATCGCCAAGGGCAAGGGCGCCAAGCGCGCGCTGCCGCTGCCGGTTTCGGCGCCGTTCCACTCGTCGCTGCTCAAGCCCGCTTCGGACCAGCTGCGCGAGTACCTCGCGAACGTCACGCTCAACGCACCGCAGATCCCGGTCGTGAACAATGTGGACGTGGCTTTCGAAACCGATCCCGCGAAGATCCGCGATGCGCTGGTGCGTCAGGCCGCGGGCCCGGTGCGCTGGGTCGAGTGCGTGAAGGCGATTGCCGCGCAGGGCGCGACGCACGTGGTCGAATGCGGCCCCGGCAAGGTGCTCGCGGGCCTCACCAAGCGTATCGACGGCAATCTGACCGGCGCCTCGGTGGCCGATCCGAAGTCGCTCGAGGAAGCGCTCGCGCTGCTCAAGGCCTGAGCCGCAGCATCGACAAGCATCAAACGCAACGGATTCGAACGATGGAAAAGACTCTCGACAATCAAGCCGCGATCGTGACCGGCGCATCGCGCGGCATCGGCCGGGCGATCGCGCTCGAACTGGCGCGCCAGGGCGCGACGGTGATCGGCACGGCAACGAGCGAAGCCGGCGCGCAGGCCATCACCGCAGCCTTCGAAGAGGCCGGTGTGAAGGGCCGCGGCGCGGTGCTCAACGTCAACGACGCGGCTGCGGCCGAAGCGCTCATCGACGCCACGGTCAAGGAGTTCGGCGGCCTCGCGATCCTCGTCAACAATGCCGGCATCACGCAGGACAACCTGGCGATGCGCATGAAGGACGACGAGTGGGATGCGGTGATCGACACCAACCTGAAGTCGGTGTTCCGCCTCTCGCGCGCCGTGCTGCGCCCGATGATGAAGGCGCGCACCGGCCGCATCATCAACATCACTTCGGTGGTCGGCTCCTCGGGCAACCCGGGCCAGGCCAACTACGCGGCGGCCAAGGCCGGCGTCGCGGGCATGACGCGCGCGCTCGCGCGCGAGATCGGCAGCCGCGGCATCACGGTGAACTGCGTGGCGCCGGGCTTCATCGACACCGACATGACCAAGGATCTGCCCGCCGAGCAGCAGGCGGCGCTCAAGCAGCAGATTCCGCTGGGGCGCCTCGGCAGCCCGGAAGACATCGCGCACGCGGTCGTCTTTCTCGCCTCGCCGCAGGCAGGCTATATCACGGGCACGACGTTGCACGTAAATGGCGGGATGTATATGTCTTAACCGGATTCAGGTACTATCCGCGCCTTGATGCACCTGTGCGAATAATCTCGCCAGGCGCTCTCGCGAATAGCCGTTCCGGAACAGCGAGCGCCGCTTTTCTGCCAGGTCAAACCTGATAAAATGCGCGCACTCGCATTTATGAACTGACTTTTTTCCCTTGGAGGGGTAATGGACAACATCGAACAGCGCGTCAAGAAGATCGTCGCCGAGCAACTGGGCGTCGCCGAAGCTGAAATCAAGAACGAAGCTTCGTTCGTGAACGATCTGGGCGCAGACTCGCTCGACACCGTGGAACTGGTGATGGCCCTCGAAGACGAATTCGGCATGGAAATCCCCGACGAGGAAGCCGAGAAGATCACGACGGTTCAGCAAGCGATCGACTACGCTCGCGCGAACGTCAAGGCCTAAAGCGCCATCTTCCTGCCCGGGCCGACGCGCGTACAAGTTGCACGCTAGCGGCCCGCGAGGACGCTTGCCCGTGAAACCGCGAACGCCCCGCAACCGCTGCGGGACATCTGCCGGTCAACTAGCCACAGGGCTCACAGGAGCATTTCCTGTGGCCTCTGTGGCTTTTGTTTTGTCATCTATGGAAAAGGGGTTACCGTGAGCCGCCGTCGAGTTGTTGTTACAGGCCTGGGGCTGATTTCGCCTGTTGGCAATAATGTTGCCGACGGGTGGGCCAATCTGGTCGCCGGGAAGTCCGGCATCGCCAACATCACGAAGTTCGACGCTACGAACTTCTCGACCCGCTTTGCCGGCGAAGTGAAAGGTTTCAACGTCGAAGATTACATGCCGGCGAAAGAAGCGCGCCATATGGATACGTTCATCCATTACGGCATTGCCGCGGGTATCCAGGCGATGCAGGACAGCGGCTTCGAGATCACCGAAGAGAATGCCGAGCGCGTGGGCGTGGTGGTGGGCTCGGGCATCGGTGGCCTGCCCATGATCGAAGTCACGCAGACCGAGTTGCTCAATCGCGGTCCGCGCCGGATTTCGCCGTTCTTCGTGCCGGCCTCGATCATCAACATGATCTCCGGCCACCTGTCGATCAAGTACGGCATCAAAGGCCCGAACCTCGCCATGGTCACGGCCTGCACGACCGGCCTGCACTGCATTGGTGAAGCCTCGCGCCTGATCGAGTACGGCGACGCCGACGTGATGATCGCGGGCGGCGCGGAATCGACCGTTTCGCCGCTCGGCATCGGCGGCTTCGCGGCGGCGCGCGCGCTCTCGCAGCGCAACGACGACCCGGCAACGGCAAGCCGTCCGTGGGACAAGGACCGCGACGGCTTCGTGCTGGGCGAGGGCGCCGGCGTGATGATCCTCGAAGAGTACGAGCACGCGAAGAAGCGCGGCGCGAAGATCTACGCGGAAGTCGGCGGCTACGGCATGAGCGGCGATGCGTATCACATGACCGCACCGCTCGAAGACGGCGACGGCGCGCGCCGCTGTATGCAGTACGCGATGCGCAACGCGGGCGTGAACCCGAGCGAAGTGGACTGGGTCAGCGCGCACGGCACGTCGACGCCGCTGGGCGACATCGCGGAAACCACCGCGATCAAGCGCGCGTTCGGCGACCACGCGAAGGACATCGTCGTGAATTCGACCAAGTCGATGACCGGCCACTTGCTGGGCGGCGCGGGCGGCCTCGAGTCGGTGTTCACGGTGCTCGCCGTGCACAACCAGGTGTCGCCGCCGACGATCAACATCTTCAACCAGGATCCGGCATGCGACCTGGACTACTGCGCGAACACCGCGCGGGACATGAAGATCGACGTCGCGCTGAAGAACTCGTTCGGCTTCGGCGGCACGAACGGCACGCTGGTTTTCAAGCGCCACGCTTGAGCCGCATTCAGGCGTTAAGCCGAACGTGATCGCTACGCGCGACACAGTGGCCGCGCCGGCGCAGTTGGACGCGCCGGCCGGCCGCCACCCCCTTTCCGATGCGCGGCGCGTGCATGCGCCGCGCGTTGCCCTGCGCCCGTCCCGGGCGTTGCAGGCGCTGCTTCTCGCGGGCGTCCTGATTGCCGCTGCAGCATTTTTTACGACGCTCTCGCCCTGGCTTGGCGGATGGCGCGCATTGCCGCCAACGCTCGCACTGGGCGCGGCCGGGCTGCTCGCTTTCCAGGCTTGGCGCCGCGCGCAGCCGGCTTTCATCGAAATCGGGACCGATCGCTTCGCCGCCATTGCGCGCACGGGTGCCTGTCTCGTCGATGGGCGCCTCGTCGGCGCCGCGCAGTGGGGCGCGGCGCTGCTTGCGCTCGTGGTGGAGGCGGGCGGGCGCCGCAAGACCTTGCTCGTGGCCGCCGATTCCCTCGACGCCGAGACGTTCCGCATCCTCGCCGTGAGCGCCCGCGGCGCGTCCGGCCGATAAGCGCGACTGCCGTATCGCGCCAATGCGCCTGCGCGGCGCTTCGCGTACCCGCATTTCTCCTCATTGCCGGCATCGCCCGCATTGTCTTTCGCCGCGTCGCCCCCAACTAAGTGCGTCCTACGCTTGCCAGAGCGCTGTAACGACTGTAACGACTGTTACGCGCATAACGTGGCACCGTGGCGGTAACGCTACAATGGTGCCCCCGCGTCCACTTCCATGAGCTAACGGATTTTTCAGGTGAGCGAAAAAGAAATCGACCAGGTGCTGGTCGAACGCGTGCAAAAAGGCGACAAGGCCGCGTTCGAACTGCTGGTCTCCAAGTACCACCGCAAGATCATCCGCCTGATCTCGCGCCTCGTGCGGGACCCCGCGGAGGTCGAGGACGTGGCCCAGGATGCCTTCATCAAGGCGTATCGGGCACTGCCGCAATTTCGTGGCGAATCCGCTTTCTATACGTGGTTGTACCGAATTGCCGTCAATACGGCGAAGAACTACCTTGCGACCCAGGGAAGACGCGCCCCCACATCTACCGAAGCGGATGCTGAAGAAGCGGAAACTTTCTCGGACGCCGATCAACTAAGGGATATCAACACGCCAGAGTCGATGTTGATGAGCAAGCAGATCGCAGAGACGGTCAATGCTGCGATGGCGGTTTTACCGGAAGAGTTGCGCACCGCCATTACTCTTCGTGAAATTGAGGGGTTGAGCTACGAGGAAATCGCCGAAATGATGGGTTGCCCGATCGGCACCGTCAGATCGAGAATTTTCCGCGCTCGCGAAGCCATTGCGGCAAAATTGCGTCCGCTGCTGGACACACCGGAAGGCAAGCGCTGGTAACTGGCCAGTCTCGCGCCGGGCACGGACGCAATCCACCAGAATGTGGGTGTGTGTCACTACGGCGCTCTGTAAGAAAATGGGGAGCATCATGGGGTCGGTTTCGATGCAATCGGTGTCAAGCTCGCGCGGCGAGCAACTGTCCGCCTTCGTCGACGGCGAAATGGCCGGCGATGAACAGCATCTGAACACTATTTTTTCTGGGCTCGATCAAGAAGGCCGCATGGCCTGGTCGAGCTATCACCTGATCGGCGACGTGCTGCGCTCGGACGACCTGGCGATGAGCCCGGCCGCGAGCCAGTCGTTCATGGCGGGTTTCGCGGCACGCTTCGAGGCCGAGCCGCACGTGCTGGCGCCGGCGGCGTTGCCTGCGGCGTCTGGCCAGGCCGCCACGCATAACGGCCGCGTCTCGCGCATCCTGGCGTTGCGCCGCCGCGTCGTGCCTTCGCTGGCCGTGGCCGCCGCGGCCGCCACGCTCACGTGGATCGTCATGCCGCAGATGCGCGGTGTCGGCATGGCCGGCGCGCCGCAGATCGCTTCGGTGCAGCCCGCCGGCGACAACGTCCAGCGTGTGGCCATGAATACGGCACCGGTGCAGGCGGCTGCCGTGCAAGACGGCAACATCATCCGCGACGCGCGCCTGGACGAATATCTCGAGGCGCACCAGCAGTTCGCGCAGCAACCGGTCATGTCGGATTCGATGCCGTACATCCGCTCCGCTGCCCTTACCACGCAAGGCCAATAAGTCTGATGCAGATAGCGCGGTTGAATAAAACGACATTCTGGGGGCGGCTGCCGGCACTACTGTGTTGTGCGGCCGTAATGTTCACCGCGCTGTCTGCCGCCACGCACGCACACGCGCAAGGCGCGTCGGCCACCGACCCGGCCACACGCCAGAGCGCCGCGCAGTGGCTCGACCGCATTCAGCAGGCCGCACAGCAGCTGAACTACACGGGCACCTTCGTTTATCAGCGCGGTGCCTTCGTGCAGTCCTCGCGCATCACGCACTACGCCACGAAGAACGACGGCGAATACGAGCAGCTCGAGAGCCTCGATGGCAAGCCGCGCAAGATGCTGCGCCATAACGACGACCTCTACACGTTCGTGCCCGAGCGCAAGCTGTGCGTCGTCGAAAAGCGCCAGAACAAGGAGGCGTTCCCGGCGCTGCTCTCCACGAGCGGTGAGCAGGTGCTCGCCGTCTACGATCCGAAGATGCTCGGCAACGACCGCGTGGCCGGCATCGACAGCCAGGTGATCGAACTCGATCCGAAGGACGCCTACCGCTTTGCCTACAAGCTGTGGGCCGACGCGAAGACGGGTCTGCTGCTGCGCGCGCAGACGCTCGACCCGTCAAATGGCCAGGTGCTCCAGCAACTCTCCTTCACGCAGGTGAGCATCGGCGTGCCGGTGGACAAGGCGCCGATCGCCGCCGCCATGCGTAACACCGCCGGCTGGACGGTCGTGCGTCCGCCGCTGCAGCCGGTCGACATGGAGGCCCAGGGCTGGACCTTCGCGCAGACCGTGCCGGGCTTTCGCAAGATCCGCGAACTGCGCCGCCCGATGGCCGCGCGCGACGCCAACGATCCGCCCATTCCCGTCGATCAGGCCGTGTTCTCCGATGGACTGTCGGCCATCTCCGTCTTTGTCGAGCCCGTCGAGCACAATAGCCGCAAGGAAGGCTCGGGTAGCAGCGGCGCAACCCACGTGCTCGTGAAGCGCAGCGGGGATTACTGGATCACCTTGCTCGGCGAGGTGCCCCAGATCACGTTGCAGCAATTCGCGTCTGCCATAGAATACAAGCCTCCCAAGTAACTTCTACGCTACGGCCGATTTCGATATGACGATCCTCCCGCTGCGCAAATTCTTCGCGGCCGCGGTGGTGGCGGCGTGCCTGCCGTTCGCCCCGCACACGGCATCGGCGGCGCCTGCCGCCAATCTGCCGGACTTCACCGATCTCGTGGACAAGGTGGGGCCCTCCGTCGTCAACATCCGCACCACCACGCGCGTGACGCTCTCGCAGCGCGGGCTGCCGCCGGGGATGGACAACGGCGACATGTCGGAATTCTTCCGCCGCTTCTTCGGCATCCCGCTCCCGCAAGGGCCGCAGGGCGGCGACCAGTCGCCACACGGCGGTCAAGGCGGCGACCAGGGCGGCGGTCAAGGCGGGGGACAGGACTCCGGGCCGGACAGCGGCAACGATACCGAACAGAGCAGCGGCGTGGGCTCGGGCTTCATCATGACGAGCGACGGCTACGTGATGACCAACGCACACGTGGTCGACGACGCGGACAGCATTTACGTCACGCTCACCGACAAGCGCGAGTTCAAGGCCAAGCTGATCGGGGTGGACGACCGTACCGACGTGGCAGTCGTGAAGATCCAGGCGACCAACCTGCCGGCCATCACGATCGGGGACTCTAACAAGGTGCGCGTGGGCGAGTGGGTCGTGGCGATCGGCTCGCCGTTCGGCCTCGAGAACACCGTGACCGCCGGCATCGTGAGCGCGAAGGGCCGCGACACGGGCGACTATCTGCCGTTCATCCAGACCGACGTGGCCGTGAATCCCGGCAACTCGGGCGGCCCGCTCATCAACATGCAGGGCGAGGTGATCGGCATCAACTCGCAGATCTATAGCCGCACCGGCGGCTTCATGGGCATCTCGTTCGCGATTCCGATCGACGAGGCGATGCGCGTGGCCGATCAGCTCAAGGCCACGGGCAAGGTCACGCGCGGCCGGATTGCCGTGGCGATCGGCGAGGTGACCAAGGACGTGGCCGATTCGCTCGGTCTGCCGAAGGCGCAGGGCGCGCTGGTGTCGAGCGTCGAGCCGGGCGGTCCGGCCGACAAGGCGGGCATCCAGCCCGGCGACATCATCCAGAAGTTCAACGGCCAGACGGTCGATGCGGCCACCGACCTGCCGCGCATGGTGGGCGACACCAAGCCGGGCACCAAGGCGACCATCACGATCTGGCGCAAGGGCACGACGCGCGATCTGCCGATCACGATTGCCGAGATGCAGTCGGACAAGAGCGCGAAGGCCGACCAGCAGAAGGCGCCGGAGCCCAAGCCGCGCCCGTCGAATGCACTGGGCCTTTCGGTGACGGACCTTTCCGCTGACCAGCTGAGCCAGCTCAAGATCAAGGGCGGCGTGATGGTGGATTCGGTGGACGGCCCGGCCGCGCGCGCCGGTTTGCAAAAGGGCGACATCATCCTGCGGGTGGGCGACACGGACATCACGAGCGCCAAGCAGTTCCAGGATCTCGCATCGCGCCTGGACCCGCAGAAGATGGTGGCGATCCTCGTGCGCCGTGGCGAGAACACGCAGTTCGTGCCGCTGCGCCCGCGCAATTCGGGGCAGAAGTAAGTACGATGGGCGCCCCTGCGCGGACATCGACCGCCACCGAGCCGCGCGCGGGCGCGCATCTCGTCCTGTATGGCCGCGCGTGGTGCCATCTGTGCGAGGAGATGCGCGCGGCGCTGGAGCCGCTGGCCGCGGCGGCGGGGGCGCGCATCGAGGTGATCGATGTCGACTCCGACCCCGCGCTGCAGGCGCGCTACGACGAGCTCGTGCCGGTGCTGGTATGCGACGGCGTCGAGCTGTGCCACTACCGGCTAGACGAGGCGCGCGCGCGCGCCGCGCTGGGCTCGAGCGCCGAAGTGCCGGAGGTGGCGGGTGCGCAAAGCGTGCTGCCGCCCCCGTCGGGCAGCGCGTGAAACGCCCGCCCGGCATCGCGCCCGACGCGTCCCATGGGCATGACACATCCGTTACATCACAGGACGGTTCGCCCGTGGGACCCCTTTTCGGCTAAAATACTGCGGTTTTTCATCTATTTACGAGGCGTGCCCAGCAATGGTTGGGGCGCGCCTTTTTCGCTTGATCGGTACTGAATGGATCATATTCGTAACTTCTCGATCATTGCGCACATCGACCATGGCAAGTCGACGCTCGCCGATCGCATCATCCAGCTGTGCGGCGGCCTGTCCGACCGTGAAATGGAATCGCAGGTGCTCGACTCGATGGATCTCGAGCGCGAGCGCGGCATCACGATCAAGGCGCAGACCGCTGCGCTCAGCTACAAGGCGCGTGACGGCAAGGTCTACAACCTGAACCTGATCGACACGCCAGGACACGTCGACTTCTCGTACGAAGTGAGCCGCTCGCTCTCCGCGTGCGAGGGCGCGCTGCTCGTGGTGGACGCGAGCCAGGGCGTCGAGGCGCAGACGGTGGCCAACTGCTACACCGCGATCGAGCTCGGCGTCGAAGTCGTGCCGGTGCTCAACAAGATCGACCTGCCCGCGGCGAACCCCGAGAACGCCATCGCCGAGATCGAGGACGTGATCGGCATCGACGCCACCGACGCCACGCGCTGCAGCGCGAAGACCGGTCTCGGCGTCGAGGACGTGCTCGAATCGCTGATCGCCAAGGTGCCGCCGCCCAAGGGCGACCCGGAAGCGCCGCTGCAGGCGCTCATCATCGACTCGTGGTTCGACAACTACGTGGGCGTGGTGATGCTCGTGCGCATCGTCAACGGCACGCTGCGTCCGAAGGACAAGATCAAGCTGATGGCCACCGGCGCGCAGTACCCGGTCGAGCACGTCGGCGTGTTCTCGCCGAAGTCGCGCAACCTCGACCAGCTTTCGGCGGGGCAGGTGGGCTTCATCATCGCGGGCATCAAGGAGCTCGCCGCGACCAAGGTGGGCGACACCGTCACGCTTGCCACGAAGCCGGCGCCGGCGCCGCTGCCGGGCTTCAAGGAAGTGAAGCCGCAGGTGTTCGCGGGCCTTTATCCGGTCGAGGCGAACCAGTACGACGCGCTGCGCGAATCGCTCGAAAAGCTCAAGCTCAACGACGCTTCGCTCCAGTACGAGCCCGAAGTTTCGCAGGCGCTCGGCTTCGGCTTCCGCTGCGGCTTCCTGGGTCTTTTGCACATGGAGATCGTGCAGGAGCGTCTCGAGCGCGAGTTCGACATGGACCTCATCACTACGGCGCCCACCGTGGTGTACGAAGTCGTGCAGGCCGACGGCACCCTGATCAAGGTCGAGAACCCGGCGAAGATGCCGGAGCCCTCGAAGATCGCCGAGATCCGCGAGCCGATCGTGACCGTGAACCTGTACATGCCGCAGGACTATGTGGGTTCGGTCATCACGCTCTGTACGCAGAAGCGCGGCAACCAGATCAACATGCAGTATCACGGCCGCCAGGTGCAGCTCACCTACGAAATCCCGATGGCGGAAATCGTGCTCGACTTCTTCGACCGCCTGAAGTCGGTCTCGCGCGGTTACGCGTCGATGGACTACGAGTTCAAGGAATACCGCAGCTCGGACGTCGTGAAGGTCGACATGCTGATCAACGGCGACAAGGTCGATGCGCTGTCCGTGATCGTGCACCGCTCGCAGTCGCAATACCGCGGCCGCGAAGTGGCGGCGAAGATGCGTGAGATCATCCCGCGCCAGATGTACGACGTGGCGATCCAGGCGGCCATTGGCGCGCACATCATCGCGCGCGAGAACATCAAGGCGCTGCGCAAGAACGTGCTGGCCAAGTGCTATGGCGGCGACATCACGCGCAAGAAGAAGCTTCTCGAGAAGCAGAAGGAAGGCAAGAAGCGGATGAAGCAGGTTGGCTCTGTCGAAATTCCGCAAGAGGCATTCCTCGCGATTCTCCGTGTCGAAGACAAATAAGCCAGAACAACGGATCTCTACATGAATTTTGCGCTGATTCTTTTTGTGCTCGTCGTGCTGACGGGTATCGCGTGGGTTGCAGACAAGCTGGTTTTCATGCCGCGCCGGCGCCTCGCCGCCGATGCGGCCGTCGCCGAGTTCGACCGGCAGCAGGCGCGTGTGGGTGAGCGCTTCGCCGACGAGAACGCGCCCGTCACGCGTCAGAACCTGCGCAACGAAAAGCTGCGCCAGCCGTGGTGGCTCGAATACACGGCGAGCTTCTTTCCCGTCATCCTGATCGTGTTCCTCGTGCGCTCGTTCGTCGTGGAGCCGTTCAAGATTCCGTCGGGCTCGATGGTGCCCACGCTGGTCGTGGGCGACTTCATCCTCGTGAACAAATTCGACTACGGTCTGCGCCTGCCGATCACGAACACGAAGATCACCCAGGGCCGTCCGCTCGAGCGCGGCGACGTGGTGGTGTTCCGCTATCCGAAGGACGAGTCGGTCGACTACATCAAGCGTGTGATCGGTTTGCCGGGTGACGTGGTCGCGTATCAGGACAAGCAGCTCACGATCAACGGCAAGCCGGTGCCCGAGACGCCGCAACCCGATTATTTCGATGAAGAGCGCATCGGCTACGCGAAGCAGTTCACCGAAGACCTCGGCGACCGCAAGAACAACATCCTCAACAACCCCGCGGTGCCGCCGTTCATTGTGGGCGCCGAAGATTATCCGTATCGCGACAACTGCCAGTACAACGCGCGCGGCGTGATCTGCAAGGTGCCGCCGGGTCACTACTACATGATGGGCGATAACCGCGACAACAGCGCGGACAGCCGCTATTGGGGCTTCGTGCCCGACGCCAACATCGTCGGCCGCGCGTTCTTCATCTGGATGAACTTCAGCAATCTGAAGCGCATCGGTTCGTTCGAGTAATGGCGTGCGCGTCGATGCGTGTGCGTCCACGTGTGTGATTCGCAGCGCATCTTCGCACGCTACTTGAAGAACCGGCGGTAACGTCGCTTCATCACGGTTTTTCGCCCGCCGCCCCGCGTTTTCGCCGGGGGCGGCGGGCGCGTTATACTCTCCCCATGCCCCTATCTCCGTTGGAAAGCCGTTTGCGCTACGAATTTCGCAATGCGGAATTGTTGCGCCAGGCTTTGACCCACCGCAGTCACAGTGCCACGCATAACGAACGCCTCGAATTCCTCGGTGATTCGGTTCTGAATTGCGCGGTGGCGGCCCTATTGTTCCAACGTTTTAGCAAGCTGGACGAAGGCGACCTCTCGCGCGTGCGCGCGAATCTGGTCAAGCAGCAGTCGCTCTACGAGATCGCTCAGGCCCTCAATATCGCCGACGGCCTGCGGCTCGGCGAAGGCGAGTTGCGCAGCGGGGGCTTTCGGCGCCCGTCGATCCTCGCGGACGCGCTCGAAGCCATCTTCGGCGCAATCTTCCTCGACGGCGGCTTCGACGCCGCCCAGACGGTCATCAAGCGCCTCTACGTGCCGATCCTCGATCACATCGATCCGCGCACGCTCGGCAAGGATTCCAAGACGCTGCTGCAGGAGTACCTGCAGGGGCACAAGATCGCGTTGCCGACCTATACCGTCGTCGCCACGCATGGTGCGGCGCACAATCAGCAGTTCGAGGTCGAATGCACGGTGCCCAAGCTCGACGTGAAGGTGTCGGGTTCGGGGGCGAGCCGCCGCGCGGCCGAGCAGGCCGCCGCGAAGAAGGCGCTCGACGAGGTGATGGCCGCCGCGCCCGCGCTGGTCGCCAAGCCGCGCCGCTCGAAGGGCGCACGCGCGCCCAAGACCGAGCCCGAGGTCGTGCCCGGCGTGACGGGCGTGCAGGGCGCACTCGATCTGCGCACACCGGAACGTCGCGCGCGCGGCGAGCGTGCGGCGGCCACGAGTGCACACCATGCCGCTGTGGCAGGCGATGAGGCTGCGGCCGCCACCGTACTGGCGGCGCCGCTCGCGGTGATCCGCGCGGCGCACGTGCAGGAGCGTGGCGTGGAGAAGGGTGGCGACAAAGCCCCGGAAAAGCCGGCTGAAAAAACCGAGCGCACCGCCGCGGAGAAGCACGCCGAAAAGCCTGCCGATAAATTCGACTCCGTGCCGTCCGCCGGGTCGATCGCGCCGCGTGTGGCGCGCGGCCGCGATCCACAGCAGAACGGCGGACAGCACGGTACGGCCAGTAATGGCGCAAGCGGCACAACCGGCGCGGCCGGCGCAGGCAACGACGCGTCGCCGGGCGCGCTGTCCAGCACATCGTCCGGCTCCACCGCGGGCGCCAGCGCCGAAGCGGGCGCCGCGGTCCCCGTGCGCGCCGCCGACGCCGGCCACTGATTCAACCCGTGCGCGCGCCGTTTCAACCGTCCGCGCGCCGCTCTCATACTCCGGTCCGATCATGAACGCTCCCACTTCCACTCCTGCCGGTTTTCGCTGCGGCATGGTCGCGATCGTCGGCCGTCCGAACGTCGGCAAATCCACGTTGATGAACGCGCTCGTCGGCCAGAAGATCAGCATCACGTCGCGCAAGGCGCAGACCACGCGCCATCGCATCACCGGCATCAACACGGTCGACGACGCGCAGTACATCTTCGTCGACACGCCCGGCTTCCAGACGCGCCACAGCACCGCGCTGAACCGCTCGCTGAACCGCGCCGTTACCTCGACACTGAGTTCCGTCGACGCCGTGCTGTTCGTGATCGAAGCCGGCAAGTTCGGTCCCGACGACCAGAAGGTGCTCGACCTGATTCCGCCGAACGCGCCCACGATCCTGATCGCGAACAAGATCGACCGCGTGACCGACAAGGCCACGCTCTATCCGTTCATCCAGGAAGTGCAGAAGCTGCGCGATTTCCGCGAGATCATTCCGCTCTCGGCCAAGGATCCCGACGACATCAAGCGCCTGCTCGCAACGCTCAAGCCGTATCTGCCCGAAGGCGAGCCGATCTACGGCGAAGACGACCTGACCGATCGCAGCGAGCGCTTTCTCGCCGCCGAGATCCTGCGCGAGAAGGTGTTCCGCTGGACCGGCGACGAGCTGCCGTACACGAGCACCGTGCTGATCGACAAGTTCGAGCAGGAAGGGCGCTTGCGCCGCATCTTCGCGACGATCCTCGTCGAGCGCGACACCCAGAAGGCCATGGTGATCGGCCAGAAGGGCGCCAAGCTCAAGCAGATCAGCACCGACGCGCGCCTCGACATGGAAAAGCTGTTCGACGGTCCGGTCTATCTCGAAACCTTCGTGAAGGTGAAGAGCGGCTGGGCCGACAACGAGGCCGGCCTGCGCGCTTACGGCTACGAGTGACCCGCTACGAGTGCCAGGATGAGTGACGGCGCAGCCGGAACCCTGAACGACGACCGGCCCGCGCCCGACGCGGGCATGAACGCCGACGACGCCGACTTCGAGGCGCCCGCCGGTGCTCGCTCGCGTGCCAAGGCTACGCCATCGCGCAGCCGGCGCGCGAAGTCCTCTGCGCCAGACAGCGATTTGACCGAAGGCGCCGACGCCACGCTCGAGCGCACCCCGACATCGCACGCTCCGGGCAAGACCAGCGCGCGCTCGACACTGCCGCGCGCGCCGCGCAGCGCGACGCCCGACTATCGCGTCGCCGAGCAGCCCGCGTTCGTGCTGCACAGCTATCCCTGGCGCGAAACCAGCCTCATCATCGACGTGCTCACGCGCGATCACGGCCGCGTCGCGCTTGTCGCGAAGGGCGCCAAGCGTCCGCACTCGGCGCTGCGCGGCGTGCTGCAGACCTTCCAGCCGCTCACGCTCTCGTGGACCGGCAAGGGCGAGGTGCGCACGCTCACCGGCGCCGAATGGGTAGGCGGCATGCTGCCGCTCACCGGTGACGCGCTCTTGTGCGGCTTCTACGTGAACGAGCTGCTCGTGAAGTTCTGCGCGCGCGAAGACCCGCATCCTCCACTGTTTCGCCACTACGTCGTGACGATGACGCGTCTCGCGCACGACGAGCCGCCCGTGCAGGTGCTGCGCTCGTTCGAGCGCGTGCTGCTGCGCGAAACCGGCTACGCGCTCTCGCTCAACCGCACGGTGAACCGCAAGGCCGTGGTGCCCGAAGGGCGCTACGTGTTCGATCCCGAGCGCGGCGTGCGCGAGGCTTCCGACGAATGGCCCTCGCAATGGCCCGTGCTTTCCGGCCAGACGTTGCTCGACATGGAGGAGGACGATTACCATCGACCCCAGACCGTCGCGCAGAGCAAGGCGCTGATGCGTTTCCTGTTGCACACTTACCTTGGCGGCACGCCGCTTGCGACGCGCCAGATCCTGATCGACCTGCAGAATCTATGAGCTTCTTTCTCACTTCGCCTGACGTGATCGACCTCGGCGTCAACATCGACCACGTCGCCACGCTGCGCAACGCGCGCGGCACGGCCTACCCCGATCCAATCCGCGCAGCACTGCTCGCCGAAGAGCAGGGCGCCGACGTCATCACGCTGCACCTGCGCGAGGATCGCCGTCATATCGTCGACGCCGACGTGCGCAAGCTGCGCCCGCTGCTCAAGACGCGCATGAACCTCGAGTGCGCGGTCACGGCTGAAATGCTCGACATCGCGTGCGAGATCAAGCCGCAGGACGTCTGCCTCGTGCCCGAGAAGCGCGCGGAGCTGACAACCGAAGGCGGTCTCGACGTGGCGGGGCAGTTCGACGCCGTCGCATCCGCTTGCCGGCAACTTGCCGATGCGGGCATCCGCGTGTCGCTGTTCATCGACCCGGACGAGACGCAGATTCGCGCCGCGCACGAAACCGGCGCGCCCGTGATCGAACTGCATACGGGCCGCTATGCCGAAGCGCACGAGGCCGCCGGGCAGCAGCGCGAGTTCGAGCGCGTGGTGCTGGGCGTGAACTGCGGTATCGGCCTCGGGCTGAGGGTCAACGCGGGCCACGGGCTGCACTACACGAACGTGCAGCAGATCGCCGCGATCGACGGCATTCACGAGCTCAACATCGGCCACGCGATCGTCGCGCATGCGATCTTCGCGGGCTGGGAGAACGCGGTGCGCGAGATGAAGGCGATCATGGTCGCGTCGCGTCTCGCCGCGACGCGCGCGTGACCCACCCGGCGACGAGGACTGCATGGCGATCTACGGCATCGGTACCGACATGATCCAGGTGAGCCGCGTCGCGGCAGTCATGGAGCGCACCGGCGGCCGCTTTGCGGCGCGCGTGCTCGGCCCTGACGAGCTCGCGGTCTACGAAGCGCGCAAGGCGCGCTCCGAGAAGCGCGGGCTCGCCTACCTGTGCACGCGCTTTTCCGCGAAGGAAGCGTTCTCGAAGGCCATCGGCCTCGGCATCCGCATGCCGATGACCTGGCGTGCCGTGCAGACGCTCAACGCGCCCGGCGGCAAGCCGTACATGGTGGCTTCGGGCGAGCTCGCGCAATGGCTCGAGGCGCGCGGCATCACCACGCAAGTGTCGATCACCGACGAGCAGGACTATGCCGTCTCGTTCGTGATCGCCGAAACTGGCCAACCCACTCGCTGATTTCCATCCGGTCGCGCGCGGCAGACGCTGCGCGCGGCGGCCGTTGCCTAAAATCAACATCCATTCAACGCCCGATCGATGAAGAGAATTCCCGGACCGGTCATGCTCGACGTGGTCGGCACGACGCTCAACGACGACGACGTGCGCCGCCTCGCGCATCCCTCAACCGGTGGCGTGATCCTGTTCGCGCGTCACTACGAAAACCGCGCGCAGCTCGTCGCGCTCACGGACGCCATCCGCGCGGTGCGCGAGGACCTGCTGATCGCCGTCGACCACGAAGGCGGCCGCGTGCAGCGCTTTCGGACCGATGGCTTCACGGTGCTGCCCGCGATGGGGCGCATCGGCGCGCTGTGGGACAAGGATGTGCTGCTTGCCACCAAGCTGGCCACGTCGGTCGGCTATATCCTCGCGAGCGAGCTGCGCGCGTGCGGCATCGACCTGAGCTTCACGCCCGTGCTCGATCTGGGCTACGGCCAGTCCAAGGTGGTGGGCGACCGCGCGTTCCATCGCGACCCGCGCGTCGTCACGCTGCTCGCCAAGAGCCTGAACCACGGCCTCGCGCTTGCGGGCATGGCGAACTGCGGCAAGCATTTCCCGGGGCACGGCTTCGCGACGGCGGATTCGCACGTCGCGGTGCCGGTGGACGAGCGTCCGCTCGAATCGATCCTCGGCGAGGACGCGCAGCCTTATGACTGGCTCGGCCTCTCGCTCACGGCGGCCATGCCGGGCCATGTGATCTATCCGAAGGTCGACGCGAAGCCGGCCGGCTTCTCGCGTATCTGGGTGCAGGAGATCTTGCGCGAGCGCTTGCGCTTCACGGGCGCCATCTTCAGCGACGATCTCTCGATGGAGGCCGCGCGCCAGGGCGGCACGCTGACCGAGGGCGCGCGCGCGGCGCTCGAAGCGGGCTGCGACATGGTGCTGATCTGCAACCAGCCGCACGAGGCGGAGAAGGTGCTCGACGCGCTGCGCACTGGAGAGCCTACGCGCGCCGCGCAGGCGTCGGCGAAGCGCATCAGGCGGCTGCGTCCGCGCGGCAAGGCGCTTAGCTGGGAAAAACTCGTGGCCGATCCCGCGTATCAGTCCGCACAGACGTTGATGCGTACCGTGCTTCCCTGAGCACCTGCGCGGCGCGTGTTACGTTACATCGCGTGCGCACATGGCCCAGGAAATCGTAACGGCGGCCCTTCGAATTCGAAGGGCCGCCGTTTTTCTACGCGCAAAAGAGGGAGCGGGGCGTCAGTTCAGCCGCATCCGCTGGAGCTTGTTGTAGAGCGTCTTCGGACTGATGCCGAGCAGCGACGCCGCGCGATGGCGCGTGCCGCCCACGGCGTCGAGCGTGGCGCGGATCAGCATCTCCTCGACGTCGGCGAGCGGCGTGCCGACCGTGACCTGCACGCGGCCGCCGTTGACTTCGCGCGGCGCGACGCCGCTGGTTTCCTCGCCCTGCAAGCTTTCGAGGATGTCGCCGGACGCGTGCCACGCGCGCTCCACGCGCTCGTGCAGCTCGCGCACGTTGCCGGGCCAGTCGTAGGCGAGGCACTCGCGCACGAACGACGGCGAGACGAGCCGCGTCGTGCCGGTGAGGCCGCGCGCGTGAGCCTCGAGATTGAGCTCGTCGACGCGTGCCGCGGCGAGCAGGGCCGCATCTTCTTCGCGTTCGCGCAGCGGCGGCAACTGGACCGACGCGGCGTCGAGGCGCATCCACAGGCCCTCATGCAGCATGCCTTGCCGGACCGCCTCGCGCGGCACGGCGCGCGTGGCCGCGACGAGACGGAAATCGGTGCCCACTTCGCTACTGCCGCCCACCCGCATGAAGGTCTGCGAGTCGAGCGCGCGCAGCAGCGCTTCCTGCTGGGGGCGCGGCAGTTCGGTGAGCTCGTCGACGAAGAGCGTGCCGCCGCTCGCCTGATCGACGAGGCCGGGCTCGCGCTGCTCCGCGCCGCTGAACGCACCGCGCTCGTGGCCGAAGAGCTGGCTTGCGATGGGCCGCCCGCTGGCGGCTTCGGCCGTGAGCGCGCGCACGTCGCAGACGACGAACGGCCCCTTGCGCCGGCGGCTCAGCTGATGCAGCGTGCGCGCCGCCACTTCCTTGCCGGTGCCGGCCTCGCCGTGCACGAGGATCGCCGATTCGGTGGGCGCGAGCTGCTCGAGTGCGTCATAGACGTGCTGGATCGCGTTGCTGCGGCCAACCATCGGGCCGAAGCGGCCGAGCTCGCGCAGCGTCGCGCGCAGCATGCGGACTTCCTCGGTGAGCTCGTAGGGGCGCGGAATGCGCGCGAGCAGGCTGCGCAGGCGCGGAATGTTGACGGGCTTGAGCAGGTAGTCCCAGATGCCATGGCGCAGGCCCTCGATCGCGCTCTCGACGGTCGCGTTGCCGGTCATCACGATCACGGGCAGTGCGCCTCCGGGCGGCTGGGCAGGCAGAAGGGGCAGCAACTCGAGGCCGCTGCCGTCGGGCAGGTTCAGGTCGACGAGCACGACGTCGGGAATGAAGCGCGTGAGTGCGGCCCGCGCGTCGGCCAGCGTGGCGGCCGTATCGACGGAAAAACCGTCGGCAGCCAGGATGGCCGAAAGGCCGGACAGGCTGTTGGGATCGTCTTCGACAATCAGGGCGTGTGGCATGGCTGAATGCGGCTTACGGATGAACGCAGGTGCGCCGGGCAGGCGCGCTCGCGTGCGCGCAGCCCGGGCGGCAGTCAGACCGGCCGGCAGGCGCGACGATGCGGCGCGCCGCGGCGCGGCACGATACGGAGGTTTTTACCGAGATCACCAGGGTGTCTCGAAGCATGTTATTCAGTTCCGGTCCTCCCAGATTGGCGGCTGGCGCACAGCGGTGCGTCGGGCTGTGCCGACTGCGATGCGGTGCGCGCGTGCGGGCGGCGCCCGCGGGGCATCTGCCCGTGCGGATCGTCCTTGCCCAACGTCACCGTCGCGCTGCGTCGCGTGCCGCGCGGGCTTGCTGCGCCGCGAAGCGTCACGCGCAAGCCGTACTACCCCCACCCTGCATGCAAGCGGCCTCGGTCAAGGGCGAAGCAAGCCGCGTCGTCAGCCAATCGGTCAGTGGTGTGGCCCGTGTGTATCGAGCCAGCGCCGGACCTCACGCTCGGCCTCGTCACGCGTCTTGCCGTAACGCTCCTGGATCAAGCCGACGAGGCGTTCGGCGTGCCCTTCGACTTTCGCAAGCTCATCGTCCGTGAGCTTGCCCCAGGCCGTCCTGGCCTTGCCCAGCAACTGCTTCCACTTGCCTGCAGCGATGTCGTTATTCATCGTGTCTCTCCTGGTTCAGCGAAGAGCAATACTCGCGGGTTGCTCCATGGCGCGATGTATCTCGAAATTGAACCAGCAGAAACCATGCCATGGGTGCTGTGCCTTACCGCCGCGAAGCGCGCCTGATTTGCGCACCTGAATAACCGGTAAGGATTTCCCATGGAGTCACAAACATACACGTTCGGGCATAAAAGAAAAAGCGCCCCGAAGGGCGCTTTCATTTTTGCATCCACCACGCATCGAGATGGCCTTGCGCGCGCTTGCAGATCGTTGCGGATGCACTCACGCGGCTGGCGCATGCAACCGAACGCGTTACGCGCGGCTGCGGTACTCGTTCGTGCGCGTGTCGATTTCGATCTTGTCGCCGATGTTGCAGAAGAGCGGCACTTGCAACTCGAAGCCCGTGTTCAGCTTGGCCTGCTTCATGACCTTGCCCGACGACGTGTCGCCCTTGACAGCCGGTTCCGTGTAGATGATCTCGCGCACCAGCGTGGTCGGCAGTTCGACCGAGATGGCCTTCTCGTTGTAGAACACGACTTCGCACGGCATGCCGTCTTCGAGGTAGTTCAGGGCGTCGCCCATCATCTCGCCTTCGACTTCGAACTGGTTGTAGTCGGCGTCCATGAACACGTACATCGGGTCGGCGAAGTACGAGTAGGTCACTTCCTTGCGATCGAGCACGACGACGTCGAACTTGTCGTCAGCCTTGTACACGGTTTCCATGCCCGAACCGGTCAGCAGGTTCTTGAACTTCATCTTCACGACGGCGGCGTTGCGGCCCGACTTGTTGTATTCGGCTTTCTGCACGACCATGGCGTCGTTGCCGATCATCACGACGTTGCCGACGCGGAGTTCCTGTGCGGTCTTCATAAAAAACAGTCCTGTCCAGATATTAAATAGCTTCAAGTGTGCGCGACGGCAAACGTCGCAAGCGGGTCGGATGGTGTGTCCCCTTGATGATCGGGGCACAGGAATCGAAGCGCTTGAGACGGCTGCCGTCGGGTAACCGCTTATTTTAACTGAGTTTTTGCGAATTCGGCTAGATTTCCGCCGAGATCGCCGACATGCACCAGTTCGTCCGCCCAGGCCTGCGCCCGCGTCCTGAACGCGGGTAAATATTGGGCGAAATCGCGCCAGTCGGGCACGGGCCGAGGCGACGCATCGTGGGGCTGGCCGGGCGCACCGTCGGGGCCGCCAGGCGTCGTTTGGGCGCCGTTGCCGTTCCATGCGTGCCAGAAACGCGCGAGCGCGTCGCGCGGTGCCTCGGCGAGCGTACGCGTGTAGTGCTCGAGCGCCGCGTCCAGCTTGGGCAGATGGGCGTCGTCCGCCTGCGGATAGATCTGCCAGACGAACGGCCGGGCCGCCCATTGCGCGCGGACGAACGAGTCTTCGCCGCGCACGAAGTTGAGGTCGCTTGCCCACAGCAGGGCGTCGTAGCCGCGCTGCTCCGTAAAGGCGAGGCCGTGCGCGCGCAGCGACCCGCGTTCGGCGCAAGCGTGGGCATCGAACGACGGGACGCCGAAAAAGCGCGCGAGCGCGCCGGAGATGCGGCCCTGCGGCACGAGCAGCACGATCGGCGTCGGGCTGTCGCGCCATTGCTCGAGCAGGGCGTCGACGGCGGGGTTCTCGTAAGCGAAGAGCGAGATCACCGTGGCATCCGGACCCGGCGGCGGGCCCCCAGTCGCGCTTTGCCACCACGCCGCGCGCGCGGCGGCCGAGCGCTCGAACGCCTCGCGCGCGGCGTCCAGGTCGCGTTCCTTGAGCACGCCGCCCGTCCCCGGACCCAGGCCCGGGAAAAAGAAGTGCTTGAGCAGCGGGTAGCGCGGATGCGGCGAAGGGCGCAGATGGAAATCGGCAACCCAGTCCTCGGCGCTCAGATATTCGAGGTTCAGCCACACGGGCGTGCGCTCGCGCTGCGCCATCGCGCTCAGGTAGACGCCCGGCAGCTCGCAGGCGAACGCTTCGATCACCACATCGGCGATCTGGAGCGTCTCGCCCGCGTGCCCGGGCTCGTGCCAGTGTTCGACCACGACCCCTTCGACGCTTTGCGTGGCGCGTTCGAGGTCGAGCGCGGGGCAAAGCCGCTGGAAGGCGTGCAGGTCGTCGACGAAGAGACGCACCTCCCAGCCGTGCTCGTGCGCAAGCTGGCGCGCGAGGCGCCAGCACACGCCGATGTCGCCGAAGTTGTCGATCACGGCGCAGAAGATGTCGCAGGCGATGCGCGATTCGTCTGGGCTTGGCGTGGTGTCGCGTTTGCCGGTTGCTGCGGGACGTTTGCTGTCTGGCATGGAGGGGAAAGGAGCGCAGGTGCGGGATCGTGAGAACAGCCATCAGGCCATCGTGCCGCGCGGCCCGCAGGCCATCCGGCCGATGCTCCAGCGGGTTCGGCCCCGCGCGGAATGATCTAAACTTGCGATTCTAAGACACCCGCACGGCGGCGTCGCGAGAGGCGGCGCGGCTTGCCACCCGACGCCCCCCAGACTGGATGACCGCTTCCACCGCTCCCGACGTTTTCGACCCGAAAGAGGTCCTGGCGCAGCTCCCGCATCTGCCCGGCGTGTACCGCTACTACGACGCACAAGGCACCGTGCTCTACGTGGGGAAGGCGCGCGACCTGAAAAAGCGCGTGTCGAGCTATTTCACGAAGACGCAGCTCTCGCCACGCATTGCCATGATGGTCACGCGCATCGCGCGTATCGAGACCACGGTCACGCGCTCCGAGGCCGAGGCGCTGCTGCTCGAGAACAACCTCATCAAGGCGCTCACGCCGCGCTACAACATCCTGTTTCGCGACGACAAGTCGTATCCGTTCCTCAAGCTCACGGGCCACAAGTTTCCGCGCATGGCCTACTACCGTGGCGCGGTCGATCGCAACAACCAGTACTTCGGGCCGTTCCCGAGCGCCTCGGCGGTACGCGAGAGCATCCAGATCCTGCAGCGCGTGTTCCAGTTGCGCACCTGCGAAGACTCGGTCTTCAACAATCGCACGCGGCCCTGTCTGCTGCATCAGATCGCGCGCTGCACGGCGCCGTGCGTGGGCGCGATCAGCGCGGACGATTACGCGCGCGACGTGAGCAACGCCTCGCGCTTCCTGCTCGGCCGCCAGAACGAAGTGATGAAGGAGTTGGAGACGAAAATGCACGCATTCGCCGCCGAGCTGAAATTCGAGCAGGCGGCGGCGGTGCGCAACCAGATGAGCTCGCTCTCGACGGTGCTGCATCAGCAGGCCATCGAGACGGGTGGCGAGAGTGACGTCGACATCCTCGCGGTGGTGGCGCTGGGCGGCCGGGTCTGCGTGAATCTGGCGATGGTGCGAGGTGGTCGCCATCTCGGCGACAAGGCGTATTTCCCGGCGCACGTGGAGCGCGCGCTGACTGATGAGGAGGGCGGTGTCGCCGAGGAGATCGACGGCGAGACCGTGCTGGCGGCATCGGCGCTGAAGTCGCTGCCGTCGCTCGCGCGCAAGGCGCTGGTGTCCGCAGCAGGTGCGCGAGCCGGCCATGAAGGCGAAGAAGGCGGTGATGCGCGCGAGCAAGCCGATGAAGACGCCGCGCCCGATCCGCTCGCGCTCGCGGTAGATCTCGCGAGCGAGGCCGAAGGGCCGGACGGTGCGGCCCCGGCTGCCGGGAGCGAAGCCGGTGACGCGGAAGACGAAGCCGATGCCGGTGATCGTGCAGAGGCAGGCGCCGACTCCGCGCCGGCAGCCAGGCCGGCCGCGCGCGGCAAGCGCGAGATCGGCATCGAATCCGAAGTGCTCGACGCGTTCATCGCCCAGCATTACTTCGGCAACCGCGTGCCGCCGGTGCTGGTGGTGAGCCATCCGCCGGCGAACCGCGAGCTCGTCGACGTGCTCAGTGAGCAGGCCGGGCACAAGGTCACGCTGCTGCGTCAGCCGCAAGGCCAAAAGCGCGCCTGGCTCGCCATGGCCGAGCAAAACGCGCGGCTCGCGCTTGCGCGCCTGCTTTCCGAGCAGGGCTCGCAGCAGGCGCGCACGCGCTCGCTCGCGCAGATGCTCGGGCTCGAGCTCGACGACCTCGCGCATCTGCGCATCGAGTGCTTCGACATCAGCCACACGATGGGCGAGGCGACCCAGGCGTCGTGCGTCGTCTATCACCATCACAAGATGCAATCGGGCGAGTACCGGCGCTACAACATCACGGGCATCACGGGCGGCGACGACTACGCGGCCATGCGCCAGGTGCTCACGCGCCGCTATGAAAAGATGGTCGCGCAGTCGGCGCGCGACGAGACGGACGAAGCGCAGGCCTTGCCCGCGCCCGAAGCTGCAGGCGGCGCTGTAGCAGCAGACACCTCCGAGGCCGCCGAAGCCGTTGATACCAGCGCGGTGCCGCCCGAAGGCGCGGAGCCCGTTGCGACCGGCGGCACGCTGCCGAACATCGTGCTGATCGACGGCGGCAAGGGCCAGGTCGAGATCGCGCGCCAGGTGTTCGACGAGCTGGGGCTCGACCCTGCGATGCTGGTGGGCGTGGCCAAGGGCGAGGGGCGCAAGGTCGGCCTCGAGACGCTCGTGTTCGCCGACGGCCGGCCGCCGCTCGAGCTGGGCAAGGAGAGCGCGGCGCTGATGCTGGTCGCGCAGATCCGCGACGAGGCGCACCGTTTCGCCATCACGGGTATGCGCGCGAAGCGCGGCAAGACGCGCCAGACCTCGCGGCTCGAAGAGCTCGAAGGGGTGGGCGCGAAGCGCCGTCAGCGCCTGCTCGCGCGCTTCGGCGGCCTGCGCGGCGTGATGGCCGCGAGCGTGGAGGATCTGGCTAGCGTGGAAGGCATTTCGCGCGCGCTCGCCGAGCAGATCTACCAGCAGCTTCATTGAGCCCGCTGCCGCGCCACCCGCCGCGCCACCTTACGTTTGCTTGTGGCAGGTCCGGTGACGCGGCACAATTGCATCTCCCATCATTGCAATCTCCCCAAACAGACTGCGCCACACGATGCCGTTCAATATTCCGATTCTCCTGACGTGGCTGCGGATCGTGCTGATTCCGCTCGTGGTTGGCGTGTTCTATCTGCCGCAGACGATGTCGACCCCGATGCATCAGAACACGGCCGCGATGCTGATCTTCGTGCTCGCGGCGCTGACCGACTGGTTCGACGGCTATCTCGCCCGCAAATGGAATCAGACCTCTTCGTTCGGCGCGTTCCTCGACCCGGTGGCCGACAAGCTCATGGTGACGGCCGCGCTGCTCGTGCTCGTGCATCTGCAGCGGCTCGACGCCGTGATCGCCCTCGTGATCGTGGGCCGCGAGATCGCGATTTCGGCGCTGCGCGAATGGATGGCGCAGATTGGCGCGTCCAAGAGTGTCGCGGTCAATCAGCTCGGCAAGTTCAAGACGGCGTGCCAGATGGTGGCGATCCCCATGCTGCTGTTCTATGCACCGCTGACGATCGGCGGGCTCACGCTGTTCGATTCGCGCGTGTGGGGCACGTGGCTCATCTACGTGGCGGCCGTGCTGACGATCTGGTCGATGCTCTACTACATGAAGCTCGCGTGGCCGCAGATCCGCGAGCGGGGGAGCCTGTAAGCGGCGCAGCCGTGGACCCCTCGCGAATCTTTTTTAAAAAGATCATGCGAAGGGGTTGACACGATTCTGCGGGTTATACATAATCTCACTTCTCCGCTGCACGACAAGCAGCAAACGAAGCAGATGCGGTGGAGATCGCTGAAGATAAGCGGTAAATCAGCGGCGATGCAGTAAATATGCGGGAGTAGCTCAGTTGGTAGAGCGCAACCTTGCCAAGGTTGAGGTCGCGAGTTCGAGACTCGTCTCCCGCTCCAGATTTTAGGTGCGGCGTTTTGCAGCAGTGTGAAACGAGGTGCCGGAGTAGTAGAAGTAGTGCGGTAGTAAAAATGCGGGAGTAGCTCAGTTGGTAGAGCGCAACCTTGCCAAGGTTGAGGTCGCGAGTTCGAGACTCGTCTCCCGCTCCAGAATTCAGGGGAAGCAGCGCTTCCCTTTTTGTTTGGCAGGCCGCAAGGCCGCCGCACAAAATCTGTTCGGTGGTTGTGGGCGCAAGCAGTACGGTGTGCCAGAAGCATCGAATAGTCCGCTTTTGGCGCGATAGCAAAGCGGTTATGCAGCGGCCTGCAAAGCCGTGTAGGCCGGTTCGACTCCGGCTCGCGCCTCCAGGTAAGACGAGAAAAGCCACCTTCGGGTGGCTTTTCTTTTTTCTGCGCCTTTTCAGTCGTGTGTTGTGCGCGATCCGCGTGCTAGTCACGTAAGCAGCCGTACCAGGTCAAATGAGTGATGTGCTGTCCCACGGACTCGCGCACAATCTCCGGATCGCATCTACTGGACCCCGCCATGACCATCGAACTCTCCGAAGACATACGCGCTGCCGCGATTGCGTCGATCCAGCGTTACTTCGACGCCAACATGGACGAGCCGATCGGCAATATCGCCGCGGGCGGCCTGCTGGGCTTCTTTCTCGAAGAGATCGGGCCCGCCGTCTATAACCGGGCGATTGCCGATGCGCAGGAGCGCATGCAGGCGCGCATCGTCGAACTCGATATCGACTTGCACGAAGAGCCGTTTCAGTACTGGCGCAAGTTCGAAGCGCCGCGCCGGCGCAAGTGAAAGCCGGCTCCATGGACGCGTTTGTGCCGCGCTCGCGCAGCAGGGCATAATCGATGTTTCAGCACGCTTTGACGGAAATCCCATGACTGCGCAGTCTCCCGCATTGCCAACAGCCCAACTCGATTGGCAATGGAACGCATTCGATGCGCTTTCCTCACGCGATGTCTATGACATGCTCAAGCTGCGTTCGGCCGTGTTCGTGGTCGAGCAGAACTGCGTATACGGCGACATCGACGGCCTCGACGGCGACGCCTGGCATCTGCTTGCGTGGGGCGAGCGGTTCGGCAAGCGCGAGCTCGCGGGCTATCTGCGAGTGCTGCTGCCCGATGCCGAGGACCCTGATGTGCGCATCGGCCGTGTGGCGACTTCGGCAAACTTTCGCGGCATCAAGCTCGGCAACGGCTTGCTCGAGCGCGCGATCGGGCACATCGCGCAGCAATGGCCGGGCGTGCCGATGCGGCTGCATGCCCAGGCGCATCTGCAAAAATTCTACGGTGCGTTCGGCTTCGAGCCGGTATCGGAGATTCACGACGAGGACGGCATCCCGCACGTGTGGATGCGCTCGGCGTAGTGCATCGCCGTCGTGCGCCGCATTGCACGCCTTGCGCGTGCGGCGCCCGCCACTCAGGTGTGCTGCACGTCGTGCTGGTGCGCGGCGCGTGCGGGCTTGCGCGTGCCCGGTGCGCGCTTGAGGCGCCCGCGCGCCGAAAGCCGCATCCAGTGACGCAGCGCGATCAAGGCGCCAATCACGCTCATCATCGATCCCGGAATCCATAACAGCAGGCCGCCGATCTGCTGATCGCGCATTGGCGAGAGCCATGTGAATGCGCGTCCGCAGATCGAATAGACGGGATAGAGCTCGTGTGACGTGAAGAAGATGAAGGCGCCGAGCACGATCTGCGGCGGAATCGCCGCGATCACCACCAGCACGCGCTTGCCAGGGGCGAGGCGCGCGGGTGGCGCGGGGCGCGTGTCGAGCACGAGCCACCAGAACAGCAGGCCGTCGATGACCATGCTCCAGTTCATCACGCGATAGAGCCGCCAGTCGAGCATCGCGACGAAGTGGATCGGCGAAAGCAGCCAGAAGTAGATGAGCCCCACGAAGAGCGTCACGGCGACGACCGGATGCATGACGATGTCGAGCATCGCGCGCACCGGCCGCGCGCTCAGCACCGGGCGCACGAAGCGTTGCCGCCACGCGAACGGGATGCCTGCGCGCAGCGCCGCGCCCGGATACGCGAGCACGATGAAGAACGGCCCGAGATGATGCAGCACCAGATGCTGCGCGCGGTGCATGAAGAACTCATGCTCGAAGAAGTAGTCGAGCCGCGTATGCAGCGCGACATAGAGCGCGCCGAGCCCGAACCAGAACGAGATCTGGCGCGCGAGCGAGACCCTCGCATGGCGCTTGCCGCGCACGAACAGCACCGCCGTCACAACGACGGCGATCACGACGGTCGGCGAGGGCTCCCACGGGTCGAGCCAATAGAGCGGGTTCATCGCGGACATCCAGGCAGGTTCATCGCGGACATCTGAACAGGTTCATCGTGGACATCCGGGCAGGTTCATCGCGGACATCTACACAGGTTCTTCGTTGGCCTTCGCACGGGTTCATCGCCGGCTCCTTCACGAAGGCCATGGCGCGCTTCTTCGTGTTCAGGACACCGTCACTGTTGCGACGGCGGCTTCACCGCAAACGGCGTGTCCAGCGTCGCGCCGTCCGAGAAGTGCAGTTTCACCTCCACCGTGTCGCCGGGCGCGATCTTGTGCTTCGCGTGCTCCAGCATCAGGTGATAGCCGCCCGGTGCGATCGAGAGCGTGCCGTGCGCGGGGACCGTGGCCTTGTCCACCATGATCATCTTCTGCGTCGAGCCGTTCGAGACGGTCTGATGCAGCATCACCATGCCGTAGTCGTCGCTCGACACGTTCACGAGCTCGACCGGCTTGTCGCCGTCGTTCTTCAGCGTGACGTAACCCGCTGCCGGCAAATCGTTCGGCAGCCAGCGGACCCATGCGTTCTGCGCGGTGAGCGCTTCGCCGGCCGCGTGCGCCGCGGGGGCGAACGCCGCGAACGTGCAGGCGAGGGCGCAGCCGAGTGTAGCGCCCAGTCGGCTGACAGGGCTCATGCGAGTCACGCGGCGGGACATCATTTTCATCGTCATGGCAGTTCCTGTTGCGGGTGGTACTGAAATCGGTGCTACGGATTGCGCGGGCGCGCAGGCGCTCCGGCGAAGCCCGGCGGCAATTACGCCGCGGAGCCGATCACGCGGCGCACGTCGTGTGCGATGGCGTCGGGCGAGTCCTTGTCGGTTGCGAGCAGGCGCGCGTGGCCTTGTGCGTCGAACACGTAGACGGCCGAGCTGTGCGTGACTTCGTAGCTGCCGTCGGGATCGCGCTTTTCCATCTGGTACGCCACGCGATAACGCTTGGCGAGCGATTCGATCTGCGCATCGGTGCCGGTCAGGCCGAGCGCATGCTCGGCGTCGAACGCGCCCACGTAGGCATGCAGCGCCTGCGGCGTGTCGCGTGCCGGATCGACGCTGATGAAGAGTATCCGCACATGCCGCGCGTCGGGTCCGAGTTTCGCTATGACCTGCATCAGACGCGCCATCGTTTCCGGGCAGACGTCCGGGCAATGCGTGTAGCCGAAGTACACGAGCGTCGTATTGCCGTGCAGGTCCGCGCCGGTTATGGGCTTGCCTGTATCGGCGGTGAGCGCGAAAGTGAGGTCGGGCAGATGGCCGCTCACATTAGTGAGTTGCCACGGCTCGGCCGGATGCGAGCAGGCGCTGAGCAGCGCGGAACCGGCGGCAAGCGTCAGCAATGTCGCGACACGTACGCTGCGCAAGGCACGGCGCAGGTGGGCCGGGCGGATCCGGCGGACTATGGCGCGCAGTGCGAAGCGTGACGAACGTGAAGCGTCGATCTCGGGGAACAAAGGCTCTCTCGTTAACTCGATTTACAAGGGCATGACCGTGGCCGGCCGACGCCATGTCGCTGGACTGTAGCAAAATTGGGGGCTCACTGCCGCGCACGGCTCGCTGTGGCGGCGCGGCAGGGGCAATTTGCCGCATCGGTCTTGCCGATGTCGCGCTTGTGGCAAGTCGGCAGTGCAAAAAAAGCGTCTGAACACTTCGAGCCGATACGGCGTACGTCGCCATGTACCAGGCCGGCCCGTGAAGGCTGCCGTTCTCGAAAATCAGCACGATGCGCGGTAAGATGCGCACACTTTCAGCGTCGGGCGAGCGCTCGCCTGACCCATACCCGGCCGGTGCGCCGAGGGACGAAACGAACGTAATGCAAGTACTTCCGGCTGAATTGCCGTTCGACAAGACGGCGTTTTTCTTCGACTTCGACGGCACGCTCGTCGACCTTGCGCCCACGCCCGACGGCGTGCTGGTGCGCCCCGACATGCTCGCGCTGCTCGCCGCCTTGCGTCGTGCGACGCACGGCGCGGTGGCGATCGTCTCGGGGCGTGGCATCGAGAGCATCGACAAGTTCCTCGGCATGCCCGATCTGCCGGTCGCGGGCCTGCACGGCGCCGAGCGCCGCGACGCGAACGGCGACACGCAGCGCGTCGGCTTCAACGACCAGCGTCTGCTGCACATGGAGCAGGTGCTGGCCGAAGTCGTGCGCACGCACGCGGGCGTGCTGCTCGAGATCAAGGGCGCGGCGCTCGCGCTGCACTACCGCAACGCGCCCGAGCACGAGGGCGCTGCGCGCGGGGCTACCGAGAAGCTCGCGGCCGAATTCGCCGACGCCTACGTGCTGCAACCGGGCAAGATGGTCTACGAGATCAAGCCGAAGGACGTCGACAAGGGCCGCGCGCTGCGCGCCTTCCTCGACGAGCCGCCGTTCGCGGGCCGCACGCCCGTATTCGCCGGCGACGATCTGACCGACGAGAAGGGCTTTGCCGTGGTCAACGCCCAGGGCGGCCTCTCGATCAAGGTCGGCGGCGGCGATACGATCGCGAAGACGCGTATCGAGTCGGTCGAGGCCTTGCTCGCATGGCTCGACACGCTCGTCGCGCCGCTGCGCGGCGCCTGAACCTGGCGCGCGCCGGCCGGCCCCCGTGCGGCGGCGCTGCCAGGCGCTGCCCTTGGGTCTCGCCCGCACGGCCGCGTCTAACTTCTTTTCTGCACGGAACCTGCATCTCATGAGCCGATTGATCATCGTGTCGAACCGGGTCGCGCCGATCTCCGAAGGCGGCCCGGCCGCGGGCGGTCTCGCGGTCGGCGTCTACGACGCGCTCAAGGAAACCGGCGGCATGTGGTTCGGCTGGAGCGGCGAGGTGCTCTCGTCCGGCCAGCCGCAGATCCAGCTCGAGGAGCGCGGCCCGGTCACCTTCGCGACCATCGGGCTGCTGCGCCGCGACTACGACCAGTACTACCGCGGCTTCTCGAATGCCACGCTCTGGCCGGCGTTCCACTATCGCGCCGATCTCGTGCAGTACGACCGCAACGAATACGCAGGCTACTGCCGCGTGAATGCGTGGCTCGCGCAGCAGCTCGTGCCGCTTTTGCGCGACGACGACGTCATCTGGGTCCACGACTATCACCTGATTCCGTTCGCCGAGGCGCTGCGTGCGGCGGGCGTGAAGAATCGCATCGGCTTCTTCCTGCACATCCCGTTTCCGGCCTCGCAGGTGCTGCTGGCGGTCCCGCCGCATCGCGAGCTGGTGCAGGCGCTGTGCTCGTTCGACTTGCTCGGCTTCCAGACCAAGCCCGATGTGCGCGCGTTCTGCGATTACATCGTCAACGAGGCGGGCGGCTCGGTCGAAAAGCGCGCCGACGGGCTCACGCAGATCGAGGCGTTCGGCAAGACCCTGTGCGCGAACGATTACCCGATCGGCGTCTATCCCGATGAAGTCGCCGAGCTCGCCAGGGCCGGCGAGCGCGACAAGCCGGTGCGCACGCTGAAGGCGACGCTGCACGGCCGCAAGGTGATCATGAGCGTGGACCGGCTCGACTACTCGAAGGGCCTCGTCGAGCGTTTTCGCGCCTTCGAGCGGCTGCTCGAGCACACGCCTTCGCAGCGCAACAAGGTGTCGTTCGTGCAGATCGCGCCGCCCACGCGCGCCGATCTGCACGCTTACCAGGACATCCGTCTGCGGCTCGAGGCCGAGTCGGGCCGCATCAACGGGCGCTTCGCCGAGCTCGACTGGACGCCGATCTGGTACATCCATCGGCAGTACGAGCGCGCCGTGCTCGCGGCGCTGTTTCGCGCCTCGCATGTGGGCTACGTCACGCCGCTGCGCGACGGCATGAACCTCGTCGCGAAGGAGTACGTTTCGGCGCAGGACCCCGAGAATCCGGGCGTGCTGGTGCTCTCGCGCTTCGCGGGCGCCGCGCAGGAGTTGAGCGGCGCGCTGATCGTGAATCCGCTCGATATCGACGGCATGGCCGACGCGCTCGGCAAGGCGCTCTCGATGCCGCTCGCCGAGCGTCTCGCGCGCTACAACGACATGATGGTGCAATTGCGCGAGAACAATGTCTCGGTCTGGCGCGACAGTTTCATGCGCGACTTGACGAGCATGGCCGCGCAGGTTGGCGTGTCGTTGCCGGCGTCCGTCGAGCCGGCGCAGTCGTAGCAGGGCAGCGCCAGGCGGGTCCGGCCTCGCTCGTACGCGTATTAAAGCGCCTCGAGCAGCGCCAAAAACGAAAAAGCCGCTTCACGAACGAAGCGGCTTTTTCTTTTGGTGCGGGCATCGCGCCCGGCGTCAGGCCACGTGCTTTTCGTCGGCCTTTTTGCTGCCCAGATGCAGCGTGGACGGCTTGCCGTACTGCTTGGAGAGCAGGTCGCGGTAGAGGCCCGGGCGGTTGCGCAACTCCTCGGGGCTGCCGTCGTCGATCACCTTGCCCGCGCTCATCACGATGATGCGGTCGAAGTTGTGCAGCGTGGAGAGGCGGTGCGCGATCGCGATCACGGTGCGGCCGACCATGAGCCGGTCGAGCGCCTGCTGGATGGCTTCCTCCGAAGCGCTGTCGAGGGCGGAGGTAGCCTCGTCGAGCAGCAGGATCGGCGAATTCTTGAGGATCGCCCGGGCGATCGCGATGCGCTGGCGCTGGCCGCCCGAGAGCTTCACGCCGCGGTCGCCCACGAGCGTGTCGTAGCCTTCGGGCATCGCCTCGATGAAGTCGGCGCAGCGCGCCTCGCGGGCTGCGGCGAGCACTTCCTCGCGGGTCGCTTCGGGGCGGCCGTAGGCGATGTTCTCGTAGATCGAGCGGTGCAGCAGGGAAATGTCCTGCGGCACGAGCGCGATGGCGTGGCGCAGGCTGTCCTGCGTGACATGGGCGATGTCCTGGCCGTCGATCTTGATCGCGCCGCCCTGAGTGTCGTAGAAGTGCTGCAGCAGCGCGAGCACCGTGGTCTTGCCCGCGCCCGACTTGCCGATCAGGCCCACGCGCTGGCCCGCCTCGATATGCAGGTCGAAGTGGTCGAGAATCGGCTTGCGGTGCGGGTACGCGAAGGTGACGCCTTCGAAGTCCACCCGGCCGCCCTGGGCCACGAGCTCGCTGGCATCGTCGCGGTCGGGCATGCCGTGCGGCTCGAGCAGCGTCTGCACGGCTTCGGCCAGACGCGCGACGTGCTGCGTGACGTCCACGAGCGCCACGGCCAGATCGCGCGTGCCGTGCAGGATCGTGAAGCCGAGCGAGCTGACCAGCACGATGTCGCCCGAGGTGGCCTTGCCCTGGTTCCAGAGCCACAGCGCCCAGCCAAGGAGGCCCGCCGAGAGCATCGCCGTGATGACGGCGTGCAGCAGGCGCAGTTTTTCCAGATAGAGCAGGCTCGAGCGGCGCGCGTCCAGTTCGGCCTTGACGGTCGAGCCGAAGCGCTTTTGCTCGCGCAGCGTCATGCCGAAGGCGCGCACGAGCGCCATGTTGCCGATCACGTCGACGAGCTCGCCGTCCACGGCGGCCGCCTTGGAGGCGAACGTGTGATGGCGCGCCGAGCCGCGCCCGGCCAGCTTGAAGAGGATGACCGAAAGAATCGCCGAGCAGAGCAGCAGGCCCGCCGCCATCAACGGATTGACCGAGATGATCATGACGATGGCGCCCGCCACGGCGATGCACGGCGGCAGCACGTTCCAGGCGGTGGTGTTCTCGGCGGTGTAGACGGCGTTCGAGGTGGCGGTGATCCGGCTCGCGAGCGTGCCGGGCTGCTTTTCCGCGTAATACGTATTCGAGTGGCCGCTCAGGTACTGAAAGAGGTCGCGCCTCAGGTCGCCCGTGACGGTGACGAAGGTGTGCGCGGCGAACCAGCCGCCGACACGCCAGAGCAGGTTGTCGGCCGCAATCAGGCCGACGAGGATCGCGAACGCGGTCCACAGCGGGCCTGGGTGGTGACGGCCCGCGCCGAGCACGTCGATCAGATGCTTGATCGCGTATTGCGAGGCGAGGGCGCAGCCCACGGCCGCGAACACGCTGGCGAGCACGACGGCATGGGCGAAAGGATGGCGCTTGATGTAGCGGAAAAGGAACGCAAGTGGCCGTCGCGCATAGCTCGCGAGCTTTGCGTTGTGGGCGTTACGCTGGGCGATGGTCAGATGTTCCAATTGATCGGTGGTCGGTCTGACGGAGCTTCGTCCGTGCAAGGTAGAAAAAGAGGCAAAAAGGCGCGCAACGGCAAACCTGGTGGCATTCCCGCATTGTAAACACCCCACGCGCGAGCCGCATGGCTCGTGCCCGGCGGGACGCGCATCTTATCGCGACTATGTCACAGGGAGGGACCCTTCCCGACATGTTGTCGCGCCGGAGGTTAAACGGGTTTTCACGACCGTTTTCGAGATACAATTATGGATTGCGTTCAAGCTCGCCGTATGCACACATCACGCGCCGTACCGCAGGCGCGTCCGCAAGCCTCCCGGGCCGCGAGATCCAGCAAATCAGGGCCAGATAATGAAGCATGGTGCCCCTGGATTTAACGCCGCGCTGCCCGGAAACGAACCCCCAATCTAGAACGGGCTTAAAAAACAAGGGGTTGCGGAGTGTTTCTGCTTTGTAACAATGTAAAGAGTTTGAAATCTCGTAGCCGGCTATGGGTGCAAACCCCGATAATGCCGACTCGAACAGCGTAGGGAATTTGACAGCATGACGTCAACGACCGCGAACCCTGCGCGTTTACCGCCTGAGCCGCCGTTTGTGTCAACTCAAGACTTCACAACTGCGTCGGTCAGTGTGCCGGGCTTCCGGCGCGGTTAGCGGTATGGAACGCCTGGTGGGGCGCGCGGCAAAGAAGCCGCAGCTCGCGAGGTCGATTGTCAAAATTGCAGTACTTAGCCCGATTTATTACGAGGAAGGAGTTCACCACTATGCGAATCGCTCAAATCGCTCCGTTGCACGAGGCGGTTCCTCCCAAGCTGTACGGCGGCACGGAACGGGTGGTCTCCTACCTGACCGAAGCGCTGGTCGAGCAGGGCCACGACGTCACGCTCTTCGCCAGCGGCGATTCGATCACCTCGGCAAAGCTCGAAGCATTCTGGCCGCAGGCGCTGCGCCTCGACCCGACGATTCGCGATGTGATGGCTCCGCACATGCTGCTGCTCGAAGAAGTGCGCCGCCGCGCGCATGAATTCGACGTGCTGCATTTCCACATCGACTATTACCCGTTCTCGCTGTTCCAGCGCCAGGACGTGCCGTTCGTCACCACGATGCACGGCCGTCTCGACCTGCCGGAACTGCAGCCGATCTTCAACGCGTTCAGCGACGTGCCGGTCGTCTCGATCTCGGACAACCAGCGCATCCCGCTGCAGCAAGCCAACTGGCAGCAGACCGTCTACCACGGCCTGCCCGAAGACGTGCTCAAGCCGATTCCCAACGTCGAACCCGGCTACCTCGCCTTCCTCGGCCGCGTCTCGCCGGAGAAGGGTCTCGACAAGGCGATCCGCATCGCCGGCCAGGCGGGCATGAAGCTCAAGGTCGCCGCCAAGATCGACAAGGCCGACCGTGCCTACTACGAAGAAGTCATCAAGCCGCTGATGGCGCTGCCGCACGTCGAGTACATCGGCGAAATCGGCGAAGCCGAAAAGCGCGAGTTCCTCGGCAATGCGCATGCGCTGGTGTTCCCGATCGACTGGCCGGAGCCCTTCGGTCTGGTGATGATCGAAGCCATGGCCTGCGGCACGCCGGTCATCGCGTTCAAGCGCGGCTCGGTGCCGGAAGTCATCGACAATGGCGTGTCGGGCTTCGTCGTCGAAGACGAAATCAGCGCGGTCGCGGCGGTCAAGCGCCTGTCGACGCTGTCGCGCGAGAAGGTGCGCGGCGCGTTCGAGGCACGCTTTTCGTCGAAGGTGATGGCGCGCAATTACGTCGCCGTGTACGAAGAAATGCTGCGCCAGAAGCGCCGCACCGTGCTGCGCGAAGTTAACGCCGGCTAAGCGGCCAGCGCATCGGCAGGTCAGGCGCCCGGCCTGGCCGCTGCCGCCCGGGACGCGCCGCCGCGCGTTCCCCGCCGCTCCACTCCCCCAACGCCCCAGTGCCTTGCACCGGGGCGTTGTCGCATTTGCGCCGCATTTGGTCTCGGGACAAGGTAAACACTACCGGCGAGCGTGAGGGGCGGCGGCAATGTCCCTATAATGGCCGTTCCGCGAAATCCGCAATCTATTCACGACCGCAGCGCGCAAAAAAGTGCGCAAGACGACCGCGCATGACCACAGCGCAAGACCAACGCCACCTGAGGAGAAGTGCCTTGGCGAGAGCTCGACCGACGCGCGCCGCCACCGTTCCCGGTGCCGGGAAGATGTTCGCGCTGCGCGCAATCGGTCTCGTGATCCTTGCGCGCTGGCTCCACTCGATGGGGGAGATGAATTTCCTCCCGGCGCTGCGGGGCATGGCTTCGTCGCCGGTTGCGTGCCTGAATCTGGTGTTCCTGTTTCTGCTGATCGTGCTGCCCGGTGCGAAGGCGCGCGTCGAGCGGCCGTTCCATCCGCTGCCTCAATGGCTGCGCCAGGCGTTGCGCATTTTCGGCGTGCTCGGCTGTCTCTTCGCGCTCTGGTCGATCGGCCTGTTCGTCTGGGACGCTGGCTGGCGCAGCGCGGTGCAGGCGATCGAATCCACCAACGGCTGGCTCGTCGTGGCGCCCGCGCTCTATGCGTCCGTGGTCTGGATCTGCCGTCCGCGTGCGTTGTGGCGCACCAACGTGGCGGCGCGGCGTTTCGCGATCGGACGCTATGCGGTGTCGATCGACGCCGCGACGCGCACGACCATCGTCTGGCTCGAAAGCCGCAAGGTCGGGCAGTACGATGCGCGCGAACTGTCGGTGCGCTGGCCGGCGGGTATTGAGCCAGCCGCCGCGATGCCGCGGTCCGCGCCGGCGGATGCACGGGCCGATGCGCCAGCGGCTGGCGCGACGGCCGCCGAACCCGGCGCGGTTGGGCAGACCGCGAGCCCGGCACCGGCGGCATCGACGATATCGGCCACAGCGATCGAGCCGGCTGCGAGCGACGCGCCTGCCGCCCCGGCGCTGCCGCGCCATGCGGCGGCGGGCACTGCCGGGCGCTATCCGAGGATCGAATTGCTGTGGGACTCGCCGGCAGCGGCGGGACACAATCGTCAGATCGTCATGCGCGTGCGGCTCGTCACCGAAGGCGACCGTGTCGCTGCGCGCGCACTCGACGCCGCACTGAAACAGGTCTAGCGCGCCGCGCTGGCCGAGCCGTCTGGCAGCACCGCATAAGGCCGTTCCTGCGCGGAGTGTGCTTCGCGCAAGCTTGTCGATCCCGTCGTCGTTTCGAAGGAGTCGCGATGCTCATACGCTGGTTGCTTGCCGCCATTCACCTGCTCGCCTTCGGCTTCGCGCTCGCCTCGATTCTGCGGCGCACGCGCGGACTGCGCCGCTGCACGTCCACCGAGGCGTTGCCCGCGATCTTCGGCGCGGACAACGGCTGGGGCGGCTCGGCGCTCGTGCTGATCGTGACGGGGGCGATGCGCGCGTTCGACGGGTTCGAGAAGGGCGCCGACTATTACCTGCATGAGCCGCTCTTTCACGTGAAGATGGGCGTGCTCGTGCTGATCCTGCTGCTCGAGATCGCGCCAATGAGGGCGCTGTTGCGCTGGCGGCTAGCCGTGCGCCGGGGCGATGTGCCCGATCTCACCGGCGCGCCGAAGTATGCGCGGATCGGCGCGTGGCAGACGGGGCTGCTCGTCGTGATGGTGTTCGCCGCGACGGGCATGGCGCGCGGAATCGGCCTCGCTACAGGGGGCGACTAGCGGGGCGCGCGGCAAGCACGCTTCGAGTCAGGCGCTCAAGGCGCGCTATCCCATTGTTCTGACGAATCGTTGCGCCGCGCGGGAGTGCTGGCGCACATAGCAGTCGCATCGGCGCTCGGCCCGCGGCGCGGGTGGCATTAAGATCGACTCGCGCCGGGCAACGGCAGGGAACAGAAAGCCGGTGAGGCAGGCGAACACCTTGCGTGCGGGCGTCGCAAGACGGCTCGCCGCTCGTCTCGAACATGTTGCGCTGCGAGGGGAGACGCATCATGGGCTGGCAGGGATCGCGTGCGCGGATGGCCGCGCGCTGTCTCGCGGCGGTGGCACTCGTGTTGTTGTGCGCGGGGTGTCAGGCGCCGGACGGGGACACGGACGTCCATGCGGGAAAGGGCCATCACAAGGGCATGCACGGTGGCCGTCACGAGGAGGAGGAGGCGCTCTCGCAGGCGCAAGTGCAGGCTCAGACTTCGGCCGAAGGGCAGGCTCAGACTGCGGCACAAGGGCAGGTCACTGCATCGTCGCCGCCCCAGGCGCCGCTCCCACTCGACGAACGTACGCTCAAGGCCCAGCTCGCCGAGATGCCGGACGGCCGCGCGCGCCTCGCGCTGCTCGACCGTCTCGCCCGCGAGGACGCGCGCGACGGGCACATCAACGACTACTTTCGCGTTCTCGATCTGATCGCGAGCGACAGCGGCATTGCGCCGGGCCGCCGCTCGCTCGCGGCTTCGGAGCTCGCCACGGCGTTTGCATACGAGAAAGACTTCGCGCGCAGTCAGCGAGCGCTCGACGACGCGAAGTCTTTCGCGGCCGAGACGAAAGACGCCGATCTCGATGCCTTGCCCGCCAATCCGGCTTACGCGGTGCTGCGCGCCGAAGCGGTGCTCGCATGGCGTTACCGGGGGCAATTCGATGCAGCGCTGCGCCTGAACCGCGAAGCGACCGATCTCGCCTGGCGCGACCTCGGCAATGCGTCGCTCAGCCCCGCGCGGCGTCATGCGGCCGCCAACGAGCTGATCGGCGACCTGCCAACGCAAACCAGTCTGCTGATCCGCTGCAATCGTGCGACGGAGGCGCTCAGCTACGTCGAGGAACTCCGCTGGGATCTCGACAATGGCCCGCAACTCCATCCCACGACGGCCCAGCGTGCCCAGGTGGCGCGCGCGCGGGCGCTGGCGCTGACCTCGTTCGATGACTACGACGGGGCGCTTGCATCGATCGACGAGGCCATCGACGGTTTTCGCAAGGCCGGCATGTCGCCCGCCGCCACGCCGTACGCCGAGTCGCTGCACCTGCGCTTGCTGATCGCGCTCGCGATGGGCCGCATCGGCGACTATCGGACCGACCTGGTGGGCTGGCAGGCGGCGCTCGCGTCGAACCCGACGCTGGGATCCGACGCGAACGAGGGCGCCTCGCTCGCGTTTGCGGCTAACGGCGATTGGCGCGATGCGCAACGGCGCATTGACGAGAACGATCACCCTGAACACAAGCATCGGCACAAGCACAAAATGTACTTCCGCAGGGACGCCGATCATCCAGGCGCCAAGTTCGATGCGGCGCTGACGATGCTCTATCGCCTCGAAGACCCGCAGGGCGATCTGAGCGAGGCGGATATCGCGAGCTACGTCGAGCCCTCGCTCGGCAGCGACGACGAGTGGGACGACGAAGGCACGCGCGGCGGCATCATCGACGACGGCGTGCTCGCGCTCTCGATGGCCCGCCTCATGAAGGATGGCGCGACTGGGCAGGCGCTGGCGTTTCGCATCGCCGAGCTGTTCCATATGAACGCCACGCAGGGCGCCATGAACGACGGCGCGACGCGGCTGGCCGCGCAAACGCCGGCCTTGCGCGCACTGATCGAGCAGGAGGCGGCGCTGCGCTACCAGCTCGAGACGAGTGCATCGTCGTCCTCGGGGGCGGAGGACAAGCTGCGCGCGCTGCGGCGCGAGATTGCATCGCAGTTTCCGCGCTACCGGGAACTGGTTGCGCCCGCGATTCCAACGCCTGAAGCGGTCGGCGCCGTCCTGCACCCGGGGGAAGTCTACGTGGATCTCTACGCGGGCCGCGAAGCGAGCTATGCGTTCGTGGTGCGCCCGGACCGCACCCTGCATGCCGTCGTGTTGCCGGTGACACGCGCAGTGCTCGCCAAACAGGTGACGGCGCTGCGCGCCGGCTTCGACGCAGGCATGCCGCCCACGCAGCCGGGAGACCTTGCAGGCTTCGATCTGAACGCCGCGGCCGGGCTCTATCGTGCGCTCATCGCACCGATCGAGGCGGACCTGCAGGGCGCGAAGACCGTCTATCTCTCGACGAGCGGGATCTTGTCAAGCATTCCTTATGAAGTGCTGCTGCGACGTCCGGCGTCGAGCCTGGCCGACGCCGACTGGTGGCTCGACAGCACGACGCCGGTGCGCATGCCGAGTGCGTCGGCGCTCGTGAGTGCGCGCGGCGAACGTGTGGCGCACGCGAGCGAGCCACTGGTTGCGTTTGCGGACCCGAGCTTCGACGGCAGCGCGCAGGCGCCGCAAGAGGGTGCAGCGCCGGCCACCGTGGAAGTGGGTGCACGGGCATTTCCCATGGATGCGCGCACGCTCTCGTTCGACTACCGGCGCGTGACGCCGCTGCCCGAGACGCTCGATGAGGCGAACGCCATCGCGGTGGCGCTGGGCGCTTCGCCGCAGCAGAGCGTGATTTCGGGGCTGGCGGCATCGCGCAGCCACGTGCTCGGGGAGAACCTCTCGAACGATCGGGTGGTGCTGTTCGCGACGCACGGCGTGATTCCGGGCGAGGTGCCGGGGCTGCGCAAGGCGGGGCTCGCGCTGGCCTACGAAGGGCGGGGTCTGCCCGACTCGATCCTCACCGCCGACGATATCGTGACGCTGCGCCTGAACGCGGATTGGGTCGTGCTTTCGGCATGCAATACGGGGCTTGCCACTGGCGATGCGGGCGATTCGGTGTCAGCGCTCGCTCGAGCGTTTTTTGCGGCCGGGGCGCGGAGCTTGCTCGTGACGCAGTGGGCGGTCGAGTCGAAGTCGGCCGCGCTCGTCACGAGTGGGCTGTTCGACGCTTATGCGGCGAATCCGGCGCTTTCGAAGGCCGATGCGCTTGCCCAGACCGAACGCGCAATGGCAGCCGGGAAGGAGGGTGAATTGTATCGGCATCCTTATTATTGGGCTGCGTATTTTCTTGCGGGAGATGCGCAGCGATAGGCGGACGCCCCTTGTCGGGGCGCATCGCGCTGCGCCGGAAATGAAAAAAGCCCCGTTGCGTACGCAACGGGGCTTTTTATCTTCGGTGCTTGTCTTTACCAACACCAGAAATTCTGGTGGGTAGTACTGGGATCGAACCAGTGACCCCTGCCGTGTGAAGGCAGTGCTCTACCGCTGAGCTAACCACCCGAAGAGATTCAAATTATGCCGGGCGTTCCCGATCTTGTAAAGACCTTTTTTAAGTATTTTGCGCAGTAGCCGTATTCTCCTCGACGGGAGCCGGTTGCGTGCGCCACACCGAGGTGCCTTTCATTGCCTTGTCGAGGCCATCGAGCAGTGCTTCATGTGCAGCGAGCTCTTCCTCGCTCGCGGCGATCACCGGCAGCGCGAGCGTGTCGAACTTCACGCGCGGCGCCGCCACGCTGCCGCTAGCCTCGGTCGCGCTCGTCATGTCGATGACGAGGCTTTCCTGGCCGCGCGTCATTGCCAGATAAACTTCGGCGAGCAATTCCGAGTCGAGCAGTGCGCCGTGCAGCGTGCGGTGGGCGTTGCTGATACCGAAGCGGTCACACAGCGCATCAAGAGAATTGCGCTTGCCGGGGAAGATCTGCTTGGCCTGCACCAGCGTGTCGATCACCTCGCCGCAGTGCTCCTTGAACGACGGCTTGCCGAGCAGCGCGAGCTCGGCGTCGAGAAAGCCGATATCGAACGGTGCGTTGTGGATGATGATGTCGGCCTCGCGCACGAAGTCGAGGATCTCGTCCGCGACCTCGGCGAACTTCGGTTTGTCCGAGAGGAACTCGGTGGTCAGGCCGTGCACGGCCAGTGCGCCCGGATCGCTGTCGCGTTCGGGGTTGACGTAGAAGTGCAGGTTCTTGCCCGTCAGCCGGCGATTGACCAGCTCGACGCAGCCGATTTCGATGATGCGGTCACCCGTGCGGGGGTTCAGGCCGGTGGTTTCGGTATCGAGAATGATCTGGCGCATGTCGTTTGCAGCGTGATGGTGTGGAGGCGGGGGCAGCGCGTTCGACGGAACACGCTGCACGCGCAGCTCAAATTCAGGCGAGGGTGGCGACGCCGCGGTTCGCGAGCGCGTCGGCGCGCTCGTTCTCGGGATGGCCGGCGTGGCCCTTGACCCAGCGCCACTCCACCTCGTGTTGGGCGACGAGCGCGTCGAGGCGCTTCCACAGGTCATCGTTCTTGACGGGCGTCTTCGCGGCCGTCATCCAGTTCTTCTTCTTCCAGCCGTGGATCCACTCGCTGATGCCTTTCTGCACGTATTGCGAGTCGGTGTGCACGATCACCTTGCATGGGCGCTTGAGCGCGTCGAGCGCGGCGATCACCGCCATCAGCTCCATACGGTTGTTGGTCGTGCCGGGCTCGCCGCCGAACAGTTCCTTTTCCTGTGCGCCGAAGCGCAAAAGCGCGCCCCAGCCGCCGGGGCCGGGATTGCCCTTGCAGGCGCCGTCCGTGTAGATTTCGACGAAGTCGGGTGAGCTCATGAGTCCTTGTTGCGAGTAGGGGAGGGGGTGGTGGCGGCGGCCTTCAGGCTGGGCGCCAGCACCGGCTTCTTGACCTTCAGCGGGCCAACGAGGCGCATGCCGCGCACGCGCTTGATGGCCGACACCATATAGATGGCGCCGAAGATCGGCCACCAGCGGTCGCCGGCGGCCTCCATGAATGCGTAGCGCCCGAGCCATTGCTCGGTGGCGAGCGGCGGACGATAGCAGCCGAAGCGTCCGCGTTCAAGCTCGAAGCCAAGCAGCTTGATCCAGTCTTTCAGGCGCGTGAAGGCGATCAGGTCTTCGCGCGCGGGCAAAAACGGATGCCCGGTGAGCTTGGCCACCGACTGGCGCGCCCCCCACAGCGAAAGCGAATTGAAGCCGACGATCAGCAACTGCCCCTCGGGCATCAGCACGCGTTCGGCTTCGCGCAGCAGCCGGTGCGGATCGCTCGTGAATTCCAGCGTGTGCGGCATCACGATGAGGTCGACGCTCTGCGCCTCGAACGGCAGATCGAGATGGTCGCACCAGACCGTGCTGCGCCCGGCCGGCGCGTGAGGCGTGGGAGGGTGCTGCAAATCGGACGGCGCATGGGCGCCCGGCACCGTATACGGCGCGCTCGACGCGCTGGCCGCGTCGAGCACGAGGCCGCGGCACGGCATGCGGTTCTCGCGCAGCGCGTCGAGCTGTGGCAGGCCGAGCTGCAGCGCGTGGTAGCCGAACATGTTCGACACCACGCGGTCGAGCTGCTCCTGCTCCCAGCCCAGCACGTACCTGCCTGCGGGCGATCCGGTCCAGGCGGGCCAGTCTATAATCGTTCGGTTAGACATGTCGAAAAAGTAGGCCGCCCCATGAAGAGTCCGCTTGAGCACGCATCCGTGCCAGCCGCCACGCTTGCCGCACTCGAATACGTACCGGTTCCGGCTTTTGAAGATAACTACATCTGGGTCGTGTCGGACGGCCGCAATGCCGTTGCCGTCGATCCGGGCGACGCCGCGCCGGTTCGCGCGTATCTGGCGAAGCGAGGCTGGCGGCTCGTCGCTATTTTACTCACCCATCACCACAACGACCACGTCGGCGGGGTGGCCGACCTGCTAACGGATGAGCGCGTGCCCGTGTACGGCCCGGCCGGCGAGGCGCTCGGCCCGCTCGATGCGTTCGTCACGCGCGTGAAGGGCGGCGATGCGCTTCATCTGGATGCGCCCGAGCTCGACTTCAAGGTCATGGACGTGCCGGGTCATACGCGCGGCCATATCGCGTACTTCCAGGCCGCCGATGCTTCGGGCACGCCGCATCTGTTCTGTGGGGACACGCTGTTCGCCTGCGGCTGCGGGCGCCTCTTCGAGGGCACGCCCGCGCAGATGCTCGCCTCGCTCGATTCGTTCGCGGCACTGCCGGGCGCCACCGAGGTCCATTGCGCGCACGAGTACACGCTCTCGAATATCCGTTTCGCGCTGGCCTGCGATCCGGGCAATGCCGACCTGCACGACTGGAGCCGGCAGGCACAGGCGTTGCGCGAACGCGGCATCCCCACCTTGCCGACTACAATTCTGCATGAGCGCGCCGTTAATCCATTCATGAGGGCCGGCGATCCGGCCGTGCAGGCGACGCTCGCCGAGGCGCTCCATGAAACGGTGCCGGATCGACTGACCGCCTTTACGCTGATGCGCGAGTGGAAGAATCGGTTCCGCTGACCCAACGGCTTGCGCGGGTATCCTCATCCCAAAAGTATGGAACGTCGTCCAAGCTGCGGATTTTCATGGTTTTTTTCCAATTATTCCGATTGACGGAAACGTGTGCGGCCCGTACTATCGGCTCCAAATTCCCGCCATTTGCAAGTAGACGTTCATGCGATTTATCCTAAGCGCGCTGCTGGTTCTCATGCTCGCCGCCTGTGCGAGCGGGGGACCTGCTGCGAATTCAGCCAACTCGCTTGCCCCAGCCGATCCCCAGGCGCGCGCCGACGCCATCCGCAAGACCTCCGCAGCGAAAGAAACGATCAACGTCGACCAGGGCTCGGTCGACCAGCTCACGAGCCCCGACGCCGACTTGTGGGGGCGAATCCGCCGCGGCTTCCAGATGCCCGACCTGCAGAGCGACCTGGTCGACATGAACGCCCAGTGGTATGCGGAGCGTCCCGACTACGTCGCGCGCATGACCGAGCGTTCGCAGAAATATCTGTACCACATCGTCGAGGAGCTCGAGGCGCGCCATATGCCGACCGAGCTCGCGCTGCTGCCGTTCATCGAGTCCGCGTATAACCCGCAGGCCTTGTCGGTTGCGAAGGCGGCAGGCATGTGGCAGTTCGTGCCCGGCACGGGCCGCACCTATAACCTGAAGCAGAACATGTGGCAGGACGAGCGCCGTGACGTGCTCGCCTCCACCAGCGCGGCGCTCGACTATCTGTCGCGCCTGCATGACATGTTCGGCGACTGGTATCTCGCGCTCGCCGCCTACAACTGGGGCGAGGGCAATGTGCAGCGCGCCATCGCGCGCAACCAGGCGGCGGGTCTGCCGACCGACTATCAGAGCCTGCGCTTGCCTAATGAGACACGTAACTACGTGCCCAAGCTGCAGGCGGTCAAGAACATCGTGATGAACCCGCAGCAATACGGGCTCACGTTGCCGTCGATTCCCAACCACCCGTATTTCGTCACGGTCACGACGTCGCACGATATCGACGTGGACGTTGCGGCCAAGCTCGCGAACATGACGCCCGACGAGTTCCGCTCGCTCAACCCGTCGTTCAAGAAGCCGGTCATTCTCGGCGCGACCGATCCGCAGATCCTGCTGCCGTTCGACAACGCCAGCGCCTTCGAGCGCAACCTCAAGTCGTATACGGGCCAGCTTTCCTCGTGGACCGTCTACACGACCGACTCGCGCGCCACGCCGTCGGCCATCGCGCAGAAGATCGGGGTGGATGCGGACACGCTCATGTCGGTCAACAAGATTCCGGCGGGCATGCGTCTGAAGGCGGGCTCGACGCTGGTGGTGCCGCGCACCGACGATGGCGACGACGAGGACATCAGCGCCGACGTCGCCGAAAGCGCCGTGCTGGCCATGGAGCCGGACGTGCCCGACACGCGCAAGATGCTGATCCGCGTGCGCCGCAAGCAGTCGATGGATACGGTGGCGGCACGCTACGGCGTCTCGGTCGGCCAGCTGAAGGGCTGGAACAAGACGCGCCGCGACCTCGTCACGCCTGGTCAGGTGCTCGTGCTGCACGTGCCGGTCGGCAAGGCGATGCCGAGCGAACCGGGGCCGGAGCGTCTGGCAACCAATGTGTCCGGTGGCGGCGTGGAGCGCATCGGCACCCGGGTTGCAGACACGGGTTCCAAGTCGCGCTACGATAAGAAACACGGTCGCGCGCGCACCGAGGTCGTCAAGGTTTCCGAGCCGGTCAAGGAAAAGGCTTCCAGCGCAGCGCCCAGCAAGGCGTCGAAGGGTGCGGCAAGCCGCCCGAAGGCCGAAACCCACACGCAGAAGCACAAACCCAAATAGCGGCTGGCGTAGGGTGCTCAGTCGTGCGCTGCGGGGGCAGTGCACGATGTTTCGCTCCGATCACTTTTGCCATTTGGTTTCTCTCGCCGTCACCCCGCCAGGTGGCGGCGTTTTCATTGGTGGGCGGAAAATTGGGGCGCCCGGCTTAGGGGCGCCCGGCTTGGGGTGCCCAGGCACGAGGGCGACCAGCTTAGGGGTGGCGCCCCGCGCCGGCATGGCCCGGATGGCGGTGGCCGCGCTTGCCGGGCGCTGTTCCGCGCCTATAGTGGAAAGGGCGCCGCCGCGGCCTGCATCGGCGCGCCGCCCGCTGGGCGTCATCCCGAAATTTGAAAGAAAGGGCGTTTTCGCGCTATAATTTCAAGGTTTGAGCTTATCAACCCGCACCCTAGCGCCTACCTCCTTCCCCCCGTTCATCCGCCGCCCGCGCTTTCTGTTTCTACTGGCTGGCTGCCGCCCGATCGAGCGTCACAAACGCACCTTCGCGGCCCGGCGCCCGACACCCGGTCAAACACGGAAGGTCGCGTAACGAGCAGACTGCAGAGCGAGCCGCGCGCGCGTCCTTGTCGCCCCGATCAGGACGCCGACGCCGCAGCCGCTCCCAGGTCCAAGATCGCAACGTCGGATAACAGGTCGGCACAGGGTGCTCCCCCAAGGAGTCTCCCGTGTTGCCGTCATTCTCTCCCGCTCTGCTCGCGCTCGCCGACGGCACGGTCTTTCGTGGTTACTCGATTGGCGCGCCGGGTCATACGACCGGTGAAGTCGTGTTCAACACGGCCATCACCGGTTATCAGGAAATCCTGACCGACCCGAGCTACGCTCGCCAGATCGTCACCTTGACGTATCCGCATATCGGCAATGTCGGCGTCAACGCCGAAGACGTCGAAGCCACGAAAGTCCATGCCGCCGGTCTGATCATCCGCGACCTGCCGACGCTCGCCTCGAACTTCCGCATGGAGCGCACGCTCGGCGATTATCTGAAGGACGAAGGCGTGGTGGCGATCGCCGGCATCGACACGCGCAAGCTCACGCGTATTCTGCGCGAGAAGGGCGCGCAGAACGGCGCGATTCTCGCGGGCTCGGACGACGAGGCCAAGGCCATCGAACTCGCGCGCTCGTTCCCGGGCCTCGCGGGCATGGACCTCGCGAAGGTCGTCTCGACCGACAAGCCCTACGAGTGGACGACCACCGAGTGGCGTCTGGGCGAAGGCTACCGTACGCAATCGGCGCCGAAGTACAAGGTCGTGGCGTTCGACTTCGGCGTGAAGCAGAACATCCTGCGCATGCTGGCCGAGCGCGGCTGCCATGTCACGGTGCTGCCGGCTCAGGCCAAGGCTGAAGATGCGCTTGCGCTGAACCCGGACGGCGTGTTCCTCTCGAACGGCCCCGGCGATCCGGAGCCGTGCGACTACGCAATCAAGGCTACGCAGGAATTCATCGCGCGCGGCATCCCGACCTTCGGCATCTGCCTTGGCCACCAGATCATGGGCCTGGCCGTCGGCGCGAAGACGCTGAAGATGAAGACGGGCCACCACGGTGCGAACCATCCGGTGAAGGATCTCGGCGACGGCCGCGTGGTCATCACGTCGCAAAACCACGGCTTCGCAGTGGACGCCGACACGCTGCCCGCGAACGCGCGCGTCACGCACGTCTCGCTGTTCGACGGCACGCTGCAAGGCTTCGAGCTCACCGACAAGCCCGCGTTCTGCTTCCAGGGCCACCCGGAAGCATCGCCGGGCCCGCAGGACATCGGCTATCTGTTCGACCGCTTCACCGCGTTGATGGACAGCGCCAAGGCCGGCAAGTAAGGCATAGCCGCCGCAAGAGCAGAGCAGGGTGCGCAGCGAGCCGCGTTGAACAACGGCCCACGCGCGCGCCCGACGGCGAGCGGCAAGGCGTGATTCGGTAGACGAAGCACGCGCCGCGCGCCGGGAGTCAAGACACAGGAATATTTAGCGAGAGCGTTATGCCCAAGCGGACAGACATCAAGAGCATTCTCATCATCGGCGCGGGTCCGATCATCATCGGACAGGCCTGCGAGTTCGACTACTCGGGCGCGCAGGCGTGCAAGGCGCTGCGTGAGGAAGGCTACAAGGTCATTCTCGTCAACAGCAATCCGGCGACGATCATGACCGACCCGAACACGGCCGACGTCACCTACATCGAGCCGATCACGTGGGAAGTGGTGGAGCGCATCATCGAGAAGGAGCGCCCCGACGCGATCCTGCCGACGATGGGCGGCCAGACCGCGCTGAACTGCGCGCTCGACCTGCACCACCACGGCGTGCTGAAGAAGTACAACGTCGAGCTGATCGGCGCGTCGCCGGAAGCGATCGACAAGGCCGAAGACCGGCAGAAGTTCAAGGACGCGATGACGAAGATCGGCCTGGGCTCGGCGAAGTCGGGTGTCGCGCACTCGATGGAAGAGGCGACCAGGGTTCACGCCGAGATCGCCGCGTCCACCGGCACGAGCGGCTATCCGATCGTGATCCGTCCGTCCTTCACGCTCGGCGGCTCGGGCGGCGGCATCGCCTACAACCGCGAAGAGTTCGAAGAGATCTGCAAGCGCGGTCTCGACCTCTCCCCCACGCGCGAGCTCTTGATCGAAGAGTCGCTGCTCGGCTGGAAGGAATACGAGATGGAAGTGGTCCGCGACAAGGCGGATAACTGCATCATCGTCTGCTCGATCGAGAACCTCGACCCGATGGGCATCCACACGGGCGACTCGATCACCGTCGCGCCGGCGCAAACGCTCACCGACAAGGAATACCAGATCCTGCGCGATGCCTCGCTGGCCGTGCTGCGCGAGATCGGCGTCGATACGGGCGGTTCGAACGTCCAGTTCTCGATCAACCCGCGCGATGGCCGCATGATCGTGATCGAGATGAACCCGCGCGTGTCGCGCTCGTCGGCGCTGGCCTCGAAGGCCACCGGCTTCCCGATCGCCAAGGTTGCGGCGAAGCTCGCCGTCGGCTATACGCTCGACGAGCTCCGCAACGAGATCACGGGCGGTCAGACGCCGGCCTCGTTCGAGCCGACCATCGACTACGTCGTCACGAAGATCCCGCGTTTCGCGTTCGAGAAGTTCCGCGAAGCCGACCCGCGCCTCACCACGCAGATGAAGTCGGTGGGCGAAGTGATGGCCATCGGCCGCACCTTCCAGGAATCGTTCCAGAAGGCGCTGCGCGGCCTCGAAGTGGGCGTCGACGGCCTCGACGAAAAGACCACGAGCCGCGACGAAGTCATCCGCGAGATCGGCGAAGCCGGTCCGGACCGCATCTGGTACGTGGGCGACGCGTTCCGCGTGGGCATGACGCGCGAAGAAGTCTTCGAGGAAACCGCGATCGATCCGTGGTTCCTCGCGCAGATCGAAGAGATCGTCCGCAAGGAAGAGGCCGTCAAGGGCCGCACGCTCGAAAGCCTCTCGAAGGACGAGCTGCGCTTCCTCAAGCAGAGCGGTTTCTCGGACCGCCGTCTGGCGAAGCTGCTCGGGAGCAACGCCGCGGATGTGCGCAAGCGCCGTATCGAGCTGAACGTGCGCCCGGTCTACAAGCGCGTGGACACCTGCGCGGCCGAGTTCGCCACCAAGACCGCCTACATGTACTCGACCTATGAGGACGAGTGCGAGGCCAACCCGACCAGCAACAAGAAGATCATGGTGCTGGGCGGCGGCCCGAACCGGATCGGCCAGGGCATCGAGTTCGACTACTGCTGCGTGCACGCCGCGCTTGCGATGCGCGAAGACGGCTACGAAACGATCATGGTCAACTGCAACCCCGAGACCGTTTCGACCGACTACGACACGTCCGACCGTCTGTACTTCGAGCCGCTCACGCTCGAAGACGTGCTCGAAGTCGTGGATCTGGAAAAGCCCGCTGGCGTGATCGTGCAGTACGGCGGCCAGACGCCGCTGAAGCTCGCGCTCGATCTCGAGGCGAACGGCGTGCCCATCATCGGCACCTCGCCGGACATGATCGACGCCGCCGAAGACCGCGAGCGTTTCCAGAAGCTGCTGCAGGACCTCGGTCTGCGCCAGCCGCCGAACCGCACCGCGCGCGCCGAAGACGAAGCGCTCAAGCTCGCCGACGAAATCGGCTATCCGCTCGTCGTGCGTCCGTCGTACGTGCTGGGCGGCCGCGCCATGGAAATCGTCCACGAGCCGCGCGACCTCGAGCGCTACATGCGCGAGGCCGTGAAGGTGTCGAACGACTCGCCGGTGCTGCTCGACCGCTTCCTGAACGACGCGATCGAATGCGACGTCGACTGCATCTCCGATGGCACCGACGTGTTCATCGGCGGCGTGATGGAGCACATCGAGCAGGCGGGCGTGCACTCGGGCGACTCGGCGTGCTCGCTGCCGCCGTACTCGCTCTCGCAGGAAACGGTGGCTGAGCTGAAGCGCCAGACGGCCGCGATGGCCAAGGCGCTCAACGTGGTCGGCCTCATGAACGTGCAGTTCGCGATCCAGCAAGTGCCGCAGGATGACGGTTCGAAGAAGGACATCATTTACGTGCTGGAAGTGAACCCGCGCGCTTCGCGTACCGTGCCGTACGTGTCGAAGGCCACGAGCCTGCCGCTCGCGAAGATCGCGGCGCGCGCGATGGTCGGCCAGAAGCTCGCCGAGCAGGGCGTGACGAAGGAAGTCGTGCCGCCGTACTTCAGCGTGAAGGAAGCGGTGTTCCCGTTCGTCAAGTTCCCGACCGTCGATCCGGTGCTCGGACCCGAAATGCGCTCGACCGGCGAAGTGATGGGCGTGGGCAAGACCTTCGGCGAAGCGCTCTTCAAGTCGCAGCTCGCGGCCGGTTCGCGCCTGCCGGAGTCGGGCACCGTTTTCATCACCGTGATGGACGCGGACAAGCCCAAGGCCGTCGAAGTCGCACGCATGCTGCACGAGCTCGGCTATCCGCTCGTCGCGACGCGCGGCACGGCCGCGGCGATCGAGGCGGCCGGCGTGCCGGTCAAGGTCGTGAACAAGGTGAAGGACGGCCGTCCGCACGTGGTCGACATGATCAAGAACGGCGAAATTTCGCTCGTCTTCACGACGGTCGACGAAACCCGCGCGGCGATTGCCGATTCGCGCTCGATCCGCATGAGCGCGCAGGCGAACAAGGTCACGTACTACACCACGATGTCGGGCGCACGCGCCGCCGTCGAGGGCTTGCGCTACCTGAAGAACCTGGAAGTCTATGATTTACAAGGCCTCCACGCTCGCCTAAACTAAGACTTCGATTGTCTGTCCAATACTGAACAAGGCAGGCAAACAGGCTGAATACAAAGCTGAATGTGCCGCGGTTAAGCGGCGTCCCAACAGGGTTTTCAGGCTGCGCCAGTGCGCGCCGCCGCCCTCTCGGGATGCACTTGACCGCGGTGATTTTTTTTATGGCCGCAACGATTTGATTCGTGCGGCATCAATACGGCCCCATGCGGCTGAATGAGTTGTTTATGAGCACGATTCCCTTGACAAAGCGCGGTGCAGACCAACTCCGCGAGGAACTGCAGCGCCTGAAGTCCGTCGAGCGTCCGGCGGTCATCAATTCGATCGCCGAAGCGCGCGCGCAAGGCGATCTGTCGGAAAACGCGGAATACGACGCCGCGAAGGAAAAGCAGGGCTTCATCGAAGGCCGCATCGCCGAAATCGAGTCGAAGCTGGCGGCGGCGCAGATCATCGACCCGGCCTCGCTCGAAGCCGATGGCCGCGTGGTGTTCGGCTCGACCATCGACCTCGAAGACCTCGACTCGGGCAAGTCGGTCACCTACCAGATCGTCGGTGACGACGAAGCCGACCTCGAGCACGGCCTGATTTCCGTGAGCTCGCCCATCGCGCGCGCGCTGATCGGCAAGACCGAGGGCGATGTGGCCGAAGTGCAGGCGCCGAGCGGCGTGCGCGAGTACGAAATCATCGAGGTTCGCTACGTCTGACGCGTGGCGTGCCCATTGACGTACTTCGTGACCTGCTCAGTGACGTGAATACATCCCAGAATTTGCTCAGCCCGGCCCCGCCGCTCGTGGCGCACCGCGTGTTCGCGCTGCTCGCCATGCTGTGGGTGGGCAGCCAGTTGACGATCGGCTATGCGGTCGCGCCAGTCCTGTTCGCCTCGCTGGACCGCATGGTGGCTGGTTCGCTCGCCGCGCAGTTGTTCCGCATCGAAGGCATGCTCGGGCTCGTGAGCGGCGTGCTGCTGCTCGGGCTCGCGAACGTGCTGATCCGCCGCGGCGAGGCAGGGTATCGGCGCCTGCGCTGGCTGCTGATCGGCATGCTGTTGTGTGTGCTGATCGGCTATTACGCGCTGCAGCCGTTCATGAACGCGATGCGCATGAATGCCATGCAGGCCGGCGTCGACATTGCCCATTCGGTCTGGGCGAGCCGTTTCGGCATGCTGCACGGCGTGTCGAGCGTGTTCTATCTGGTCGAGAGCCTGTTGGGCGCCTGGCTCGTCTGGCTGTTGCCGTCCGCGCGGGGCACGCGCACGCAGCGCTGAAGCGCTGCCCGGGTGGCGTACCTGTTCAACCCGTCGCCGTTCACTTTCCAGTCAGGCAGGAAGCGAAAAAAAAGCGCGGCAAACTGGCCGCGCTTTCCTTACTTCGAGCCTTGATGGACTCGCTTCGAGCCGGTCTGGCGTTTCTTGGCGCGCTTGATGTTGCCGCCTTGCGTGACGCGCTCGTTGCCCTTGACCGTGACCTTCTGCGACTTGGGCTTGCGCATCGGGTTGTCGGACGCCTTGACGACCTTGACGACGCGCGGCGCCGCACCGCGCTTGCCCGCTTCACGCGCGCTCGGCACATCGCCGGCGGGGCGCGTCACGGTGCCGCGCGCGCCGGCGCGGGCGCGGGTGGTCGTCGGCCTGGCTTCCTCGGGCTTGTAGATCACGAGCAGCTTGCCGATGTGCTGGATGGGCGCCGCGTTCAGGCGGTCGCAGATCTCTGCGTAGATCGCGAGGCGCTCTTCGCGCTCGTCGCCGAACACGCGCACCTTGATGAGCTGGTGCGCGTCGAGGTGAACCTGGATTTCCTTGAGGACGGCGTCGGTCAGTCCCTCGGCGCCGATGAGCACGACCGGTTTGAGCGCGTGAGCCGCGGAGCGCAATTCGGAGCGCTGTTCGGCAGTAAGTGTGAGGGCGGGCATGGGATGTGGCAGACTCGACTAAAATGACGGCGCCCGCCAGTCAGCGTGGAATGCCGGCATGACAGGCCTCACAACGAGGGGCCGCCAGGCGGGAAGCGCGTCGAAACAATGGAACAACCGTGGAGAACGGCGTGGCGCGGGCTGATGCCGGCGAGCGAGGCGGTGAGAACCGCGCGCCTTGAGCCGGACGGGCCGCGACGGCCGCACGAATTAAACGCGTATTATCCGCTAAAAGCGCGACATCACGCAGCAAGAGTTCACCTTTAATGGCAAAAAACCGCTTCAATCAGTCGTGGCTGCACGACCATATTAACGATCCGTACGTGAAGATGGCGCAACGGGAGGGTTATCGTGCCCGCGCCGCGTACAAGCTGAAGGAAATTGACGAGCAGGACAAGCTGATCCGCCCGGGCATGGTGATCGTCGATCTCGGCGCCGCGCCCGGCAGCTGGAGCCAGTACGCGCGCAACAAGCTCGCGCAGGGCACGAAGCGCGACGACCAGCGCCAGGGCGGGATCGACGGCACGATCATTGCGCTGGACATCCTGCCGATGGAGCCCATCGCCGACGTGCAGTTCCTGCAGGGCGACTTCCGCGAGGACGATGTGCTCGCGCAACTGGAAGAAGCCGTGGGTGGCCGGCCAGTAGACCTTGTAATTTCGGACATGGCGCCCAATCTGTCAGGCGTGGCGTCGGCCGATGCCGCGCGTATCGAACACGTCTGCGATCTCGCGCTCGAGTTTTCGCAGAATCATCTGAAACCCGATGGTGCCCTTTTAGTAAAATGCTTTCACGGCAGTGGTTACAGCCAGATCGTCGAGAAGTTCAAGCATCAGTTCAAGGTCGTGGCCGCGCGCAAGCCGAAGGCTTCGCGTGATAAATCGTCCGAAACGTTTATATTGGGTAAACATCTGAAGCGACCCCGCTGATCCCCTGGGCCAGACAGGCTCGGGTATCGCAAAGAATCGGCTCCAGCGTGGCGAGCGCGTTGCAAGGACTGTAAAGATCGTCCCGAATCGGCTTCGGGAGGCAGTCCGGACAAGGCGCTCAGGCTATTTCCGCCTTAGCGAAACGTTATGGCGAGGCCCTGCGTACTGGATTAGAATGCTTTGATGGTGTCGCAAGGCAAATGTAGGCGCACGTCTATGAGTGAAGGAGTGGTGCTTTGAACAACAACATGTTTTCCAAGGCAGCGGTGTGGCTGGTTATCGCACTGGTGCTGTTTACGGTGTTCAAGCAGTTCGACAAGCCCCGTGTCCAGGAAGGCGTTTCGTACTCGCAGTTCATGGACGACGCGAAGGCCGGCAAGGTCAAGAGCGTCGTGGTGCAAGGGCGGAACCTCACGGTCACTCCGGCCGACGGCCAGAAGTATCAGATCGTCTCTCCGGGAGACATCTGGATGGTCGGCGACCTGATGAAATACGGCGTGCAGGTGAGCGGCAAGGCTGACGAAGAGCCCAATGCGCTCGTTTCGGCGTTGTATTACCTTGGACCGACCATCCTGATCATCGTGTTCTGGTTCTACATGATGAGACAGATGCAGGGGGGCGGCAAAGGCGGGGCGTTCTCGTTCGGCAAATCGCGGGCCCGTCTGATCGATGAGAACAACAACGCGGTCAACTTCTCCGACGTCGCGGGCTGCGACGAAGCCAAGGAAGAAGTGTCCGAACTCGTCGACTTCCTGCGCGATCCGCAAAAATTCCAGAAGCTGGGCGGGCGCATCCCGCGCGGCGTGCTGCTGGTCGGCCCTCCAGGTACCGGTAAGACGCTGCTCGCGCGTGCCATCGCCGGCGAAGCCAAGGTGCCGTTCTTCAGCATCTCGGGTTCGGACTTCGTGGAAATGTTCGTCGGCGTGGGCGCGGCCCGCGTGCGCGACATGTTCGAGCAAGCCAAGAAGCATGCGCCGTGTATCGTGTTCATCGACGAAATCGACGCGGTCGGTCGTCATCGCGGCGCCGGCATGGGCGGCGGCAACGACGAGCGCGAGCAGACGCTGAACCAGATGCTCGTCGAGATGGACGGCTTCGAAGCGAACTCGGGCGTCATCGTGATCGCGGCAACCAACCGTTCGGACGTGCTCGACAAGGCGCTGCTGCGTCCGGGCCGCTTCGACCGCCAGGTCTACGTGGGTCTGCCGGACATCCGTGGCCGCGAGCAGATCATGAAGGTGCACCTGCGCAAGGTGCCGATCGCCAACGACGTCGACGCAGCGGTCATCGCGCGCGGCACGCCGGGCTTCTCGGGTGCCGATCTCGCGAACCTCGTGAACGAGGCGGCGCTGTTCGCGGCGCGTCGTGGCAAGCGTATCGTCGAGATGCAGGACTTCGAGGATGCGAAGGACAAGATCTTCATGGGTCCGGAGCGCAAGTCGGCCGTCATTCGCGAAGAAGCGAAGCGCGCCACGGCTTACCACGAGTCGGGCCACGCGGTCGTCGCGAAGCTGCTGCCGAAGGCCGATCCGGTCCACAAGGTCACGATCATTCCGCGCGGCCGTGCGCTGGGCGTGACGTGGCAGTTGCCGGAGCACGACAACGAAACGTACTCGAAGGACTATCTGCTCGATCGTCTGGCCATTCTGTTCGGCGGCCGCGTGGCGGAAGAGCTGTTCATGAACCTGATCAGCACGGGCGCCTCGGACGACTTCAACAAGGCCACGCAGACGGCCCGCGCGATGGTCACGCGCTTCGGCATGACCGACGCACTGGGACCGATGGTCTACGCCGACGACGACAACGACGGCGGCGCATTCGGCAAGGGCTTCACGCGCGCGATCTCGGAAGCCACGCAGCAGAAGGTGGACGCGGAAATCCGCCGCGTGCTCGACGAGCAGTACAGCCTCGCGAAGCGTCTGCTCGACGAGAACCGCGACAAGGTCGAAGCCATGACCGCCGCACTGATGGAGTGGGAAACGATCGACGCCGATCAGATCAACGACATCATGGCCGGCCGTCCGCCGCGCTCGCCAAAGAGCTCCCCGTCGGCGGGCGATGCGCCTTCGTCGGGTGGCAGCACGGGTACTGAGGTCAAACCCGGCAGCGCCACCGCACCGGCCTGACCGGCCACAGTGCGCCAGATCGAGTAAAGTTGCGGGCCGGTGTGATGTTCACATCGGCCCGTTTGCATTTCTGGGCGCAATTGGCGTATCGGGCTGCTTCGGCTTGCCATATTGAGTTACATATCTGACGTTTCTTGACGTGCCCAATCTGACTTCGCAGGGTAATCTGCCCAATGCGCCTGCCCACGCGGTTGCGCCCGAACCGCTCGTGTGCGGCCGTTTCACACTGACTTTCGAGCGTCCTCTCGTCATGGGGATACTCAACGCCACGCCGGATTCCTTCTCCGACGGTGGCCGCTATCTCGCCTTCGACGATGCGCTGCGCCGCGCCGAGCACATGCTGCTCGACGGCGTGGACATCATCGATATTGGGGGCGAGTCGACGCGTCCGGGGGCGCCGCCCGTTGCGCTCGACGAAGAGCTCGAACGGGTGATTCCGCTCGTCGAGCGGCTGAAGGGCGCGAATGTGCCGCTTTCGGTCGATACGTACAAGCCGGACGTGATGCGCCACGCGCTCGCAGCAGGCGCCGATCTGATCAACGATGTCTGGGGCTTTCGCATGCCGGGCGCGATAGATGCGGTGCGTGAGAGTCAGTGCGGATTGTGTGTGATGCACATGCTCGGCGAGCCGCAGACCATGCAGGTGGGCGAGCCCGATTACGCGGATGTCGTGCGCGAGGTGCGCGAGTTTCTGCAAGCGCGCTGTGCCGAACTCGAAGCTGCAGGGGTGGCGAAGGCGCGTATTAGCGTCGATCCGGGCTTTGGCTTCGGCAAGACGGTGGTCGAGCAGAACTACGCGTTGCTCGCGCATCTGCGCGAGACGGCGCCGCAGGTAGCGGCGGGTGTCGCGCCTTATCCGATCCTGGCGGGAATGTCGCGCAAGTCGATGCTCGGCGCGCTCGTGAACCGGCCCGCGCCCGAACGCGTGGCGGCCAGCGTGGCAGCGGCGGTCTGCGCGGCGCAGCAGGGCGCGGCCATCATTCGCGTGCACGACGTCGCGCCGACGGTCGATGCGCTCAAGGTATGGGGCGCCATGCGCGACGCCGCGCGCCGGTAAGAGAACAGGGCGCGAAGAGAACAGGGCGCGAGCACGCGCCGCAAAACAGAACCAACGAGAGGTTGAATGATGGGTCGTCGCTATTTTGGAACCGATGGGGTTCGCGGCAAGGTTGGCGAAGCGCCGATCACGCCGGATTTCGTGCTGCGTCTCGGCTACGCGGCGGGCAAGGTGCTGGCAGGCGCTGCGGCGTCCTCAGGGCCGCGCCCGTCCGTGCTGATCGGCAAGGACACGCGCATTTCCGGCTACATGCTCGAGGCGGCGCTCGAAGCGGGGCTCTCCGCCGCCGGCATCGACGTGATGCTCGCGGGCCCGATGCCCACGCCCGGCATTGCCTATCTCACGCGCGCGCTGCGCCTCTCCGCGGGCGTCGTGATTAGCGCCTCGCACAATCCGTACTACGACAACGGCATCAAGTTCTTCTCCGCCGACGGCAACAAGCTCCCCGACGAGGTCGAAACCCAGATCGAGGAACAGCTCGACCAGCCGCTCGACTGCGCGCCGTCCGAGCGCCTTGGTCGCGCACGCCGTCTGGATGACGCGCGCGGACGCTACATCGAGTTCTGCAAGAGCACCTTTCCGCAGGCGTTCACGCTGCGCGGGCTCAAGCTCGTCGTCGACTGCGCGAACGGCGCGGCCTACGATATCGCGCCGCATGTGTTCCATGAGCTGGGCGCGGATGTCGTGCCGATCGGCGTCTCGCCGAACGGTTTCAATATCAACGACGGCGTGGGCGCCACCGCGCCCGACGCGCTCGTGCGCGCGGTGCGTGCGAATCACGCGGACCTCGGCATCGCGCTCGACGGCGACGCGGACCGCCTGCAGATCGTGGATGCGCAGGGCCGCCTCTACAACGGCGACGAGCTGCTCTACGTGCTCGTGAAAGACCGCATGGCGACCGACGGCAAGGTCGATGGCGCGGTCGGCACGCTGATGACGAACCTCTCGGTCGAGCAGGCGCTGGAGCGCATCGGCGTGCCGTTCGTGCGCGCCAATGTGGGCGACCGCTACGTGCTCGAGCAGCTGCGCGAACGCGGCTGGCTGATCGGCGCGGAGGGTTCGGGGCATATTCTGTCGCTCGACCGCCACACGACCGGCGACGGCATCGTCTCGGCGTTGCTGGTGCTCGCCGCGATGAAGCGCAGCGGCCAGACCCTCGCGCAGCTGCTCGATGGCGTGACGCTGTTCCCGCAGAAGCTCATCAACGTGCGCATTGCGCAGGGCGCCGACTGGAAGAGCGATGCCGCGATCCAGAAGGCGATCGCCGACGCCGAGGCCGAGCTCAAGGGCCGGGGCCGCGTGCTGATCCGCGCCTCGGGCACGGAGCCGGTGCTGCGCGTGATGGTCGAGGCGCGCGACGAGCGCGACACGCTCCAGTACGCCGAATCGATCGCCGAGACGGTCAAGCGCTCGATCGCCTGACGCGGGCGTTCCAGCACACGCCAGAACCGGTGCGGCAGGCGAGTCCTGCCGCCACCCCCTCCCAGACGAACGCGGCGCATGGCAGGCGCCAGGGCGCCGCGTTCCGTATCGCCTGTATCGAGCCAGAACGCTGCTGGCCGTTCCCCTTTTCCGGCTGAAGCAAACGTTTCACTTTTGCTTCAGATGCCGCTCGCGCATTCAGCGGGCATCTTGCGCTTTCGACCCTCTAACGCCACGCGATGCCCGGCCTGTTCTTCGCCGCGCCCGGGAGCCCCAACGGGCGGGGCGTACGCGCCTTCCGAACACGCGTACCCTTCACGATCCTTTCGCCTTTCAGGCGGTAATCGAATTGTCACGATTGCTTCACGAATCGTCACGGTACTGTCACAGAGAGCCCCTATTCTTCGCGGTGTCGTTTATCCGCTCACACCTGGAGGCCACATGAAATTGATGCAAACCGCGCTCGCTGGCGTTGCTGGCGCGCTTTTCGCGATCGCAGCGCAAGCTGCTGATATCACCGGCGCGGGCAGTACCTTCGCAGCACCGATCTACACGAAATGGGCAGATGCCTATCAGAAGTCGGGCGGCGGCAAGGTCAACTACCAAGGCATCGGCTCGTCGGGCGGCATCAAGCAGATTCAGGCGAAAACGGTCGACTTCGCGGGCTCGGACGCCCCGCTGAAGGACGACCAACTGGCCAAGGACGGCCTGTTCCAGTTCCCGACGGTGGTCGGCGGCGTCGTGCCGGCGATCAACGTGCCCGGCGTCAAGGCCGGCGAACTCACGCTGTCGGGCCCGGTGCTCGGCGACATCTACCTCGGCAAGATCAAGAAGTGGAACGATCCGGCGATCGCCGCGCTGAACCCGAAGGTCAAGCTGCCTGATCTGGACATCGCCGTTGTCCGCCGCGCCGACGGTTCGGGCACCAGCTTCATCTGGACGAACTACCTCTCGAAGGTCAACCCCGAGTGGAAGACCAAGGTCGGCGAAGGCACGACCGTGGCCTGGCCGACGGGCACGGGCGGCAAGGGCAACGACGGCGTCGCGGCCTTCGTGCAGCGTCTGCCGGGCGCGATCGGCTACGTCGAGTGGGCGTACGCGAAGCAAAATCACATGGTCTACACTGCCATGAAGAACGAATCGGGTGCGGTCGTTCAGCCGGCCAACGAAACGTTCAAGGCCGCAGCGGCCGGCGCGGACTGGAAGAAGTCGTTCTACCAGATCCTCACGAACGAGCCGGGCAAGGACGCATGGCCGGTCGTCGGCGCGACCTTCGTGCTGCTGCACACGGCGCAGGACAAGCCGGAGCAGGGCAAGGAAACGCTCAAGTTCTTCCAGTGGGCCTTCAAGAACGGCACGGGCGCGGCCAACGATCTCGACTACATCTCGCTGCCGGATTCGGTCGTGAGCGAAATCGAGTCGCAGTGGAAAGCGAAGGTGAAGGACGCCAGCGGCAAGCCGGTTGCCGAGTAAGGCGGACTAGCCGCGTTGCATGACCGGGGCAATGCGAGGGCCGCCGCGCACACCGCGCGCGGCCCGTTCTGCTTCCCGGCCGGTGGTGCAACCCGGTCCCCGCAGTCACGCGGTACGCAGTACCGCACGTAACACACCCGCTACGATGTGCCGTCCGAAGTCCCGCCGCAAGGCCGGAGGCCGGGCGGCCGCCGGTTTCGGAACCGCATCAATGTTGCGAGCCTGAGGCTCGCGGCCACTGGATACAGCTCATCATGTCCGACGTCCCGCTCGTCTCGAACCCGCCAGGCAGCGCCGCGCAGCAGCAAGCGCCCAGCCGGGCAGGGGACATCATTTTCGGCGGCCTCGCACGCGGCGCCGCCATCGTCACGTTGTTGCTGCTCGGCGGCATCATCGTGTCGCTGATCGTCGCTTCGATGCCGACGATCCAGAAGTTCGGCTTCTCATTCCTCTGGACTGCCGATTGGGATCCACCCAGTGAGCAGTTCGGCGCGCTCGTGCCCATCTACGGCACGATCGCCACCTCGCTCATCGCGCTCATCATCGCCGTGCCCGTGAGCTTCGGCATCGCGCTCTTTCTGACCGAGCTTTCGCCCGCCTGGCTGCGCCGCCCGCTCGGCATCGCCATCGAGCTGCTCGCGGCGATCCCGTCGATCGTCTACGGCATGTGGGGCCTGCTCGTGTTCGCGCCGATCTTCGCGCAGTACTTCGAGAAGCCGATCGGCCAGTTGCTGGGCGGCATGCCGATCATCGGCGCGCTGTTTCAGGGCGCGCCCATCGGCATCGGCATGCTGTGCGCGGGCGTCATTCTCGCGATCATGATCATTCCGTACATCGCCTCGGTGATGCGCGACGTGTTCGAAGTCACGCCCGTGCTGCTCAAGGAGTCGGCCTACGGGATCGGCTGCACGACTTGGGAAGTGATGTGGAAGATCGTGCTGCCGTTCACCAAGACCGGCGTGATCGGTGGCGTGATGCTGGGTCTGGGCCGCGCGCTCGGCGAGACCATGGCCGTCACGTTCGTGATCGGCAATACGAACCTGCTCGACAACGTGTCGCTGTTCTCGCCCGGCAATAGCATCACCTCGGCGCTCGCCAACGAGTTCGCCGAAGCGGGTCCCGGTTTGCACACCGCCGCGCTGATGGAGCTCGGCCTCATTCTGTTTGTGATTACGTTCATCGTGCTCGCGATCTCGAAGCTGCTCCTGCTGCGCCTTGAAAAGTCGGAGGGCGCACGATGAGCGAACCGACGATGAAAATCCCCGGCGCGGCCTACGGCCCCGAACTGGAGCGCATGCGCGCGAAGCTGCAGAGCCGCCGCAAAGTGGTCAACGCCATTGCGCTGACCTGCTCGCTCGCCGCGATGGCCTTCGGCATCATCTGGCTCGTGTGGATTCTCTACACGACGCTCTCGCTCGGCATTGGCGGCATTTCGGTGCAGATGTTCACGCAGTCGACGCCGCCGCCGAACACCGATGGCGGCGGTCTCGCCAACGCGATCGTCGGCAGCCTGATGCTGGTGGGCATCGCGACCTTCGTGGGCACGCCGATCGGCATTCTCGCGGGCGTCTATCTCGCCGAATACGGTCAGAAGAGCTGGCTCGCGAGCGTGACGCGTTTCATCAATGACATTCTGCTGTCGGCGCCGTCGATCGTCGTGGGCCTGTTCGTCTACGCGCTCGTGGTCGCGAAGATGGGCCACTTCAGCGGCTGGGCGGGTGCGATCTCGCTCGCGCTGCTGCAGATCCCGATCGTGATCCGCACGACCGAGAACATGCTCAAGCTCGTGCCGAACAACCTGCGCGAAGCGGCTTTCGCGCTCGGCACGCCGAAGTGGAAGATGGTGCTGTCGATCACGCTCAAGGCGTCGGTCGCGGGCATCGTGACGGGCGTGCTGCTCGCGATCGCGCGTATCGCCGGCGAGACCGCGCCGCTGCTCTTCACGGCGCTGTCCAACCAGTTCTTCAGCGCGGATATGAATCAGCCGATGGCGAACCTGCCGGTCACGATCTACAAGTTTGCGATGAGCCCGTTTGCGCAGTGGCAGTCGCTTGCCTGGGCCGGCGTTTTCCTGATCACGCTGGGCGTGCTGGGTCTGAATATCCTCGCGCGCAGCATCTTTTCGAAAAAGTAAGGGCGGAGTCATCCGATGAATATGGCAGAGAGTCACTTGAACACCACGGCCCCGTCGGGCTTCGACCCCGCCCAGGGCAACCGCAGCCCCCTGTCGGGCCCGCCGAAGATCGAAGTGAAGGACCTGAACTTCTTCTACGGCAAGTATCACGCGCTCAAGAACATCAACTTGCAGATTCCCGAAGGCAAGGTGACGGCGTTCATCGGCCCGTCGGGTTGCGGCAAGTCCACGCTCTTGCGCACGTTCAACAAGATGTACGCGCTTTATCCGGAGCAGCGCGCCGAGGGCGAAATCCTGATGGACGGCGAGAACCTGCTCACGACGCGGCGCGACATCTCGCTGTTGCGCGCGCGCATCGGCATGGTGTTCCAGAAGCCGACCCCGTTCCCGATGTCGATCTACGACAACATCGCGTTCGGCGTGAAGATGTTCGAGAAGCTCTCGCGCCCCGAGATGGACGACCGCGTGGAGTGGGCCCTCACCAAGGCCGCGCTCTGGAACGAGGTGAAGGACAAGCTCGGCCAGAGCGGCTACGGTCTCTCGGGCGGCCAGCAGCAGCGCCTGTGCATTGCGCGCGGCATTGCGATCCGGCCTGAAGTGCTGCTGCTCGACGAGCCGTGCTCGGCGCTCGACCCGATCTCGACGGGCCGCATCGAAGAGCTGATCGCGGAACTGAAGAGCGATTACACGGTGGTGATCGTGACCCATAACATGCAACAGGCCGCGCGCTGCTCGGACTACACTGCGTACATGTATCTCGGTGAGCTGATCGAATTCGGCGACACCGAGAAGATCTTCATCAAGCCGGTCCGCAAGGAAACGGAAGACTACATCACCGGCCGCTTCGGCTGATCCGTCGCGCCGAGAAGGGGAAAAACATGTCCGACAAGCATCTGTCCAGCCAGTTCGATGCCGACCTGAACCTGATTTCGTCGAAGGTGCTCGAGATGGGCGGCCTCGTGGAATCGCAGATCATCACGGCGATGCAGGCCTTGAACGAGTTCGACAGCGAAGCCTGCGAGCGCGTGATCGCCGCCGAAGACCGCCTCAATTCGATGGAAGTCGAAATCGACGAGGAGTGCAGCAACATCATCGCGCTGCGCCAGCCGGCCGCGCGCGACCTGCGCCTCGTGCTCGCGATCTCGAAGACCATCACGAACCTCGAGCGCGCGGGCGACGAGGCCGAGAAGATCGCCAAGCGCACCAAGCGCCTGATGGAAGACGGCGCCTCGCGCAGCGTGAATATCGCCGAGATCAAGGTCTCGGGCGAGATGGCTGTCTCGATCCTGCGCCGCGCGCTCGATGCGTTCGCGCGTCTCGACACGGTGGCCGCCGCGCAGATCGTGCGCGACGACAAGGCCATCGACGAGGAATTCCGCGCGTTCGTGCGCAAGCTCGTGAGCTACATGATGGAAGATCCGCGCACGATTTCCGTGGGCCTCGACTATCTGTTCATCGCCAAGGCAATCGAGCGCATCGGCGACCACGCGAAGAACATCGCCGAATTCATCATCTACATCGTGAAGGGCACCGACGTGCGGCACAAGTCGCGCGACGCGCTCGAACGCGAAGCGCTGAGCTAAAGCGCGATTCAGGCGCGCATGGATGTTCATACTCAAGCGCGCGTTTAACCGTATCAACAGGTCTTAAGGTCAAGAGGTGCCGATGCCTAGCAGCATACTCGTCATCGAAGATGAGCCCGCAATTTCCGAGCTGATTTCCGTGAATCTGCAGCACGCGGGTCATTGCCCGATCCGTGCCTACAACGCCGAGCAGGCCCAGAACCTGATCAGCGACGTGCTGCCCGATCTCATCCTGCTCGACTGGATGCTGCCGGGCAAATCGGGTGTGAATTTCGCGCGCGATTTGCGTAACAACGAGCGCACGAAGCACATCCCGATCATCATGCTGACCGCGCGCGGCGACGAGCAGGACAAGGTGCTCGGCCTCGAGATCGGTGCCGACGACTACGTGACGAAGCCGTTTTCGCCCAAGGAATTGATGGCGCGCATCAAGGCGGTCCTGCGCCGCCGCGCGCCGCAGCTCACGGAAGATGTGGTCGCCATCAACGGCCTGAAGCTCGATCCGGCCACGCACCGCGTCGCCGCTCATGCGGAAGGCTCGGAGATCAAGCTCGATCTCGGCCCGACCGAGTTCCGCCTGCTGCACTTCTTCATGACGCACCCCGAGCGCGTGCATAGCCGCACGCAGTTGCTCGATCAGGTGTGGGGCGATCACGTGTTCGTGGAAGAGCGCACCGTGGACGTGCATATCAAGCGTCTGCGCGCCGCGCTCAAGCCCGCGGGGTGCGATGCTATGATCGAAACGGTGCGTGGCAGCGGCTACCGTCTCGCGAAGAGCGCCTGAAGCCCGCTTGCTTGAAGCACGGCAGTAACACGCTGGCGCGGCGTAACACGCGGCGCCGGCGCTCCGAATCCGCAGCGCCCCGGTCCGGACCGTCATTCTCTTCGATCGCTGGAACATGAACATCATCTGGGCGCGCGCCCTCGTATCGATCGTACTGCTCGCGCTCGTCTGCGCGGGTCTTGGTGCGCTCTTCGGCGTCAAAATCGCACTGGCCGTCGCTGTCGTCGCGCTGATCGGCCACATGCTCTTCAGCACCTTCCACAAGCAGCGCCTCTGGCGCTTGCTCGACGCGCCCGTCTACGGCGAAGTGCCGAGCGCCCCCGGCATCTGGGGCGAAATCTATTACCGCCTGCACAAGCTCGCCAAGCGCTGGCACGCCCAGGTGCGCCAGGTGGAGCAGCAACACTCGCGCTTCATCCAGGCCATCCAGGCCTCGCCCAACGGCGTGGCCATGCTCGACGACCACGACCAGATCGAGTGGTGCAACGCCATCTCCGAGGTGCATTTCGGCCTCGACGCGAAGCGCGACCTGCGCCAGCACATCACCCATCTCGTGCGTCAGCCCGACTTTGTGCGCTACCTCAATTCGCACGACTTCAAGGACATGCTGATCATGCGCGGCATGGGGGCGAAGCGCCAGAACGTCCTGTCCGTGCAGGTGTTTCCGTACGGCGAGAGCCGCAAGCTCGTGCTCTCGCAGGACATCACGGAGCTCGAGCGCACCGACGCCATGCGGCGCGACTTCGTCGCCAACGTCTCGCACGAGCTGAAGACGCCGCTCACCGTGCTCTCGGGCTTTCTCGAGACGATGCGCGAGCTGCCGCTCTCCGAGGACGAGCGCGAGCGCTACTTCGATCTGATGGAGCAGCAGGCCGCGCGCATGCGCCATATCGTGACCGACCTGCTCGTGCTGGCGAAGCTCGAAGGCGAGGGGCGCGAGCCCGGCGATCAGATGATCGACATGCGGGCCGTGCTCGGCCACGTGCGCGAGGACGCGGAAAGCCTTTCGGGCGGGCATCATCGCATCACGGCGGAGTTCGACGACGGCCTGAGCGTGACGGGATCGGAGACCGAAGTACTGAGCGCGCTCGGCAATCTCGCGACCAACGCGGTGCGCTACACGCCGGAGGGCGGCACGGTGCAGCTGTCGTGGCGCCGGGAAGGCGGCCAGGCGGTGTTCTCGGTCACGGACAGCGGCTACGGCATTCCGGCGAGCGACATTCCGCGCCTCACCGAGCGCTTTTATCGCGTGGACCGCAGCCGCTCGCGCGACACGGGCGGCACGGGGCTCGGCCTCGCGATCGTCAAGCACGTGCTGCAACGCCATGACGCGGTGCTCGAAGTGAAGAGCGAGGAAGGGCGGGGCAGCACGTTTACGGTGCGCTTTCCGGCCGCGCGCACGACACGCCGGCAACCGGCGCCGGTGTGAGGCGCATGCGCCGCGTGCAGCGCGTCTTGCTCAGGCTTGCCGAATAAAAAATGCCGCTTCATCGAAGCGGCATTTTTGCATCTATCACCGAACCATCACGGACAGAACTTCGCCAGCAGGCTCATTTGCGCATTGCGCACGGACTTGCCGGCGCGCCGGCGGCGGTAATGGCCATCGCTCTGCATGAGCCACGCACACTGGTTGTCACCGAGGAACGTCGAGAGGCCCTCGGCGATCACGCGGCGCTTCAGGCGTCGGTCGTGGATCGGGAACGCCACTTCGACGCGGCGGAACAGGTTGCGGTCCATCCAGTCGGCGCTCGACAGATAAACGTGTTCCGCGCCGCCCGCGTAGAAGTAGTAGATGCGGTGATGCTCGAGGAAGCGCCCGACGATCGAGCGCACCGTGATGTTGTCCGAGAGCCCCGGCACGCCCGGCTGCAGCGAGCACACGCCGCGGATGATCAGATCGATCTTCACCCCAGCCTGCGACGCTTCGTAGAGCTCGTCGATCACGGTGGGCTCGAGCAGCGCGTTCATCTTCGCGACGATGCGGGCCTTCTTGCCGGCGCGCGCGGCGTCGGCCTCGGCGCGGATCGCCTCGACCAGCTTCGGATGCAGCGTGAACGGCGACTGCCACATCTCGTGCAGCTGCAGCTCGCCGCCGATGCCGGTGAGCTGCTGGAACACGTGGTGGACGTCCTCGCACATCTTCGGCTCGGAGGTCATGAGGCCGAAGTCGGTGTAGAGGCGCGCGGTGCGCGGATGGTAGTTGCCGGTGCCCAGGTGCACGTAGCGGCGCAGCATCATGCGGCCGTTCACGGGCGTGCGGCGCACGATCAGCATCATCTTGGCGTGGCACTTGTGGCCCACCACGCCGTAGACCACATGCGCGCCCACGGCTTCGAGCTGCGAGGCCCAGTTGATGTTGGTTTCCTCGTCGAAGCGCGCGAGCAGCTCCACCACGACGGTCACTTCCTTGCCGTTGCGCGCGGCCTGCATGAGCGCGTCCATGAGCGGCGAGTCGGTGCCGGTGCGGTAGATGGTCTGCTTGATCGCGACCACGTTCGGGTCGTTGGCGGCCTGCAGCAGCAGCTCGAGCACGGGCTGGAAGCTTTCGTACGGGTGATGCAGCAGCACGTCGCCCTGGTCGATCACGTCGAACATGTTGCTGTTCGCCGCGATGCGCTGCGGAATGGCGGGCACGTGCGGCACGAACTTGAGGTCGGGGCGGTCCACCATCTCGGGCAGCTGCATGAGGCGCACGAGATTCACGGGGCCATCGACGTAGTAGCAGTCCTTTTCATTCAAACCGCTTTCATCGAGCAGACGCTTGACGAGCGGCAGCGGCGTCTCGGCGGAGACTTCGAGCCGCACCGCGTTGCCCAGATGGCGCGCGGGCAACTCGCCCTGCAGCGCCACGCGCAGGTTCGTGATTTCGTCTTCGTCGACGAACAGCTCGCTGTTGCGCGTGATGCGGAACTGATTGCAGCTGCGCACGATGAGGCTCGGGAACAGCTCGCCCACGAAACGCTGCAAGAGCGAGCCGAGCAGCACGAAGCCGTGCTGGAAGCCCGAGAGCTCCTGCGGCATGCGCACGAGCCGCGGCAGCGCGCGCGGCGCCTGCACGATGCCCATGACGGCCTGGCGCCCGAAGGCGTCCTTGCCTTCGAGCTCGACCACGAAGTTCAGGCTCTTGTTGAGCACGCGCGGGAACGGGTGCGCGGGGTCGAGGCCGATGGGCGTGAGCACGGGCAGCAGCTCGTCGAGGAAATACTTGCGCGCCCATGCGGTTTGGGCCTCGTTCCAGGCGTCGGTGCCGTGAAAGTAGATGCCTTCGTGTTCGAGCGCCGGCAGCACGGTGTCGTGCAGCATGGCGTACTGGCGGTGCACGAGGCGTTGCGCGCGCTCCACCACGAGGTCGTAGACGTGCTGCAGCGACATGCCGTCGGGCGAGAGCGAGCCCGGGTTGTCGCGCATTTGCTCCTGCAGCCCGGCCATGCGGACTTCGAAGAATTCGTCGAGATTGCTGCTGGTGATGCAGATGAAGCGCAGGCGCTCCAGCAAGGGAACGGCGGGGTCGGCGGCCTGTGCAAGCACACGCTCGTTGAATCCCAGGATGCCCAGTTCGCGATTAAGGAGGGGATAGCGGATGGACATGGGTGTTGAAAGCGTAATTCCAGGGGGTGTTTCGAACGGACGCTCGGAAAGTCTCACAGTTTTGTGACTTTATTATGAAAAATGGTGTGTCATAAATTCTACGTCCCATTTTCACGTATTCGACACCTCGCGTGGGAAAGATGCAGGGTGGGTCAGGGCGTCCCCAGCGGGGGCTTGCCGCTCACACTGGCCGCAACCGACGCGAGGAGCGACATGGAGAAGTCGGGTACGCTTAAAATGGCATATTTGGACAGCGCGGCGGCCGCCCAGCGAGACCGGATGGCCGCGTTCGCACGCATGGAGCCTGCCCCCTCGATGGTCACCAATCCGCAACTGCTTGCCGCAGTCGATCTCGGTTCGAACAGCTTTCGTCTGATTGTCGGCCGGGTCGAAGAAACCGATGCCGGCAGCCAGATCTATCCTGTCGATGCCCTGCGCGAGCCCGTGCGCCTCGCCGCCGGCCTCTCGAAGGAGAAGATGCTCGACCGCGCCTCGCAGGTGCGCGGCTGGGACGCGCTCAAGCGCTTCGGCGAGCGCCTGCGCGATTTTCACCCCGATCACGTGCGCGCCGTGGCCACCAACACGCTGCGCGTGGCCAAGAACGCGCGCGAATTCCTCGTCGAGGCGGAAAAAGCGCTCGGCTTCCCGATTGAAGTGATCGCGGGCCGCGAAGAGGCGCGCCTGATCTACGCGGGCGCTGCCCATTCGGTGCCGGCGAGCGCGGGCAAGCGCTTCGTGGTGGACATCGGCGGCGGCTCGACCGAGTTCATCATCGGCGCGCACTACACGCCGATCCGCATGGAAAGCCTCTATATCGGCTGCGTGAGCCATAGCCGCCAGTTCTTCCCGGCCGGCAATGTCGACGAGTACACGATGCGCCAGGCGGAGCTGGCCGCCACGCGCGAGATCCAGATCATTTCCGCCGACTATCGCAAGACCGGCTGGGATCAGGCGATCGGCTCCTCGGGCACGGCGCGTGCGCTGGCCGAGCTCGTCGAGGCCAACGGCTTCAACGACCCGGGCATCACGCACGGCATTTCGCGCGGCGGCCTCGAGCGCCTGAAGCGCGCGCTCATCAAGGCCGAGAACGTCAACCGCCTGAAGCTCGTCGCGCTCAAGCCCGACCGCATCCCGGTGCTCGCGGGCGGCCTCTCGATCATGATTGCGGTGTTCGAAGAGCTCGGCATCGACTACGTCGACACCACCGACGGCGCGCTGCGCCTGGGCGTGCTGTACGACCTGCTCGGCCGCTCGCAGCACGAGGACATGCGCACCGTGACCGTGGAAGGCTTCATGCGCCGCTATGGCGTGGACCGCGCGCAGGCCGGGCGCATCGGCGAGCTGGCGGTGAGCTTCTACGACCAGTTCGAGGAGCCCGACGAAGAGCGTCGCGAGGAAAACCGCATGTTCCTCGGCTGGGCGGCGTCGCTGCACGAGATCGGGCTCTCGATTTCGCACAGCGCGTATCACAAGCACTCGGCCTATATCGCCAGCAACGCCGACATGCCCGGCTTCTCGCGCACCGACCAGGCGCGGCTCGCCGCGCTCGTGCTCGGCCACGTGGGCAAGCTCGGCAAGCTCTCGCAGACGCGCGACGTGGAATGGCCGCTGCTGTTCTGCCTGCGCCTCGCGGGCCTCCTGAGCCGCCGCCGCGCCGACATCGGCCTGCCGCAGATCAAGGTGGTGCAGGAAGGCAACGGCTACGAAGTGCTGCTGCCCAACGCGTGGGTGCAGAACAATCCGCTCACCGATTACAACCTCATTCAGGAAGCGGCCGAGTGGGGCAAGGTTGGGATTCCGTATCGCGTGGTCTATACCGACGAAGCGTGAGCACTGGCCTCACTCGGCCGGACGCGGCGTTGCTAAGCCTGCATCGTCCGGCCTGGCGGCTGCGCCCGACAAAAGTAAAACAAAACCGGCGCGCATCCGCAAAAAATAAATTTGCATAAGGATAGGAAGACTCGATGGTAGGGCTTGACGCCGCGGTTTTTTAAACTGGCGTCAGGCAACCATCGACGCACTGCTTTTCCAAAAAGGCCATCGTCTCGTAACCACTCCACGCATATGAAGTCCGATGGATTGCATATGTGCTCCCCATTTAATAAGCATTGCTAATAATTAATCGAAGAGCGCCTATGAGCACTGAGAATCTCGAACGTATTGAGTCCGCGGACGAGTTGCGGACCGTGCCGGTCATTGGCTCCGACGCCGAAGCCTTGAGCGTTGCCCGTGAAGTTGCCGTCAAGCTCAGGAACAACGCCGAGCTGCGCGATCGCGAGCGCATCCTGCCGCACGACGAAATCGAAATCTTTTCGTCGAGCGGGCTCTGGGCCATCACCGTGCCGAAGGCCTACGGCGGTGCCGAAGTCTCGAACGTGACGCTGGTCGAGGTCATTGCGATCGTGTCCGAAGCCGATCCGTCGATCGGGCAGATTCCGCAGAACCACTATTGCCTGATCGAAGATATCCGGCTCGAGGGGACCGAGGAGCAGAAGCGCTTTTTCTTCGACCTCGTGCTCAAGGGGGCGCGCTACGGCAACGCGTTTTCCGAGGCTGGCGGCAAGAACGTGCTCGACATCCAGACGCGGATCCGCCGCGACGGCGACAGCTTCGTTTTAAACGGCCGCAAGTTCTACTCGACCGGCACGGCCTTCGCGCACTGGATTCCGGTGCTCGCGCTCGACGAGCAGGATCAGGCCGTGCTCGCCTTCGTGGAGAAGGGCGCGCCTGGCCTCACCGTCGTCGACGACTGGAGCGGTTTCGGCCAGCGCACGACGGCGAGCGGCACCGTGATCGCCGAGAACGTACGCGTGCGTCCGTTCAATATTTTCCATACGCAGCGCTCGTACGACCGGCCGACCGTTGCCGGCCCGTTCGCGCAGATCACGACGGCGGCGATCGACCTCGGCATCGCGCGCGCCGCGTTCCAGGACACGATCGCGTTCGTGCAGCAGCAGGCGCGTCCATGGATCGACAGCGGCGTCGAGCGCGCGGCCCAGGACCCGCTCACGATCGTGCAGATCGGCGACATCGCCTGGCGCATTCGCGCGGCCGAGGCGCTACTCGAACGCTCGGGACGTTTCGTCGACCGCGCGCGCCGTGAGCCGACCGAGGACACCGTGGCGCAGGCGGCGATCGCCGTGGGCGAGGCGAAGATCGCGACGACCGAGATCGCGCTGCTCGCGGCGAGCAAGCTGTTCGAGCTGGGTGGCAGCAAGTCGACGCTGGCCAAATACAACTTCGACCGCCACTGGCGCAATGCGCGCGTGCACACGCTGCACGACCCGGTGCGCTGGAAGTATCACGCGATCGGCAACTACTACCTCAATGGCGTCAAGCCCGCGCGCCACTCGTGGAATTGACGCCATGAGCAAGGAGATCCGGCTCAACGCCTTCACGATCAACAGTCCGGGCCATTTGTCCCCGGGCCTGTGGCGGCATCCCGACGATCAGTCGCATCGCTACACCGACCTGCGCTACTGGATCGAGCTTGCCAGGACACTCGAGCGCGGCCTCTTCGATGGCCTGTTCATCGCCGACGTGCTGGGCGTCTACGACGTCTACGGGCAAAGCGCCGACGCCGCCCTGCGCAGCGCCGCCCAGGTGCCGATCAACGATCCGCTGCAGCTCGTTTCGGCGATGGCCGCGACGACGCAGCATCTCGGTTTCGGCGTGACGGCTTCGGTGTCGTTCGAGCATCCGTATCCGTTCGCGCGGCGCCTTTCGACGGCCGATCATCTGAGCGGCGGACGCATTGGCTGGAACGTCGTGACCTCGTATCTGGAGAGCGGCGCGCGCAATCTCGGCCAGGCGGCGCAACTGACACACGACAACCGCTACGAGCTGGCCGACGAGTATCTGGAGGTCTGCTACAAGCTCTGGGAGGGCAGCTGGGAGCAAGACGCGGTCAAGCGCGACACGGAACGCGGGATATATGTGAATCCGCAGCAGGTGCACGAGATCGGGCATCGCGGCAAGTTCTTCACGGTGCCCGGTTTCCATTTGAGCGAGCCTTCGCCGCAACGCACACCGGTGCTCTACCAGGCCGGCGCCTCGTCGCGCGGCAGGCAGTTTGCGGCGCGCCACGGCGAATGTGTGTTCGTCGCGGCGCCGACACGCGGCATCCTGCGCCGCCAGGTCGATGCGCTGCGCGCCGAAGTCGTGCGGCAGGGCCGCTCGGCCGGCGACATCCTGATCTTCAACCAGATCACCGTCGTGCTCGCGCAAAGCGACGCCGAAGCCCGCGCGAAATTCGACGACTACCGCCGTCATATCAGCCGCGACGGCTCGCTTGCGCTGATGTCGGGCTGGACCGGCATCGACCTGGCCCGCTTCGATCCCGAGCAGACGCTCGAGCATGTGGACAGCAACGCGATCCAGTCGGCTGTGGAGGCGTTCACGACGGCCGATCCGGGCCGCACCTGGACCGTCAACGAGATCGCCGATTACTGCGGCATCGGCGGCGATGGTCCGGTTTTCGTCGGCTCGCCCGGCACCGTGGCCGACGCGCTGCAGGCGTGGATCGACGAGACCGGCGCCGACGGATTCAACATCGGCGCGGTCGTCAATCCCGGCAGCTTTGCCGATATCGCCGAGCTGCTCGTCCCCGAACTTCAGCGCCGCGGCGTGTACAAGCGCGCGTATCGCGAGGGCACCCTGCGAGAGAAGCTGTTTGGCCAGCAGGCCGGACTCAAGGACTCGCATTACGGCACGCGCTTTCGCGTCTGAATTTTTCGTCCGAATTTTGCGTCTATACGGCGTCTCTGAACACCGACTCAACGTCACCCCGACAAGGAACAGCAATCATGACGCTTGAAGCAACGAACCTGTCCGCCGAGCTGGCGCCCGACGCTTCGCGGCCGCTCGGGTTGCGGCGCAACTATCTGAACCTGCCCGAGCTGATCGCACAGTCGATCGGTCTCGTCGGCGTATCGGGCGGCATTGGCGTGCTGATTCCCGCCGTCTACGCGACAGCCGGCAACGGCACCTGGCTCGCCTATCTATTCGCCATCGTGGCGCTCTTGTTCTCGTCGTGGAGCATCTCGATCTTCGCGCGCGATTCGGCCTCGCCGGGCGCCCTCTATGCCTATGTGTCGGCAGGCATCGGCCCGATCTGGGGCGCGATCTGCGGCTGGTCGCTGCTGATTGCCTATGCGGTGGCCGCAGCCGGCATCCTGCAGGGCACCATCAACACGTTCGTCGTGCTGGGGCGCGAAGTGGGGCTGTTCGGTGGCGCGGTGTCGCTCTCGTTGACGCTCGCGCTGACCGTCGTCACGGCGTTCGCTGCGTGGTACATCACGTTTCGCGACATCCGCCTGTCCACGCGCTTCACGCTGCTCGTCGAACTGGCGACGTTGTTGCTGATCGCCGTCGTCGTAGTGGGCACGATCGCGTTCGCCGGACACCCGGTCGACCGCGCGCAGATCACGCTCGAGGGCGTCAAGCCGAGCCAGTTGCAACTGGGCATGGTGCTCGCGTTCTTCAGCTTCACAGGCTTCGAAAGCGCGACCGTGCTCGGCGCCGAAGCGAAAAATCCGTTCAAGGCGATTCCGCGCGCCGTGCTGATCAGTGTGGTTGGCCCGGCGATCTTCTTCGTGATCGGCGCCTATGGGCTCGTCAGCGCGTTTCAGGGCCAGACGCCGACGCTCGATCACGTCGATGGCCCGCTCGCCGTGCTCGCGCATCGGCTCGGCGCGGGCTGGATCGGCGTGCTGATCGACCTTGGCGTGTCGCTGAGCTTCTTCGCCGCGTTCTTCTCGTCGATCAATGCGGCGGCGCGCATTATCTACACGTTCGGGCGTCAGGGCGTCCTGCACGCGTCGACGGGCCGTGCGCATCAGGTCAACGCCACGCCTCACGTCGCCGTCGCGCTGGTGGCGGCGCTCTCGCTCGCGACAGCGTTGATCTTCACTGCACGCGGCACGGCGCTGCTCGACTCATATGGCTACCTGAGCTCGATCGCGACCTACGGCTGGCTGCTCGCCTATGTGCTCGTCGCCATTGGCGCGCCGCTGTACCTGCGCCGCCAGGGAAAGCTCAAGGCCGTGCACGTGCTGGTCAGCATCGTGGCGGTCGTGCTGCTCGCGATCCCGCTCGCCGGCAGCGTCTATCCGGTGCCGGATGGTGTCTATGCGCGCCTGCCGTATGTATTTATCGCGCTGCTTGCGCTCGGGCTCGCCTGGTTTTTCGTGCTGCGCGTGCGTTACCCCGAACGCTTGCGTGAACTCGAAGACGATCTGCTGGCGAAGTAACGCTACGCTCGCAACGCCTTGCATAGGGTCGGTCAGGATGACTGACCGACCCTATGCCGATGTCTGCCTCGCTTCGGGCGTGTCCGCCAGGCTTAGCGTGCCGTGACCTCGCCGAGGAAGTGGCGCGCGTACCGCTCGTTGATGTCCGAAAGACGGAACAGCGTGAGGAAGTCGGCACAGTTGAAGTCGGGGTCCCAGGCCGGCGCGCCGCAGATCTTCGCGCCCAGCCGCAGATAGCCCTTGATGAGCGGCGGCGGCACGGCGGATGCGCCCGTGCGCAGCTCCTCGACGGGCAGCGGCGTATGCGGGAACGCGCGGTATTCGGGCGCCGTGAGCGCGTTCGCGCCGAGCGAGGCGTAGAGGTTCGCGGCGTAGTGGCCGCCGTCGACCATCGCGACGCTCGCGCAGCCGAGCATCGTCTCGTAGCCATTGTGCGTCATGTAGGCGCCCAGTCCGCCCCACAGCGACATGATGACCGAGCCGCTGCGGTAGTCGGGGTGCACGCAGGAGCGGCCCACCTCGACCATCTTGGGGCGCAGGTGCGCGAGGCGCGACAGGTCGAATTCGCTTTCGGCGTAGAGGCGGCCGATGCGCGCGGCCTGATGCGGCGGCAGCACACGGTAGGTGCCGACGACCTTGAGCGTGTCGAGGTCGCGCACGAGCAGGTGATCGCACCAGGTGTCGAAGGCGTCGACGTCGAGGCCCGCCGGGCCCGCGAGACGCGCGCCCATTTCCTCGGCGAACACGCGGTAGCGCAGGCGCTGCGCCTCGCGCAGCTCTTCGTCGCTGCGAGCCCAGGCCACTTGCAGCCGATGCTGCGCGGTGACCGTTTCTTCGGCGCGCGGCAGATGCCGGTTCGACTCGAAGAGACTCGAGGCGAATGGCAGGGAGGGCGTCGGCAGATCTCGCATGGGGCGTCCTGGTCGGAAGTAAGAGAACTTTTCCGGCAATTTAGTAATACGCGGTTACGTTTCCATGAAAACGCAATGACGATTCAATGACGCGCTGTAAGGCGGACGGAGGCGAGGGCGGCTCGGGAGGCGTGCGACGGCGGTTTGCGCCGCGCCGGGCCGTGCGTTGGCGGCGACGCGGCGGGAGCGTGAACGACTGCGGGATTGGGGGCGTTTATCGGCAAGTATCGGCGCAACGTACCGGCACCAGTTCGCCGATACGCGCCGATACGCGCCGATACGGCACTAGACGAGATCGGGCGTGATGGCGGCGAGCAGGACGGCTTCGCCATCGCCGTTGCGCTCGCGGCTCTTGATCCAGAAGACGCCGGCTTTCTTCACGGCCCAGCTGCGGCGGTCCTCTTCATTCGATAGCAGGCGCGCGGCCACTTCGCCAAGCGTCGGCTGATGGCCGACCACGAGCACCGTGGAAGCGATCCCTTCGGGCCAGCCGACCGCGGCGAGCACGTCTTCGACGCTCGCGTTGGGCGCGAGCTCGCGCACGACGCGGTACTGGTCGGTGAGCGCTTCGGCGGTCTGGATCGTGCGCGCCGCGGGGCTCGCGAGGATCACGGCGTCGTCGGGCAGGCGCGCGCGCAGCCAGCGCGCGACGTTCTGCGCCTGCTTGCGCCCGCGCGTGGTGAGCTGGCGGGCGAGATCGCTCGCGGCGATGTCTTCAGCTTCGGCGTGGCGCCAGAGGATCAGGTTCATTTGGCGTCTCTCCAGGGGGTAGGGCGGAATTTACTCATTGTAGGTTCCGCGTGGGGGCTGGAGGATGAGATTGGCCGTGATTGGCGCGCGCTTCAATGAAAAAGAGGTTACAAGCCATCGGCTCGTAACCCCTCGAATTTTGTGCGCCGCGATCGGTGCAGTTTCAGCTCAGTCAGATCCGGTCTGCTTTGGGCGTGAAAATATCTTCCTGCTGCACGGCTCGCGCAGCAATGCCTGCGAAGCCATCTCCGGCGACGTAGGAGTCTTCGCAGCGCACGAGCCCATCTGCGTCGAAACCCCAGACGATCATGAGTCGCGCCTCGAACAGATGATAAGGCGCATCGTCCGCAACCTCGTGGCCCATCGAGCGCAGCACCGCATTGGGATAGGCGATCCGCAGCGTGCCTTCGGTCGTGATGTTGTCGCGGTCGGCGACGATGCGATCGAGATCGTGCTCGATCTGGTGGCAATTCGCGGCCACCATCCCGCCGTAGTATTGCGCGACCGCTTCCCGCGATCGCGGGCTATTGGGCGCATCGGGTCCAGAGTTGAAGCTCGTATAGGCGGCGTGCGGCGACACCGTCGCCATCAGCGCGTCGAAATCGCCGAGCGCCTCCGCGCGCATGTGCTCGCGCATCGTTTTGAGGTTGCGTGTAGTCTGCGGGTCGTCGGCGTGCCGGGCGAGGCGGGCCTCTACTGCGCGAATCTGCTTGCGTGGGTCGATCTTGTAGGACATGGCAGGTTTCCTCGGTGTGCGTTCAAGGATGGGCGCCGCCCGATGTCAGGAGCGGCTCGAATTCCAGATGGATCAATTCCCCGCGCTGCGGATCGAATCGGGCGAGAAGTAGGCTTCGTCGAATTGCGGACTGTTGTTCAGCAGCGGAGCCGAGTTGCGGTTCGTCAGCCGGTCGGCCATGTACGCGCCCGATGTGAGGTCGTGGTAGAACGCGTCCGTCGTATAGAAGCGTTTCGCGTCGAACGCATAGACCGTCGCCTGCTGGTTCGTGCGCCACAGTTGCCCGCGCGCGTCGTAGTTGTCGGCCGCGACCGGGATCCACGTGTCCTCGTCGAGGTACAGCACGCGCTTCGCGTATTGATGGCGGCTGCCGGGCTTGAGCGTGGCCTCGAGCACCCAGACGCGGTGCAGTTCGTAGCGCATGTACTTCGGGTTCGGATGGCCCTTGCCCAGCAGGTCGTCGTACTTGATCGACGGATCCATCAGCCGGTAGTTGTCATAGGGGACGTAGCGCTCGGCCTTGCCCACGATCTTCCAGTCATATCGCGAGCCCGAGCCGTTGAACAGGCGGTCGTCGTCGACGGTGCGAAAGCCGCCGGGCCCCTGCGGCTGGTCGAAGCCGAATTCGGGCGCCTGCCTCACGCGCCGCGTGCCGGGGTTGTAGGTCCAGGTGCGGCGGGTGTCCGAGCCGGAATGGTCGAGGATCTCGTAGCCGACGTTACCGGTGCCGCGCTCGTTGAGCGGCAGTTCGACAAATTCGCGAAAGAAGCCCTTGTTGTTGAGTGCGTTCTTCACGTCGTACTTGCCGACTTCGCGCGGCGAATAGATGTCGTACTTGACGCGTCCCCAGGCGGTGTCGCCGTTCGGATAGACGACGGCCTGATCATATGTTGCGGACTCCGTACCAATCGACGACGACATGCGCAGGTTCCACAGCAACTGGAGGCCCGTTTGTGGCTTGGGGTAGGGCACCTGCGGTGGCGCGTTCGAGAGGCCGTTGCCGTCGCTCGTCATCTGCGTGTCGGGCGCATAGGTGGCGATGTCCTTGTAGACCGACTCGTCGTAGCGGAAGTCGCGGTGGCTCGGGTAGACCGCCATCTGGAACGTCGCCGGATAACGCTTGAAGAGCGCGATTTCCCCGTCGGTCAGGCGATTGCTGTAGGTCGCCATGTTCTCCGCCGTGATCACGAAGAGCGGCTTTTCGTCCGCGTACGGGTCCGGGTAGCGCCCGTTCGCCTTGACCTCGATGCCCGGCGGCGCGCCGAGCCATTTGCCGCTCCACGCGGGAATGGTGCCGTCCTTGTTGCCCGCGCGCTCCGCGCCCATCGGCGTGAGGGGGCCGTCCTGCGCGGCCGTGCCGCTTTCTCCGGCTTGCGTGATGGCGGGCGGCGTCGCGAGCGTCACCGCCGCGGCCAGACTGACTAACAGGGCTACACGTCTCGTCATCGCTTGTGTCTCCTATGTTGTTTGGCTATCGATACGGGCTTCCGGGCGCCGGGATTGCGGGCGCCGGGCGTCCGGTCGTGCAGGCCCATCGTAGGAGATCGCTTTTCGCTCGTGTTAGTCCTCGAGGACGATGTTGTGACGTCCTGCTGCTCGCAAGATGTGCGGCATGCAGCGCTTGGGAGGAGCGAGTGGGAGATCGACATCTGGAAGCCACGGCGGGCCCGCAGGCCCGCCCGCCGTTTGAGCCCGGCCGTTTCGTCGGCCGCCGCTACGGCCGCATCGACGGCTGGGACCCCGTCAACACGCCGATGATTCGCCATTGGTGCGAGGCGATGGGCGTGCGCAATCCGGTCTACACGGACGAGTCGTTTGCACGCGGCTCCGTCCATGCGGGGCTCGTTGCGCCGCCGACGATGCTGCAGGTCTGGCTGCTCGCCGGCCTGAACGGGGCGCTGCCGCCGGGCTCGGCCACCGAAAGCATCCGCGAGCTGATCGACGCGCTGGCCGGGGCCGGCTACCCGGCGATCGTCGCGGTCAATTCGGAGCAGCACTACGTGCGGTATCTGAGGCCGGGCGAGCGTATCCATCGCACGTCGGCGATCGAATCGATCCATGGGGAGAAGCGCACGGCGCTTGGCTGCGGATTCTTCGTGACCGAGCTGATTGAGTTCTACGACGGCGACGCACAACTGGTCGGGACGATGCGCTTTCGGCTGTTCGTCTACCGGCCGCATGCGACGGGCGGCGAGGCGCCGGGCGCGGCTGCTTCGGGCGCCGCTGCGTCGAGCGTCGCTGCGTCGGGCGTCGACACGTCGGGCGCGGCTGCTTCGGGTGCCGCTGCGTCGGCGCAAGCGTCGGCTGCTGCGACGCCACGCGCGTCAGTGCCGAAGCCGTCGATCAGCCAGGACACCGCGTTCTTCTGGGAAGGGCTCTCGCGCGGCGAGATCCTGATCCAGCAATGCGAGGCGTGCGATGCGCTGCGCCATCCGCCCGGCCCGGCCTGTCCTCATTGCCACTCGCTCGCATGGCGCACGGTGCGCGCGAGCGGCCTTGGCGCGGTGCATGCACTCGTGGTCGTGCATCACCCGAAGGTCGTGCCATTCGACGATGCCCGGCCGATCGCGCTGATCGAGCTCGACGAGGGCGTGCGCATCGTGGCGCGGCAGATGGGGGCGGACGGGCATGCGGCGCGGATCGGCGCGCGCGTGCGCGTCGAGTGCGTGGAGGTGGACGCGGACTTCTCGCTGCCGGCATTTCGCGTGATCGAATCATAAGGGGAGGCGGTATGGAATTCGGATTGAGCGACGAGCAGTCGGCGGTTCGCGATCTCGCGGACACGCTGTTCGGCGATTTCGGCGGCGACGAGCGCGCGGGCGCGTTCGATGCGGCCCAGTCGGCCGATGGCTACGATCGCGCGCTGTGGGGCAAGCTGATTCACACGGGGCTCGCGACGCTGACGCTGCCCGAGCGCGCCGGCGGCAGCGGCATGGGAATGCTCGAACTGACGCTCGTGCTCGAGCAGCAAGGCCGCCATCTCGCATCGGCACCGCTGTGGCAGCACCAGTTGGCGATGCTCGCGATTCATGCGTTCGGTGAACCGGGCGTGAGCGCTCGCGTGCTGCCCGGATTGCGCGGCGGCGATTGTCTCGCGACGGTGGACGCGAGCGTCGAAGGCAAGCCGTCTTTGCGCGCGGTTCTAGACGGCGACGCCTGGGTGCTGGACGGCAGTATCGGGCCGCTCGGTGCGATCGGCGCGGGCTCCGTCTCGACGAAATGGTTGGTGACGCCGGTGCAGACGGCCGGCGGCGCACGGCTCGCCATCGTCGATCTCGATGCGGGGGACATTGCGCGCGTCGAGGGTGTGTCGACGGATGGTGAAGCGCTCGCGACGTTCGCATTTGCCAATGTCCGTGTGCCGGCAGGGCAGATCGTCGGCGACGCCGCGGCGCTCGACTGGCTCAGGTGCCGCGCGATCGCCTGCGTCGCGGCGCTTCAGCTTGGCGTTGCGCAAGAGGCACTGCTGCGCACCGCGCAGTACGCGAGCGAGCGTACCCAGTTCGGGCGGCCGATCGGATCGTTCCAGGCCGTGGCGCTGCGCGCGGCGGACGGCTTCATCGACGTCGAGGTGTTGCGCACCGTGCTCTGGCAGCTCGCGTGGCGGCTCGATGCCGGGCTCGATGCGGGTGGTGAAACGTCAGGCGCCGCGCTAATGCTCAAGCAGCTCGCCTGCGACAGCGGCCACCGCGTCGCGCATACCGCGCAGCATCTGCATGGCGGCCTCGGCGCCGACCTCACGTATCCGCTGCACCGCTTCTATCTGCGCAGCCGCGCGCTCGAAATGACACTCGGCGGCGCGCGGGCCTCGGCCGCCGCGCTCGGCGCCTGGCTCGCAGCTAACCCCGACGCCGGAGTCGAATCATGAGCGGACCCGATACGAGACGCTTCGACGACGTGAGCGTCGGCGACGTGCTGCCGCCGCTCGAGATTCCCGTGACGACCACCGGCATCGTCGCGGCCGCGATCGCGACGCGCGACTACCAGAACGTCCACCACGACCCCGAGGCCGCGCGCCGGCTCGGCTCGCCCGACATCTTCATGAACATCCTGACCTCGAATGCGCTGGTCGAGCGCTACGTCGGCGAATGGGCGGGGCCGGAGGCGCTGCTGCGCTCGGTCAGCATCCGGCTCGGCGTGCCCAATTACCCGGGCATGACGATGGCGATGAACGGCCAGGTCAGCGCGCGCGCCGTGGACGGCGAGCGCTGGGTCGACATCGATGTCGTGGGCCGCAACGAGCGTGGCGATCATCTCACCGGCACGGTGCGTATCGAACTGGCAGGAGGCGCCGCGCATGCAGGCAGATAAGCACGCAGCCAAGCCGGCCCATAAGCTGAACGGCGTGGCCGCGATTGCGGGAATCGGCGCGACCGAGTTTTCGAAGGACTCCGGGCGCACCGAGATGCGGCTCGCGGTGGAGGCGACGCTCGCCGCGCTCGCCGACGCCGGGATCGATCCCGCCGACGTGGACGGCATGTGCACGTACACGATGGACAATAATCCGGAGATCGAACTATTCCGGCAGATCGGCGGCCGCGAGCTGAAGTTCTTCTCGCGCGTGCATTACGGCGGCGGCGCAGCGTGCGCGCCGGTGCTGCATGCGCTGCTGGCGATCGAGGCCGGCATCTGCGAGACCGTGGTGTGCTACCGGGCGATGAACGAGCGCTCGTGGTACCGGTTCGGCACGGGCGTGCAGGGGCTCCCGCAGGCGCCGACGTTCGAATCGACCCACTACGGCTGGTACGTGCCGCACGGCCTGATGACGCCTGCGTCGTGGGTCGCGATGAACGCGAGCCGCTACATGCACGAATACGGCGCGACGAGCGAGGACTTCGGGCGCGTGTCGGTTGCCGCGCGCGACTTTGCCTCGACCAATCCGCATGCGTTCTTTTATGGCAAGCCGATCACGCTCGAGGAGCATCAGCGCTCGCGCTATATCGCCGAGCCGCTGCGTCTGCTCGACTGCTGCCAGGAGAGCGACGGCGCGGTCGCGCTGGTCGTCACGTCGGCGCGGCGCGCGCGCGAGCTGAAACAGAAGCCCGCGATCGTGCGGGCGGCCGCGCAGGGCGCCTGCGCGGATCTGCAGATGATGACCGGCTACTACCGCGACAACATCGCGAGCCTGCCCGAGATGGATCTCGTCGCGCGGCAGCTCTATGCAATGAGCGGTCTCACGCCTGCCGAGATCCAGACCGCCGTGATCTACGACCATTTCACGCCGTTCGTGCTGCCGCAGCTCGAGGCGTTCGGCTTCTGCGCGCGCGGCGAGGCGAAGGATTTCCTGCGCGCCGGGCACCACGCGCGCGGCGGCCGGCTGCCGGTCAACACGCACGGCGGCCAGATTGGCGAGGCCTATATCCACGGGATGAACGGCATTGCTGAAGCCGTGCGGCAGGTGCGCGGCACGGCGGCCAATCAGGTGCCGGACGTCGAACACGTGCTCGTGACCGCCGGGACCGGCGTGCCGACGAGCGGCCTCATCCTGGGGGCGGACTGAGCCGTCCTGCGCCCAACCCGAATGGAGATGGAGACATCATGTTTGTCGATCTGACACCCGAGCAGCAGGCATTGCGGCGCGAGATACGCCGTTATTTCGCAGCACTGATGACCCCCGAATCGCGCGAAGCGACGCGCGGCGCGGAAAGCGGCGCCGAGTACCGGCGCCTCATCCGCCAGATGGGGCAGGACGGCTGGCTCGCCGTGGGCTGGCCGAAGCAATATGGCGGGCACGGCTGGTCGGCCGTCGAGCAGCTGATCTTCTTCGAGGAGGCGCAGCTGGCCGAGGCGCCGCTGCCGTTCGTCACGCTGAACACGGTGGGCCCCGCGCTGATGGAAATTGGCTCGGACGCGCACAAGGCGCGGTTCCTGCCGAAGATCGCGGCGGGCGAGCTGCACGTCGCGATGGGCTACACGGAGCCCGGCGCGGGCACCGATCTCGCGGCGCTGCAGTGCGCGGCCGTGCGCGACGGCGATCATTTCGTCATCAACGGCAGCAAGCTCTTCACGAGCGGCGCGGAGGGCGCCGACTATATCTGGCTCGCGGCGCGCACCGACCCTGACGCGCCGAAGCACAAGGGCATCTCGATCTTCATGGTCGACACGCGCGAGCCGGGCTTCTCGTACACGCCGATCCACACGGTCGGCAACGTGCGGACCAACGCGACGTACTACGACGGCGTGCGCGTTCCAGCCGACATGATGATCGGTGAGCTCAACGGCGGCTGGCGGGCGATCACCGCGCAGCTCAATCACGAACGGGTCGGCCTCGCGGCACTCGGCGTGCGCGGGCTCGGCCTGTTGCGCCGCGTCCTCGCGTGGGCGCGCGAGCCCGTGCCCGGCGAGGACGGGCGGCGCCCGATCGACGAGCCGTGGATTGGCGCAACGCTCGCCGAGGTCTATGCGCGCGTCGGCGCGATGCGGCTGATGAACTACCGGATGGCGTGGGAGGTCGGGCAGGGCCGCATGAACCCGGCGCTCGCGTCGGCGGCGAAGGTTTACGGCGCGGAGTCGATGATCGAGATATGCCGGCGCCTGGGCGAGGTGGTCGGCACGGCCGGACTCGTGCGGCGGGGCAGCCCCGTGGCGGCGCTCGCGGGCGATCTCGAGGAGGAATACCGCAAATGCCAGATCAACACGTTCGGCGGGGGCGTGACCGAGGTGCTGCGCGAGCTGGTCGCGCAGTTCGGGCTCGGGCTGCCGCGCACGGTTCGCTGAGCCGTGCACGGCGCGGCCGTCGCGCGACGCGCGAGCCGGCATTCAATCAGACGAGGATGACAAGGATAACGAGGAGACAGCTTCGACCATGATCCCAACCCGCGAAGAAACGCAGCGCAAGCTTGATCGTTGCGCGGCCGCCGGCCAGGCGCACAAGCCAGGTCAGCCGTACACGATCGCCGACCGGCTGGAGGCGCGCGCAGCGGAGCGTCCGCACGCGCCGTATCTCCACTACCAGGGCGCGACGCTGACTTACGGCGAGGTCAATGCCCGCGCGAACCGGGTCGCGCACGCGGTGCGCTCGCTCGGGCTGCGCCGCGGCGAGGTGTGCGCCCTGATGATGGAGAACCGGCCCGACTACTTCAGCGTCTGGTTCGGTCTCGTGAAGCTCGGCGTGACGGTCGCGCAGATCAATACGCAGATCCGCGGCGCGAGCCTGCGCCACGCGCTGCAGGCGGCCGGCGCGAAGGTCTGCATCGCGGGCGAGGAGTGTCTCGCCAACTTCGACACCACCGACGCGCGCGAAGCGCTGCCCATCTGGTCGTGGCGCGACGAGGCGATTGCGGCGGCCGACGTCGCGCGCGACGCTTGCGCGCTCGACCTGTCGATGCTCGCGGCGCGCAGTGCCGACGACAACCTGCCGCCCGACTGGCGCGCGGGCATCGTCGCCAGCGACCGCGCGTTGCTCGTCTACACCTCGGGCACGACCGGGCTGCCGAAGGCGAGCGTGACGAGCCACATGCGCTGGCTGATGTCGGGCGACGTGATGCGCGTGGCCGCGGACATCTCGGGCGACGACGTCTTCTACTGCTTCCTGCCACTCTTTCACGGCGCGGCCGGCATGTCGCTCGCCTCGACCGCGCTTGCCGCAGGCGCGAGCATCGTGCTGCGGCGCCGCTTCAGCTCGAGCGAATTCTGGAACGACGTGCGCCGCTACCGGGTCACCGTGTGCCAGTACATCGGCGAAATCTGCCGCTATCTGCTCAATGTGCCCGCGCGGCCGGACGACCGCGATCACACGCTGCGCAAGATGATCGGCGCGGGTCTGGGCGCCGACATCTGGGAGACCTTCCGCGCGCGCTTCGGCATCGAGCGCATCATCGAGGGCTGGGGCTCGACCGAGGCCAACACGGCGCTCAGCAATCTCGACAATCGTCCGGGCTCGTGCGGACGGGTGCCGTTCTGGGAGAAGACCAATCTGCGCATCGTCCGATACGATCCCGAGACCGACAAGCATCCGCGCGACGCCGCCGGTTGGCTGATTCCCTGCGAGCCGGGCGAAGCAGGCGAGGTGATCGGCATGGTCATCGATCACCCCGAGATCGGCGGGGGCCGCTTCGAGGGCTATACCGACGCCGATGCGACGCGCCATAAGGTGATGCGTGACGTGTTCCGCACGGGCGATGCATGGTGGCGCTCGGGTGACCTGCTGCGCTACGACGCCGATGGCTATTTCTATTTCGTCGACCGGATCGGCGACACGTTCCGCTGGAAGAGCGAGAACGTGTCGACGCTGGAGGTCACGCATGCGCTCAGCGATTTCGCCGGGCTCGAGATCGTCAATATCTACGGCGTGAGCGTGCCGGGCCAGGAAGGGCGCGCGGGCATGGCCGCACTGTCGATGAAGCCGGGCGTTGAGTTCGATGCGCAGGCGTTCTACGGGCTCGCGCAGTCGCGGCTGCCTGCCTATGCGATGCCGCTCTTCGTGCGGCTCTCGGGCGGCGCGGACCTGACGGCCAGCTTCAAGTTGCGCAAGGTCGATCTGCAACGCGAAGGCTACGACCCGGCGCGCTTTGACGATCCGTTGTTCATCCGGCACGATGAAGCGCGCACCTACGCGCCGTATTCGGCCGAGCTGCTGGCGCGGCTGAACTTGCCGCCATCGGCGTGATCAGCGCGATCAGCGAGAGATAAGGGAGACGCCGTTGGACAGACCGAACATTTCGCTGGACGCGCCGGGGGCGCCAGGTACACCCCGCGCGCAGGACGCGCTGATCGACCTGATTGGCCTCATCTACGAGGGGGCGCTCGAGAACCCGCGCTGGAAGAGCGCGCTCGAGCGCATGCACGCGTTGCTGGGCGCGAACTACGTGACGCTGATCCTGAGGCCGCCCACGCGCGAGCGCCATATGCTGGCCGTCTTCATTGGCGGCAAGATCAAGCGGTATAGGCTCACCGCGTACGACACGCACTATCACGCGCTCGATCCGTTCGTCGGTCTGCCGTCTGATCGCGTGGTGTCGCTCGATGAGATCGTGCCGACCTCGCACTGGGTCCAGACGCCGTACTACCGCGATTTCATGGAGGCCGTGGGCATCTACTACATGCTGGGCGCCGACATCAAGACGGCGCATGGCGGCGAGTGCTGGCTGCGCGTCTGCCGGCCGCCGAATGCCGAGCCGTTCTCGCGGGAGGACAAGGCGCTGTGCAACGCGCTGATCCCGCACATCCGGCGCGCGATGCAGATCCATGAACGCATCGACACGCTCGAATCGGAGCGCAAGCTCTATGCGGGCACGATCGACCACATGAAGATTGGCTCGGTGCTGCTCGACGTGCGCGGCAACATCGTCGAGATGAACGGCGCGGCGCGGGAACTGCTCGAACGCGAGGACGGCCTGCAGGTGCGCCGCCAGATGCTCAGCGCGAGCGCGACGCGCGACAACCGCGAGTTGCAGCAGACGATCCGCGACGTGCTCGAGCGGCGCGCGGCCGGCAGTCCTTCGCTGGTGCGGGCGGTGTCGATCTCGCGGCCGTCCGGCAAGCGCAACCTGGGCGTGGTCGTGCGCGAGGTGCCGCCGGGCGAATGGTCCGATGGCGTGCGCGGGCCCGCCGCCGTCGTGTTCCTGCGCGATCCGTCGACCGAGACGAATACGCGCTCCGACATGATTCAGCGCCTCTTTAACCTGACCGTGTCGGAGGCCGAGCTCACCTTGCAACTGATGCACGGGATGTCGATCGACGAGGCCGGCGAGGCGATGGGCATACGCCGCAACACGGTGCGCTCGCATCTGCGCTCGATCTTCTCGAAGCTCGGCATTACGCGCCAGTCGGAGTTGCTGCTGCTCGTGTTTCGCAGCTTGCTTTAGGGCCTGTTGCCGGTGTGAACAGGCCCTCGCGCATCACGCCGCTTTTGCCTTCCGTTTGGGCGCGGCCGGCGGGGCAGCCGGCTCGCGGCCGAAGGTCCAGAGCATGCGCATCTGCGCGCGCAGCGCGGGCTCTTCCACGGGGACCAGACAATACGCGAGCCCGATACGGCTGATCAGCGCGATGATGTCGGCGAGCGGCGGGACCTGCGGACCGCGCACGGCGACGTACTGGCGGTAGGGCTTCTCCAGCACGCGCTGCCACATGGGCGCGATGTCCTCGACGATGTAGCCGAACACCTCCGTCGACACGCTCTTGGCCAGGTAGTTGTGGTGAAAGCCGCCGTGATGGCGGTCCCGGTATCGCACCGCAAAGCACACGCAGGCTTCGCAGTAGGCCTCGAAGTCGTCTTCGAGGTCAGCCAGGCTGCGCTGCATCTCTTCGAAGAACGCGCCGTTCTCGACGCTGATCACCCCCTGGATCAGTTCCTTCCTGGTGCCGAAATAGCGGTAGAGCGTGCGGCGCGAGATGTTCGCGCGCCGCGCGACGTCGTCGATCGAGAAGCCGTCGACGCCCTGTTCGATCATCGCATCGAGGGCCACGCGCAGGATCACGCTGCGCGCGTCGTTCGCGCTATCCATTCTGCTGGCGTCACCCCAGCGCAATTGCCGATCCATATCCCTTCCTGTCCTGATCCATCGATTGAACCCCTTGCGGGGCAATTTTCTCACGGGATGGCACAGAAATGGAATTTGTGCCATCATGCGTCACAAATAACGATTTTTGTGACATAGCATCGAAGCCAGGCCACCGGTCGCATCCGGTCGGTGGCGGCTGGCGCTTTCGCGGGCAGCGCCCGGCAATCAGGATGCCGAATCTTGCCCGCACCCACTCGAGGAGACACTCATGGCCGATTCCACCGTGCTCGATGGCAAGCACGCCATTCACAAGATTCACGCCGCGCCCATCGAGGAGCGCTATGCGCGCGGCTGGCACTGTCTGGGCCTCGCCGACGATTACCGGGACGGCAAAGCTCACGGGCTGTCGATCTTCGGCACGCGCGTGGTCGTGTTCCAGGGCGAGGACGGGCAGTTGCGCGTGCTCGACGGCTATTGCCCACACATGGGCGCCGACCTCGGCCAGGGGCGTATCGAGGGCGACACGGTGGTGTGCCCGTTCCATGGCTGGCAGTGGGCCTCGGACGGCAAGTGCGCGGCCATCCCGTATTCGCAGCGCATCCCGCCGAAGGCGCGCATCAAGTCCTGGCCGGTGATGGAGCAGAACCGGCTGCTGTTCGTCTGGAACGACCCGGAAGGGAACGCGCCCGATCCCGCGGTGGAGATCCCGAAGATCAACGCGTGCTTCTCCGATGCCTGGAGCGACTGGGCGATCGTCAAATGGGTGATCAACACGAACTGCCGCGAGCTGATCGACAACCAGTCGGACATGGCGCACTTCGGGCCGGTCCATGGCGCGCCAATCGACTATTTCTGCAATACGTTCACGGGTCACGTGGCGTATCAGAAGTTGCGCGGAGGCAGCCCGCGGCTTGCGGGCGACGGCGGCTTGACGGCCGATTCCGCCTACTTCGGTCCGGCCTACCACGTCACGCTGATGACCGGGGAGGCGCAGGGGCAAGCGATCAAATCGATTCTGCTCAACAGCCACGTGCCGATCGACACGAACAGCTTCGAGCTGCGCTTCGGCGTGATGGTCGAGAAGAACCCGGCGCTGACCGACGAGCAGAACCGCGCGATGGTGGAAGGCTACGTGCAGGCCGCGCAAGCCGCCTTTCGCGAGGACGTGGCGCTCTGGGACACCAAGACACGCGTCGACAATCCGCTGCTGTGCGAAGGCGACGGTCCGATCTATCGCCTGCGCGAGTGGTACCGGCAGTTCTATACCGACGTGGCCGCGCTGCCCGCGCAGCAAGCGGTAGTCGAGGTGCACGAGTACCGCCGCGAGGACGCGGGCTGGCGCAAGCGACCCGACGTGCCGGCCGAGGCCGTGAGCCGTCTTTCCACGATCTGAGGCGAGGACCATCATGCACGACGATCGACTTGATCCGCTCACGGATGCCACCTGCGACGTGGTGGTGGTCGGCTCCGGCGCGGGCGCGATGACGGCGGCCCTGCGTGCGCACGATCAGGGCCTGTCGGTCCTCGTCGTCGAGAAGAGCGCCGTGTACGGCGGCACGACGGCGGTCTCCGGGGGCGGCATCTGGATTCCCTGCAACGACCAGATCGCCGCGCTCGGCGGCAGCGATTCGTACGACGAAGCAATCACCTATCTGCGCGACGTCGTGGGCGAGGACTTCGACCCGAAGCGTATCGACGCGTATCTCGAGAACGGGCCGAAGATGGTCGGCTGGCTCGCGAAGCACGCGCAGACGCACTTCCACGCGGTGCCGCGCTATCCCGACTACTACCCGGACCGCAAGGGCGGCAAGCCCGGCTACCGGACGATGGAGCCGGCGGCCTTCGACGCCGCGCGCCTGGGCGAGCACTTCGACGAGCTGCGCGCGCCGTCGCCGGCTACGCTGATTGGCGGCCGCATAGCGATGACGCAGATCGAAGCGCACACGATCCTCGCCAAGGAGCGCGGCTGGCTGCGCCTGACTGCATGGCTGATGCTGCGCTACGCGACCGACTTCCGCTGGCGCCGCCGCACCTCGCGCGACCGCCGCCTCACGCTCGGCAATGCGCTCGTCGCAAGCCTGCGGGCCGCGCTCGCGCAGCGCGGCATCGAGCTCTGGCTCGGCACGCCGATGCGCTCGCTGCACGTGGACGGCACGCGCGTGGACGGCGTGATCGTGGAGCGCGAGGGCCGCCCATTCGGCATTCGCGCCACGCGCGGCGTGATCCTCGCATGCGGCGGCTTCGAAGCGAATCAGGCGATGCGCGAGCAGTATCTGCCCAAACCCACGCGCGCCGAGTGGAGCGCCGCGCCGCCGATCAACACCGGCGATGGCATCCGCGCCGGCCTCGCGCTGGGCGCCGACACCGCGTTGATGGATTTCGTCTGGGGCGTGCCGACCGTGCGCGTGCCGGGGGAGGAGAAGCAGCGCGCGCTGTTCGTCGAGCGCTCGGCGCCGCGCTGCGTGATGGTCAACCAGCTGGGGCGGCGCTTCATCAACGAATCGGCGCCTTACCCAGACGTCATTCACGCGATGTACGCGGACCATGCGCGCACCCAGGCGAACGTGCCCGCGTGGCTGATCTTCGATGCCGAGTACCGCAAGCGCTATCCATGCGGCGTGCTGCTGCCCGGCAGCGTGCAGCCGGACAGCAAGATCCCGGCCGGCTGGCTCGACAACGTCATCTATCGCGCCGACACGCTGGACGAACTGGCCGCGAAGATCGGCGTCGATGCCGGGGGCCTCGCGCAGACCGTCGTGCAGATGAACGGCTACGCGGCGAGCGGCGTCGACACCGAATTCGGCAAGGGCAGCAATGTGTTCGACCGCTACTACGGCGACTCGTCGTGCAAACCCAATCCGTGCCTTGGGCCGATCGAGCGCGCGCCGTTCTACGCGCTGCGTCTGGACCCGGGCGAGATCGGCACGAAAGGGGGGCTGCGCACCGATGCCCAGGCGCGCGTGCTGCGGCCCGACGGCTCGGTGATCGACGGCCTCTATGCGCTCGGCAACACGACTGCCGCAGTGATGGGCAAGACTTATCCGGGCCCCGGTTCGACGATTGGACCGGCCATGACGTTCGGCTATGTTGCGGCCAATCACATCGCGGCCACGCGCGTTGAGGCTGAAGCCGTCAGTTCTTGAGCAGGACTGTGTCGGGCGTTGCGATAGCGGAGTGGCTTTGAGCATCGCCCGGCACTTGAATCGGAGGGGACGCATTCATGGGGGAAGCCGAAACCCAACAAGGAATTGCGATGGATACTGGCTGGCTCGGACCGATCCGGCAAATCAGCTTTGCGACCAGCAATCTCGACCAACTCGTGAGCTTCTGGGAAACGCAGGTTGGCGTCGGGCCGTGGAGCATTTTTCGCGGGCTCACGCTCAACATGACGTATGAGGGACGGCCCATCTCGCTGCCGGTGCATGTCGCGCTGAGCATGCATGGTGAGACGCTGATCGAATTGATTCAGGTGTCGGGCGATGGGCCATCGCCGTTTCACGACTCGCTCAACCGGCCGGTCATCGGGCTGCAGCGGCTGGCGGCGATGAGCCGCGACATGCACCGCGACGTTCGCGTGGCGTGCGAGAGAGGGATGGAGCATTGCGCCGAAGGACGCGACGCCACGGGACAACGCTACAGCTATTTCCGCTGCGCGGCGGCGCCCGGCATTCTGCTCGAACTGCTCGAAGCGACACCGGGCTTTGACGATTTCGTCGGCGTGCTGGAGGCGCGTGCACGCAGCTATGGCGCAACTTGGGTCGCGGGCGGCACGGGCGATGTGCGCAAGGCCATGCTCACGACGACGGTGGAGCGGAGCGGCACGATGCGCGCGATCCAGTTGACCGGCTATGGCGGGGTCGATCGTTTCGTTATGCAAACGGTTGCCGAGCCGCACCCTGGACCAGGAGAAATCCGCGTGCGTGTTGCGGGCGCAGCGGTCAATCCGGTCGACGTGAAGGCGCGCAACGGATGGCTCGATGCGTGGATGCCGCTCACGTTTCCGGCGCGCCTGGGCGGCGACGTCGCGGGCATCGTGGACGCCGTGGGTGAGGGCGTGACCGCATTTCGCCCTGGCGACAGGGTCATGGGCATGGTGAATCCGCTCAGTGACGGCGCGTATGCGGAGAAGATCGTCTTCGACGCCAGCCGGTTCGTGCACGTGCCCGATGGCCTGGATTTGGTCGAGGCGTCAGCCATGCCGACTGGCGGACTGACCGGGACGCAACTGATCGAAGCCGGGATTCGTCCGGCGCGGGGCGCAAAGGGACTCGTGATTGGCGCGGGCGGCTCGACGGGGCGCGCGGCAGTGATCGCGGCGCTCGATGCGGGCGCGCAGGTATATGCGGGCGTGCGTGCAACGAGTCGTGACGCGGTGGCTGATTTGCCCGTCGCGGGTGTCATCGATATCGCCGATGAAGCCGCATTGGCCGCGGCGGGACCATTCGATTTTCTCGCCGATACGGTAGGCGGGACGGTTGCCGAAGCGCTTTTTGCTTATGTGAAGTCGAACGGCGTTGTTGGCTCCAGTGCGTTTCCGCCGCCTGTGCCGCCGGCCAATTCGACGCAACGGTTCGTTTCGCTGGTCGTGAGCTTCGATGGGCCGCGTCTCGCGCGTTTTGCGCGTGAGAGACTTCAACGGTTCCCCATGCCTGTCGCGCACAAGTTGCCGCTTGCCGAAGCCGGGCGTGCACACACGTTGATGGAGCAGGGCGGTGTTGGCGGGAAGATCGTGCTGGTGCCTTGAGTTTGTCCACCGCGGTTCGTCCACCGCGTTGGCCGCGACGCGCTCAGCCCAGCATTGCCGGCCTGAGCGCGATAGCGGCGACGATCAGTGGAAGGTCTTGCCGGCCAGCAAGCCGCCATCGACGATGAACTCCGAGCCCGTGCAGTAGGAGGACGCGTCGGAGGCGAGGAACAGCGCGAGATCGGCCACTTCCTCGGGACGGCCGATACGCGCGATCGGCAGCGAGTTGTAGATCGCGGACGGTTCGAAGTCGGCGTATTCGGGCGGCCGGGCCATCGCGGTATCGATGCCGCCCGGGTGGATCGAATTGACGCGAATGCCAAGGTGGCCCAACTCGAGCGCCGCAGACTTGGTCATGCCTCGAACGGCGAACTTGCTGGACGTGTAGGCCGTGCCGCCCGCGATGCCTTCCATGCCAGCCGTGGATGAAACGTTCACGATCGAGCCGCGGCCCGCCTTCTTCATGGACGGCAGCACGGACTTCATGCCAAGCCAGCAGCCCACCTGATTCACGTTGATGACCTTCAGGTAATCGTCGAGCGAGCACGATTCCAGCGGCGCGAGCTTGAGGATGCCGGCGTTGTTGACCAGCACGTCGATGTTGCCGAAATGTTTTTCGGCGACTTGCACGGCAGCTTCCCATTGTTCCGGGCGTGTGACGTCCAGGTGCTGGAAGATCGCGGAGCCTTGCAGCTCGCTGGCCAGACGCTCGCCGTCGGCATCCAGCACGTCGGCAATTACCACGCGTGCGCCTTCGGCCGCGAACAATCGGGCTTCCGCCGCACCCTGGCCGCGTGCGCCGCCGGTGATCAATGCCACTTTGCCTTCCAGACGCTTCATTTCGATGTCTCCTGTTGTGAAATGTGTTGTGTTTTCGATGGGGTGTCAGGGGTGCTTGGCGCTCGTGGTGTCGCTCATTGCATCGATTACGTGGATCGGATTGGCGCCGTCCCAGTCGCGCGCGGCGGCGATGCCTTGCTGGATCAGTTCGCGCATCCCGGCGCCCTGGATGACCTCATAGCGGACACCGGGTTCGGACGCGTCTTCGAAATACGCGACTCGCGTTGCCGGGTTGCTTGCTTCGAACACCATCTGTAGACCGTCGGCGGTCATGCGTTCGATCGCGGCATCGATGTCGTCGACCACCCAGGCTACGTGGTGCATGCCGAGGATCGGTTGGCCGTGGGCGTCACGGTAGGGGGAGGCGCTGTTGTTGGTGGCCTGGATCAGCTCGATCTGGGTTTGGCCTTGATATGCGAGGCCTACGTTCATCGTGACTGTGACGGGTTGGTTCAGGTAATGCCCTTGCAGGGCGACATTGCGGAAGACCATCCAGGGGCCTACGCCAAGCTGCGTCAGCCAACGTTCGATGCTCTGGTCGAGGTCGCTAACCAGATAGCCGATCTGGTCGATCGTGCCAAAGCGTGCTTTTTTCATTTCGTCTCGCCCATGGTGCTATGTCGCAAAATTTGAATTTGTGCCGTAATGATGGCACAGATTTGTGGGTTTGTGACGTTGGGGGTGGGCTCTTATTGTCGGCCATGGTGAACCTGGCGATATGGCTGCCCAGAAGGGCGTCCTTGCGCCGAGGCGATTTGCACGGCCAGTGGTTAGAGGTCGAGTGGTCTGGGTTTCATGTGGACGGGTATCGATTGCGACGGCGCGGGCGTCGATAACGTCCAGGAAGACAGGGGTAGTTGGAGAGGGCTTGGGCTTCGTGCGCAAATGAAGCGCTCGAATCGAGTTGAAGAATCGTGTATTTGCCTGTTGGCTGCAGGTGGGCAAGCCCCAAAAGTAATCGTTGAACTCGATGCGCAAAAAGAAAAGGGGTTACAAGCCAACGACTTGTAACCCCCTTCAATTCCTAATCGGAGCGATGGGATTCGAGTCTGATAAAGATACTTATAAATCAATAACTTGTTGAATATGTGCAAACCGTGGTTACGGGCTTGTGTATCTAGACGGTTATGGAGTGGCGTTGTCCTGGCTGTGCCGTAGCTAACGTGGTTAAACCCCAATGGGAAGGATAACTTGGGAGAAGCAAGCAAGGCGGCCATAGTGCTTAAACGGAGATCTAAGCCGGGTCGCCGTGTGCTGCCGTAACGAACAAGCTTGGCTCATCTCAACTCGCTATCGATTCGATAGGCGTATTTGTATGGGCTGGTTGGTTTGCGTGCGGACCTTAATCCATAGTCGGCTTTGATTTCCAGCGTACTGACTAGGCCAGCCCCAGCCGCTACGGCGGTCGCCGCTGTCAAGCCGTAGGGCTCGCCAAGCTTCCACCCGCCCGCTACGGCCGGTAACAATTTAATGGGACTCAGGCTGAATGTTGCCTTGAGGTTAGACAAATAGACTGGAAATTGCCACTCCTTGCCGAGTGCTAGCAAATTTGCACATGCCTTATCCACTTCTGCTATGTGGTTTTCGATGGCCGCGATTTTGTCTGCTGACTTTTCTACATCAAATGCAAACGCATCTAG
>NZ_BAYD01000001.1 GCF_000685075.1 Paraburkholderia oxyphila NBRC 105797
CGGTCTCACTGGCGGTGTGTTCGGCAGTAACTATCAGGACGTGTTTGCGTTCATCGTGCTGATCATCGTGCTCGTGTTCCGTCCGTCGGGGCTGCTGGGCGAACGTGTTGCGGACCGTGCATAAGAGGGGGTAGCACAACATGACTTCTATTCAACCGATCGAGCCGTCGACGACGCTGATCCCCGAGAAGAACACGACCAGGACCCTCACGGTCGGGATCGTGACGGCCATCGTCGTGGCCGCGCTGCCCTTCGTGGTCGGCGCCGCGGGCGGCAACTACTGGGTCCGTGTGCTGGACTTCGCGATGCTCTATGTGATGCTCGCGCTGGGCCTGAACGTGGTGGTGGGCTTCGCCGGCCTGCTGGACTTGGGCTACATCGCGTTCTATGCGGTGGGCGCCTACGTTGCCGCGCTGCTGACCTCGCCACACCTCACGAACCAGTTCGAGTGGATCGCGCACATGTTCCCGGGCGGCATGCATACGCCGTACTGGATCGTCGTGCCGTGCGCGATGGGGCTCGCCGCTTTTGCGGGTATCGTGCTCGGCGCGCCGACGCTGCGTCTGCGTGGCGACTATCTCGCGATCGTGACCCTCGGCTTCGGGGAAATCGTTCGTATCTTCATGAACAACCTCGACCGGCCGGTGAACATCACCAACGGGCCGCAGGGCATCACGGGCGTGGCGCCGCTGCATGTCGCGGGCATGGACCTCTCGCAGCCGCATACGATCCTCGGTTTCACGTTCACCGCGGTGTACTGCTACTACTACGTGTTCGTGCTCTGCGCGCTGCTCGTGATCTGGGTGTGTACGCGCCTGCAGCACTCGCGTATCGGCCGTGCATGGGCCGCGATCCGCGAAGACGAAATCGCCGCCAAGGCCATGGGCATCAACACCCGTAACGTGAAGCTGCTCGCGTTCGCGATGGGCGCGTCGTTCGGCGGCCTCTCGGGTGCGATGTTCGGTGCTTTCCAGGGCTTCGTTTCGCCGGAGTCGTTCACGTTCTGGGAGTCGGTCGTGGTGCTCGCCTGCGTGGTGCTCGGCGGTATGGGCCATATTCCGGGCGTGATTCTCGGCGCGGTCCTGCTGTCGATCTTCCCCGAGTTCCTGCGCTCGACCATGGGACCGCTGCAGCATGCGCTGTTCGGCCACCAGATCATCGATACCGAAGTCATTCGCCAGCTGCTCTACGGTCTCGCGATGGTCGTCATCATGCTGTACCGCTCGGAAGGCCTGTGGCCCGCGCCGAAGCATGAGGACAAGATCGCGAAGATTGCGAAGCGTACGAGCAAGAAGCCGGTGCGCGCCTAAACGACAGGACGGGAGATACAGCATATGAGCAACAACCAGATCCGCCTGTCCGTGAAGGGCGTGAACAAACGCTTCGGCGGCCTGCAGGCACTCTCCGATGTGGGCCTGCAGATCGAAGCCGGCACGATCTACGGCCTGATCGGCCCGAACGGCGCGGGCAAGACCACGTTCTTCAACGTGATCACGGGCCTCTATACGCCGGATTCGGGCGAATTCCGGCTCGACGGCGACACCTACACGCCGACCGCCGTCTATCAGGTGGCGAAGGCGGGCATCGCGCGCACGTTCCAGAACATTCGTCTGTTCGGCGGTATGACCGCGCTGGAAAACGTGATGGTGGGCCGCCACGTGCGCACGAAGCACGGCCTGCTGGGCGCGGTGTTCCAGACGCCGGCCGAGCGCAAGGAAGAGCGTGAGATCAAGGAGCGCGCGCTCGAACTGCTCGAATACGTGGGCATTTCGCAGTACGCCGACTACACGTCGCGCAACCTCTCGTACGGCCACCAGCGCCGTCTGGAAATTGCGCGGGCGCTCGCGACCGATCCGAAGCTGCTGGCGCTCGACGAGCCGGCGGCGGGCATGAACGCGACCGAGAAGGTCGAACTCACGCGCCTGCTCGACAAGATCCGCGCCGATGGCAAGACCATCCTGCTGATCGAGCACGACGTGAAACTGGTGATGGGCCTGTGCAACCGCATGACAGTGCTCGACTATGGGAAAGTGATTGCCGAAGGCCTGCCGCACGACGTGCAGAAGGACCCCAAGGTGATCGAGGCGTATCTGGGCGCGGGAGTTCACTGATGGCTACACCGGTTCTGAAAATCAAGGGCCTGCAGGTCAACTACGGCGGCATTCAGGCGGTCAAGGGCGTGGACATGGAGGTCCAGCAGGGCGAGCTCGTCACGCTGATCGGCGCGAACGGCGCGGGCAAGACCACCACCATGAAGGCGATCACGGGCCTGAAGCCCTACTCGGCGGGCGACATCGAGTACATGGGCCAGTCGATCAAGGGCGTGCCGGCGCACGAGCTGCTCAAGCGCGGTCTGGCGATGGTGCCGGAAGGCCGTGGCATCTTCGCGCGCATGTCGATTGTCGAAAACATGCAGATGGGCGCGTACCTGCGCAACGACACGGACGGCATCAAGAAGGACGTCGATCGCATGTTCGGCTTCTTCCCGCGCCTGAAGGAGCGCGCGGCGCAGCTCGCGGGCACGCTCTCGGGCGGCGAGCAGCAGATGCTGGCGATGGCGCGCGCGATCCTCAGCAAGCCGAAGCTTCTGTTGCTCGATGAGCCGTCGATGGGTCTCTCGCCGATCATGGTCGAGAAGATCTTCGAGGTGGTGCGCACGATCTCGTCGGAGGGCATCACGGTGCTGCTCGTCGAGCAGAACGCGCGGCTCGCGCTGCAGGCGGCCAACCGTGGCTACGTGATGGACTCGGGTCTCGTCACGATGGAAGGCGACGCCAAGCAGATGCTCGACGATCCGAAGGTGCGCGCGGCGTATCTGGGTGAGTGAGCGGTAGCGGTCTTCACGACCGCGAAAGAACGAAAGCCGCATGGACCTGAGGCCCATGCGGCTTTTTTCATGGTACGGCGAGTAGAGCGCCGGTAGCTACGCGCTTGCTTCGGATTCCTGCATGCCGAGCCGCTTGCCGAGGCTCACGACCGCATCGGCTCGATAGCCGAGCGCATCGTAGAACGCGAGCACGTCGGGCTTGCTGCTGAGCACCTGGAGATTGAGCTTCGGGCACCCCATTGCGGCGAGCGCATGCTCCGCATGGTGCACGAGCCGGGTACCGATGCCGAGCCGCCGCGCATCCGCCGCCACGGCGAGCGAATAGAGCCAGCCGCGATGGCCGTCGTAACCCGCCATCACCGTGCCGACGACCGCGCTGCCTTCGCCATCTTCGCCACGCACCGCCACGAAGAACAATTCGGGCTGCGTACCGAGCTTGTTCGCGATCGACAGGCGCGGATCGCGGTGCGGCCGGCCGGTGTCCCCATATTCGGGAAACGCGTCCAGCCACAACGCGAGCACGGCGTCGGTATCGGCCACGGTGAAGGTGCGGATCGAAATGGACACGGGGCGCCTTTTTGCGTGCTTACAGCGAATCGAGCACCGTGCGCAGCATCGCCATCATCTGGTCGATCTCTTCGTTGGTCACGTTGAGCGCGGGCATGAAGCGCAGCAGATTCGGGCGCGCCGCGTTCAGCAGCAGGCCGTCCGGTTGCATGAGGCGCGCCTTCTCGACGATCTCCGGGCCGATGTCCTTGCCGAGCAGCAGCGCGCGCAGGAGACCTTCGCCGCGCTCGCCCTGGAAGCCGCGTTCCGCCGACAGTTCCAGCAGCTTCTCGCGCAGATACTCACCACGCGCACGCACGCCTTCGAGGAAGCCCGGCGCGACCAGTTGCGAGATCACCGAATACCCCACGGCCGTCATCAGCGGGTTGCCGTTGTAGGTGCCGCCCTGATCGCCCGCTTCGAACACCGTGATTTCCTTCTTCGCGAGCAGCGCCGCGAGCGGCACGCCGCCGCCGATGCCCTTGCCGAGCGTCATGATGTCCGGCTCGATGCCCGAGAGCTCGTAGGCGAAGAGGGTGCCCGCGCGGCCGCAGCCGCTCTGCACTTCATCCGCGATCAGCAGGATGCCGTGCTTCCTGGTGAGCGCGCGCAGTTGCTGCATGAATTCGCGGGTGGCGGGAATCACGCCGCCTTCGCCCTGGATCGGCTCGAGCATCACGGCGACGGTTTTGCCCGTGATGAGCTTCTCGACCGAGGCGATGTCGTTGAGGTCGGCCTTCGGGAAGCCCGGCACCTGCGGCGCGTAGATCGTGTCCCAGCCCGGTTTGCCGCTTGCCGACATCGTCGCGAGCGTGCGGCCGTGGAAGCTGTGGTCGAACGTGATGATCTCGTAGGCGCCGTCGCGGTGCTTCTTGCCCCACTTGCGCGCGAGCTTGATCGCGCCTTCGTTGGCTTCCGCACCGCTGTTGGCGAAGAACACCTTGTCGAAGCAGCTGTGCTCCGTGAGGAGGCCGGCGAGCTTCGCCATCGGCTCGTTATAGAAGGCGGGCGACGGGTTGATCAGCAGGCGTGACTGCTTTTCGATCGCCTCGATCATGCCTTCGTTGCAGTGCCCGAGGCTGTTGACGGCCCAGCCCTGGATGAAGTCCAAATATCGCTTGCCTTCGTTGTCGTAGAGCCACGACCCCTTGCCATGCGTGAAAACGATTTCGGGCCGGTTGGTGATGTACATCAGCGACTCGATCGGGTACTCGGAAAAATTCATGGCAACGGGCTCCGCGCTGGGACTGCAATAAGGGTTGGAAAGAAGCCGTCAAAACCGGCAGACAAACAAAAAGCCACGGACTGGCCGTGGCTTTCGTGATTCGAACTCCATGTGCGTTGGGGGTTCAACCCACATGCAACGCGCGTCCGCGACCGAGCCAGGCCCTAGAGATGGGGCAGGCGTCGACGTCGAAGAGCGGACAGGATGGAGTTCATGGGCGCAAGAATACGACAAGGGCGGCGGCGCTGTAAACCGTCAATGTGCCGATTTGCTTCGATCAGCCGAAGAAATTTTCGTGACGGCGCGCCGGCCCGCTTACCGGGGTGCACCACTACGCGCGCAAATGCGCAAAGGCATTGCGCGCGCAACGGGTGCGCGGCAGGGGCACACGACGCCTGCCCCTGCGCCGCTCAGACGGGGTTCGCGAGGTCCGCGGCGCTCGTGAACGAGTCCGCGTAGAACTCGTCTTCGGGCAGCCCGTGATGTTGCGAGAAGTCGCGCTGCGCCGACTCGACCATCACCGGCGCGCCGCACGCATACACCTGGTAGCCGGAGAGATCGGGCAAATCCTCGATCACGGCGCGGTGCACGAAGCCCGTGCGGCCGGTCCAGTTGTCGTCGGCGGCGGGCTCGGAGAGCACCGGCACGAAGCTGAAATTCGGGATGTCCTTCGCCCACTGCTCGGCGAGATCCAGCAGATACAGATCCTTCTTCTGGCGTGCGCCCCAGTAGAGCGTCATCGGGCGGTTCAGATTCTTGTGGGCCGCATGCTCGACGATCGCCTTGAGCGGCGCGAAGCCGGTGCCCGAGGCGAGCAGCACGATGGGCTTCCCGGAATCCTCGCGCAGGAAGAAGGTGCCGAGCGGCGCCTCGAAGCGCAGGATGTCGCGCTCCTTCATCTGCGAAAAGACGTGGTCGGTGAACTTGCCGCCCGGCATGTGGCGGATGTGCAGCTCGAGCGGGCCTTCCTCGTGCGGCGCGGTGGCCATCGAGTAGCTGCGGCGCGTGCCGTCCTTGAGGATGAACTCGAGGTACTGGCCCGCGAGGTACTGCAGACGCTCGTTGGCGGGCAGTTGCAGCTTGAGGACGACGACGTCGTCGGCTTTGCGCTCGATCGCGGCGATGCGGGTGGGCAGCTTGCGCACCTGGACGTCGCCGACGCCCGCCACCTCGCGGATATCGATTTCGAGGTCGGTCTGCGCCGTCGCGCAGCAGAAGAGCGCCATGCCGCGTGTTTTCTCGTCGTTCGAGAGCGCCGAAGCGGCGTGCGCGCGCTGCTCGACCTCGCCGCTGCAGACCGTGCCCTTGCACGAGCCGCAGGCGCCGTTCTTGCACCCGTACGGCAGGCCGACGCCCTGGCGCAGGGCCGCGTTGAGGATGGGTTCGTCGGGTTCGACCTGGAACTGCCGGCCGCTTTGCTTGAGCGTTACGTTGAAGACCATATTCGAGAAGGCTTGAGTCTGAAATCCGGGAGATTGAGCTGGGTTGCGGCTCGTTTCGCCGATGTTCGGCGTGCTTGAGCCTGTCTGAGCCTGTTTCGGCCTGCTCGGGCCGTCGCCGCACGACGCCGGCGGCTAAAATGGGTCCACCATGATTGCCACACGAACCTTGCGCCGTGCGCGCATCCTCATTGTCGGTTGCGGCGACGTCGGTTCGCGCTGCGTCGCCCAGTTGCAGGCGCGGCGCAGCCGACCGCGTATCTTCGCGCTCACGCGCCGTCCAGAGCAAACCGGGACGCTGCGCGCCGCGGGCGCGGTGCCGGTCGCCGGCGACCTCGACGTGCGCTCGCGCCTTGCGCGCCTCGCCGGGCTCGCGAGCGTCGTGCTCCACCTCGCGCCACCCGCCAAAGACGGCGACGACGACTTGCGCACACGCAGGCTGATTGCGGCGCTCAAGGCGCGTCGGCGCTCGGCGGCGCGGCCCGCCCAAAGCGGGGCATCGCGCCGCGCGGCGAGAGGCGCGCCAGCGCGTACGCCAAGGCCGGCAAAACCGTCGACATCGACGCGTACCATGCGTCCGAAATCGCTCTCTATTGTACCCGAGCGCACCCGCCGCACCGCCCATCCCCACCCCGCGCAGCCCACGCTCGTCTACGCGAGCACCACGGGCGTCTATGGCGACTGCGGCGGTGCACGCATCGACGAAACCCGTCCGGCGCGGCCTGCCAACGCGCGCGCGAAACGGCGCGTGGCGGCCGAGCGGCAGTTGCGGCGCGCAACGGCGCGTGGCGCGCTCAAGGCGACCATCGCCCGTATCCCCGGCATCTACGCCGGCAACCGCCTGCCGCTCTCACGGCTGGAGAAACGCACGCCGGCGCTGCTCGAGCAGGACGACGTCTACACGAGCCACATCCACGCCGACGATCTCGCGGCCATCCTGCTGCGTCTTGCCACGCACGGACGCCCGGCGCGCGTCATCCACGCCAGCGACGATAGCGAGCTGAAGATGGGGGACTATTTCGACCGCGTGGCGGACGCGTTCGGCCTCGCGCGCCCACCGCGCATCAGCCGCGCAGAGGCGGAGCACGAACTCGATCCGACGCTGCTTTCGTTCATGCGGGAATCGCGCAGGCTCGCCAACGTGCGGCTCAAGCGCGAGCTGCGCGTGCGCCTGCGCTATCCCGATGTGGATGCCTTTTTGCGCACGCTGCCGCCGCGCCCGTGAAGCCGGGCCGGCGGCGCGGCGCAAGCGTGCCGTTCACGTGATTGCCGGCAGCGCTTCGAGCAAGAGGAAGCAGAACAGGGCCCCGATGAGCGCCCCGATCAGATTTGGATGGTATTGATGCCGCAAATGCATCGACGCCAGCAAGCCGCCAATCAGAATCGCCCCCAGCGCCATGAATGCCATCAACACGAAAGAGATTTCGAATGAGCCGTTGATGATCATGATGCCCCTCCTTGCAACTTGTAATCGTTGTTGAGTCGAGTATAGGGCGGAACGTCTGGAAGGGCATGCTGCGGCGCGGCGCAACGAGGAGCGAAGCTGCGCGCGTGAGTGGGCGAACGCACGAAGGGCAGGCCGTGCGCGGCGTGCGCCGTGGTTTACCCCGTGTTGCGCAGCGCGTCGAGCGCGGCCGCATCGAGCCATTTCCATGCGCCCGGGGCCAGATCCTCGGGCAGCGCGAAGCCGCCGATGCGCTCGCGATGCAGCGCTTCCACGCGGTTGCCCGCGGCGGCAACCATGCGCTTGACCTGGTGGTACTTGCCTTCGAGCACGCTCAATTCGAGCTCGTGCTCCCCGCGCGCCTGCGCGGCGACGGCGGCGCTGGGCTCGCGCTCGCCGTGCAGCAGGACGCCTTCGCGCAGCGCCAGCAACTGCGTCTCGTCGAGCGGATGGCGCGTGGTGGCCACGTAGACCTTGGGCACCTTGCGTTTGGGCGAGGTGAAGGCGTGCACGAACTGGCCGTCGTCGGAGAGCAGCAGCAGGCCGGTCGTGTCCTGATCGAGACGCCCCACGGACTGCACGTTGCGCGCGGCGAACTGCGGCGGCAACAGGTGAAACACGCTCAGATGATGCTGCGGGTCGCGCGAGCACTCGTAGCCCGCGGGCTTGTTCAGCGCGAGGTAGGCGTGCGCGTGGAACGGCCAGGGCGAGCCGTCGACGCTGAACACGAGGCCTTCGGTATCGAAGGTGGCGAGCGGATCGGCGCAGGGCTCGCCCGCGACGGCCACACGCGCGTCGAGGATCAGGCCGCGGCACTGGCGGCGCGTGCCGAAGCCCTGGGTGAAGAGAATGCTTTCGAGGTTCATGGCGGGACGCCGGCGGCTACAAACCGCAGCATTTTAGCGAACGCCAGCGTGCCATCCGCGCACATGTCCGGATCGAATGCGTTTTTCCACGCGTGATGCCGCGATGGCGCATGAGGTGCCGCGCGTCCTGGGCGTTCCGGTTGAGACGCTTCACGGCGTGTCTTGCGAGGATGGCGTAACGTATCGCAACGCACCGGCCGACGCGTGAATCGCGCGCCGCGCCCGACAGTTCACGAGGAGAACGGCATGGCGAAGACGATCGCGGATTATTTGGCCAAGACGCTCGAAGCAGTTGGCGTCGAGCGTATCTGGGGCGTGACCGGCGACAGTTTGAACGGGCTCTCGGCGAGCTTGCGCAAGCTCGGCACGATCCGCTGGATGCATACGCGGCACGAGGAAGTCGCCGCGTTCGCGGCGGGCGCGGAAGCCGCTGCGACCGGCCGGCTCGCGGTATGCGCGGGCAGTTGCGGCCCCGGCAATCTGCACCTCATCAATGGCCTGTACGACTGCCATCGCAATCACGCACCGGTGCTGGCGATTGCCGCCCACATCCCGTCGACGGAGATCGGCCTCGGCTACTTTCAGGAAACCCACCCGACCGAGCTCTTTCGCGAATGCGCCCATTACGTGGAACTCGTGACGAACGCCTCGCAGTTTCCGCGCGTGCTCGCCACGGCGCTGCGCACCGCCATCGACCAGAAGGGCGTGGCCGTGATCGTCCTGCCCGGCGACGTGGCGCTGCTCGACGGCCCGGAGGAAGAGCCCGTCTGGGCGCAGCACGCGCGGCCCGCGACGCTGCCGGCTTCCGCGGACCTCGACCGGCTGGCGGACCTGCTCAACCGTTCGGAGGCTGTCACGCTGCTGTGCGGCAGCGGCTGCAAGGGTGCGCACGACGAAGTGGTGGCGTTCGCCGACACCCTCGGCGCGCCGACCGTGCACGCGCTGCGCGGCAAGCAATATGTCGAATGGGATAACCCGTACGACGTGGGCATGACGGGGCTGATCGGCTTCAGCTCCGGCTATCACGCCATGATGTCGTGCGACACGCTCGTGATGCTCGGCACCGACTTTCCCTATCGCAACTTCTATCCCGAGCACGCGAACATCGTGCAGATCGACCGCAACGCGGCGGCGCTGGGCAAGCGCGCGCCGCTCACGCTCGGGCTGATCGGCGATGTGCGCGAGACCTTGCGCACCCTGGCGCCACGCCTCACGCGCAAGACCAATCGCCATTTCATCGAACGCGCGCGCGAGCACTACGCGAACGCGCGCAAGGGACTCGACGACCTTGCGCGTCCGGCGCCCGCGGGCAAGCCGCTGCATCCACAATACGTGACCTCGCGCGTCGACGCGCTTGCCGCTGACGATGCGATCTTCGCCGTCGACGTCGGCACGCCTACGCTCTGGGCCGCGCGCTATCTGACGATGAACGGACGCCGCCGCCTGCACGGTTCGTTCAACCACGGCTCGATGGCGAACGCAATGCCGCAGGCGCTGGGCGCGCAGGCCGCGCACGCCGGGCGCCAGGTCATCTCGCTCTCGGGCGACGGCGGGCTTTCGATGCTGCTGGGCGACATTCTCACTGCGCGCCAGCTCGATCTGCCGATCAAGATCGTCGTCCTGAACAACGGGTCGCTCGGCTTTGTCGCGATGGAGATGAAGGCGGGCGGCTACGTGGAAACGGGCACCGATCTCGTGGCGACGAATTTCGCCGATATCGCGAAAGGGGCGGGCCTCTTCAGCGTGCGCGTGGAGACTTCGGAAGCGCTCGATGACGCATTGCGCGAGGCGTTCGCGCATGACGGCCCGGCGCTCGTGGACGTGGTGACGACCAAGCACGAGCTGGCGATGCCGCCGAAGCTGCAGTGGGCACAGGCGAAGGGGTTCAGCCTCTATATGCTGCGTGCGGTATTGAGCGGGCGAGGGGACGAGGTGGTGGAACTCGCGCAGACCAACTTGCGCTGATTCGCTGGGGCCGGCCTGCGGAGATTACGCGCCGGCAGCAAAAAACCCGCGAAGCCTTGTGCTGTCGCGGGTTTCTGTCCTTCGCCGGTGCTTGCCGGAATATTCTTTGGTCGGGCCGGAATGGAAAAATCCTTGCTAATTCAATGCTGGCGGGCGTCTGTTGTTTTCGCGCTGAAGAGATACCACCAAAAATACCACCAGAAGAGGCGCGCTGGCCCGGCGATCCGGGGAGCACGTTATCGCGGCAGACCTGAATATTCCGCTTGGTGTTGAGCCGACTCCATAGGTGCGCTTCGACTGCTACAGCCCCAGAGGAAACTGTATGTGCCGCAAAGCCTGAACGGCTGCATCTGTTCCGCATCAAATCACTGGACTCTTACCTACCGCAAAGTCTCCCATTTCGCTGCGTGCTACGTATACCAGCCTCAGATCGAGATGGAGGAGACATGGCGTTACCCGAATGGGGCAATTCCTATAACGCGCTCTACGTCCCGCTCAAGGGCGGTTGGCAGTGCGCGCTGGTGCCCGCTCGCGATATCGACGACGTATACCGTGGCTGGCGGCTGTCTTACGAGGAGCGCCAGAAGGCGCAGAAGGCGCGCGCAGACCAGATAGAGCAGGACAGGCGGGATTTCGATCAGCTATTCAGGGTGAGCATTGCTCGCCGTGCGTCGCGTACCTCAGGCGATTTCAGCGCCTACGCGGACTTCATCAGCAAGCATGTACGTGGGCGATGGCACACGCCAATCGACGGCGAAGATGTCACGCGCATTCTGCGCGAAGCGGTGCGAGATGGCTTGATCGTCCCGGCCATTGATCGTGATTGGCGAGGTAGTGTCGGTGTATCGAAGCGGTACGCGCCGCAAACCTGGAGCGAAACATATCGAAGCGCAGGCGGGGGCGGAGTGGCCGCCGCCAGCACGCGCGGCAAGACGTTTCACCAGTCTGTGATGGAATCGATGGGCCTTGATGCCGACGGCGCGACGGCCTACATCGAAAAGTACAACGCGATGGTCGAGCGCATCGAGGCAATACAGGCGGCGAACGCCGCGAAGCGCGCAGCAGCCGCACTGGCGAGCAACGGCGACGACTTGCTTGGCGTGGTGGAGGGGGCAGCCGGGGCGGTGCTTGGCGGGGGTGACGGCTCGGACGATGGAGAGGATGCTGACGATAGCGGTGCGCCTGACGATGACCTTTTCGGCGCCGGCTCAGCCAGCGATTCGACGCCGCTCGGCGATGCGCAGCCGTTTGAGTACAGCGAAGACTCAGCGAATAGCGATGTGACTGACCTTGCCGCGCGTGGCGTGAGCGAAGAGGATGAGGCGGAATGCTTTGCGCAGTACGAGGAAGATATGGAAATGTGCGGCGCGGGGAGCGCCACCTATGGGAGTCCCGCTTACTACACCGAATGTTCCCAGCGGGCATTTAGTCGTTATCAACAATGCAGGGGGTATTGATGGAGGCAAAGCGTCCAACGTGTGTCATTACGCTCTATGACGAAGAAACGCAGACGATTTCGTATCACCACGTCGCACAAAGTGCGGTCGCTGCGGCCATCGGGAAAAGCGCCAGCTTTGATGTTCCGCTCGCGGATTTTGGGCACAAGGTTGACGATGAGTTTGCGCGAAAGCTCGGTGTAATGATTCTGCTTATCCTGGCCGGGCGCTCTCCGTCGCTGAAAAGTCAACTAGCTATCACGACGAGCACGAGCGGCGACTCTGAACCGCCGACCACATAGGCCGCCAGTATCCAGAAACGCAAAAGCCGACCCTCGCGAGTCGGCTTTCTTGTGGCCGCCAGCCGGCGCGGCGCACTGGATCAGATATCAAGCAGCTTCGCGCAAGTATCGCGCTCTTTTTAGCCTGGCGCGTTGCCGGTAGCCCGACCAATCGGAACCACGTCAGCGCCGACCTTTATGCGATCGAGATAATCAGCCCATCGTTGCATCATCGCACGCCGTTCCTTGATGAACCGTGTGCGGTTGTAGGCGCTGCCGAGGTTATCGGACACGGCGTGCGCGAGCTGGTGCTCAATGACTTCCGGCTTGTGCTCCAGTTCCTCGTGCAGAATCGTTCTCGCCATTGCACGGAAACCGTGGCCGGTGATCTCAGTGCGCGTGTCGTAGCCGAGGCGACGTAGGGCGGCGTTGATTGCAGCCTCACTCATCGGCCGCTTGCGATCGCGCGCACCGGGGAACACATAACGCCCCGCGCCTGTGAGCGCGTGCAGTTCGCGCAGGATGGCGACGGCTTGGGCTGCGAGTGGTACCAGATGCTCGGTCTTCGTCTTGCTGACGTGGTAACGCCATTCACCGTTGTCCAGATCAAACTCTGACCACTCAGCCTGTCGCAGCCTCGCCGGGCCGCACGAACAGCATTGGTGCGAGCTTGAGTGCGCACAAGACAGGGAATGTCCCGGTGAAGCCGTCGAACGCGCGGAGCATTTCGCCCACCTTGGCGGGCTCGGTAATCGAGGCGAAATGCGTTGTCTGGGGTGGCGGAATCGCGCCCAGCAGGTCGCGAGCCGGATCGGCCTTGCACAAGCCTTCCTTGATACCGTAGCGAAACACTCGGCTGATCTCGCCACGGAGGCGGTGGGCGGTGAAACGCGCGCCGCGCGCATCGACACGCTTCAGCGCCTCGAGGATTTCCGGAGCTTCGATCTCAGTGACTGGGCGTTTGCCGAGCCAAGGGAAGGCGTCATTCTTGAAGCGCGCCGGCGTCTTGTCGTATTGCGCCGGCTCAACCTATGGGCGGCGCTCCTCCACCCATGCCAGCGCGACTGCCTCGAAGGTGTTGACCGCTGCCAGGCGCGCAGCGCGCTTGTCGGCCTTCTTCGTCTCGCCAGGATCGACGCCCGCCGCCAGCTTTTCCCGCGCCTCGTCGCGCTTCTTGCGTGCAGCCGCTAATGACACGTCCGGGTAGACATCCAGAGCCAGCGTCTTGTCTTTGCCGTTGAAGCGGTAATTCATCCGCCAGTACTTCGCCCCCGACTGCGCGATCTGGAGGTACATGCGGCCGCCGTCCGACAGGCGATTGCCGGTGCCGTCTTCGTTGAAGCGAGCGTTCCTGATCTGGGTGTCGGTGAGTGGCACGGTGGTATCGCGAGATGAAACGCGGTGGTAACTGGCTTTATGCCACCAAAAATCCCACCCGATACCACCGGCTGTCACCGCACCTTGCTGGACCATGCCGGAAAGAAAAAACCCGCGAAGCCTTGTGCTGTCGCGGGTTTCAGTACTTCACCGGAACGTGCCGGAATATTCTTTGGTGCCTCGGGCCGGAATCGAACCGGCACTCCTTTCGGAACCGGATTTTGAGTCCGGCGCGTCTACCAATTTCACCACCGAGGCAGTTTTCGCCGCCTGCTCTTAAAACAGACGCTCGAAGTAGCCGCAAATTATGGCGTAAATTTGCGGCCGCGGCAACCATAGACGTCGGCTCAGCGACAGTGCTCAGATCGTGCGCGAAAAGCGCTCAACCTGCTGGGTCCCGAGGTAGCGGTCGAACACCATGGCGATATTGCGCACGAACATGCGCCCGGCGGGCAGCACTTCGATCCGGTCAGAACTGCGCGCGACGAGCCCGTCGGCTTCGAAGGCGCGCAGCCGTTCCAGCTCGGGCGCGAACACGGCCGGGAAGCGTACGCCATAGGCTGCCTCGAATTCGTCGAAGCGCAGCTCGAGATTGCACATCAGCTCGGTGATGATGTCGCGGCGCAGGCGGTCGTCGGAGCTCAGGCGCACGCCGCGCGTCACGGCGAGCCGCCCGGCGTCGATGGCGGCGCCGTAGCCCGGCAGATCCTTGGCGTTCTGCGCGTAGACGTCGCCGACCTTGCCGATCGAGGAGGCGCCGAAGCCGATCAGGTCGCACTCCGCGCGCGTGCTGTAACCCTGGAAATTGCGATGCAGCGTGCGTTGCGCCTGGGCGCGCGCAAGCTCGTCGGTGGGCAGCGCGAAGTGATCCATGCCGATATAGACGTAGCCTGCGTCGGTGAGCTGCTCGACCACGAGCTGCAGCAGCGCGAGCCGTGTGGCCGGCGAGGGCAGTGTGGCGGCGTCCATCTGGCGCTGCATCTTGAAGAGCTGCGGCATGTGCGCGTAGCCGAATACCGAAATGCGCTCGGGCGCGAGCAGCAGGATCGTGTAGAGCGTGCGCTTGAAGCTGGCGACGCTCTGATGCGGCAACCCGTAAATCAGGTCGACGCTGATCGACTCGAAGCCGTTCGCGCGTGCCGTGTTCATGACGTCGACCGTGAGCTCGAGCGGCTGGACGCGGTTGATCGCGCGCTGCACGATGGGATCGAAGTCCTGTACGCCGAGGCTCAGCCGGTTGAAGCCGAGCGTGCGCAGATGTTCGATGGTTTGCACCGACGCTTCGCGCGGATCGATTTCGATCGAGTATTCCCCTTCGCTGTCGGGGCGCAGCGCGAAGTGCTCGCGCGTGGCGGCCATCAGCGTGCTCATTTCCTCCAGCGAGAGAAACGTGGGGGTGCCGCCGCCCCAATGCAGCTGCGAGACCGGCCGCGTGGTATTGAACAGCGCCGCCTGCAGCTCGATTTCGCGCACGAGTTGCTGCACGTACGGTTTCGAGCGCCTGCGATTTTTTGTCGCAACCTTGTTGCAGCCGCAATAGAAGCAGACGGTGTCGCAGAAGGGGATGTGGAAGTACAGCGAGAGGTCGGTTTCCGCTGCGCCGGGATCGGCCGCGGCGTGCCGGTAATGATCGAGATCGAAATCGTCGCGGAACTGCAGCGCGGTGGGGTAGGACGTATAGCGTGGGCCGTTTGCGCCGTATTTGGCCAGCAGATCGGGACGAAACAGAAGGTCGGTGTCGCTCATGCGGGGGACTCTGGGATGGCCGGCGCGGCACCCGCGGTGCGCCTCGCGGCATCCAGGGCGGGGCATCTTGATGCGCCTGATAAGTTCAGTGTAAGAGTCCGTTGATCAGGATGTTTGTGTAAAAAGGTCGCATCTTGCGATGGCACAATGCGAAGTGTTGTTTGCCGTGGTCGCGGTTGCGCCGGGCGATGGTTTTTTTTTGAATCTGTAACAGTCTGGTTTCAGGAAGCAGTGGTGAGTGCCGGTTTCCCTTTTCCCGCGTCCGCGCATGCATGCCGCCGCGGTTGCGGCGCATGTTGTATCGCGCCGTCCATTTCGAGCCCGATTCCCGGCATGCCGCATGGCAAGCCCGCGGGGGTGCGCTGCGTGCAGCTCGACGAGGACTTGCAGTGCAAAATATTCGGCTCGCCGTTGCGTCCCGCGTGCTGTTCGGGTCTGCAGCCGCAGGCCGAGATGTGTGGCGCCTCACGCGAGGAGGCGCTCATCTGGATCGAGCGTCTCGAAGCCGCCACCAAGCCTTAGTTGTGCCGCTTGGGCCCGCTGAAACCCGTCGTTCCCCCGGTCGTCCCCGCATCGTCCATTAAGGAGATTTCGCATGATCCGACGCGCGACGCGCGCTTCTTCCCCTTCGCGCAACCCCGACGCGCCTCGCGCCGCGCGACGGGCTTTCGTGCTCTCGGCCTGTGCGGCGGCCTGCACGGCGATGTCGCTCGGCGCCTGCGCGTCCGGCATCTTTCCCTTCATCCCCGATCACTACACCTTCTCGCAGCAACAGGTGCAGGGCGCGGTGCAGCGCAAGTTCCCGTACCACCGCTCGGTGCAGCAGCTTTTCGATGTGACGCTCGCGAACCCGGTCGTCACCCTGCTTCCCGAGCGCAACCGCGTGGCCGTCCGTGTCGATGCGCATCTCGAAAGTCCGCTGATGCAGGAGCCGGTGAGCGGCGTGTTCACGCTCTCGAGCGAGCTCGCCTACGATGCGCCGAGCCGCTCGGTCATCCTGAGGTCGCCCACGGTCGACAGCGTCGATATGGCGGGCGGCGCTGCCATCTATGCGCAGCAGGTGAACGCCGTTGCCGCCGTGGCCGCTACCCAGCTGCTGACCAACTATCCCATCTACACGTTCAAGCCGGATCAACTCCAGTTTGCCGGTGTCAATTACGAACCCGGTACAATCACTATCCTTACAAACGGCATACGCGTGCAGATCGTCGAGAAATAAGCGACAGGAAGCTCGCCGCGCGCAGCCGTCGGCGGGCGGGCGCGCAAGTGCCGTACGGTCCCCCCGACGCAAATTTTTCCGCAAGGGGAGTGGGGATGGACTGGATTGTGACGTGCAAGGCCCTGATTCTAGGCATTGTCGAGGGGCTGACGGAATTTCTGCCGGTTTCCAGCACCGGGCACCTGATCGTGGCGGGTAGCGTGCTCAACTTCGACGGCGAGTTCGAAAAGACCTTCGACGTCGTGATCCAGCTGGGCGCCATCCTCGCCGTGTGCTGGGAGTTCCGCCGCAAGATCGGCGCCGTGGTGACGGGCCTGCCCACGCGGCCCGACGCGCGGCGCTTCGCGCTCAACATCGTCGTCGCGACGATTCCTGCCGTGGTGCTCGGCCTCTTGTTCGAGAAGGCGATCAAGTCGGTGCTGTTCTCGCCGGTGCCGGTCGCGTTCGCGCTCGTCGCGGGCGGGTTGATCATCCTGTGGGTGGAAGGGCGCCGGCGCGCGGGAGCGGGGGCCGGGGCCGGCAAGGCGCCGCCGCCTGCGCGCGTGAATTCGCTCGACGACATCTCGCTCTTCGACGCCCTCAAGGTGGGCTGCGCGCAATGCTGTGCGCTAATTCCCGGCATGTCGCGCTCGGGCTCGACGATCATCGGCGGGATGCTGTTCGGCATCGAGCGGCGCGTGGCCACCGAGTTCTCATTTTTCCTCGCGATTCCGATCATCTTCGGGGCGACCGTCTACGAAATGCACAAGACCTGGCAGACGCTCTCGGCCGACTGGCTCGGGCTCTTTGGCGTGGGCTTCGTCGCCGCTTTCATCAGCGCGTTCGCCTGCGTGCGCTGGCTCTTGCGCTACATCGCCTCGCACGATTTCACGGTGTTCGCCTGGTATCGCATCGCGTTCGGGCTCGTGATCCTGCTGTTCGGCTATGGCGGCGGGCTCGACTGGCAGTAACACGACACGCAGCGACGCCGCAGGCGGCGTCGCCGGAAAGCAAAACGGGCGCCGCGGCGCCCGTTTGTTTTGATGGTCGTACTTGCCGGCGAAGCGTCAGCTCGCGCGGCGCTTGAACACCAGATCCCATACGCCATGTCCGAGCCGCAGGCCGCGGCGCTCGAACTTGGTCACCGGACGATAGTCGGGGCGCGGCGCGTAGTCGGCGGCCGTGTTCTCGAGCGCGGGCTCGGCGCCCAGCACTTCGAGCATCTGTTCCGCATAGTTCTGCCAGTCGGTCGCGCAGTGCAGGTATGCGCCCGGCTTCATGCGCGAGATGAGCAACTGGACGAACTTCGGCTGGATCAGGCGGCGCTTGTGGTGGCGTGCCTTGTGCCACGGATCGGGAAAGAAGATGTGCACGCCGTCGAGGCTCGCGGGCGCGATCATCTGTTCGAGCACTTCCACGGCGTCGTGCTGAATGATGCGGATGTTCGTGAGGTTCTGCTCGCCCACCAGCTTGAGCAGCGCGCCCACGCCCGGCTCGTGCACCTCGACGCCGAGAAAGTCGTCGTCCGGGCGCAGCGCGGCGATCTCCGCGGTGCTGGCACCCATGCCGAAGCCGATCTCCAGCACGCGCGGCGCGTGGCGGCCGAACACGGCGTCCCAGTTGGCGGCCTCGGGCGTGTAGGGCACCACAAAGCGCGGGCCGAGTTCGTCGAGTGCGCGGCGCTGACCGGTCGAGACGCGCCCGGCGCGCGTCACGAAGCTGCGGATGCGGCGCAGGTGCAGGCCATCATCAGCGCTCGCGGGGCTCGCCTGAGCGTCTTCAGCCGCGGTATCGGGCGCAGCCGTTTCCTGCGACGGGGTCGCGGCGTGGTCATCCGCGTTGGCGGGCGGCGTGCAGCCAGTGCGGGCTGCGTCGTTCGGATCGTGGTTCATCTTCGAGGACGGGAGGTGAGGGCAGCGGGCTTCGCGGCGTCGGGCACTGTCGGCATGGCGCGCAGTGTCACCCGGATAGCGGCGTTCAAACGTTCGCGCCGCGTTGGACGGAAGGCTCGCGCGTGGACGCTGGCGGCGGTGCGGGGCACATGGCTGCAGATCGCCGCCGCTCGCAGCTGGCCGGAGCCGCTTCGGGCAAACCCGGCGCGACGCCGCGCCCGGTTGCGAAGCCGCCGCGCATTATAGCAGCGTGGCCCTGCGGGGCTTTAAGCGGTCTGGCGGGGCGCGGGGCCTCGCGGGCTCTCCGGCGGGCGGATTCAGCCCGCTGCCACCGTCACGTGCATGGGCGTGGGCACTTTCAGCTCGAACGCGTCGACGCGGCCTGCGCGCACATCGAACAGCAGGCGCGTGAGATCGGCCACCAGGGCCTCGTGATGCTGGGCGTCGGCGGACAGCTGCTCGTTGGTATTGGCCAGCAGCGTGGCGCGTGCTTTCACGATTAGCGCGATCGCACTGCGGCGAGACATGAAAAATCGTTCCATCGATAACGGCCTGCGCGGATGCACAGGGTAAGACACGGGGCGGCCGCGGGGATACACCGCCTGCAAGTGCTGATGCTAGCGCATCGACAAGCCGGTCTGCAGCGAATCGTGCAGCGGCGGATCTGGGGAAATCGCTGGAGCGGCCCATGGCCACTGCCCGCCAGAGGATAGTGGCGTGACGACGCGATTACGAATCTCAGGGAAGCCGGGACGCCGGAAGGATCGGCCGACTGGAGAGATGCCGCAGCGCCTTGCAATCATGCATGAGGCCGCGATGTGAATTCGTGGAGCGGGCGATGGGAATCGAACCCACGTCTCCAGCTTGGGAAGCTGGGGTAATAGCCATTATACGACGCCCGCAGAGCGCGCCATTTTACGCGGAATTCACCGGGTTGTGCAATCGCGCGCGTCCCGCGTTGCCGCGGGACGCGGCGCGGCGTCAAATTCCGAACAGGGTGAGCGAGACCGCCGCGCGCGTGACAACCATCAGCAGCACCTGGACGATGACGAACAGCAGAATCGGCGAGAGGTCGAGGCCGCCGAAGTTCGGCAGCACGCGTCGAATGGGATTCAGGAACGGCGCCGTGAGCTGGAACAGCACGGGCATCGCAGGCGAGCGCGGGTTCAGCCACGAGAGCAGCGCCATCAGAATCGTGAGCCAGATGAGCAGATTGAGCGCCCACTTCACGAGCGTGAGCACGGCGACGATCAGGAGCGTGGGCAACAGACCGAGCGGATCGACGCCCGCGAGCCATACCATCAGCAGCACGTAAACGATGGCGGCGATCAGCGCGGCGACGACCCCGGCCCAGTCGATGCCGCGCACGCCGGGAATCACGCGGCGCAGCGGCAGCACGAGCCAGTTGGTCGCTTGCTGGATGGCATGCGTCACCGGGTTGTAGGGCGGAACGCGGACGAACTGCAGCCAGACGCGCAGCAGCAGGGCGGCGCCGAACAACGTGAAAATCGTGTTGAGCAAAAAGCGGGCGATATCGCCGAACATCGGTGTTTTTTCCTTCTTGTGATGAGTGACGGTGCGTGGCCGCAGGTTCTGGGCGTGTGGTCCGCGGCCCGCGGCGCGAATCAGACGGAAACCTTGATTTCGCTGATCAGGATCGTGCCATTGCCACCGTCGGTATAGTTGGGAATGTCGTCGACGAGCACTTTCTGATGCAGCTTGAACACGGCGTAGAAGTCATCCAGCGTGTCGAACAGGAAATGCCCGGCTGCGACGTAGGGCGGCGGCGTGCCCGGCGGCCCCGCGTTGATCCCGATGTCGATCGACCAGCCTTTGAGCGTGTCCCCGAAGAGCTGCGCGGCGAGCGGCATATGCCGCTCGGCGTAGTACTCGGTGTCGAATCGGCCGTTTTCGCGGTAAGGATAAAGGATGCTGACCTTGATCATTGTGCGTTCCTGTCGATGAATCCCGATGCGCGCCGCTTGCAGCAGGCGTGCGCGCGCCGTTGCCACATTACCACGGCTTACGCGTTGCCAGTGCGGGTGCGAGGCGTCGGCTGCCCACTCGGTGCACGCAGGATTCCAGTTGTTTTTCCGGCCAGAGGCTAAAGTGAGTTGAGGCGCTCGTGCAAGGCCCCACACCGCGCAATGTTCGCTGACGTACCGATGCAACGGCGTGCTCCGATTAAAAAGGATGCGAAGAGCGGCGGCGAGCGTGTGGCAAGGCATGGGATCCGGCCGGCGAGCACAGGCCGCCGCCCGCGTGGCGGCGCTCGAGGCGTGCGGAATGACCGCCTTTGTGCAGCACGGGGACCGCGCGACTAACAGGTCCCACGCGATATGTCACGCACCTGCGGCTATCTCGCAACACCGCGGTCGTTGTTCGCAAACCTGCGCACAATGCTTCTATGGCTCCGGTTTCGTTGTTGCTGTCGTGCAATTGGGTTGTTTCCTGTCGGTTGTCCGATTCGGGAGGTCACCATGAGCATCTTCGCTTACCGAAAGCATCTGCGGTTTCTCACGCCCCATCAGCGTCGCCGCTGGTGGGATCAGAGGAAGCGTCTAACGCCGCGCGTACAGATTAGCGGCGCGTACGTTCCGCCCAACGTCACGCGCGAGTTCACCTACGTGAAAGTCGGATAGCGCCGCTGCTCGCGCTGTTGCAATCACGACGATGCCCGGTCCATGGACCGGGCATCGTCGTTTCAGGCCCGCGAGCACGCCGCCCCAACCAATTTGTAATGAAACATTACCTGCCTTTTTGGCGTCGGGTGCGATGTTGTCGGTAACTATGACCGGGTGATCCACCTCGGTGGCCTGCAAGGCTCGATGCACTGCCGTTTGGGCCTTTCGTCGTCAGAAGTTTGCGCCATCGCCTTGATTCAGCGTCAAGAAGCCTGCATCTGCGATTGCAATTTGCAACAAATGGCAACCTTTGGCGGCCTCCGTTTTAGATAGAGTCCATGTGTGGGCTGTGCCCGTCATGTGGAGCGACGCCGTCGTCGGCCGCCAGGAGAAGAGAAGTGAAAAAGACCGTTTCGTTTATCGTTGCCGCTGTGCTGGGTGTGGGGCTCGTCAGCGCAGCCGAGGCGCACGTTTCGGTGGGTATCGGTATTGGCATTCCCGTTGCACCGGCTTATCCGGTCTATGCTGCACCGGTCTACGCACCGCCGCCGCCCGTGTACTATGCGCCGCCGCCGGTGGTCTATGCGCCGCCGCCCGCAGTCGTCGTAGGCGGTTATGGCTATGGCTACTACGGCCATCCGTACTGGCGCCATCATGGCTACTACCGTGGCTATCACGGCGGCTGGTACCGCCACTAAGCTCGACGGATGATGCCGGGTGGCGCAGCCGCCACCCGCCAGAAGTTTTCCGCAACGGCGCAACGCCGGCTCATGCCGCGTTGCGCCGTTTGCTTTTCAGGCACTCGTCACGCGGCGCCTGTAGTCTGGACGATCAGATCGCGGTAGCCGTGCACGATCACGCTGTATGAGAAGTACGCGAAGAGCAATGCCGACAGCACGTGGCATGCGCGCAGCAAGCCCGCGCCGGCACGCTTGCGGCCATGGCTTGCGAGGCCGCACAGGAACAGCGTCCAGCCCAGTCCGCCCAGGAAAAAGCCCACGAGAAACACGGCCGCGGAGCCCGCGGTCGTGGCGCCCGATTTCGCGATGAGCGCGCCGCCCACGGCAGCGAACCAGAGAATCGCGCTAGGCGAGGACATGGCGAGCAGCACACCGCGCGCGAAGCTGCGCAGCGGGTTGGGCTTGGGCAGGGCGCCGTCGGCGTTGCCTTCCACCGGCGGCGCGGCATCCGGATTGAGCGCTTCGCGCGCCATCTTCCAGGTGAGCATCAGCAAGAGGGCTGCGCCACCGATCCACACGACCCAGCGCACCGCATCGAATTGCAGCAGCGCCGCCATCCCGGCAAGCGCGAGCGCGGCGTAGGCCAGATCGCCGAAACAGGAGCCGATACCGAGCCAGAAGCCCGGCCTGAAGCCGTGCGAGAGCGTGAGCGAGATGCACGCGACGTTGACGAGGCCGATGTCGAGGCACAGCGAGAGCGACAGAAAAAAGCCGTCGGAGAGCAGGGAAAGGTGAGGCATGTAACGTTGATTGTTGTTGTGCCGCGCCGCCCGGCGCGAGGGATGCGTGATGGGCGGTGCGGCGTGCGTGCGCCGCTCGTTGGCCGCTTCGGGGTAAGCGGTTCGAACGGCGCTCAGTGGTACGGGTGTGGCACCTGAGCGGCTCGCTCAGACGCCCATGCAGAGATACTTCAGCTCGACATATTCGTCGATGCCGTACTTCGAGCCTTCGCGTCCGAGCCCCGACTGCTTGACGCCGCCAAACGGCGCAACCTCGTTCGAGATGAGCCCGGTGTTGATGCCGACCATGCCGTACTCGAGCGCTTCCGCCACGCGCCACACGCGGCCGATGTCGCGGCTATAGAAGTAGGATGCGAGGCCGAACTCGGTGTCGTTTGCGAGGCCAATCACTTCGGCTTCGTCGCTGAAACGGAATACGGCGGCGACCGGGCCGAAAGTCTCCTCGCGTGCGATCAGCATGTCGCGCGTGACTTCGGCGAGCACGGTCGGCTCGACGTAACGGCCTTCCACCACGTTGCCGCCCGCGACAAGCTTCGCGCCCTTCGATGTTGCGTCCCCGATGTGCTGCGTCACCTTCGCAACGGCGGCGTCGTCGATCAGCGGTCCCTGGTTGATGCCGTCCTCGAAGCCGTTGCCGACCTTGATCTTGCGCGAGGCGGCGGCGAGCTTTTCGACGAACGCGTCATAGACCTTGTCGTGCACGTAGAAGCGATTCGTGCACACGCAGGTCTGGCCCGCGTTGCGGTATTTCGAGATCACGGCGCCTTCCACCGCAGCGTCGATGTCGGCGTCGTCGAACACGATGAAGGGCGCGTGGCCGCCGAGCTCAAGCGCGATTTTCTTCACGGTGGGCGCGCATTGCTGCATGAGAATGCGGCCCACCGGCGTGGAGCCCGTGAACGAGAGGTGGCGCACGATGTCGCTTTCGCAGAGCGCCTTGCCCACCTCGATCGAATTGGCCGAATCGGCGGTGACGACGTTGAATACGCCTCTTGGCACGCCCGCGCGCTGCGCGAGCTCGGCGAGCGCAAGCGCGCACAGCGGCGTCTGCTCGGCGGGCTTCACGACGATCGTGCAGCCCGCGGCGATGGCGGGCGCGACCTTGCGGGTGATCATCGCGACCGGGAAATTCCACGGTGTGATCGATGCGCATACGCCGATCGGCTGCTTGAGCACGACGAGCTTGCGGTCGGCCGCCGGACTCGCGAGCACGTCGCCGTTCACGCGCTTGGCTTCCTCGGCGAACCATTCGAGGAACGAGGCGCCATAGAGCACTTCGCCGCGCGCCTCGGCGAGCGGCTTGCCCTGCTCGGCGGTCATGATCGCGGCGAGGTCGTCGGCGTGCTCGATCACGAGGTCGAACCAGCGGCGCAGCACGGTCGCGCGCTCCTTGCCGGTCTTCGCGCGCCAGGCGGGCAGCGCGGTGTGCGCGGCGGCGATGGCACGGTGCGCCTCGGCGGCGCCGAAGTCGGGCACGCGGGCAATTTCCGTGTTGTCGGCGGGGTCGAGCACGGCGAAAGTGGCCGCGCCACCGCTCCATTCGCCGTCGATCCAGGCGCGCGTCTTGAAGAGTGCGGGATCCTTCAGTTGCGTCAGGCGTTCGGATGCGGACAGGCTCATCATCGTGTCTCCTCAATGCGTGAGCGGCGCGGCCCGAAGCGGGCCGTATCGCGGTGAGCGCGGCGTCGCGAAGGCGTCGCGGATGTGCGGCAAATCAGCGGGCAGCGTGGCGGGCCGCAAGCCCGCGATCCTCAAGCGCGCCCGAGTCCGAGTTCTTCGTAAAGCCGGTCGACGCGCGTCTTCACGTCCTGGGTCATCTCGATGGCGCGGCCCCATTCGCGGTCCGTTTCACCGGGCCACTTGTTGGTGGCGTCCAGGCCCATTTTCGAGCCGAGGCCCGCAACCGGCGATGCAAAATCGAGATAGTCGATCGGCGTATTTTCGACGAGCACCGTGTCGCGCGCCGGATCGATACGCGTGGTGATCGCCCAGATCACTTCCTTCCAGTCGCGGATGTCCACGTCGTCGTCGACCACGACAATGAACTTCGTATACATGAACTGGCGCAGGAAGCTCCACACGCCGAACATGACGCGTTTTGCGTGCCCGGGGTAGCTCTTCTTCATCTGCACGATCGCCATGCGGTAGCTGCAACCTTCGGGCGGCAGATAGAAGTCGGTGATCTCCGGGAATTGCTTCTGCAGCAGCGGCACGAACACTTCATTCAACGCGACGCCGAGCACGGCCGGCTCGTCGGGCGGCTTGCCTGTATACGTGGAGTGATAGATCGCGTCGCGCCGCATCGTGATGCGCTCGACCGTGAAGACAGGAAACCACTCCTGTTCATTGTAATAACCGGTGTGGTCGCCGTAGGGGCCTTCGAGCGCGTGCTCGTACGCGGCGCTCGCGCCTTTCGTGGGGCGCGGCGGTGCGCCTGCGGGCGCCGGTGCGGGTTCATGAGCGCCGTTTTGCACGTGATCGCGCGGATAGATGAAGCCTTCGAGCACGATCTCCGCGCGCGCCGGGACCTGGAGCGTGTCGACGCCGGGCGTGAGGCATTTCGCAAGCTCGGTGCGCCCGCCGCGCAGGAGGCCCGCGAACTGGTATTCGGAGAGCGTGTCGGGCACCGGCGTGACGGCGCCGAGGATGGTCGCCGGGTCGGCGCCGAGCACGACCGCAACCGGGTAAGGTTTGCCAGGGTTGTGCAGCGCGAATTCGCGGAAATCGAGCGCGCCGCCGCGGTGCGCGAGCCAGCGCATGATCAGCTTGTTGCGCCCGATCAGCTGCTGGCGGTAGATGCCCAGGTTCTGGCGCGTCTTGTTCGGTCCGCGCGTGACCGTGAGGCCCCAGGTGATGAGCGGACCGGCGTCGCCGGGCCAGCAGGTCTGGATGGGCAGCTTCGCAAGATCGACGTCGCTGCCTTCCCAGACGATCTCCTGGCAGGGCGGGGCGCTCACGGTCTTGGGCGCCATGTCCCAGACGGCCTTGGCAAGCGTGAGCAGCTTGCCCGCATCCTTCAGGCCGCGCGGCGGCTCGGGTTCCTTCAGTGCGGAGAGCAGGCGCCCCACGTCGCGCAGCGACTCGAGCGCCGCGCCGTCGCCGGCGCTCTCGGGCGCGTCGATGCCCATGCCGAGCGCGACGCGCCGCGGCGTGCCGAAAAGATTGCCGAGCACGGGGAACGCATGGGTCGCGCGGCTCTCGAATAGCAGGGCGGGGCCGCCGGCGCGCAGCACGCGGTCGCAGAGCTCGGTCATTTCCAGCACCGGGGAGACAGGCTGCGGCACACGGCGCAATTCGCCGAGCGTCTCCAGGCGACCGACGAAGTCGCGCAAGTCTTTGTATTTCATCAGGATAGGGTCGGAGCCGCAGCGCGCGGCGGGTGCAGAGGCAAGACGATTGTCGATTTTACCTGTGTTACTTGACGCACGCTGTCAGTCATATTGGGTAACCGGCCGCAGACGCGCTTGGTACGTGGGTCTGCCCGGATTGAACACTGTTCATCATTACAATTAGTTATAGATTTGACATTCTATAGTGTTGACGATCTATTAGAGCCTGCTAGAATCCGTCCACACTGGTTGCAGGGCTTGCAATTTTTAGCCACCGTCCCGGTCCTTCAGACGCAACGCGTCGCCGTTTAGCCGATTCCCTGCACGGCTCTTCACGGTCTAGATTGGTTGTCTTCGCCGGCGCCTCTTTGCGCCGGCTGTTCGCGTGAGAACTCCCCACGCGCGCCCAAGGCGTGCCCAGTAGTTCGGGAGGAGTTCCACCTACGGCGTTCTTGCCGTTTTCCCGACGCCGCTGCCGCACTAGCCAGGGCGCGCGGTGTCTTGATCCTGCGATTGCCAATGGGCCTCGCGCCGACTTCGGTCGCCGGATCATGCAACATGGGGAGATCTGTTAGATGAATACCTGGTTATCGTGGTGGCGCGCCGACGAGCGTCTCGCTCCGGGGCTGCGTGCGCTGCTGCGACGTGGCACGCGTCTGAGCCACCACTTGTTCAGCATTGTCGGCGGTTGCGCCGTCCTGGTCGCGCTCGCCATCTGGTTGCTGCCCTCGTGGCGCGGCACGCTGGCCGCACGCATGATGCCCTTTGTCACTGCTGCCGTGCAGGCGGGTCCCGCGCGTCTGCTGCAGGGCAATCCGCTGCCCGCGTTCCCGCAGCCCAACGCCGGAACGGACGAAGACGGCAACGCCGACGGTGCGACCCTGCCCACGGCGCTGCTTTCCGACGCCGGTGCGCCTCGCGGGAACGCGACGAGCGCCGATGTGGCGACCGGCGGCTCGAACGGCACGGTGGACCACGTCGCGAACAGCGTCTCCAAGGGCGGCATGGCCACGCTCGACGCGGTCACGCTCAACGGTCTCGATCCGCGTTCGCTGCCGAGCGTCGGCACGCTGGCGCGCATGATCCCGTCGCAGCGCATCGCGCCCGACGCCCGCGACGACCGCGTGCTGGTTTCGGCGCGCGAGCAGGCGCTCGTCGCCACCTATATCGCGCGCCGCTATCGCGTGGCGCAGGAGCCGGTCGGCGAGCTCGTGCAGGCCGCCTTCGACACCGGCCGTGAAGTGGGTCTCGATCCGCTGCTGCTGCTCGCGGTCATGGCGATCGAGTCGGGCTTCAACCCGTACGCCGAGAGCGGGGTGGGCGCGAAGGGCCTCATGCAGGTCATGTCGAAGGTCCACTCGGACAAGTTCCAGTACTTCGGCGGCCAGCGCGCGGCGCTCGATCCGCTCGCGAACATCAAGGTTGGCGCGCTGGTCCTGAAGGACTGCATCGCGCGCGGCGGCTCGCTGCCGGGCGGCCTTCGTTTGTACGTGGGCTCGACCTCGCCGGACGACGGCGGCTACGGCGCCAAGGTGATGGCCGAACGTATGCGTCTGCGCGACGTGGCCCGCGGCCGCAACGTGCCGATCAATGCGCCTCAGGCGCCCACCACCACGGCCAGCGCGCCGGTGCAGAAGGTGGCGAGCGTGAACGGCGATAAACGCGTGCACGTGACGCTCGACAACGCGCATGCGCTGGTGGACAAGTCCGCCACGTCCGACAAGGCGGCGCCCGAACAGGACGACGCCAGCAATGGCGCCAGCACGGCGGCCCAGAAGCACAGCCAGCCCGAACTGGGCGCGTAAGGCTTCATCGCGAAAGAGCGGACAAGACGAAAAAGGCACCCTCGGGTGCCTTTTTCTATTGCTTCTTCGATTCCTGCCCTGGTTCGGGGATCAGCGGTTGAAAAATGTTCTCAACCGCTCGACGGCTTCTTCAAGCCGCTCGTAGGCCGTGGCGTACGAGAGCCGCACATATTGGCGCGGCGCGGCCACGCCGAAGTCCATGCCCGGGACCATCACCGTGCCCGCCTCGTGCAGCATGGCGCGCGTGAGCGCGTCGCTGTCGCCGGCAGCCGGGTGATTGACGCTCGTGCAGTCCGCGTAGACGTAGAACGCGCCGTCGGGCATCACGGGCACCGTGAACCCGAGCGATTCGAGCGCGGGCGCGATGAAGTCGCGGCGGCGCTTGAATTCCAGCCGGCGTGCTTCGTAGATGCCCAGCGTCTGTGGCTCGAAACAGGCGAGCGCCGCGTGCTGCGCGAGCGCCGACGCGCAGATGAACAGGTTCTGCGCGAGTTTTTCGAACGCGCCGACCAGCGACGGCGGGACCACGAGCCAGCCGAGGCGCCAGCCCGTCATGTTGAAGTACTTCGAGAAGCTGTTCACGGTCACCACGTCGTCGCCGAAAGAGAGGGCGGAGACGGGGTGCGCGTCGTAGCTCAAGCCTTGATAGATCTCATCGACGATCGTGAAGCCGCCGCGCGCCCGCACGGCCTTCACGATGCGCGCGAGCTCGTCGGGCTCGATCGACGTGCCGGTGGGGTTCGACGGCGAGGCAAGCAGCACGCCGCGCGTGCGCGGCGTCCACAGGCGCTCGACGTCGCTCGCGGTGAGCTGGAAGCGCGCTTCGGGGCAGCTCGGCACGAGCACCGGCTTGCCTTCCGCGGCGGCGACGAAGTGCCGGTTGCACGGATAGCACGGGTCGGGCATGAGCACCTCGTCGTCGCGATCGACGAGCGCCGTGCAGGCGAGCAGCAGCGCCGCCGAGGCGCCGGCCGTCACGACGATGCGCGCGGGATCGACTTTCAGGCCGTACGCATGCTCGTAATGCGCGGCGATCGCCTCGCGCAGCGCGTGGATGCCGAGCGCGTTCGTGTACTGCGTGACGCCGCGGCGCAATGCAGCGGCGGCGGCCTCGACCACGGGCTCGGGCGCCGTGAAGTCCGGCTCGCCGATGCCCATATGGATGATGTCGCGTCCGGCGCGCTCGAGCTTCGCGGCCTCCTTCGCCAATTCCATGACGTAGAAAGGCTGGATCTCGTCGACGCGCGCGGCAAGCCGCAGCAGCGGTTCGGCAACGGTGTTCATGCGGGTGTTTCCAGTGCTGGCAGGCGATGCGGCGCGCGGGAAGCCGGTGGCCTGACGGCCTGGCTCCACGCGCCGTATTGCGATTACGACTTGCGGGCGGCCTGGGCCTCGGTGGCGCGCAGTTGCGCCGCGAGCTTGTCGAGCACGCCGTTCACATACTTGTAGCCGTCCGAGCCGCCGAAGGTCTTCGTGAGCTCGACCGCCTCGTTGATGACGACGCGATACGGAATGTCGACGTGGTGCTTGAACTCGTAGGTCGCCACGAGCAACACCGCGCGCTCGACGGGCGAGAGCTGCTCGATCGGACGGTCCAGACACGGCGCGATGGCGGCGGAGAGCTCCTCCGATTCGCGGATCACGCCGTGCAGGAGCGCGTCCAGATGCTCGTGGTCGGCCTTGTCGTAGCCCTGCGAACCGCGCAACTGCGCGTCAATCTCGCCGGCGGGCACACCCGACAGCAGCCACTGATACAAGCCCTGCGTGGCCAGTTCGCGGGAGCGGCGGCGCGCGCTCTTCATTGCTGTTCCTCTTCGTCTTCCTCGTCTTCTTCGTCGTCGCCGCCGTCGAGCTGCTCGAGCGCCACCGTGAGGTTCGCCATTTCGACGGCGACGCGCGCGGCGTCACGACCCTTTTCGGTCATGCGCGCAACGGCCTGCTCGTCGTTCTCGGTCGTGAGGACCGCGTTGGCGACCGGCACGCCGAAGTCGAGCGCGATGCGCGAGATGCCCGCGCCGCTTTCGTTCGAGACGAGCTCGAAGTGGTACGTCTCGCCGCGCACGACCGCGCCGAGCGCGATCAGGGCGTCGAACTGGCCGCTTTCGGCGAGCTTTTGCAGGGCGAGCGGGATTTCCAGCGCGCCCGGCACGGTGACGAGCAGCACGTCTTCGCCCGTGACGCCGAGGCGCTCGAGCTCTTCGATGCAGGCGTCGGCGAGGCCGTTGCAGACGGGTTCGTTAAAGCGCGACTGAACGATGCCGATGCGCAGTCCGTCGCCGTCGAGGTTCGGTTGGTATTGTCCGATTTCCATGTGGTGTCCGTAGGTTCGGTTGAGCGTGGTGACGCGTGAAGTGGGGCCTGCGGCTTAATGCGCTGCGCGGTCAGCCGTGTCCGGCGGGCAGGGTGCTTCGGTTTCGCTGCCCGGCATCGGCACGAAGCCGGTGACTTCGAGCCCGTAGCCCGACATGCTGCCGAGGCGGCGCGGCTTGGAGAGCACCTGCATGCGGCCCACGCCGAGCTCACGCAGGATCTGCGCGCCGATGCCGTAGGTCTTGAAGTCCACGGGCCGGCGTGCGAGCGCCTCCGCGCGCTCCTTCTGGTCGAACGCCTTGAAGACGTCGATCAGATGTTCCTTGGTGTCGCCGCAATTGAGCATGACGATCACGCCGAGGTCGCGCTCAGCGATTTCGCGCATGGCGGCGTCGAGCGTCCACGAGTGCGTGGACGAGCCCGTTTCCAGCAGATCCAGCACCGAGAGCGGTTCGTGCACGCGTACCGGCGTGTCTTCACCGGGCTTGGGCGTGCCGCGCACGAGGGCGATGTGCGGCGTGCGCGTGGGGTGGTCGACGTACATGACCGCGCGGAACGCGCCGTGGGCCGTGTGCATGGTGCGCTCGGCCACGCGCTCGACGATCGACTCGGTGCGGCTGCGATAGTGGATCAGGTCGGCGATGGTGCCGATCTTGATGTTGTGCTCCTTGGCGAACTCGATGAGATCGGGCAGGCGCGCCATCGTGCCGTCGTCCTTGATGACCTCGCAGATCACCGCCGCCGGCGTGAGGCCCGCGAGCGCCGTGAAGTCGCAACCCGCCTCGGTGTGGCCCGCGCGCACGAGCACGCCGCCTGGCTGCGCCATGATCGGGAACACGTGGCCGGGCTGCACGATGTGCTCGGCGCGCGCGTCGTGCGCGACGGCCGTCTGGATCGTGCGGGCGCGGTCGGCGGCGGAGATGCCGGTCGTGACGCCTTCGGCCGCCTCGATGCTCACCGTGAACGCCGTGCCGTACTGCGTGCCGTTGCGGTAGGTCATGAGCGGCAGGTTGAGCAGCTTGCAGCGTTCCTGCGTGAGCGTGAGGCAGATCAGGCCGCGGCCGTACTTCGCCATGAAGTTGATGGCCTCGGGCGTCACGAACTCCGCTGCGATGACGAGGTCGCCCTCGTTTTCCCGGTCTTCTTCGTCAACGAGGATCACCATCTTGCCGGCTTTCAGTTCGGCGATGATCTCAAGGGTGGAGGCGAGCGTCATGATGGGATTTTGGCTGGAAAGCGCACATTTTACGCCACGCGGGCGGGCGCGTCGCCCAGAACGGAGGGAGCGCGCGGGGTTTTGAGGCTGGCGGGCGCTCTGGCGGGTTCGCCGGCGTCGTGCGTTTGTGTGGCCCGGCGCGGATCAAGCGCGCACGAGAGTTGGCCGAACGGCCAGCTAGCCCCGGCGTGGCGCCTTCGCGACAATAGTAACGCTTGACGTTATTAACGAGGAGCGTTACTATCCATGACGATTACATCATTTGCCTGCCGGGACACCGCCGTCCTCTTCACGGGGCGCCGGGTTGCCCGATTTGCCGCAATCGAATCGGTCGCCATGCGCAAGCTGCAGCAAGTTCATGCCGCAGTCTCGCTATCGTTTTTGCGCGTGCCGCCCGGCAACCGGCTGGAGCCCCTGAACGGCGACCTCGAAGGGGCGTACAGCATCCGCATCAACGCGCAATGGCGCATCTGCTTTTATTTCGCGCGCGGCGAGGCTTCGCAGGTGCGCATCATCGACTATCACTGAGGAGCATTGCTATGGCACGGGAAGTACCGCTGGCCACTCCGGGCGAGATCCTGAACGAAGACTGGCTCAAGCCGATGGGCATCAGCCAGTACGCGCTCGCCAAGGCGATTGGCGTGCCGCCGCGCCGCATCAACGAGATCGTGCTCGGCAAGCGCGCGATCACGGCGGACACGGCCGTGCGGCTCGCCGTCTATTTCGGCACCGACGCGCGCAGCTGGATGGAACTGCAGGCGCACTACGACACCGAACTCGCGCGCGAGGCGCTCGCCGAAGTCCTCGCGAACATTCAGCCACATGTGCGTGCGGTGGCGGCCTGAGCGCCGGCGCGTCCGGCTTGCGGCTTGCCACGCGCCGGGCGCTCAGCGCAGGACGATATCGTCGGCGAGTCCCTTCGTGAGCTCCAGCGCCTGGCGCTCGAACAGGCGCCGGTAGAGCCCGTTCTCGCGGCGCACGAGTTCGTCGTGCGTGCCTTCCTCCGCAACGCGCCCGCGCTCGAGCACCAGCAGCCGGTCGAGCGCACGCACGGTCGAAAGCCGGTGCGCGACCACGACCGTCGTGCGGCCCTCCATCAGGCGCTCCATGGCCTGCTGGATCAGCACTTCGCTTTCGCTGTCGAGGCTCGAGGTCGCTTCGTCGAAGATCAGGATCGGCGCGTTGGCGAGGAACGCGCGCGCGATCGCGACGCGCTGGCGCTCGCCGCCCGAGAGCTTCACGCCGCGCTCGCCCACGAGCGTCTCGTAGCCGCGCGGCAGCGCCATGATGAAGTCGTGTGCGCTCGCGAGCTTCGCCGCGCGCACGATCTCGTCGTGGGTCGCGCCGGGTCTCGCATAGGCGATGTTCTCCGCGAGCGAGCGGTGGAACAGCACCGGCTCCTGCTGCACGATGGCGATCTGTGAGCGCAGCGACGCCTGCTGGATCTGCGCGATGTCCTGGCCATCGATCGTGATGCGGCCATCGGACACGTCGTAGAGCCGCTGGATCAGCTTGATGAGCGTGGTCTTGCCGGAGCCCGAATGGCCGACGAGCCCCACGCGCTCGCCCGGCGCGATGCGCAGCGAAAGATTCGCGTAGAGCGGCCGCTCGTGCGCGCCGTAGCGGAACGTCATGTTCTCGAAGCGGATGTCGCCGCGGTCGATCACGATGGGCGGCGCGTCCAGCCGGTCTTCGATGCCAAGCGGCTGGGCATCGAGCATCACGAGCTCTTCCATGTCGTTGACCGAGCGCTGCAGGTTGCGCACGTGCATGCCCACGTCGCGCAGATAACCCTTGAGCAGGAAGAAGAGCGTGAGCGCGAAGGTGATGTCGCCCACGCTCGCGAGCCCGCGCGCCCAAAGCAGCAGCGCCGAGCCCAGAATGGCCGCCTGCATGGCCACCAGCAACGCGCCCTGCACGCCACCGTTGAACGTGCCGCGCCGCCAGGTGCGGCGCGTGCGGCTGTCCCACTTCGCGATCACGCGCGCGAGCCGGGCTTCTTCGCGCGTTTCCGCGCCGAACGCCTTGACGACGGGGTTGCACGAGACGGCGTCGGCGAGCGCGCCACCCATCTTCGTGTCCCACTGGTTCGCCAGCCGCGCGGAAGGCGCGACGTAGAAGAGCGAGAGCGAGACAGTAATGGCGAGATAGAGCGCCGAACCGACTCCGACCACGAGACCCATCACGTGCCACTGCACCGCGAGCAGAATGGTCGAGCCGACGAGCATCACGAGCGACGGGAAGAGGGCGACGAGCAGCGTGTCGTTGAGCAAGTCGAGCGCCCACATGCCGCGCGTGATCTTGCGCACGGTCGAGCCGGCGAAGCTATTCGCGTGCCAGTCGGTCGAGAAGCGCTGCACGCGGTGAAAAGCGTGCGTCGCGACCTCGCTCATCATCCTGAGCGTGAGCACGATGATGTTCTGGAACGCGGCCTGGCGCATGAGCGTGCCGCCGAGCCCGAGCGCCGTCAGCGCCCAGAACGCCACGACGGCGGCGTGCCAGGCGGCGGCGTTGCCGCTTGCGGCGTCGTGCGCGAGCGCGTCGACGAGCTGGCCGGCGTAGTGCGGCGTGAGCACGTCGGCGAGCGCGCCGAGCAGCGCGGCGAGGGCGACGGCGCCTACACGCCACGGCTGGCGCGACCAGTGCCGGAACGTGAAGCCGAGGACATTGCGGAACGTCTGTCCGCCCGAAGCGAGTTGTTTGTCTTGGTCTGCCATGGACAGCGTGCTCCGGACGCGAGGCCCGGAGACTCTTCAGGAATGCGATGAGCGGAAAACGGGGTCTGCGCGTTCAGTGACGCAATTCGGGCACTTCATGCCGAACGTAAAACCTCGAAATCGCTGGAAAGCGGCGCGGCGGCAAGCATGCCGCCAAAGACGCGCCGCGCGGCGCAGCGGACGCGGTCAGCGTGCCGGAAGCGGAGTGTGCGCGAAGTGTGGCATCACCCGAACCGGCGGCATGACGGCGGCCATCTCGATTACTGCCATCTTTGCCTCCTTCATTGAGTTCGGGTGGAGAGACCGCGGCGCGCCGGTCGGCGCCCGCGAGGGACGAATGGGGAGTCTACCAGCGCTGCAGAATATGTGCTTGCACGCGGTGCGGAGTGGGCTGTGCGTGCGCGCCGTTCTTGTCGCGTGTCACTGAGAGGGGCGTCCCGCGAACTGCGCGGGCACGCGCCGTGGCAGGCCGCTCAGTCCTGAGCTATGCCGTTGCCTCGCGAGGAGGAGAGCATCCGCTCCACATACCGCGCAATCAAATCGATTTCGAGATTCACCTTCGAGCCCGCCACGAGATGCTTGAGCGTAGTCACTTCAACCGTGTGCGGAATCAGGTTGATCGAAAACTCGCAGCCGTCGGCGCGGTCGTCCACGGAGTTCACGGTCAGGCTCACGCCGTTGACCGTGACCGAGCCCTTGTAGGCGAGGTAGCGGCCGATCTCCGCCGGCGCGAGGATGCGCAGCTCGTGCGACTCGCCCACGGGCGCAAAACGCGTGACGGTGCCGAGGCCGTCGACGTGGCCCGAGACGATATGGCCGCCCAGGCGGTCGTGCGCGCGCAGCGCCTTTTCGAGGTTCACTTCGCCCGTGTCGGCGAGGCCCACGGTGCGGTTCAGGCTCTCGCGCGAGACGTCCACGTCGAAGCTCGCCGCCGACTTCTCGATCACGGTCATGCACGCGCCCTGAATGGCGATGCTGTCGCCGAGCTGCACGTCCTCGAGGTCGAGGCCACCCGCGTTGACGGTGAGGCGCACGCCCGCGTCGGCGTCGCTGCCGAGCGGACGGATCGATTCGATGCGGCCCACGGCCGCGACGATTCCGGTAAACATCTGGCTGTCCTTTATCTGTTCGTTCAGTGTGTTCGGGAGAATCATGGTGCCTCCCCGTCCGCGTGGGCATCGGCGCCCGCAGTCGGGTCCGCATTGGGGTCATCGTGCACGAGGCGCGCGAGGATGCGCAGATCCTCGGCGACGCGCTCGACCGAGTGGAAGGCGAGGCGCGTGCGCGCATCGAGCTTCGCAGGTGCGACAAGGTCGAACATGCCGAGCGCGTTCGTGCCGAGCAGCGAGGGCGCGAGATAGACGAGCAGCTCGTCCACGCAGCCTTCGCGCAACAGCGATCCATTGAGCTTGTAACCCGCTTCCACGTGCAGCTCGTTCACGCCGCGCGCGGCCAGCTCGCCGAGCATGGCGGGCAGATCCACCTTGCCGCGCTCATTGCCGATCGCGACGATCTCGGCGCCGCGTGCGCGCAGTGCGTCGGCGCGCTCGGCGTTGGTGTCGTCTAGCGTGGCGCAGAACACGAGCGTGGGCGCACCCACGAAGATCTGCGCAAGCGGCGAGGCGTCGAGGCGGCTGTCGACGAGAATGCGCCTGGGCTGGCGCGGCGTGTCGATCGCGCGCACGGTCATGCGCGGGTCGTCTTCCTTCACAGTGCCGATGCCCGTGAGGATGGCCGAGGCGCGTGCGCGCCAGGCATGGCCGTCGGCGCGCGCGGCCTCGCCCGTGATCCACTGGCTTTCGCCCGAGGGCAGGCCGGTGCGGCCGTCGAGCGACGCCGCCACTTTCATGCGCACCCAGGGGCGCTTTCTCGTCATGCGCGAGACGAAGCCGATATTCAGTTCGCGCGCCTCGTTGGCAAGCAGCCCGCAGCGCACTTCGACACCCGCGTCGCGCAGTATCGAGAGGCCGCGCCCCGAAACGAGCGGGTTCGGGTCTTCCATCGCCGCGATCACGCGCGCGACTTTCGCCTCGATCAGCGCGTTCGCGCAGGGCGGCGTGCGGCCAAAGTGGCTGCACGGTTCGAGCGTCACATAGGCCGTCGCGCCGCGCAGGTCGTGGCCGCGCGCACGCGCGTCCTTCATTGCCTGAATTTCGGCGTGGTCGTGGCCGGCGGGCTGCGTGAAGCCTTCGCCAATCACCACGCCGTCCTTCACCAGCACGCAACCGACGCGCGGGTTCGGATCGGTCGTGTACAGGCCGCGCACCGCGAGGGCGAGCGCACGCTGCATGTGGGCGAAATCGGCTTGCGAAAACATGTCGTGCTGGCTCCGGGGCGTTGCGGGTGAGGGAGGGCTGCGAGGCGTGCCGCCCCGCCTTCGGCTGGCTGCCGCGTGCTTTGTATGTGCTTGGTGCGAGCTTGGTGCCTTACTGCTCGGCGAACGCGCGGCGCGCAACGGCAATCGTCTCGTCGATGATCGCGTCGTCGTGCGCGCTCGACACGAAGCCCGCCTCGTAGGCCGAAGGTGCGAAGTACACGCCCGCATCCAGCATCTGGTGGAAGAAGCGGTTAAAGCGCGTCACGTCGCTCTTCGTGACTTCCGCGAAGCTGCCCGGCACCTTGTCCGCGAAGTAAAGGCCGAACATGCCGCCGACCGAATCCGCGACGAACGGCACATTCGCTTCGCGCGCGGCCTGCGAGAGACCTTGCGCGAGACGCGCGGTCTGCGCCGTGAGCTGCTCGTAGAAGCCCGGCGCCTGAATGAGCTGCAGCGTCTTCAAGCCCGCCGCCACGGCGATCGGGTTGCCCGAGAGCGTGCCCGCCTGATAGACAGCGCCGTTGGGCGCGAGGTGGTCCATGATCTCGCGGCGGCCGCCGAACGCCGCCGCCGGCATGCCGCCGCCGATCACCTTGCCGAGGCACACGAGGTCCGCCTGCACGCCGTACAGCGCCTGCGCGCCGCGCAAGCCGACGCGGAAGCCGCACATCACTTCGTCGAAGATCAGCACGCTGCCGTGCTTGGCCGTGAGGCTGCGCAGTGCGCCGATGAACTCGGGCGTGGCCTTCACGAGGTTCATGTTGCCCGCGACCGGCTCGACGATCACGGCGGCGATCTCGTCGCCGAACGCCTTGAACGCTTCTTCGAGCGCCGCGACGTTGTTGTACTCGAGCACCGTGGTGTGCTTCGCGGTGTCCACCGGCACGCCCGCCGAAGTGGGGTTGCCGAACGTGAGCAGGCCCGAGCCGGCCTTCACGAGCAGGCTGTCGGCGTGGCCGTGATAGCAGCCCTCGAACTTCACGATGCGGTCGCGCTTCGTGAAACCGCGTGCGAGGCGCAGCGCGCTCATGGTGGCTTCGGTGCCGCTCGACACCATGCGCACCTGCTCCATCGACGGCACGATCTTGCAGATTTCCTCGGCGATCTCGATCTCGGCCTCGGTCGGCGCGCCGAACGAGAAGCCATTGGCGAGCACGCGCTGCACGGCTTCGAGCACTTCGGGGTGCACGTGGCCGACGATCATCGGGCCCCACGAGCCGATATAGTCGATGTAGCGCTTGCCTTCGGCGTCCCAGAAGTACGCCCCTTGCGCGCGCTCGATGAAGCGCGGCGTGCCGCCGACCGAGCGGAACGCGCGCACGGGCGAGTTCACGCCGCCCGGAATGGTGCGCTGGGCGCGTTCGAAAAGGGCCTGGTTCGTGGACGAGGTGTTGGACATGAGTGCTGGACCTGCGAGAGTGGTGTTTGCGGTGGCGTGGGGCGCGGCAGGCGTTGCCCTGGCGCGCTCCACGCTCTGACCCATGCGGCTGGGGCCGGTCAACTGAGGTGCCGGGCCAGGCGCCAGCGATGGGGCGTTTATGCCGAAATTGTACCGGAGTCGCGCCGAACGGGCCGAGGGCCGCACCGGGCGGCGGAGGGGGCGGCGGCGGGGCACCGGCGCGCACTGCGCGGACGGCGCGGACGGCGCGGACGGCGTGAGGCAGCCCTTGCACCGGCGCGTACCGCACGGACGGCGCCAGCCAGGCCTTCTCCAGACTTACCCAGCCGCGTGCATCGCCGCGACCGCTGCCGCCGGCATGGGCCGCCTGCCGGTCAGCTCGGCCCAGCGCTTTTCCAGCGCGCCCTCGGCGATCGGCTTGATGACGGTGCCCGAGCTCTGCGCATCCCAGGTCTGCACGGAAAACGGATGCACGCGCAGCGCGTCGCGCGCGATCACGACGTTTTCGCTGGCGTCGACCAGCCAGTCGTAGACGAAGTCGATGCACAGCCGGTAGCCGCGCTTGTACGCGGGATCAGGCACCTCGTAGGGCGCGCGTGTCACATAGCCGGAGCCGAACAGGCCTCGTGGCTCGGAGGCGACGCGATGCAGAAAGACGCGGTCGCCGGGCAGGATGCCGCGCGCGAAGCCGCAGCCCCATGTGTCGGCAACGGCTTCGCCCGCCTGCACGCGGCGTGCGAAGTCGGACAGCTCGGGCCAGGGCCACTTCTTGGGGCTCCAGATCAACAGGTAGGCGCTCATGGGCGAAAGTCGCGCCTCGCGGCGCATTGCAGGTCAAGAAAGGGCGAAAGAGGGCGAAAAGGGACGAGCAGGGCGCAGCTTAGCGCAAAGCGGCTGCGGCGCGACACGGACTCCGTTGCAGCCGGCCCGCGCGGCGCGACCCTGCGGGGCGCCGAAAGCGAAAATTAAGCCTCGGGTACAATGCTTCGGCTACGTAGCCGCTTCTCGCGCCGCATTGCGTCGCGATTGCGACCCGAAGGGACGCAACCGGCCCATGCCGAAGCGGCGCAGAACATCGAGACCGAGCCCCCGGCCACGGTCCGCTCCTCATCGATTCCATGTCCCATTCCCCGCGACGCCGGCCCGATGGCCGGCTGATCCTGTTGCTCGGCGCGCTCGCCGCCTGTGGCCCGCTCGCCACCGACATGTACTTGCCGAGCCTGCCCGCCATCGCCCAGTCATTCGGCGTGAGCGCGGCCGCAGCCGCCATGACGCTCACGAGCTTCATGGCGGGCTTCTCGATCGGCATGCTGCTCTACGGTCCGCTCTCCGATGCCTACGGCCGCCGCCCCGTGCTGCTCGGCGGCATCGCGCTCTTCACGCTCGCGAGCGTCGCGTGCTGGCTCTCGTACTCGGCGGGCGAGCTCACCGTCGTGCGCTTTTTGCAGGCGCTCGGCGCGGGTGCGGCCTCGGTGCTCGCGCGGGCGATCGCACGCGACGCGCACGAGCCGTCCGACGCGGCCAAGGTGCTCTCGATGGTCGCCATCGTCACCTCGATCGGCCCGCTGCTCGCGCCGCTGATCGGCGGGCAGTTGCTGCTGCTCGGCGGCTGGCGCGTGGTGTTCGTCGCACTGACGCTGTTCGGCCTCGCGTGCGGCGTTGCCGCCTGGCTGCGCGTTCCCGAGACCTGGCCGGCCGAAAAGCGCGAGAGCGCCGCCGTGCTGCGCTCGTTCGCGGCGTACGGGCGCTTGCTGCGCGACCCGCTCGTCTGGGGCCACATGCTGTGCGGCGGCATGGCATTCGCCGCGATGTTCACCTACATCTCGGCCACGCCGTTCGTCTATATCGAGTACTTCCACGTCTCGCCGCAGCACTACGGCCTGTTCTTCGGTGCGAACGTGTTCGGCATCATGCTCGGCAACTTCCTCAACACGCGCTTCATCGGACGCATGGGCACGCTGCGCATGGTGTCGATGGCCTCGACGGTCAGCATCGCCGCGTCGTTCTTCGTCGCGCTCATGTGCGTGACGGGGTGGGGCGGCCTGTGGTCGATCGTGACCGGGCTGTTCTTCGTGGTGGGCGTGGTCGGCCTGCTCAGCGCGAACTGCGCGACCGATCTGATGTACCGCTATCCGAAGAACGCCGGCGCGGCCGCGGCCGTGTTCGGCGCGACGCAGCTCGGGCTTGGCGCCTTCGCGAGCATCGTGGTCGGCTGGTTCCCCGGCGTCTCGCCGCTCGGCATGGGCTGCACGATCGGCGCGTGCGGCGCGCTCACCTGGGTCGGCCGCAGCATCGTCGTGAAGTGGCACGGGCGGCCCGCGCCGGGCGCTCAGCAGGCGGCGCCGAACGCGTAAGCGCAGCCAGCCGGAAGCACACATGCAAAACGGGACGCCGAGGCGTCCCGTTTTGCATGGCGTCACGCTTTCATTGCATCAATTGCGGCAACGCCATTGCACGTTCGCGCGTTCTCGTCGCGTCAATCGCTTGCACGCGCCGACGAAGACGCGCCGTGGCTCAGCCAGTCGAGCACGGCGGAGGCGTCGTCATCGGCATGCTCGCGGGCCTTTTCGACGGCATCGCCCATGTCCGCATCGGGCGACGCGCGGCGGATCGCGACGCCCACCGCGAGAATGTCGATCATCAGCAGATGCAGGACGCGCGAGATCATCGAAAGCTGCGACTCGCGCATCTCGATGTGGTCGGTCTCGAGCGCCACGGTCGCGCGCTTGGCGAGCGGCGTGTTGCTCGAGGTGATCGCGATCACCTTCGCGCCGGCCTGCATGGCGACGTCGAGCACGCGCAACAACTCGGGCGCGCGGCCCGACTTCGACACGGCCACGATCACGTCGCCCTTGCCGAGCAGGGCGGCCGAGGCCGCCTGCATGTACAGGTCGCCGTAAGCGATAGTCGGGATGCCGAAGCGAAAGAACTTGTAGTGCGCGTCCTGCGCGACGATGTGCGAGTTGCCGAGGCCATAGAACTCGATGCGCCGCGCGCCGTTGAGGAGCGTTATCGCCTGTTCCACATGCTCGAAGTTCAGATGCTCGCGCAGCTGCAGGATGGCCGAGACGGTGTTGTCGAGCACCTTCGCGCCGAAGTCGGTGGCCGTGTCGCCCAGATGCACCTGGCTGTGGCTCACGGGAATCGTGCCCGTGAGGCCCGTGGCGAGCTTGAGCTTGAAGTCCGAGAGCCCCTGGCAGCCGAGCGAGCGGCAGAAGCGGATGACCGTGGGCTGGCTCACGTCGGCCTTGCGCGCGATGTCGACGATCGGGTCGTTGATGATCGAGCGCGGATGGTTCAGCGCGAGGTCGGCCACGCGCCGCTCGGCGGGCGTGAGCGCGTCGCGCATCTGGCGGATGCGCTCGAATACTGCCGACGATCCGCCGCCCGCGCGATTCGAGAGCTGCTCCGCGAGGATCGCCGAAACGCCGAGGAACGCCGGGTATTCGGCGGTGATGACATAGGTCGGCACGTTCGCGAGGTAGGCGTCGAAGCGCCCCTTGGCCTCGAAGCGCTGGCGAAACGACGAACGCGTGAACAGCTCACCCAGGCGCGGCACCACGCCGCCGCCGATATAGATGCCGCCGAGCGAGCCGAGCGTCATCGCGATGTTGCCCGCGAAGCTGCCGAGAATGCCGCAGAAGCATTCGACGGTTTCCACGGCGAGCGCCTCGCCGTCGTGCGCGCGCTTGACGATCTCGCCCGTGTCGATGGTCGCGGCCGGCTTCTTCTTGTCGCGCGCGGCCAGCGCGCGATAGATGAGCTCGATGCCGGGGCCCGCGCACACGCGTTCGAACGACACGTGCGGCCACTTCTTGCGCGCGAACTGCAGCACGATGTCCTCGCGCTCGTCCTGCGGCGAGAAGCTCGCGTGGCCGCCTTCGCTGCCGAGCGCGATCCAGCGGTCGTCGGCGGGAATCAGGCCCGAGACGCCGAGGCCCGTGCCCGGCCCGAGCAGGCCGATCACGCTGTTCTGGCGGCGCTGGCCGCCGCCCACCTGGGTGCGCTGCGTGTCGGTCAGGCCCGGCAGCGCCATGGCGAGCGCGGTGAAGTCGTTCACGACCAGCAGCGTGTCGAAGCCGAGCGCGCGGCGCGTGGCTTCGATCGAAAAGGTCCAGTCGTGATTGGTCATGCGCACCTGATCGCCGTCGACCGGGTTCGCAATGGCGATGGCCGCGTGGTTCACGCGGCCGATCTTTGTGTCCTTCAGGTACTGCTGGATGACCTGGGCGACGCCCGGATAGTCGGCGCACGGATACACGCGCACCTGACCGATCTCGCCCGGGCCCGTCTCCAGCGCGAAGCGCGCGTTGGTTCCGCCGATGTCGGCGAGCAGCCGCGGTCCGTCGGCGTGCTGGCCCGCGCCAGGGGCGGATTTGTTAGGCGCACCAGTAGACATCGAGTCTCACTCCCTTGTCGTTCGCCAGCTTCGAGATGGCGTTGTTCTGTTCTGCCGCGGCGGCCTGTTGCAGCACGTCGAGCTTGCGCTGGCCCGCGATCAGCAGGAACAGGCGATCCACCTGGCGCAGCGCCTGCATCGACCAGGAGACGCGCGCGTGCGGCGCCGCCTGCGGATGCACGGCCACGAACGGGCGCGCCGTGGTGATGGCCTCGTGCCACTCGGGCGCGTCGGCGAAGATCGAGGCCGTGTGGCCGTCCTCGCCCATGCCGAGCACCGCGACGTTGGGCAACAGGCGCTGCGGGTCCGCGTTGAGCGCGGCGACGTGCGCGTCCAGCGTCTGCGCGACATCGACGAGCGGCAGGAAGCGCGCGTGCGCCGCCTCGTTCTTCAGCAAGGTCTCGTGCACGAGCCGCGCGTTGCTGGCGGGGTCTGTCTCGGGCACCCAGCGGTCGTCCACCAGCGTGATGTCGGTGCGCGCCCAGTCGAAGCGGTGCGTCGACAGGGTTTCGAGAAATGGACGCGGGCTCGTGCCGCCTGAAACCGCGAGCGTTGCACGGCGCACGCCGGTGCCGGGTGCGGCTGTCAGAGCGGCGAGCGACGCATGTAGCGCGTCGCCCACGGCTCGCGCCAGCGCGTCGGATTGGACGCGCGGGTCGTCGAATACGTGAAGCTCGATCACTTCTCCTCCAGGCGGCTTTTTTGTCGATCTGCGTGGGTGTTCATCTATTCCGTTCAATTCTCTTCTTCGAGCCAGCAGGTGCCGTGCTGCGCCAGCATCGCGCTCGAGGCCGCCGGTCCCCACGTGCCCGCCGCGTACGGCTTGGGCGGGCGCGGCGAGGCGGCCCATTCGTTGAGGATGGGCTCGACCCATTTCCATGCGGCTTCCTGTTCGTCGCGGCGCACGAAGAGGGCGAGGCGTCCGTTGATCACGTCGAGCAGGAGACGCTGGTACGCCTCCATCTGGCCTTCGCGGAAGAACTGGTCGAACGCGAGGTCGAGGTGGACGCTCGCGAGGTTCATGCCCTCGCCGGGTTGCTTGGCGAGACAGTACAGACGAATGTTCTCATTGGGCTGCAGGCGAATCACCAGACGATTCGAGCCGGGGCGCAGCGCGGTCGGGCCCAGCGCCGAATGCGGCACGGGGCGGAAGTTCACGACGATTTCCGCGACGCGGTCGGCGAGGCGCTTGCCCGTGCGCAGGAAAAACGGCACGCCGGCCCAGCGCCAGTTTTCGATCTCGACGTTCAGGGCGACGAAGGTTTCGGTGCGGCTATCGGGCTTCACGCCGTGCTCGGTCGCATAGCCCGGCACCTGCTGCCCGCGAATCACGCCCGCATGGTACTGGCCGCGCACGGCGACCTTGCTGATATCGGCGGGATTGATGGGCTTGAGCGCACGCAGCACGCGCAGCTTCTCGTCGCGCACCGAGTCCGAGTCCATCGAATGCGGCGGCTCCATGGCGACGATCGAGAGCAGTTGCAACAGATGGTTCTGCACCATGTCGCGCAACGCGCCGGTGTTGTCGTAGAAGTCGCCGCGCGCTTCCACGCCCAGCTCTTCCGCAATCGTGATCTGGATGCTCTCGACCCACTCGCGGCGCCACAGCGGCTCGAAGAGCGCATTGCCGAATCGCAGCGCGAGCAGGTTCTGCACCGGCTCTTTGCCGAGATAGTGGTCGATCCGGTAGATCTGCTCTTCGGCGAAGATTTCGCCCACGGCGTCGTTGATCGCATTGGACGACTTGAGGTCGTAGCCGAGCGGCTTTTCCAGCACGATGCGCGCGCGCTCGTTCAGGCCGACCGAGGCAAGCGCGCGGCAGATCGGCACGAACAGCGACGGCCCCGTGGCCAGATAGAACACGCGGATGCCGGGCAGCGACGCGATACCGTCGCGCAGGTGCGTGAAGTCTTCGGCGCGCGAGAGGTCGAGCTTCACATAGTCGATGCGCTCGAGAAAGCTCGCCCAGGCGGCCTCGTCGAGACCGTTCTTCGAGACGTGCGGCTTGACGTGCTCGTTGACCCACTGGAGGTACTGGTCGCGATCGTCCTCGTGGCGCGCGACGCCCACGATTCTCCCCGACGCGGCGAGCATGCCCGAGCGGTGCGCTTCGAACAGGGCCGGCAGGATCTTGCGCATCGACAGGTCGCCGGTGGCGCCGAAGAGCACGAACGTGAAGCCTGAATCGGTAGGGCTTTGCATAGTCTCCGTCACAGTCCAGAAAGGCCGCGGGAACAAGTTCCAGCGGGGCTCGCGCAGGATGCCGATCGAGCTCCGCCTGGGCGGCCGTAGTCCGATAAAATTTTTTTTGACACTGAATTGTAGTTTAACTACAATCCAAATCAAGAGGTAACGTTCATTCGATGAAAAAAGCGTAGGCAAGCGCGGCGCAGCATAGGTTTGCGGCGGTCCTGCACACGTTTTTCGCGGGTGGACGGAACGTCCCTCATGTTAACGGACAATGGATTCGTCCATGTACCTTCCCGGCGCTCAGTCGGGTCTCTCAATGAGGCCTGCCGGACACCGGAAGCGGGGATGTTCGGCCGCCGCGCCTCTATGACCGGTGCGCGCGGCGCCTTGACTGGTCGAGCGTCGCGTCTCGCGCGCGCGGCCGGACAAAATCAAAAGAGGAGACAGTCTTTGCGTTCCGAACTACTCATCTCTTGAGCGTCCTGCGGCCGGACACCGGCCCGCGGCCCGCGCGCATCCAAAGAAAAAACGCGCGCGCGGCATTCCGGCGCCCGACCCGTCCAGTGTTTTGCCTGTTTTTGTGCCTGTACTAACCACACCGCACCCTGGTGACATCAGGGGCCAGCTGTTCTTACTGATCAGGTGTCTGGAGGAGATAAGCAATGAAATTCCGAGCGATCATGGGCGCCCTGTGCGCCGCAGGTCTCATGGCCGGCGTCGCGACCGCGCAGGCGGCCGAGTCTCTCGAAGTGCTGCACTGGTGGACTTCGGGCGGCGAATCGAAGGCCGTCGGCGTGCTCAAGGACGACATGCAGAAGCAGGGCTATGTGTGGAAAGACTTCGCGGTCGCCGGTGGCGCGGGCGCGGCGGCCATGACCGCACTGAAGACCCAGGTGATCTCGGGTAACGCACCCACGGCAGCACAGATCAAGGGCCCGCTGATCCAGGAATGGGCAGACCAGGGCGTACTGGTGCCGATCGACGCCGCCGCTGGCGACTGGAAGGCCAACCTGCCGCCGCAAATCGACAAGATCATGCGCGCGGATGGCCACTACGTTGGCGCGCCGTTCTCGGTGCACCGCGTGAACTGGCTGTGGATCAACAAGGCGGCGCTCGACAAGGTGGGCGGCAAGGCGCCGACCACGTGGCCGGAGTTCTTCGCGCTGGCCGACAAGCTCAAGGCCGCGGGCTACCAGCCGGTTGCCGCGGGCGGCCAGCCCTGGCAGGACCTGACGCTCTGGGAAGACGTGGTGCTCTCGCAGGGCGCGGAGTTCTACAAGAAGGCGCTCGTCGATCTCGACCAGAAGACCCTGACCTCGCAGCAGATGGTGGGCGTGTTCGACACGGTCCGCAAGATCGAGTCGTACATGGATAACGCCCGCACGGGCCGCGACTGGAACCTCGCCACGGCCATGGTCATCAACGGCAAGGCCGGCATGCAGTTCATGGGCGACTGGGCCAAGGGCGAGTTCGCGAACGCGAACAAGCAGCCGGGCACGGACTACGTCTGCGCACCGGTGCCGGGCACCTCGAAGGCCTACACTTTCAATGTCGACTCGTTCGTGTTCTTCCAGCAGAAGGGCCAGAAGACGGCCACGCCGGGCCAGATCGCGCTCGCGAAGACGATCATGAGCCCGGCCTTCCAGGAGCAGTTCAGCCTGTACAAGGGCTCGATCCCGGTGCGTCTGGGCGTGGACATGAGCAAGTTCGACGCGTGCGGCAAGCAGTCTTACGCGGATGAGCAAACGGCGATCAAGGCCGGCGGCTATGTGCCCTCGCTCGCGCACGGCATGGCTCAGCCGGACGCAACGGCCGGTGCGATCACCGACGTGGTCACGAAGTTCATGAACTCGAACCAGGACTCGAAGAGCGCAGTGGAAGCGCTTGCGAAGGCCGCCAAGACCAAGTAAGCGAAGTCAGTCTGTGTAGTTGATGCAATGAGACAGGCGGAGTGCGCCGCATGCGGCGCACTCCGGGCATGACGGGTCGAACCGACCCCCATCATCGTGTGGAGTCCGTAATGTTTCGCACCGTACCAGGAGTCGCGCAGTGACTGCTTCTCTTAGCGGCAACGGCAAGGCGGCCACGCCTGCCACACGTCGCACGTCGCCGATGGCGGCGCTCGCCGACCGCTGGATCCCGAAGCTGGTGCTCTCGCCCAGCATCCTGATCAGCCTCGTGTTCGTCTACGGCTTCATCGCCATCACCGGCTATCTGTCGCTGTCGAATTCGCGACTGATGCCGCGCTACGAATTCGCGGGCTTCGACCGCTACAGCGAGCTTTTCAGCAACGACGTCTGGTGGACGTCGGCGCAGAACCTCGGCTGGTTCGGCATCCCGTTCATTGCCATCTGCGTGTTTCTCGGGCTCTTTCTCGCGATCCTGCTCGACCAGCAGATCCGCCAGGAAGGCGCGCTGCGCGCGGTGTTCCTCTATCCGATGGCGCTCTCGTACATCGTGACGGGCACGGCGTGGCAGTGGATCTTCAACCCCGATCTCGGTATTCAGCAGGTGCTGCACGACTGGGGCTGGACGAGCTTCCAGCTCGGCTGGCTCAACGACCCGGACAAGGCGATCTTCTGTATCGTGGTTGCCGCCGTGTGGCAGTCCACGGGCTTTTGCATGGCGCTGTTCCTCGCGGGCCTGCGCGGCGTCGACAGCGAAATCTTCAAGGCTGCCCAGGTGGACGGCGCGACGCTGCCCACGATCTACCGCAAGATCGTCATTCCGAGCATGCGTCCGGTGTTCTTCTCGGTGCTGCTGATTCTGTGCCACATCACGATCAAGACCTTTGACCTCGTCGTCGCGCTGACCGCGGGCGGTCCGGGCACGTCGTCGTCGCTGCCGGCCATCTTCATGTACACGTTTTCGTTCAACCGCGGGCAGCTCGGTGTCGGCGCAGCTTCGTCGATGATGATGCTTGCGACGGTGGTGGCCGTGCTCGTGCCGCTCATGTACCTGGAATCGAGGAGCACGCGCAATGCAGCCTAAGATGAAGGTGAGCCGCGTGTTCGTCTACGCGGCGCTGATCCTGTTCGCGTTGTACTTCCTGTTCCCGCTCTACGTGATGCTGTCGACGTCGTTCAAGTCGCTCGACCAGATCCATACGGGCAACATGCTCACGCTGCCGACGAGCCCGACCTTCGCGCCGTGGATCAAGGCGTGGAGCCAGGCCTGTACCGGCGTGCGCTGTGACGGCATGCAGCCGTTCTTCATGAACTCGGTGAAGATGGTGATTCCGGCCGTGCTGATCTCGTCGATCATCGGCGCGTTCAACGGCTATGTGCTCACGCACTGGCGCTTCCGCGGCGCGGACGCGCTCTTCACGATGCTGCTGGTGGGCTGCTTCATCCCGTTCCAGGCGATCCTGTTGCCGATGGCGCGTCTCGAAGGCTTCTTCGGCCTTTCGAACACGATTGGCGGGCTGGTGCTCGTGCACGTCGTGTACGGCATCGCGTTCACCACGATGTTCTTCCGCAACTTCTACGTGAGCGTGCCCGCCGAGCTCGTGAAGGCCGCGCGCATCGACGGCGCCGGCTTCTTCATGATCTTCACGCGCATCATGCTGCCGATCTCGCTGCCCATCTTCATGGTCTGCCTGATCTGGCAATTCACGCAGATCTGGAACGACTTCCTGTTCGGTATCGTGTTCTCAGGCGTCGATTCGATGCCGATCACGGTGGCGCTGAACAATCTCGTGAACACGTCCACGGGCGTGAAGGAATACAACGTCGACATGGCCGGCGCGATCATCGCCGCGCTGCCCACGCTGCTCGTCTACGTGATCGCCGGCCGCTACTTCGTGCGCGGTCTCACGGCGGGCGCGGTGAAGGGCTAACTACGAAAGTTTGAGAAGAGGATTCACAGCATGGCAAGCCTTTCCATTCGCGACGTCTACAAGACCTACCCGAACGGTGTGCCCGTCCTCAAGGGCGTGAACATCGACATCGAAGACGGCCAGTTCCTGATTCTCGTGGGCGGCTCGGGCTGCGGGAAGTCGACGCTGCTCAACATGATCGCGGGTCTCGAAACCGTCACCAAGGGCGAGATCTGCATGGACGGCAAGGTCGTCAACAATCTCTCGCCGAAGGACCGGGACATCGCCATGGTGTTCCAGTCGTACGCGCTCTATCCGTCGATGACGGTGCGCGAGAACATCTCGTTCGGCCTGAACATCCGCAAGGTGCCGAAGGCCGAGCAGGCGCAGATCGTCGATCGCGTCTCGAGCATGCTGCAGATCCAGCATCTGCTCGACCGCAAGCCGGGCCAGCTCTCGGGCGGCCAGCGCCAGCGCGTCGCCATGGGCCGCGCACTGGCGCGCGATCCGATCATGTTCCTGTTCGACGAGCCGCTCTCGAACCTCGACGCGAAGCTGCGCATCGAGATGCGCTCCGAAATCAAGCTGCTGCATCAGCGCGTGGGCAAGACGATCGTCTACGTGACGCACGACCAGATCGAGGCGATGACGCTCGGCGACCGCATCGCCGTGATGAAGGACGGCATCGTGCAGCAGTTCGGCGCGCCGCAGGAAATCTACGACTCGCCGTCGAATCTCTTCGTGGCGGGCTTCATCGGCGCGCCGCCGATGAACTTCATCAATGGCAAGCTGGTGGAGCAGGGCTCGGGTGTGGGCATCGAACTCGATACGGGCGTCGCGCGCAACGTGCTGAAACTGCCGCTGTTCGAGACGAACAAGCTGCGCAGCCATATCGGCCAGGAGGTGGTGCTGGGCCTGCGCCCGGAGCGCATCACCGACGCGCGCAGCGCGCACGACGGCCATGGTCACGAGCTGCAACGCCACACCGTGAAGGTCGACGTGATCGAGCCGACCGGCCCGGACACGCTCGTGTTCGCGCAGGTCAACGGCAAGCGCGTCGTGAGCCGCGTGCACCCGGGCGCGAACCCGCAGCCGCTCAATAGCATGGAGCTGCTGTTCGACGTCTCGAAGGCCGTGCTGTTCGATCCGAAGACGGAAGCGCGTATCGCCTGATCGTCGTCCGCCGGGGTTTCCTGGCGCGATAAAAAAGCCCCGTTCGCTGCGAGCGCAGTGAACGGGGCTTTTTATTTCCGGCCGCGGAGGCGGCGGGATCGATCAGCGCGCGTGCGGGTGATGCTGTCCATGCCCGTGCGTATGCGGCTGCAACAGCACGAGCACCGCGCCCGCGCCGCCGTCATGCGGCCGTGCCTGGCAGAACGCGATCACTTCTTCCTTCTGCACGAGCCACGCGCGCACCTTGCCCTTGAGCACGGGCTCCTTGCCCACCGAGCCGAGCCCCTTGCCGTGAATCACGCGCACGCAGCGCAGCCCGCGCTTGCCCGCCTCGCGGATGAAAGTCTGCAGCGCCTCGCGCGCTTCCTCGCGGCGCATGCCGTGCAGGTCGAGCTGGGCCTGCACGATCCATGCGCCGCGCCGCAGCTTCTTGACGATTTCCTCGCTCACGCCGGGACGGTGGTAGTAGAGCGAGTCGTCGGTATCGAGCAAGGCTTCGGGGTCGAAGTCGTCGGAAATCGCCTCATGGAGGACCGCCTGCTCGTCGAGCTGCGTTTGCAGCGGCAGCGGCGCGGGCGCCGCGCGCCGGGGCTGCGCGCGCGGCGGCTGCTTGAGCTGCGCCACCTGGCCGATCTCGCGGCGAAACAGGTCGCTGTCGGCGGCCGCTTCCACGCGCGCCGCCTTGGCGGCCGCGCGCTCGCGTTCGCGCTGGCGCGTTTGCGTCTTCAGCGCGTCGCGCAGGCTGCCGAGGCCGGCGAAGCCGGGGGTGGCCTTGCCGGGTTCGGCAGCGGGCGTGACGGCAGGCATGGGCGCCGGGGCGGGGCGCGCGGATGCGGGGCGCTTGGGCTCGCCCGGATGGGGCACGTTCTTGGGCATGGCGAAAAAGGCTGGGTAAGGCGGTGGCGCCGCAAAAGCAAAGGGCCGCCGGCTGGCTGGCCGCGGCCCTCTTGCGATGCGCCGTCTGGCTCGATGGCGCTATTTTACCGGCTGGCCGGCGTGCGACCCGTCGCGCCGCGTTGCGGGCCGGGTTGGCCCGATTCGCGGCCGGCCTCGAAGCCGGTTTGGCGAGCCGATCAGCGCTCGGCTTCGGCGCTCATCACGTGCGGCTGGCCGAGCTCGTTGACGGTCTCGAGATAGCGCTGCGCGTCGAGCGCGGCCATGCAGCCCGTGCCGGCGCTGGTGATGGCCTGGCGGTAGACGTGGTCCTGCACGTCGCCGGCGGCGAATACGCCCGGCACGCTCGTGCCCGTGGCATTGCCGTTCAGGCCGCCGTTCGTGATGATGTAGCCGTTCTTCATCTCGAGCTGACCTTCGAAGATGTCGGTGTTCGGCTTGTGGCCGATTGCCACGAACACGCCTTGCAGGTCGAGATCGGTGGTCGCGCCGGTCTTCACGTTCTTGATGCGCAGGCCATTCACGCCGCCGTCGTTGCCGAGGACTTCGTCGAGCACATGATCCCACTTGATGTCGACGACACCTTCCTTTTCCTTTTCCAGCAGGCGGTCGATCAGGATCGGCTCGGCGCGGAACTTGTCGCGGCGGTGGATGACCGTGACCTTCCTGGCGATGCCGGCGAGATAGAGCGCTTCCTCGACGGCGGTGTTGCCGCCGCCGATCACGGCAACGTGCTGGTTGCGATAGAAGAAACCGTCGCAGGTCGCGCAGGCGGAGACGCCGCGGCCCATGAAGAGCTCTTCGCTCGGCAGGCCGAGATATTGCGCCGATGCGCCGGTGGCGATGACGAGCGAATCGCAGGTGTACTCGCCCGAGTCGCCGATCAGGCGGATCGGCTTCTCATCGAGCTTGGCCGTGTGAATATGATCGAACACGATTTCCGTGTTGAAGCGCTCGGCGTGCTCGAGAAAGCGCTGCATCAGTTCCGGACCTTGCACGCCGTTCGGGTCGGCGGGCCAGTTTTCCACGTCGGTCGTGGTCATGAGCTGGCCGCCCTGGGCGAGGCCGGTGACGAGCAGCGGCGAGAGATTCGCGCGTGCCGCATAGACGGCTGCCGTGTAGCCGGCGGGGCCGGAACCGAGAATCAGGACTTTGGCGTGTTTGGTTGCGGACATGGTCGAATTCCGTAGAAGGCGCTGCGTGGCGCGGTTTCCTGGGGCACGCTTCCGCGCGGCTTGCAGCGCGGAAGCGTGCCCAGTTGCCTGCTCCGTTACCGGGATCCGCAGGCGGGCCGCCGGTGGTGCGGCGGGGCACACGCATGAAGTTGGGCATCAGCGCGCAATTATAAAGGCCGGGGGCGTTTGATGCTCCATCGCGGTTTCTCATCGGCGCGATAGCCTGGCGCCGCACGATGCGTCAGGCGCGCATGCTGCCCCAACGCGCCGTTGTCAGTTACCCTCATTTACAGCCTGGGGCCGCCGGGGCCTAAACAACGCGTTTACAATAGGCCCGATCTGACGTCGGCGGCCGGGCCCGTCTGCCGGAGCCCCGGCAGTGCGCCCGGACCGCGCAAGCTTCAAGAATCACCAGGATTCAATGGCCAAAGCTCCTTATTCCGCGCAGGCGCAGGCATTGCCTAATCGCATGTCGCGTCTTTTCACTGAAATCCGCTGGCTCCTGCAGGTCGCGCTGGGCGTGTTCCTGCTGATGGCGCTCATCAGCTACAGCCGCCGTGATCCGAGCTGGACCCACGCCGCGCAGGTCGACCACATCTCGAACTGGGCGGGGCGCGTCGGCGCGTGGACCTCGGACATCCTGCTGCTGCTGTTCGGGCTCTCGGCCTACTGGTGGGTCGTGCTGCTCGCGCGCCATATCTCGAAGAATTACAAGCGCATCACGCGCCACGAAGCGCTCCCCGAGGACGATGACGACAAGCCGCGCGACCACAGCTGGGTGGCCGAAGGCCTCGCGTTTGTGCTCGTGCTGCTCGCCTGCGACGGCATCGAGGCGCTGCGCATGTGGTCGCTCAAGGTGCAACTGCCGCGCGCGCCGGGCGGCGTGGTGGGCGAGGCCGTCGCGCACGGCGTCTCGCACGCGCTCGGCTTCACGGGCGGCACGCTCGCGCTGTTGCTGGCGCTCGCGATCGGCTTGTCGCTGTATTTCCGGTTTTCGTGGCTGAACGTGGCCGAAAGGGTGGGCGAGTCGATCATCAACGCGGTGACGATGGCGAAGCTGCACCGCGAGGCGGGCCGCGACCGCAAGCTCGGCGAGGTCGCCGCGGTCAAGCGCGAGGGCAAGGTCGAGCGCGGCCGCGTGAAGATCGAGGAGCACGAGCCGGTCACGATCGTGCCGCCGGTGGTCACGCCGCAGCGCTCCGAGCGCGTGGAAAAGGAGCGCCAGGTGCCGCTCTTCACCGACTTGCCGGGCGACTCCACCTTGCCGCCCATCTCGCTGCTCGACCCGGCACCCAAGACCCAGGAAACGATTTCGGACGACACGCTCGAGTTCACCTCGCGCCTGATCGAAAAGAAGCTCAAGGATTTTGGCGTGGACGTGGCCGTAGTGGCCGCGTATCCGGGCCCGGTCGTCACGCGCTATGAGATCGAGCCTGCCACCGGCGTGAAGGGCAGCCAGATCGTGGGCCTCGCGAAGGACCTCGCGCGCTCGCTCTCGCTCGTCTCGATCCGCGTGGTGGAGACGATCCCCGGCAAGAACTACATGGCGCTCGAGTTGCCGAACCAGCGCCGCCAGACCGTGCGCCTCTCTGAAATCCTCGGCTCGGCCGTCTATGCGGACGCGCCTTCGGCGCTCACCATGGGGCTCGGCAAGGACATCGGCGGCAAGCCCGTTTGCGCCGATCTTGCGAAGATGCCCCACCTGCTCGTGGCCGGCACGACCGGCTCGGGCAAGTCGGTGGGGATCAACGCGATGATCCTGTCGCTGCTCTACAAGGCGAGCGCCGAGCAGGTGCGCATGATCCTGATCGACCCGAAGATGCTTGAAATGAGCGTCTACGAGGGCATTCCGCATCTGTTGTGTCCGGTGGTGACCGACATGCGCCAGGCCGGCAACGCGCTGAACTGGACGGTCGCCGAGATGGAGCGCCGCTACAAGCTCATGAGCAAGCTGGGCGTGCGCAATCTCGCGGGCTACAACAACAAGATCGAAGAGGCGAACAAGCGCGAGGAGAAGATCCCGAACCCGTTCAGCCTCACGCCCGACGATCCGGAGCCGTGCCAGAAGCTGCCGAATATCGTGGTCGTGATCGACGAACTCGCCGACCTCATGATGGTGGTCGGCAAGAAGGTCGAAGAGCTGATCGCGCGTATCGCGCAGAAGGCGCGCGCAGCGGGTATTCACCTGATTCTCGCGACGCAGCGGCCTTCGGTGGACGTCATCACCGGCCTCATCAAGGCCAACGTGCCCACGCGGATTGCGTTCCAGGTGTCCTCGAAGATCGACTCGCGCACGATTCTCGACCAGATGGGCGCCGAGTCGCTGCTCGGCATGGGCGACATGCTCTACCTGCCGCCGGGCTCGGGGCTGCCCGTGCGCGTGCACGGCGCGTTCGTCGCCGACGAAGAAGTGCATCGCGTGGTCGACAAGCTCAAGGAGCAGGGCGAGCCGAACTATATCGAAGGGATTCTGGAAGGCGGCGTGGCGGGCGAGGGCGACGAAGGCTCGGCCGGCGCTTCGGGCACCGGCGACGAGTCCGATCCGCTCTACGACCAGGCCGTCGAGGTAGTCATCAAGAACCGGCGCGCGTCGATTTCGCTCGTGCAGCGGCATCTGCGCATCGGCTATAACCGTGCGGCGCGCCTGCTCGAGCAGATGGAGCAATCGGGGCTCGTTTCGGCGATGTCGTCGAGCGGCAACCGCGAGATCCTCGCGCCCGCGCGCGACGCCGATTGAGGTCGATCGACGTCGTCCACGGCGCCTGCACCGCGCCGGCGCAGGCACACATTGTGGTTTTGGGAGAACGATAGATGCAGTTTCAGGTTGGGCAACACACCCGTTTGACGCTGGGCCGCGCCGGGCGCGCGCTCTTCGCGGCGCTTGGCGCGTCGCTCGTCATGGCCTCGCACGCGTATGCGAGCGGCACCGATCAACTGAAGCAGTTCGTCGCGCAGGTCCACGCCGCGCGCGGCAACTTCGTGCAACGCGAACTGAAGACGCCCACGAACGCGAAGAACGCGAGCGACGCCATTGCCACGGCCATGTCGAGCTCCAGGACATCGAGCGGCACCTTCGTGTTCGCGCGTCCCGGCAAGTTCATCTGGACCTACGAGAAGCCGTATCAGCAACTGCTGCAATCCGACGGCGACAACCTCTATGTCTACGACAAGGACCTGAACCAGGTCACCGAGCGCAAGCTCGGCGGCGCGCTCGGCGCGAGCCCGGCCGCGATCCTGTTCGGCAGCAACGATCTGGACAAGAACTTCACGCTCACCGACGCGGGCGTGAAGGATGGCATCGACTGGCTGGAGCTGATTCCGAAGTCGAAGGACACGCAGTTCAAGAGCGTGGGCATCGGCTTTCGCGATGGCAATCTCGAAGCGATGGAACTGCACGACGTGTTCGGCAACGTGACGCTGCTCACGTTCTCCAACATCGAGAAGAATCCGTCGCTGCCGGCGTCGACCTTCAAGTTCGTGCGGCCCAAGGGCGCCGACCTGATCACGGGTGGCGGGAACTGATCCGCGCGACGTGACGCGACAAGCGATGTCACAAAAAAGGGGGCGGCTCGATGGGGCCGCCCCCTTTTGCTATGGGCTATAGGTGCCGCGCACTCGCGCGCTCAGACCGAAAAGCGCAGCACGCCCTTGTCGTCCACCTTGCGCTTGAGCTTGCCCGAGAGCCACAGCAGGTTCAGGTGGGCGAGCGCTTCACCCATCGCGAAGGTCAACTGATGCATGTCGAGCGCGCGCTTGAACATGATCGGCACGATGTCGGCGGCGCATTGCGGCGCGCGCTCGCAGGCTTCCATCACTTCGGCGAGGCGCGCGTCGTGGTGCGCGCGCAATTGTCCGATGCGCGTGTGCACGCCGCGGAACGGCTTGCCGTGCGAGGGCAGCACGAGCGTGTCCTCGGCCATGGCCTCGTAGCGTCCGAGCGATTCGAGGTAGAGGCCGAGAGGATTGCCCTCCGGCTCCATGTCGAACACGGAAACGTTGGTCGAGATGCGTGGCAACACCATGTCACCCGAGATCAGCACGCCGAGCGATTCGCACAGCAGCGCGCAATGCTCGGGCGAGTGGCCGTAACCCGTGACGACACGCCAGTCGCGGCCGCCGATCGACACCGTGTCGGCCTCGCGCAGCCGGCGGTATTGCGGCGGCAGCGCCGGCACGAGGTTCGAGTAGTAGTTACGGCGGTTGCGCAGCTGATCGAGCGAGGCCTCGTCGGTCACGCCGTGGCGCGCGAAATGGCGTGCCGCGCCTTCGCCGCCCGCGTTCGAGCCGTTGCCCGAGGCCAGCACGCACGCGCTCATGTATTCGCCGAGCGTCGCCCACAGGCGCACGTCCCAGCGCTTCTTCTCGCCGCCCGCGCAGATCCAGTGCGCAAGGCCGATATGGTCCGGATGGCAGTGCGTGACGATCACGCGCAGCACCGGCAGGCCTTCGAGCTGGGAGTCGAACACCTGCTCCCAGTGCACCTTGATCGTGTCGTCGGTGATGCCGCAGTCCACCACGGTCCAGCCTTGCTGGCCGTCGATCTCGTCGCGCAGCAGCCAGAGGTTGATGTGATCGAGCACGAACGGTAGCGGCATGCGCAGCCATTTCACGCCGGGCGCGACTTCGAAGGCGAGGCCGGGTTCGGGCAGGGTATCGGCGAAGGGGTAGTCGAGCTGGTGTTCGAGGGCGTTCATTGGGGTCTCGTCTGATCTAATTATGCGGGGCTGATGACGGCCGGCGCCGCCGTCTGGCCTCATTGTCGCTGCATTGCGCAATTCCTGCAGGGAAACCGGGAGAATGTTCCGGTACGCGGAACATTCGGGCGGTTGCACAACCTATGCGTTGACGATAACGTAAACGTCGATTCCAACGATAGCCCAGCCGCCGGGTCCACCCCGGCTGGCGCGAGGCGCGCTTTCCGACATGACCCAGTACACGATTACCGAGCTCGCCCGCGAATTTGACGTGACGCCACGTGCGATCCGTTTCTACGAGGATCAGGGCCTGCTCGCGCCGAGCCGCGAAGGGGCGGGCGGCCTCAAGCGCGTGTTTTCGGGGCGTGATCGCACGCGACTGAAGCTCACGCTGCGCGGCAAGCGCCTCGGCTTCACGCTCAACGAGATTCGCGCGCTGCTCGATCTCTACGATTCGCCCACGGATACGCTGCCGCAGCTCCAGGCGTTCCTCGACACCGTGGTGCACCACCGCGAGATACTGGAGCGTCAGCGCGCCGATCTGGACGCCACGCTCGAAGACCTCGCACAATACGAGACCCAGGCGCGCGCGCTGCTCGCAAAGAACGCCGCGGGCGAGCGGATTGCGCCGCTCGTACTGCCCGACGATCAGTAGCCGGCGCTGGCCCGTCTTCGCGTCACGCCGTCGAGCCGAGGTGAATGCGTCATGAGACATTTTCCGAAACTGCTTTCATCGCAGATCGGCTTCGACGTTGCGCAGACGATGCTCGAAGGCTTCAATCGTCACTACCGCAACTTCTGCGCGGCGGCCGTGCGCGCGCGCGAATGCTTCGAGGCGCGCGACTGGCGCAGCCTGCAACAGCTCGCGCGCGAGCGCATTGCGTCTTACGACGAGTGCGTGCGCGAGTGTGTGATGGCGCTCGAAGACGAGTACGACGCGGAAAGCATCGACGACGAGGTCTGGGAGCAGATCAAGCTGCACTACATCGGCCTGCTGACGACGCACCGGCAGCCCGAGTGCGCCGAGACCTTCTTCAACTCGGTGTGCTGCCAGATCCTGCATCGCTCGTACTTCAACAACGACTTCATCTTCGTGCGGCCCGCGATCTCGACCGAATACATCGAGAACGACGAGCCCGCGGCCAGGCCCACCTACCGCGCGTACTATCCGGGCAAGGACGGGCTGGCGCCCACGCTCGCGCGCATCGTCACGAATTTTCAGCTCCAAACGCCGTTCGAGGACCTCGATCGCGACGTGGACTGCGTGATGCGCACGATGCTCGACACCTTCGGCGTAGTCGAGCCCAAACCCAACTTCCAGATTCACGCGCTCGCGTCGCTGTTCTTTCGCAACCAGTCGGCGTATATCGTCGGGCGCATCATCAACGGCGATCTGCTCGTGCCGTTCGTGGTGCCCATCCGCCACACGGACGACGGCAAGCTCGCGCTCGACACCGTGCTCCTGCGCCTCGACGAGCTGCTCGTCATGTTCAGCTTCTCGCACTCGTACTTCCTCGTGGACATGGGCGTGCCGTCCGCCTATGTGGAGTTCCTGCGCACGATCATGCCGCGCAAGGCGAAGGGCGAGATCTACACGTCGCTCGGGCTGCAGAAGCAGGGCAAGAACCTCTTCTATCGCGACCTGCTGCATCACCTCAAGCATTCGAGCGATCAGTTCATCACCGCGCCCGGTATCCGCGGCATGGTCATGATCGTGTTCACGCTGCCGTCGTTTCCGTACGTGTTCAAGGTGATCAAGGACAGCTTTCCCGCGCCGAAGGAAACCACGCGCGAGCAGGTGGAAGCGAAGTACCAGCTCGTGAAGCGCCACGACCGCCTCGGACGCCTCGCCGATACGCTCGAATATTCGAGCGTCGCGCTGCCCGTCGCGCGCCTGGCCGAAGCGCTCGTGCGCGAGCTCGAAACGCTCGCGCCTTCGATGATCGAGTACGAGGGCGAGAACCTCGTGATTCGCCATCTCTACATCGAGCGCCGCATGGTGCCGCTCAATATCTGGCTGCAGAACGGCAGCGACGAAGAAGTCGAGCACGGCATCCGCGAATACGGCAATGCGGTGAAGGACCTGATGCGCGCGAACATCTTTCCGGGCGACATGCTCTACAAGAATTTCGGCGTGACGCGCCACGGCCGCGTGGTGTTCTACGACTATGACGAGATCGAATATCTGACCGAATGCAACGTGCGCGCGGTGCCCGCGCCACGTAATGAGGAAGACGAACTATCTGCCGAGCCGTGGTACGGAGTTGGCCCGCACGATATTTTCCCGGAGACGTACCGGACGTTTCTGCTCGGCGACCCGCGCGTGCGGCGCTATTTCCTCGAGCATCACGCCGACTTCTTCGACCCGGCACTGTGGCAGGAGAGCAAGGCGCGCCTGCTCGCGGGCGAGGTGCCCGACTGCCTGCCGTACGACGCGGCGGTGCGCTTTCGCACGCGCTATCCCGAGCGCTTCGCGCAGGACGACGCCGACGGCGAGGCCGATGAGAACGACGCACGCGCCGCATGAGGCACGTGGCGGACTACGAACTTTCGATCATCGATGGATCGAGTAAGGAGGCTGGACATGAGTGAGACGCAGAAGGATCCGGTTGTGATCGTGGCGGCGACGCGCACGCCGATGGCCGGTTTTCAGGGCGATTTCGCCTCGCTGGCAGCGCCGCAACTGGGTGCGGCGGCAATTGCGGCCGCGGTGGAGCGCGCGGGCCTCAAGCCCGAGCAGGTCGACGAGGTCGTGATGGGCTGCGTGCTGCCCGCCGGCCAGGGCCAGGCGCCCGCGCGCCAGGCGGCGCTCGGGGCTGGCCTGCCGCTCGCGGCGGGCGCGACCACGGTGAACAAGATGTGCGGCTCGGGCATGCGCGCGGCGATGTTCGCGCACGACATGCTGCTGGCGGGCTCCGCCGACGTGATCGTTGCGGGCGGCATGGAGAGCATGTCGAACGCGCCGTATCTGCTGCCCAAGGCGCGCGCGGGCATGCGCATGGGGCACGGCCAGGTGCTCGATCACATGTTCCTCGACGGACTCGAAGACGCCTACGACAAGGGCCGCCTGATGGGGACGTTCGCCGAGGAGTGCGCGAGCGAATTCGACTTCTCGCGCGAGAGCCAGGACGCCTTTGCGATCGAGTCGCTCAAGCGCGCGAAACGCGCCAACGAGGACGGCTCGTTTGCCTGGGAGATCGCGCCGGTGAAGGTCGCCACGCGCGCGGGCGAGACGACGATCGAGCGCGACGAGCAGCCGTTCAAGGCCAATCTCGACAAGATCCCGACGCTCAAGCCCGCCTTCAGCAAGACGGGCACGGTGACGGCCGCGAATTCGTCGTCGATTTCGGACGGCGCGGCGGCGCTCGTGATGATGCGCGAATCCACGGCAAAGCGCCTCGGCGTCAAGCCGCTCGCGCGCGTGACCGGCCATTCGACCTTCGCGCAGCAGCCCGCGAAGTTCACGACCGCGCCCGTGGGCGCGATCGCGAAGCTCTTCGGGAAGACCGGCTGGAAGGCCTCCGATGTCGATCTCTACGAGATCAACGAGGCGTTTGCCGTGGTCACGATGGCGGCGATGAAGGAGCACGACCTGCCGCACGAGAAGGTCAACGTGAATGGCGGCGCGTGCGCGCTGGGCCACCCGATTGGCGCATCGGGCGCGCGCATTCTCGTCACGCTGATCGGCGCATTGCGCGCACGCGGGCTCAAGCGCGGCGTCGCGAGCCTGTGCATTGGCGGCGGCGAAGCGACCGCAATGGGCGTCGAACTCATGTAGGCTTGTGCTTGAAACGCGCCGCGGGGAGGCGGCGCCTCGCAATACCGGCACGCGGCGCAGCAAAAAAACCGCGGCACCCGAAAAAGGTGGCGACATGAAAACAGCGTTGATCGTGGGCGCGTCGCGGGGCCTCGGCCTCGAATTCGCGCGCCAGTATGCGAAGGCCGGCTGGCGCGTGCTGGCCACGGCGCGATCCGATGAGGCGCTCAGGGCGCTGAACGCGCTCGGCGCCCAGACACTTCCGCTCGACATCGCGCAGCCTGAGGACATCGCCGCGCTCGGCGCGAAGCTCGACGGCGAGCGGCTCGACGTGGCGCTCATCGTGTCGGGCGTCTACGGCCCGCGCACCGAGGGCGTCGAAGCCATCAGCGCCGCAGACTTCGAGTACGTGATGAACACCAACGTGCGCGGCCCGATGCAGCTCATTCCGATCCTGCTGCCGCTCGTCGAAGCGGCGTACGGTGTGCTCGGCGTGCTGTCGAGCCGCATGGGCAGCATCACGCAGACGACCGGCACGACGGGCTGGCTCTATCGCGCGAGCAAGGCGGCGGTCAACGACGTCATCAAGATCGCCTCGCTGCAGACCCGCCGCGCGACCTGCATCGCGCTCCATCCGGGCTGGGTGCGCACCGAAATGGGTGGAGCGCACGCGGCCATCGACGCGGCGGCGAGCGTCGCCGGCATGCGCGAAGTCGTGGCTGAGGCGGCCGCCGCGCGCGACGTCTTCAACGGACGCTTTTTCCAGTACGACGGCACCGAGCTCGACTGGTGAGTGGTGTATCCGCGTAATAATCGTGTTCTGGGGCCGCAACGCTTGCGCGAGCGGCCCTTTGTGTTTTGTTCTGCCGAGTGGTGCGACATCGCACACCCTCGTATGCAATCGCATTTAATCGCATTTAATCGCACTTGATCGCACTTGATCGCACGTGAAGGATCGTTATTCAATGACCGCTGAACTCAAGCGCGCCGCGCGCCCGCTCGACTGCCCTTGTGGCGGTGCCGCGCCCAATCTGAAATCGGGCGCAAAGGCGCCGCGCTTTGCCGACTGCTGCGGCCGCTTCATCGATGGCGGTGCGCTGCCCGCCACGGCGTTCGAGCTGATGCGCTCGCGCTACACGGCCTACGTGCTGGGCGAGGCCGACTATCTGCGTGCGACCTGGGCCGTCGAGACCTGTCCCGCCGATCTCGACGCCGACCCTAATGCTCCCGGCGCTCCGCGCTGGCTGGGCCTTGCCATCAAGCGCCACGAGGCCATTGATGCGACGCATGCGCTGGTCGAATTCGTCGCGCGCTACAAGAGCGGTGGGCGCGCGTATCGCCTGCACGAGCTGAGCCGCTTCACGCGCGGCCAGGACGGCCGCTGGCGCTACGTCGACGGCGACATCCTCGAGGGCTGAACGCGAGCCGCGCACTGCCGTTGCGGGGCCTGAGATAACGCCTTTGCAAACAAGCACTTAATGCAAAAAAACGGGGCCGTTGGCGGTGCGCTACACGCAACACGCTGAAATACTTGTTATGCCGTGCTCACCAAGAGCGCGACGAAATCCCGCCATGCGCCGCCCGTCAAGGTATACGCGGCGCATACCGTTCGTTGGCACGCCTTATGCCGGGTTACCCCTGAATTGCACAACAATTAATTGTCGTGCGAGGATGCAATCACGGTGCTCGTCACGCCAAGTAAGCAAACGTTGAGAAACGTTTTCTCACGGCGATTCAGTGACGGGTGCTGGCGGCGGATCTGACGTTTGCAGATCGGCGCCGCACAGGTGTTCCGATCCGTGTTCTCCCCCGCAGCAACGGGTAAAGCCACGCCAGGCTCCTTAGCCAGGCGCGCCGATCCTGTTGTGTCCGCAAAGGGCGGGGATGTTCACATAGTGGTTCGGTCAGGCAGATTACAGCAGGACTTTCGCAGGCGGGTGTTGCGCATGGCGTTCAGGAAGCTTCTTACCGGATGGGCGGTGGCCGGCACGGCGTGCGTGCTGTCGGTTGCCCACGCAGCATCGCTTTCCGATCCGGCAACAGCGGCCAGCGCGCAGGCTTCCGCATCGTCGTCGCTCTCAGTTGCGCACGCGGATGGCCAAGGCGACGCCTCGCACGCCGCAGGCACACCGCTCGCATCGGGCCCGCTCGGCAGCGCGAACGTACCGCGCATCGCGCTCGACGACGCGTATCTGCCCGTCGTGCGCGCCGACATGAACGAGCAGATCATCCACATTCCCGTCGCCGGCGATCCGAGCGTCACGCTCGAAACCACGGTCTATCGTCCCGATGGTCCCGGCCCGTTCCCGATGGTGGTGTTCAACCACGGCAAGATTCCCGGCGATCCGCGCATGCAGCCGCGCAGCGACCCGATGTCGTTCGCGCGCGAATTCGTGAGCCGCGGCTATGTGGTCGTGGCGCCGAACCGCCAGGGCTTCGCGGGCTCGGGCGGCACCTATCAGCAAGATGGCTGCGACGTGGCCAGCAACGGCCTCGGCCAGGCCGCCGACGTCGCCACCACGGTCGACTACATGGCGAAGCAGTCGTATGTGGACGCGAACCATATCGTCGTCGCCGGCACCTCGCATGGCGGCCTCGCGACCATGGCCTACGGCACCGAAGCGGCGCACGGCGTGCGCGCGCTCATCAACTTCTCGGGCGGCCTGCGTCAGGACGCCTGCACGGGCTGGCAGAACAACCTGACCGAGGCGTTCGGCGATTACGGCGCCAAGGCGCGCGTGGCCTCGCTCTGGCTCTACGGCGACAACGACTCGGTGTGGACCTCCGATCTCGTCACGCGCATGTTCGCGGCGTTTCATACCGCGCAAGTGGGCGAGGCGCAGTCGGGCGCGGGCGCGAAGCTCGTCGATTTCGGCTCGTACAAGAACGACGCGCACCGCCTCGTGGGCGACCGCGACGGCGTGCAGATCTGGTGGCCCAAGGTCGAGGCGTTCCTCGCGAGCCAGGGCATGCCCACGGCCCAGGAATACCGCGTGGCGACGCAGGCCGCGCCGCACGCCAGCGGCTACGCGTCGATCGATTCGGTGAGCGCAGTGCCGTTCCTCGATCAGGCGGGCCGTGACGGCTATCGCAATTTCCTCAAGCAGTACCCGAGCCGCGCCTTCGCCGTGTCCGATTCGGGCGCCTGGTCGTGGGCCGAGGGCGGCGACAACCCGATGGCCGTCGCCATCGCGAACTGCCAGAAGCACAGCTCGGATCCGTGCCGCCTCTACGCGGTGAACGGCAACGTCGTGTGGTCGGACGGCACCGCCACGGCGCAGAACGACAATGCCGACGACGGCCACAGCGTCGCCGAAGACGACGCCGACAACTCGCACGCGCTCGCAAGCCGCTGAGCGTGTTTGAAACCGCCGGAGTGCGCGTGAGCGCCACGGCGGTTTTGCACATTTGACCCCACTGAAAGACGCGCGCTTACGCGCCCGGTCGCTTCCGCATCGCCTTCTCATTGCCATTGGGTTTTCGCCTCAATGGCACGCCCGTTCGCCCCAATCGTCTGGTTTTATCCGTACGCATAGCGTGGCGACTTCCGCTCGCGTGACCGATCGACGCCAGCGCTTTCTCGATGCTTCCCCCGAAAAAAAATCGCCGCGCGCGATCTGACGGCACGCCTTTTCGGCACGCGCCCACAGATTTTTTTGCATAAGCGCGCTTCACTTTGCCGTCGTCATCTACGGTCATTTCTGGCCTTCACAAAGGAACGGTGCGCAGCTGTCCCGAACCGCGCCGAACCCCGCGCGCACGGGCTTTCCGGGCCCATTTTGGGGGTAGTGCATTGCGGCATTGAACGGGTTAATCTCGGTCGCTGTCGTATCGGGAGCCGCACTTGAACTCGCATTCCAACCTTGCCAACGAAGCCTGGATCGCGCGCAGCCTGCGCGCCGTCTGGCATCCTTGCACCCAGATGAAGCACCACGAGCGCTTGCCGCTCGTGGCCGTCGCGCGCGGCGAAGGGCCGTGGCTCTACGACCATGAGGGCCGGCGCTATCTCGACGCCATCAGCTCGTGGTGGGTCAATCTCTTCGGCCACGCCAATCCCACGATCAATGCCGCGCTCAAGGCGCAGCTCGACACGCTCGAGCACGTGATGCTCGCGGGCTGCACGCACGAACCCGCGGTCGAGCTCGCCGAGCGGCTTGCCGCGCTCACCGGCGGCACGCTCGGCCATGCGTTTTTCGCTTCGGACGGCGCGTCGGCGGTCGAGATCGCGCTGAAGATGAGCTTTCACGCGTGGCGCAATCAGGGCGCGAACGACAAACGCGAATTCGTGTGCCTCGCCAACAGCTATCACGGCGAGACCATCGGCGCGCTCGGCGTGACGGACGTGAAGCTCTTCAGGGATGCTTACGATCCGCTTTTGACCCACGCGCATGTGGTTGCCTCGCCCGATGCGCGCACGGCGCGCGAGGGCGAAAGCGCCGCCGACGTGGCGCGCCGCGCGCTCGCCGACGTCGAGCGCGTGTTCGCCGAGCGCGAGGGCCGCATCGCGGCGCTGATCGTCGAGCCGCTCGTGCAATGCGCGGCCGGCATGGCGATGCACGATCCCGCGTATCTGCAGGGCCTGCGCGCGCTGTGCGACCGCTACCGCGTGCATCTGATCGCCGACGAAATCGCCGTGGGCTGCGGCCGCACGGGCACCTTCTTCGCGTGCGAGCAGGCCGGCATCTGGCCCGATCTGCTCACGCTCTCGAAGGGCATCAGCGGCGGCTACCTGCCGCTTTCGATCGTGCTCTCGCGCGACGAAATCTACGCGGCCTTCTACGACGACGACACCACGCGCGGCTTTCTGCATTCGCATTCGTACACCGGCAATCCGCTTGCCTGCCGTGCCGCGCTCGCGACGCTCGACCTCTTCGAGCGCGACGACGTGCTCGCCACGAACGCGCGCAAATCGACGCAACTGCGCGAGGCCTTTGCGCCGCTCGAACAGCATCCGCTCGTGCGTGACCTGCGCCAGTGCGGCACGATCCTCGCGTTCGACGTGGCGATCGAAGACGCCGGGCGCGCCCGCACGTTCTCGCGCCGCTTCTTCGAAAACGCGCTGCAGCGCGAATTGCTGCTGCGCCCGATCGGCACGACGGTCTACGTGATGCCGCCGTACATTCTCGACGCACAGACGCAGGCGCACCTTGCCGAGCGCACGCGCGAGACATTCGACGCCACCGTCGCGGAGGACCTCTGATGGCGCAACACACCTCACTGCTCGACACGCTCGAACACGGCCTGCGCGAGCTCGACGCGCAAGGCTTGCGTCGTCGCCGCCGCACCATCGATTCGCCGTGCAGCGCGCACATGGTCGTCGACGGCCGCGCGAGCATCGGCTTCGCGAGCAATGACTACCTCGGGCTCGCCGCCCATCCGCAACTCGTCGCGGCGCTGGCCGAAGGTGCCCAGCGCTATGGCGCGGGCAGCGGCGGCTCGCATCTGCTGGGCGGCCACTCGCGTGCCCATGCGCAGCTCGAAGACGATCTCGCCGCGTTCGCGGGCGGCTTCGTCGATGCGCCGCGCGCGCTCTACTTCAGCACGGGCTACATGGCGAATCTCGCCGTGCTCACCGCGCTCGCGGGCCGCGGCACGACGATCTTCTCCGATGCGCTCAACCACGCTTCGCTGATCGACGGCGCGCGGCTCTCGCGCGCCGACATCCAGATCTATCCGCATGCGGACATGGACGCGTTGAGCGCGATGCTCGAAGCGTCCGACGCGCGCGCGAAGGTGATCGTGAGCGATACGGTGTTCAGCATGGACGGCGATGTCGCGCCGCTCGCGCGTCTCGTCGAGCTTGCCGAAAAGCACGGCGCGTGGCTCGTGGTCGACGATGCGCACGGTCTGGGCGTGCTCGGCCCGCAAGGGCGCGGCGCGCTGGCCGAAGCCGCGCTGCGCTCGCCGCACCTCGTGATGGTCGGCACGCTCGGCAAGGCTGTGGGTGTCTCGGGCGCGTTTATCTGCGCGCACGACACCGTGATCGAGTGGCACGTGCAGCGCGCGCGCCCGTACATCTTCACGACGGCTTCGTCGCCGGCGGTCGCGCACGCGGTGTCCGCGAGCCTGCGACTGATCGCGGGCGAAGAGGGCGATGCGCGGCGCGCGCATCTGAAGCATCTGATTGGGCGCACGCGCTCGATGCTCAAGGAAACCTGCTGGCAACCCGTCGATTCGCACACGGCCGTGCAGCCGCTCGTGATCGGCTCCAACGATGCCACGCTCGCACTGCAGGCCGCGCTCGAGCGCGATGGCCTGTGGGTACCGGCGATTCGTCCGCCGACCGTGCCTGTGGGCACTTCGCGTCTGCGCATTTCGCTCTCGGCAGCGCATTCGGATGCCGACCTCGATCGCCTGAACGCAGCGCTGCAACGCGCAAGCCTTGACGAGCAAAAGCAGGTGCAGGAGAGCGCACAATGAGCACTGCGAAATTTTCGCTCTTCGTCACCGGCACCGATACCGAGATCGGCAAGACCTTCGTGAGCGCGGCGCTCTTGCGCGGCCTGGCCCATGCGGGCCTGCGCGCGGCGGCGATGAAGCCCATCGCGGCCGGCGCCTGCGAACGCGATGGCGTGTGGCACAACGAAGACGCCGACCAGCTCGACGCCGCCGCGAGCGTGCTGCTGCCGCCCGAGATGCGCACCCCGTACCTGCTCAAGGAGCCGGCCGCGCCGCACATCGCCGCCGCGCTCGAAGGCGTGACGCTCGACATGGCGCGCATCGTGCAATGCTACGGTCAGGCGCGCGAGCGCGCGGACGCCGTGGTGGTCGAAGGCGTCGGCGGCTTTCGCGTGCCGCTCACGGCGACGCAGGACACCGCGGATCTCGCCGTCGCGCTGAATCTGCCGGTGGTGCTCGTCGTGGGCATGCGGCTTGGCTGCATCAGCCACGCGCTGCTCACCGCCGAAGCGATCGCCGGGCGCGGCCTCACGATCGCGGGCTGGGTCGCGAACCGCATCGACCCGGCCATGACCTTTCCCGAAGAAAACATCGACGCGCTGCGCGAGCGTCTCGCCGCGCAATTCGGCGCGCCGCTCATCGGCGTCGTGCCGCACATGCCGGGCGCACGCGCCGACGCCGCGGCCGAACACCTGAACATCGACGCGTTGCTCGCACGCCTGGCCACGCTGAGCTGAGCAGACGCGTCTGAACCCCTATCGCCCGTCAAGAAGGACCCCGACACCATGACCGAAGCCCACATCGACATCACCGCGCTCAAGAAGACCGCGCCGCCGGCACAGCCGCAAGACGAAGCCGCAGCGCGCTGGCGCGTCGCCGATGTCGCGGCGCTCTACGAGCTGCCGTTCAACGACCTGATGTTCCGCGCCCAGCAGGTGCATCGCGAGCATTTCGACGCGAATGCGGTGCAGCTCTCCACGCTCCTGTCGATCAAGACGGGCGGCTGCGAGGAGGATTGCGCGTATTGCCCGCAGTCGTCGCATCACGACACCGGCCTCGACGCGAGCAAGCTCATGGACGTGGATGCCGTGCTCGACGCCGCGCGCGTGGCGAAGGCCAATGGCGCGACGCGCTTTTGCATGGGCGCGGCGTGGCGCAATCCGAAGGACCGCCATCTCGAGCCGATCAAGGACATGATCCGCGGCGTGAAGTCGATGGGCCTCGAAACCTGCGTGACGCTCGGCATGCTCGAAGACCACCAGGCGAAGGCGCTCGCCGACGCGGGCCTCGACTACTACAACCACAACCTCGATACCTCGCCGGAGTTCTACGGCCAGATCATCTCGACGCGCACCTACCAGGACCGCCTCGAGACGCTCGAGCGCGTGCGCGACGCAGGCATCAACGTCTGCTGCGGTGGCATCGTCGGGATGGGCGAGTCGCGCCGCGAGCGCGCGGGCCTGATCGCGCAGCTCGCGAACATGGAGCCGTATCCGGAGTCGGTGCCCATCAACAATCTCGTGCAGGTGAGCGGCACGCCGCTCGAAGGCACCGAGCCGCTCGATCCGTTCGAGTTCGTGCGCACGATCGCGGTGGCGCGCATCACGATGCCCAAGGCGATGGTGCGCCTCTCGGCGGGCCGCGAGCAGATGGACGAGGCGCTGCAGGCGCTGTGCTTCATGGCGGGCGCGAACTCGATCTTCTACGGCGACCAGCTGCTGACGACGAGCAACCCGCAGGCCGAAGCCGACCGCAAGCTGCTGCAGCGTCTGGGCATCAGCGCGCAGGCGGCGCAGGAATTGCCGGCTGAGGGGCATGCGCATCACGCGGATCATGCCCATCACGGCGGCTGCGGCCACTGCGAATAAAAGCGCTGACGAGCGCTTTGAAATGCGCGGCGTGCTAGCAGTGCGCCGCTGAAAAAACAAACGCCACGCTGTGAAGCGTGGCGTTCTCGTTTGTAACGTCGTTTGGTGCGTGCGGCGCTTTAAGCGTAAGCCGCGCGCCGGCGTCCCGCGAGCACGAGGTAGCAGAGCGCGCCGATCACGAGCGCGGGCAGCGTGGCGCCGAGATTCGGCAGCCACTGGTTGAGCGCCTGATACGCGCCGAAGCCGAAGCCCCACGCAACAAACGCGGTCACATGCCAGCCACCCGAATAGCCGTAGGCGCCGTTCAAATCGGCGAGCGCGCGGGCGTCGATACGGCGGCGCCGCACGATGAAGTGATCGGCGAGCACGACGCCGAAGAGCGGCGCGAACACCGAGCCGATGAAGAGCAGGAAGTTCTCATAGCGCGCCATCGGCACGACGAGGCCGATCAGCGTGCACAGCGCGCCGAACGCCGCCGAGAGCCACGGCACGCTGCCGCGCGTCCAGAACGTGCCGGTCGAGACGGCGGCCGAATGGATGTCGGCGAAGGCGTTGTCGATTTCGTCGATCAGCACGAGCAGCAGGGCGAAGCCGCCGCCCGCCTTCGCGAGCGCCGTGGTGAGGAGCGCGTCGCCGCCGCCCGCGGCGAGGCCGTAGATCGCGCCGAGCGCATAGAACCACAGGTTCGCGATGCCATAGCCGAACAGCGTGCCGCGGAAGGTCTCGCCCGCGCGGCGGCCAAAGCGCGTGTAGTCGGCGATGAGCGGCAGCCACGAGAGCGGCATCGCCACGACGAGGTCGATCGCGCTGCCGAACGGCATCTCGCCGGTGCCGGGACGCTTCATCAGCGCGCCGATGTCGTGCTGCGCGAGCAGGCTCCACGTGAGCCACGCGGCGCCTGCGAGCAGGAGCCAGATGCCCCAGGTGCGCAGGAAGCGGCGCACGAACGAGAGCGGGCCGCTCACGGCGAGCAGCGTGGCGAGGAAACCGAAGATCAGGGTCCACACGAGCGGCATCGAGAGGCCGAAGGCCTGCTTGGCGAGCGCATCGGCGGAATCGCGCATCACGATGATCTCGAACGAGCCCCAGCCCACGAGCTGCACCATGTTGATGACGGCCGGCACGGACGCGCCGCGGATGCCGAGCGTCGGGCGCAGCGACGCCATGGCGGCGAGGCCCGTGTCGGTGCCGATCACGCCGGCGAGCGCGAGCAGCACGACGCCGATCACGCTGCCGATGCCGATGGCGGCCAGCGCATGGGGCAGCGAGAGGCCCGGCACGAGCAGGGCGCCCGCCTGGGCGACCAGCAGGCCGATGCCGAGCGAGAACCAGAGCGCGAAGGCGTCGCCGGTGCGGAACTGGCGGCGCGCGTCGGGCACGGGCACGTTGGGCGCGTAGGTCGAGCCGGCGTCGCCGGCCGCACCTGAGCCGGCCACACCTGAGCCGGCCGCACCGGATTGCAGGTTTTGAGTCATGGATGAAGCTACCCTCTGTATCGTCTGTTTTGTCTGATGTTTATTGGGGCCGGCCAACTGGGGCGCAAGGCATCGCGTCTCGCGCTGCCGCCCGGGCTGTCATAATGCACGACTGCATCCGGCGCGGCGGGCCGTTTTCGGGGCGCGAACACACGCCTTCGAAGCCGGCCAGTCCCCGGGAAAGCCGACATTATCGCGAAAACGTCATGTTTGAAGAAACCCGTGCCAACGTTCCGCTCGCCGAGCGGCTGCGCCCGCGCTCGATCGACGAAGTCATCGGCCAGAAGCATCTGCTCGGGCCCAACAAGCCGCTGCGCGTCGCCTTCGAGTCGGGCGAGGCGCATTCGATGATCCTCTGGGGGCCGCCCGGCGTCGGCAAGACCACGCTCGCGCGCCTGATGGCCGACGCCTTCCACGCCCAGTTCATCGCGCTCTCGGCGGTGCTCTCGGGCGTGAAGGACATCCGCGAGGCCGTGGAAACGGCGCAGATGCACCGCGCGCATGGCCATCAGACGCTCGTGTTCGTCGACGAAGTCCACCGTTTCAACAAGAGCCAGCAGGACGCCTTCCTGCCGCACGTGGAGTCGGGCCTGTTCGTGTTCATCGGCGCGACCACGGAGAATCCGTCGTTCGAGGTGAATAGCGCGCTGCTTTCGCGCGCGGCGGTCTACGTGCTCAAGAGCCTCGACGAGGAGGAGCAGGGCGAACTGCTCGCACGCGCAAGCGAGGAGCTGGGCGGCCTGACCTTCACCGACGAAGCGAAAAAGGCGCTGATCGGCTCGGCCGATGGCGACGGGCGCAAGCTGCTGAACAACCTTGAAATCGTCGCGCGCGCGGCCGCGCAGCAGAAAAAGCGCGAGATCGACGGCGAGCTGCTCGGCAGCGCGCTCGCCGAAAACCTGCGCCGCTTCGACAAGGGCGGCGACGCGTTCTACGACCAGATCAGCGCGCTGCACAAGTCGGTGCGCGGCAGCAACCCGGACGGCGCGCTGTACTGGTTCTGCCGCATGCTCGACGGCGGCGCCGATCCGCGTTATCTCGCGCGGCGCATCGTGCGCATGGCGTGGGAGGACATCGGCCTCGCCGATCCGCGCGCGGCGCGCATCACGCTCGACGCCGCCGAGACCTACGAGCGGCTCGGCTCGCCCGAGGGTGAACTGGCGCTCGCGCAGGCGGTGATCTACCTCGCGGTCGCGCCCAAGTCGAACGCCGGCTACAACGCGTACAACGAGGCGCGGCGCTTCGTCGGCAAGGATCAATCGCGCGCGGTGCCCATCCATCTGCGCAACGCGCCCACCAAGCTCATGAAGGAGCTGGGCTACGGGCACGAGTATCGCTACGCGCACGACGAACCCGACGCCTACGCGGCCGGCGAGACCTATCTGCCCGACGGCATGCGCGAGCCGCGCTGGTATCAGCCCACGCCGCGCGGGCTCGAAGGCAAGATCGGCGAGAAGCTCGCGCGTCTGGCCGACCTCGACGCGCAATGGCGAGAAGACCACCGCGACGAAATCCGCGAGCGCAAGCGCAAGGGCTAGCCCGCGCCGGTGCGCTAAAATCGGCAATTCACACAACGAAACTGCGTCTCACAATCCCATGCTCGACATCCAGCTGCTGCGCAAAGACCTCGACGGCGTCGCGAAGCGCCTCGCCGACCGCGGCTATACCCTCGACGTCGCGGCGTTCACCGCGCTCGAAGCGGAACGCCGCGCCATCCAGACCCGCACCGAAGAACTGCAGGCGCGCCGCAACAGCCTGTCGAAGCAGATTGGGGCGATGAAAGGCCGTGGCGAGGACACCTCGGCGGTCATGGCCGAAGTGGGCGGCATTGGCGACGAAATGAAGGCCTCGGCCGCCAAGCTCGACGACATCCAGACGAAGCTCTCGGACCTGCTGCTCGGCGTGCCTAACCTGCCGCACGAGAGCGCGCCCGTGGGCAAGGACGAAAACGACAACGTGGAAGTGCGCCGCTGGGGCACGCCGCGCGAGTTCAGCTTCGAAGTGAAGGATCACGTCGACGTGGGCACGCCGCTGGGTCTCGATTTCGAGACGGGCGCGAAGCTTTCGGGCGCGCGCTTCACGATGCTGCGCGGCCAGATCGCGCGCCTGCACCGCGCGCTCGCGCAGTTCATGATCGATACGCACACGCTGCAGCACGGCTACACGGAAACGTACACGCCCTACATCGTCAATCCGGAAATCCTGTACGGCACGGGCCAGCTGCCCAAGTTCGCCGACGACATGTTCCGCGTGGAGAAGGGCGGCGCCGAGAACACGGTCACGCAGTACCTGATCTCCACCTCGGAGATCTCGCTCACGAACACCGTGCGCGAGAGCATCGTCGAAGGCAGCGCGCTGCCCATCAAGCTCACCGCGCATTCGCCGTGCTTCCGCTCGGAAGCCGGTTCGTATGGCCGCGATACGCGCGGCATGATCCGTCAGCATCAGTTCGACAAGGTCGAGATGGTGCAGATCGTCGCACCGGAAACGTCGTACGACGCGCTCGAGCAAATGGTCGTGCATGCGGAAACGATTCTGCAGAAGCTCGGTCTGCCGTACCGCGTGATCACGCTGTGCACGGGCGACATGGGCTTCTCGGCCGCCAAGACCTACGACCTCGAAGTGTGGCTGCCGGCGCAGAACACCTATCGCGAAATTTCGAGCTGCTCGAACACCGAAGCGTTCCAGGCGCGCCGCATGCAGGCGCGCTACCGCAACGCGCAGGGCAAGCCGGAGCTCGTGCATACGCTCAACGGCTCGGGTCTCGCGGTGGGCCGCACGCTCGTGGCCGTGCTCGAGAACTACCAGGAAGCGGACGGCTCGGTCACGGTGCCGGAGGTGCTGCGTCCGTACATGGGCGGTGTCGCGCGTCTCGAAGCGGGCGCCTGAACGTCGCGCGCGGATCGGGCCATGTGAATCGCTTGCCCTCGAAACTTTTCTCCAAAGAGGGCTTGCAAGATTCAAAAAATGTTCTATAATCTTCGCTTCTCTGGTCGCCGACCAAGACCGGAGAAGCAGTAAAAAAGCAGTACCCCGGAGAGGTGGCAGAGTGGTCGAATGTACCTGACTCGAAATCAGGCGTACGGTTTCCCCGTACCGTGGGTTCGAATCCCACCCTCTCCGCCAAATTCAAAGGCAGAAAGCCCGTAAGTTCAATGACTTGCGGGCTTTTTCCATTTCTCAGCCCATAAAATAGCCCATTATCGAGCAAAAAGTCGCCGCCGTTCGGGTCCGCTAGAACCCGCTGTTGTCCTTGACGATTTACGGGATTCTCACGAACGAAATCAAGAGAGCTTCGATTGCAGGGGCGTCTCTTGCGGTCATCACCTTTCGGGAGGCAATGTGGGCGACCCATTGCGTTCACGGATCTATCTGGACCCGAAGCATCCGCGCTACGCGCCGAGGCTCGCCGCCGCCGTGAATGCCTGGCTGGCGGTCACACAGGCTAACGGCGGGAGCGTGAAAGACGCGATCAGGAAATGGTTGCGCGAGCCGGCCCGACAGCACCAATCTAATAACGCTATGCCGCGCCATTCCGGCGCGCACCTGACCACAAAGGTGAAGTCATGGCGGCTCCGAAGATTCCCATCCTCATTCCCCGCTCACGCGTTTCCGCGATTACCGGTCTGCGAGCCTACGCCACTTGTGCGTGCATGGCTTCATTCGCCGCCGTCGCGCTATGGGCTGCGCCGTTAGCGGATTCGTGGACCACGAACATAGAAGCCCGCATCACGCGGGCTGACAGATTATTTGGTGCGCGTATGGGCCACCGGACTAATCGCTCTACCAGGTAGGTCGGGCACGAGCCGCCCGCGAAGTTACGCCCGCTCAGAATTCTGACCTTGCTTTGCAAATCTGCTCGTGAATGCAGAGTACGCTGAAAGCCCGAAAAGAGGATGGGTGACTGACTGACGATGTGGAATACCCTTTCTGTGCCGCTCGAAAACGGATGGCAGTGCACGCTGATTCCGGGGCCGCAGTATTATGACCTGACGGCCTGGGGGCGCGGTTACCGCAATATGTCGGCTCGCGCGCTGTACCCCAATGCTGGCCGGGACAATTCTGCTTATTCGTGGAATACGCGGCCCCTGAGTGAAGTGGACAAGAGCGAGTTGTGGGAGAAGGACCGGATCAGGCAACTTGCGGAGGATCGGGCGACATTCCTCCACCGCTTTCGCCCGAATTGGGATTTGCGCACGATTACCGGTCGGGGCGATCTGGAGCATGTCCAGCGCTTCCTGTGCGCCACCATGGACGTGCTTCACTCGGACGAGCCGACCGATAACGAAAGCGTCCAGCGCGTGCTCTGCGGGGCGGTCGCAAGCGGCCACCTTGTCCCGGTGGTCAATCATGAATACCGCGGCTTGCCGCGCGTGTCACAGCCGACTCCGGGGCCGTTGCACTGGCCCGCGACGAGGGGCGGCGGTAGCGCATATCCGCCGAAGGTCATCTCCTATCCCGAGTTTGTGGCACTACAGCGGGCCAACGGCGAGCTTCCTCCACTGGACGCACCCGCTGGCGGCGTGGGCGCTACCCTTGACCCACTGCCTGACCTTGGCGCACCTGCCACGGCTGACGACGTTTTTGGCTTGACCGGCGTCGTTGAATCGGCGACAGGCGCTTTGCTTGGTGGCGACGATTCCGACGATGGCGGTGGTGTTGGCGGGGATGACAGCGGCGCGTCTGACGACGACCTGTTCAGCGCGGATTCGGGCGACGGTTCAACCCCGCTTGGCGATGCGCAGCCGTTTGAATACTCCGACGATTCGAACAGTGGTGACGTAACCGACCTTGCGGCGCGCGGCGTGAGTGAGGAACATGAGGCGGAATGCTTCGACCAATATCAGCGTGATATGGACGAATGCACCGCATATCGAAGCGCGATGGGCGGGCAACGTTTTATGGACGCGTGTTCCCAGCGCGCCTTCCAGAACTATCAACAATGCAGAGGGTATTGATGGCAAATCATCCTGAAAAGCGGTGCGTCGTTGTAATGTGGTCCGAAGAGAAACAGGCGGTCGTTTCGTACACGCTGGACGAGGAAAAAGTGCTTGCGGTGACTTCTCGCCTCTTTCCGCTAGAACTGCCGGTAGCGGACTATAACGACACGCTGGACGATGAGTTCGCAAGGAGATTCGGCGGAGCAACACTGAATCTTCTCGCCTTGTCGAATCCTGGCCTGAAGCCTTTTATCAAGGTCACGCAAGCTGATGATTGAGTGATTCGTTGCGGCACGGACTAGCCTGTCAAGACGCCGCACACATGCGCCGCCCATGTTTCCATCATCGGACGTCGTTGCTCCATCAAATCGGTTCGGTGATAGCTCGCTTCAACCTTGTTCGCGATGGTATGCGCGAGCGCCCGCTCGGCAAGGTCGCGGGCATAACCGTGTTCGCTAGCGAAATCGCGGAACGAACTTCTATAGCCGTGCAGCGTCGCGACGCTGCCCCGGCGTATCGCTCTTTGCCTTCACGCGGCGCAGTAGTGCCGTCAATGTCATATCGAGGCCCGCATCGCGCCGCTTGCCCGTTACGGGGCTGGTAAATCGCAACGTCCATTTGCTGCCCGTCTTGCCGGGGGTGAACATCAAGCCTGTCACCTTGCCGTCGAACACCGGCTTGTCGCCGTGCTGGAGTGCGTTTGCCTGTCTGTCGATAAGTGCCATATTCAGCCCATCGTCTAGCCCATCGGAAAATGCCGGATAGCGCCGGAAGATTGTAGACTGTTGTGGCAGGAAAGTGGCGTCAAACCTTTGATATGTATAGGTTTTATGGATTGGTGAGGAAGGGTATGGATTGAATTTTGGCGGTCATTCTCACCGCCAAATTCAGAAAACCCCTGCATGCTCAACCGCTGCAGGGTTTTTTGCTTTTCCGCCGCCTACTTCCCCGTATGCCCGCGCCGCTCCAGCGAGCGCAGGAACGTGCCCGAAATCGCCGAGGTGCCGTGGTGCACGATCTTCTCGTCGATGAGCGCCCACACCGACATGCCCACGCCGCGCACGCGCTGGCAGAACGACAGATCCTCCGAGAGATAAACGCCTTTTTCGCCGACAGTGTCGAAGAACGCGTAGAAGTTGCCGTCGGGCAGATACGGCGCGTATTGCGCGGGCGGCCGGTAGCGCTGCGTGACCGGCACGAGCGCCTCGAGCGCATCGCGCCGGATCAGGAAGATACCGGTGCCGATGTGGTTGACCTCGACCCAGCCGTTGCTGACCGTGCTGCTGCCTTGCTCGTCGGCGCGGATCGCCGTGTTGTAGTCCACCGTCTTTTCCTGCCATTCGCGCAGGGAGAGGCCCACATCGTCGCTCGTGATCTGCTTTTCCATATCGAAGAACCGGTACGGGCACGCGATGCCCGCCACCGGCTTGTTGCCGGCGATCAGGCGCGGGACCGCCTCGCGCGAGAAGTCCATGTCCGTGTCGAGGAACAGGACATGCGTGTACTCGGGGTGGCTCAGGAAATAATTCGCGAAGAAGTTGCGTGCGCGGATGATGTGCGACGAGGCCGTATGGATGTACTCGAAGCGCACGCCGCGCTCCTTGAAGGTCTCCATCAGGCGGGCCAGCGCCATCGCGAAGTCGAAATGCACCGAATTGTCGTAGGTGGGCAGCGCGATCAGAACGTTGAGCGGGGCGTTCGGTTGCGCGCCGGGCGCGGCGCCCGGAGTCGGGTCAGGTTGGTTCATGATCAGGCGTTCCGCTCATGTCGTTGTAAGATATTTCTCATTTTTGAGGGCAGCTTGCGCGCGAACAATCGGACGGCTCCGAATCATCGCGAATCGGCGCGGGCCGGACGGGGCGGATGCCCCGGTACAATGAGCCCTTCGACGCAGCTCCTTTGTTGAATTCGCTGCGAGGCGCCTCGCGCGCCGTCGCGCTCACTTATCGTTCACAGATGGCTATCACCTACAAATCTGCCGACGACCTCGCGCGTCTGCGCATTTCCGGCCGGCTCGCTGCCGACGTGCTCGCCATGATCGGCGAACACGTCAAGCCCGGTGTCTCCACCGACGACCTCGACGCGATCTGCAACGACTATATCGTCAACACGCTCAAGGCGGTGCCGGCCAACGTCGGCTACCTCGGCTTTCCGAAGACGATCTGCACCTCGGTCAACGCGGTGGTGTGCCACGGCATTCCGAACCGCAACGAGGTCCTCAAGGACGGCGACATCATCAACATCGACGTCGCCGTGATCAAGGACGGCTATTTCGGGGACACGAGCCGCATGTACACCGTGGGCACCACGAGCACGGTCGGGCGCCAGCTCATCGACACGACTTACGAGGCCATGCTCGCCGGCATTCGCCAGGTGAAGCCAGGCGCCACGCTCGGCGACGTGGGCCACGCGATCCAGCGGCGCGCCCAGGCCGACGGCTTTTCGATCGTGCGCGAGTACTGCGGCCACGGCATCGGCAAGGTTTATCACGAAGAGCCGCAGGTGCTGCACTACGGCCAGCCGGGGCAGGGCGTGCGCCTGAAGCCGGGCATGGTCTTCACGATCGAGCCGATGGTGAACGCGGGCCGCGCCGGCACGGCGGTGCAGCGCGACGGCTGGACGGTCGTGACGAAGGACCGCTCGCTCTCCGCGCAATGGGAGCACATGGTGGCGGTCACCGACGACGGCTACGAACTGCTCACGCCCTGGCCGGACGGCACGGGCGCGTACGAGGCCCCGTGAGGGCCGCGGTGGCTCGGGCTGTGCGGCTCATCGATCAGCCTGTCAAGGCTGTGTGTGTGGCGTTTGCGGGGCAATTTTGTTAAATAAGGATTTGACTCTCTCGCCAGTTCGGTTAAAGCTACGCGTTAGTGCTTTATTGGGGTTTACGACTGCATGAGTCCGTCACTGACCGTTCGCCGTATCGCTGCCGATCAGGGTGCCGTGCTCCGCGAGCTTCGAACCGCTTCGTTGCGCGACGCGCCTTATGCGTTCGGCGACTCGCTCGAAGATGCGCTGTCCGCCGATGCAGCCGTTTTTGACGCCGCGGCTGCGCGTCACGCGGATTCGCATGCCGCCACCTCGTTCATCCTCTACACCGAGGGTCATCCTGCCGGCCTGATCGGCGCGAACTTCGAGAACGCGCCGGCACGCCGCGCGTTTGTGTTCGCGTTGTGGGTGGCGCCGGCGGTGCGGCATCTGCGCGGCGGCGAACTGCTCGTCAACGCGGCCATCGAATGGCTCGTGAGCGAAGGGGCCGCGCAGGTCTACGCCTGGGTGACCGATAACAACATCACCGCCATGCGCTTCTACGAGCGACTCGGCTTCGTCGCCACCGGCGACCACGCGCGCAGCGCGCAAACGCCCGAGCAGTGGGAAACGCTGCTCATGCGTGACGTCGCGTTTGCGCCCAAGAGCATGTCGGCCCAATAACGGAGCACTTGCCCAGCGTCCTTTTCCCTTGCTTTTCACGCCATGACGTGTGCACCGCACGTCATGCGCCGGCACCCCCGCCGTCTTTGCATCGTTCCCTATGTCGCAGCATTTTGAGCCATTAAAAATAATGGCTACGCGCGTCGACGCCTGTAAAATACGCAAAATTTTTCGCCGATCGCCATGTCGCCCAAGAAATCGCCATATTTTGAACTGAAGAGCGGTTCAGTCGATACGCTTTTGTTCGTGGTTAAAACGACTGAACTCGATGCGATGCGCGCCGAGCTTACGCGGCGTTTCGAGGCGACGCCCGAATTTTTCGCCAACGACACGGTGGCCATCGACGTGCGGCGCCTCGCTGACGGTGAGCAGGTCCCGCTCGCCGACATCGCGCGCCTGCTCGAAAGCGTGCGCATGCGCCCCGTGGGCGTGGTCGCTCAGCCCGCACAGCACGGCTGGGCAGCCGTTGCGGGCCTGCCGTTCCTCGAGGCGCGCGACAAGCGCGTCGCCAACGGTCTAAGCGGTGCAAACGGGGCGAGCGGTACGGCCGGCACGGGTGGCGCGGGCAGCGATACGCCTGCCGCCGCGCAAGAAGCCGACGCCGTTGCCAACACCGCTGCGCCGGCACAGTCCGCCGATACCGCCGCAAATGCGGCCGCGAAGCCGGGCGACGCTGCCGCAGCGGCCTCCGGCGCTTCCGCCGTGCAGCCGGAACTCTTTCCCCAGGACGCGCCGGAAGCGGACAGCCCCAATGCGGGCGCGGGGAGCGAAGCCGACATCGCCGCGCCGCGCTTGACGAACACCGAGCCGACGCTCGTGATCGACCGGCCGCTGCGCTCGGGCCAGCGCATCTACGCGAAGGGCGACCTCGTGGTGCTCGGCATGGTGTCCAACGGGGCGGAAGTGATCGCCGAAGGCAACATCCATATTTACGCGCCGTTGCGCGGCCGCGCGCTCGCGGGCGTGCACGGCAATCACGACGCACGCATTTTCTGCACGAGCCTCGAGGCGGAACTGATTTCGATTGCGGGGATCTACCGTACCGCTGAAGTTCCACTCGCCGCCGAGGTTAAGGGCAAGCCGGCGCAAATCCGGCTCGACGAAGAGAGACTCTTGATCGAACCGTTGAGGCTCACCTGAGTGCCGCGCGAGCGTGAGCAACACGCGAGCGCGAGCGGCACGCGATGAGACCAAACTGAGAAACTGACGAACGCAAGGTAAGGGAATGGCAAAAATCATTGTGGTGACTTCGGGCAAGGGTGGCGTCGGTAAAACGACCACGAGCGCGAGTTTCGCATCGGGCCTCGCGTTGCGTGGCCACAAGACCGCGGTCATCGATTTCGACGTGGGCCTGCGCAATCTCGACCTCATCATGGGTTGCGAGCGCCGCGTCGTGTACGACCTGATCAACGTGATCCAGGGTGAGGCGAACCTCAATCAGGCGCTCATCAAGGACAAGAAGTGCGAGAACCTGTTCATCCTGCCGGCCTCGCAGACGCGCGACAAGGACGCGCTCACGAGGGAAGGCGTGGAGAAGGTGATCGAAGATCTGCGCAAGATGGACTTCGAGTACATCGTCTGCGACTCGCCGGCCGGCATCGAATCGGGCGCGCTGCTCGCGATGCACTTCGCTGACGAAGCGCTCATCGTGACGAACCCGGAAGTGTCGTCGGTGCGCGATTCGGACCGCATCCTCGGCATGCTGTCGTCGAAGACCAGGCGCGCGATCGAAGGCAAGGATCCGATCAAGGAGCACTTGCTGATCACGCGCTACAACCCCAAGCGCGTGAGCGAAGGCGAAATGCTCTCGCTGTCGGACATTTCGGAGATCCTGCGCATCGAGCTGATCGGCGTGATCCCGGAATCGGAAGCGGTGCTGCACGCATCGAACCAGGGCCTGCCCGCAGTCCATCTCGACGGCACCGATGTCGCCGAGTCGTACAAGGACGTAGTGGCGCGTTTTCTCGGCGAAGACAAGACGCTTCGTTTCACCGATTACCAGAAGCCGGGGCTCCTGCAGCGCCTCTTCGGTAGCAAGTAAGGGAGGCGCACGTCATGTCGTTTCTTTCGTTTTTTCTCGGCGAGAAGAAGAAGTCCGCCTCGGTAGCGAAGGAACGCCTGCAGCTCATCATCGCTCACGAGCGTGCAGGCGGTCATCCGCCCGCCGATTATCTGCCGGCCCTGCAACGCGAGCTGGTCGCGGTGATCTCGAAGTACGTGAAGATCTCCGACGACGACATCCGCGTGAGCCTCGAGCGCCAGGACGACCTCGAAGTGCTCGAGGTCAAGATCGAGATTCCGCAGGCCTGATGCACCCGATGCGCGCGGGGCGCTGGTGTGCCGCGCGCATCTCGATATTCACGCCGTATTGCCATCGCTTTGCGTGCAGGCGCGTGCGCGCATGGATGCGCGTGCCCGCGCCGTGCGTGACGCACGCGTGTCGCGCATGAGCGGTTACGCGCCGCTTTCCGCACCGAAATATTCGGTTTCACTTCACCCCTCGCGGTAACAACGCCGTTGTCAGCGCAGGCGCGTGCTCGCGCATTGATCGGGTAACGCCACTTTCGGCGTCCAACTCGAAGGGGAGATTTACATGAACAGCTCCATCCGCCTGCTCGTTGCCAAGGCCGCCATTGTCGTCGCGGGCGCTTGCGCCGTCGCGGCGCCCGCACTCGCGGAAGAAGTCATCGTCGTCGCGCCGAGCGCGCCGCCGCCCGAGCGCGTCGAAGTCGTGCCGGCGCCGCGCGTCGGCTATGTGTGGGACAAGGGCCACTGGCGCTGGGATCACGGCCACTACGTGTGGATCGGGGGCCATTGGCAGGCCGAGCGTGTCGGCTATCACTGGGTGCCGGGCCACTGGGTCGCGCACGGTCCGAACTGGCGCTGGATCGAAGGTCACTGGGCAGCGTGAGCTGGCGGTTAACGCGCCAACCCGGGTCCAGGAGAGAAACACTATGAGCAAAAAACTGCTTGCTGCCGCCGCGCTCGCGCTCATGCTGGCCGGCTGCATCGTCGTGCCGGCGCGGCCCATGTATGTGCGGCCGGCTCCCGTCGTGGTCTATTGACGTCACGCCAACGCGACGCGCCGCTTCACGGCGCGCCAGGCCCGGCACACATCAGCGGTCTGAGGTTCGGTCCGCTGCGGTGTGGCCGGGCTCATTGCTTTCCGGCGCGGCTTCCAGTGCCTGCATCGTCACGGCTGCGTTGGCTGCGACGCTGGCGTCGTTTGCCGCCTGGGCCTCGGGCACAGCGGTTTCTACGTCTGCGGCCTGCGCCGCGCTTGCGGCCGCCATGGCCGGCTGCGCGTAACGCAGCGAGAGCGTCTCGTAGAGCGGCGGCGCAAAGATGCGCGAGATACGGCTCGCAATCAACGCGGTGGCCATCAGCGAGATCACGAGCGCGTGGCCGTCGATCATTTCCATGACGATCACGAACGAGGTGATGGGCGCCTGCGTGACCGCCGCGAGATAGCCGACCATCGCGAGCGCGATGAGCATAGGCAGTTGCAAGTTGCTGAAGAGCATGTGCAACACATTGCCGAAGCCGGCGCCGATCGACAGGGAAGGGGCGAAGATGCCGCCCGGAATGCCCGGCAGGTACGAGCCGACCATCGAGGCCATCTTGAGGAACGGATACGCGACCGATAGATGCTCGCTGCCGTCGAGCAGGCCACGCGCTTCGGCGTAGCCGCTGCCGAACGTCCTGCCGCCCGAGACGAGGCCGATCAGCGCGATGGCCAGCCCGCAAAGCGCGGCGAACGCGATGGGGCGCTCGCCATGCAGCTTGCGCAGCGGCTCCGGAATCCAGCGCTGCGTGTTGAGCAGCAACCAGGCAAAGATGCCGCCCGCGATGCCGGTGACGAGCGCGGTGATGATCACGGCCACGGCGAGCAGATCGGGGAAGTGCGCACCGATCTGGATCGTGCCGAAATACGTGTAGTTGCCGTTCAGGCCGAGTGCGATCACGCCGGCGATGATGATCGACGTGATGACCACGCCGCTTGCGCGCGCCTCGAAGCTGCGCGTGAGCTCTTCGATCGCGAACACGATGCCGGCGAGCGGCGTGTTGAACGCCGCTGAGAGCCCCGCGGCCGCGCCGGCGAGCACGAGCTTGCGCTCGATGAGCGCATTCGAGCGCGGGTAGAAGCGGCGCATGTTGAACATCAGCGCCGCGCCGACTTGCACCGTGGGCCCTTCGCGGCCGATCGTGAAGCCGCCGAGAATGCCGAGGAACGAGATGGCGATCTTGCCGGCGAGAATGCGCAGCGTGAGCAGGCGCGTCCCTGTATCGCCCGTCTTCGTATGCAGCGTGGCGATCACCTGCGGAATCCCGCTGCCTTCGGCGCCGCGAAAGAACGTGCGGGTGAGCCACACGGCGGCCGCCGCAACGGCGGGCGTGACGATGAGTGGCAGCCAGACATGCTGATGCTGCACGCGCAGAAAGGCGTTGTAGCCCCAGTCGATGAGGCGCGCGTAAAACACCGCGACGAGGCCGACCGCGATCGCGCCGAGCCACAGCACGCCGTACTGCCGCCACAGACGCCGCGCGCGGCGCACGAGCAGCGAAATAATGTCCGGATTCACGGTCCGCATGGATCTATTCGGGGCGCAAAGGAATCATTGTAGCGGCGTGAGCGGGGGCTGTCGGATTCATCTGCGTGACGGATCGCGGGTTTCCGCGTCCCGCATCAGGTGCCGGATCACATAAAGAAGGGTTCGATGAATGGCGAACGGCTCCGCAATTTGTCCTCTGAGCCGCTTCGCGCTCCGTTAAAATCTCGGGAAAAATTCAGGCAAATCAAGGAAATCGGGCCTTGCAGGTCCGCAGCACAATGAAACGAGTTTTGATTGTCAAAGTGACCTCGCTCGGCGATATCGTCGAGGCGCTTCCGGTCGTGGCCGATGTCCAGCGCGCCTTCCCCGGTGTGAAGGTCGACTGGGCCTCCGACGAGTCATTCGCCGATATCGTGCGCTGGAACGCCGGCGTCGACCGTGTGCTCTGCGCGCCGCTGCGCCGCTTCAAGAAAGCGCGCCGCTGGAGCGACTTCAAGGCGATCTGGGCGTCCATCTCCGAGCTGCGCGCCGAGCGTTACGACGCGATCGTCGATATCCATGGTGTCTACAAGAGCGCGATCATCGCGTTTCTCGCGCGCGGGCGGCGGCGTTTCGGTTACCTCGCGCAGGATCTCGGCGAGCGCGGCGCAGCCTTCGCCTATAACGGCCGCTTCGGCCCGCGTCCGAAGTGCGATGCGTGGCTCGGCATGCGCATCAGCACGGGCGAGGCGCTCGGCTATAAGGTCGACACCCCGCCCGACTTCCAGATGCGCGTCCCGCGCGACGGCACGGCACTGCCCGCGCCTGACGCGCCCACGGCGCTGATCTTCCACGCCACCTCGAAGGAAGAGAAGAAGTGGCCCGTCGAGCATTGGGGGGAACTGTGCCACGCACTCATTGCGCGCGGCCTGCGCATCGAATTGCCGTGGGGCTCGGACGCCGAGCACGCCACGGCGCGCGAGATCGCCGCGCTCGTGCCTGGGGCGACGGTGCTGCCGCGCCTCACGGTCTCGCAAGTCGCGCAACGCATTGAAGACTGCGCGCTCGTGGTGGGCACCGACACGGGCTTCGTGCATCTCGGCCACGCGCTGCTCAAGCCCACCGTGATGATCTTCGTCGCGACCGATGCGGAGCATCTTGGCGTGCGTGCGCCCAACCGCTCGATTTCGGTTGGCGATGGCCATCACGTGCCGCCCGTCGCGGTCGCGCTCGATGCCGTCGATCGCGTCTATCCCGCGCGCGACGGCGGCGGCGCGGCGAAGGGGCCGCTCGCTACCGCGGCCTGATCTCCGCCCCGCGCGCTGTCTTCGCGGCGTCCTTCCCGGGGCGCCGCTTTCTCCCCGTTCTCCCGCTGTTTTCCATTACATAGTTGTTAAAAGTGTCGCCGTTGCGTAGCGCACGGCGCGCCGACAGCGCATGCGCCTGCGAGGCGTTGCGCAGCCTGTAACACTGGCCACACTGCTACTTACAAATTGCAACGCCTCAGACGTTCGCCGTCGTGTTCAATCGAAAGCGTCCGCAGCCCGCATGGCCCATGCAGGGCAAAGCCGGACAACAGACATTGACTCGATGGGAGAACGAAGTGAAACGACTGACGCGTACCCTGATTGCAGGTGCATTGCTCGCAGCGGCGCTGGGCGGGTGCGTCGTGGTGCCGGCGGGTGGCTATTACAGCGGAGGCTACCACCACGGCTACTACTACTGATGAGGCTCCCGTGGGGCGCGGCGGTTCGCTCAGGCGAGCAGCAACTCGACAGCGACCACCGCCGCGATGGCCGCGGCATTGGCAAGCAACGCTTCCAGCACGACTGAGCGCCAGCTTGCCGTGCGCAGCCGGAAGGCCAGGACGAGCGAGATACCCAGCGCGAGTGCGATCATTAGCACGACATCGGCGTTGCTCAGATGCAGGCTCATCGTTGACCTCGCTGGCAGACAGACGCGGACTTCGTCCATTCGAGTATAGGCACGCTGGTCTCGCTCGCGAATAAAAAAGCGGAATCCGCCTCGCGGACTCCGCTTTTTTATTGCCGGTGCGTTGCCGGGCGCACATGGCCCGGCGCACCTTTACAACTCAGGTCAGCGACGTGTGACGCGTCTCGCGCATGCACAAGACGCCGAACAGGCTCACGGCTGCCGCGATCGACACATACGCGCCGACCCACGAGAGGCCACCGCGCGCGGCGAGCACCTGCGCGATGTACGGCGCCACCGATGCGCCCAGGATGCCGCCCAGGTTGTACGCGACACCCGCGCCCGTGTAGCGCACGCTCGTGGGGAAGAGCTCGGGCAGCAGGGCGCCCATCGGCGCGAAGGTGGCGCCCATCAGGAACAGCTCGATCACGAGGAACAGCAGCACGAGCGGCAGCGAGCCGCTGCCGAGCAGCGGCTGCATCGTGAAGCCCGAGAGGATGGCCGCAATGCAGCCGACGATCAGCACCGGCTTGCGGCCGAAGCGGTCGGAGAGCCAGGCCGAGATCGGCGTGGCGATGCCCATGAAGACCACCGCAATGCAGAGCATGCCGAGGAACGTCGGGCGCGGGATATGCAAGGCGCTCACGCCGTGCGAAAGCGAGAACACGGTAGCGTTGTAGAACAGCGTGTAGCAGACCACCATCGCGAGCGCGCCGAGCAGCGTAGGCCACCAGTGCTTCGAGAGCAGCGCGGCAACCGGCACGCGTACGCGCTTTTCGCGCTCGATGGCGGCCTTGAACGCGGGCGTTTCGGCAATCTTCAGGCGCACATAGAGGCCCAGCGCGACGAGCACCGCCGAGACGATGAACGGCACGCGCCAGCCCCAGTCGCGGAACTGCTGGTCGGAGAGCGTGGAGGCAAGGCCGAAGAACAGGCCGTTCGACGCAAGAAAGCCCACCGAGGGTCCGAGCTGCGGAAACATGCCGAACCAGCCGCGCTTGCCTTGCGGCGCGTACTCGGTCGCGAGCAAGGCCGCGCCGCCCCATTCGCCGCCGAGGCCGATGCCCTGGCCGAAGCGCAGCACGCACAGCAGGATCGGCGCGAGGCTGCCGATCGCGTCATAGCCGGGCACGAAGCCGATCAGCGTGGTGGAGAGCCCCATCACGAGCAGCGAGGCGACGAGCGTCGATTTGCGGCCGATGCGGTCGCCGAAATGGCCGAAGATGAACGAGCCGATCGGCCGCGCGACGAACGCGATGCCGAACGTCACGAACGCGGAGAGCGCCTGGGCCGTGGCCGAGCCGTGCGGGAAGAACACGGGGCCGATCACGAGCGCGGCGGCCGTTGCGTACACATAGAAGTCGTAGAACTCGATCGCGGTGCCGATGAAGCTCGCGAAGATCACGCGCGCGGTGTTTTGCTGCTTCGCTGCGTTCGCCTGATCGGCGCTCGCGGGCGAAATGGGAGAAGTGGACATCGATGGGTCTCCAATTGTTGTAACGCGCACTGACGCGCTGCATGGGGCACGCGGGGCGGCGCAGGCGTCTTTTGTTCAGGATTCGAAGCCGGGCGGACTAGCGGCATGGCTCAGGGGCCTCAGGTCCGGGGCGCACCCGCGGCTCGCCGTCCGCGGATGCCCTGGCGGCATCTTTGCGCAGGCAACGATTCATCAGTATGCATCGCGCAGCACCGGCTGTGTGCGCGACGCGGGAACCGGCGGGGTGGCACGCGGATAAGGGCGAGCGGCACGAGAGGTGGCCGTGCGGCGCTCGGGTGGCGCATTGGCGCGGCGCGGGTGGCGCCATGCAATGCGCGAGGCCGGTCGAATGCCGGCGGGGGATAGCGGAAAATTATAACGACCGTGCGCAACGCGCGGCAAGGCTCCAGCAAGCCCGGCGCGTGGGCTCTGCAAGGCGCGACGCTACGGGGCTCAGTTGAAGTTCTGCGCTTGCGGCGAGGCGAGCGTGCGCAACTGGAACTTGCCGTTGTCGTTGAAGAGCCAGTCTTCGAACAATTCGATCTGGCCGACGGAGTTGAGCAGATGTGCCGGCGGCGGAGGCAACGGCGCCGAGCGGCGCAGTGTGACGAGCGCGGTGGCTTCGGCGTCGTAGTCGCCATTGGAGCGGTAGACCGACGATTTCGTGATCTGCCCGTCGCGATTGACTGTGAAGGACACCACGACGAGCGAGCGCAGCATCGCCTGCGGCGTGCCTTGCAGCACATAGGACGGATTGCGCTCGACGATGCGCTTCGCGACGGCGGCGCGATAGTCGTCGAGTGCGGCGCTATTGATTGCCTGAGGCGGGATGACCAGCAGCGGCCGTGGCGGCGGTGTGATCGTGCAGCCGCTCGCGAGCGCGAGCAGCAAAAACAGAACGAAGCGCCGCAACAGGCGTGTGCAGGCGGATGGATTGCCAGATGCGCTCACGGCTGCAAGGCCGCTGCGCGGGCGGACGCGGATGAGCATGGCGAGCAGGCTCGAATGCGAAACCAGATTCGAGCTTAGTCGATACGCGCGGGGTTTCAATCCGCAGTCACCCGCGTCGTGAATTCGGGTGCGTGATCGTGGCCGCCAGGGAACTGGCAGCGCGAGGCGAACTACAGGAGAAGCGTATTGGGCGCTTATTCGACGGGGAACTGCGCGCACGGATCTGCGGCCACGGTGGCGCAGGCGTACGAGTACTGGCCGCTCTTCATAAAGAGCTCTTTGCCGACCTCGAGGTTATCGCGCAGATCGGGCGAGCTTTCCCAGGCGATGTAGCTCGAGCACATGACGGCAAGCAGAACGACGATTGAGAATGCGAATTTTTCAAGCAGTTGAAAACGGTGCGGCATCATGAATCCCCTTAATGGACGGGATTGTACCGCAGTACTAGGGTTTTCACCTAGGTATCTGCCATATAGCTGGCATGATATGTGGAGGTGATATGTGATTGCGACCCTTAAATTCGGCAAGCTATTTCGATAGCAGGACGATGGGCCGCCGCGATGCGCGTGTGGCATCGGCCGAGTGTGGCGAACGGGGAATTTCAGGCGGCAAGGAAAGCAGGAGAGCGGCTTTTTAGGCGAGCCCGTGCGCGCGTTTTGGACGCGCGGCTTCGTAGAACTGTCGCAGCCAAGGCGCAGATGGAGAGACCGCGCTGGCGGGGCGGTGTCCGTCAAGGTTTCTTATCTGGCGGGGCTTGCAGGAGCTGTTGTGACCGGCAGCGTTGCGGGGGACAGTCTGTAGGTCATGCACATAGCATCAACCGCGCGCCAGTCCAGGTAGCGCAAGGTCAGCCTCCTGATGACGTGCTACTAAACACGCCACAACCAGGCGGAGGTGGCATGTCGTTACCCGAATGGGGCGGTTCATACAACGCGCTTTACGTTCCGCTCAAGAGCGGTTGGCAGTGCGCGCTAGTGCCCGCTCGCGATATCGAAGACGTAGACCGTGGCTGGCGGCTGTCGTACGAGGAGCGTCAGAAAGCGCGGAAGGCGCGCGAAGACCAGATGGAGCAGGACAGGCGGGATTTCGATCAGCTGTTCAGGGTGAGCATTGCTCGCCGTGCGTCGCATACCTCAGGCGATTTCAGTGCCTATGCGGACTTCATCTGCAAGCATGTACGTGGGCGATGGCACGCGCCGATCGACGGCGAAGACATCACGCGCATTCTGCGCGAAGCGGTGCGAGATGGCCTGATCGTCCCGGCCATTGACCGTGACTGGCGCGGCAGTGTCGGCGTCTCGAAGCGCTACGCGCCGCAAATCTGGGGCGAAGCGTATCGAAGCGTCGGCGGGGGCGGAGTGGCCGCCGCCAGTCCGCGCAGCAAGACGTTTCACCAGTCGGTGATGGAATCGATGGGCCTTGATGCCGACGGCGCGACGGCCTACATCGAAAAGTACAACGCGATGGTCGAGCGTATCGACGCAATCCAGGCCGCGAACGCTGCAAAGCGCGCAGCAGCCGCAGCGACCAGCAATGGCGGCGACCTGCTCGGTGCGGTGGAGGCGGCAGCCGGGGCGGTGTTCGGCGGCGATGACGATTCGGATGATAGCGGTGACGACGGCACCTCTAACGATGACCTGTTCAGCGCGGATTCTGGTGACGATTCGACGCCGTTGGGCGATGGACAACCGTTCGCGTATCAGCCCGATACGCCGGATGGTGAAGTCGAAGAGCTGGCTGCCAGCACAAACAAGGAGAACTACGCTGCGAAGATGCTCGGCTATGACCGAAAGACCTTTGGCGACATGATTCACGCGATGAAGTACTTCTACAAGTTGCGGGGCGACGATAACGTCATTTGGCACGACGATGGAGACGTTGAGTTCAATGGTGAAATCATCGACAACGTGCACAACTGGGCTTCCTGAGGAACGAAATGAAATCCCCCTATCAACGTGCGCACGTGTCGTTCTGTATCTATCAAGATGTGGAGCCGCCCGAATTCTGGACAAACTACTTTGGCGTCGAGCCGGATACGCAAATCGTGAAAGGGCAACTTCGCGTCATGCCGTCTGGTCGGACTAGCAGATTTCCGGCTCGTGTTGGGCTGTGGGGAATCGGAAGTAAGGAGTACGTCCAGAGCGACCTTCTAAGCCCGCATCTTCGCTATCTGGTTGAGCGCTTGGCACTGCCACGAGCGGGTCTGCCGGAATTGCTCAAGCGTACTGGTGCGCAGATGCGCTTTTTCTGCTACTGGGACAACGAGGCCGGGGACCGTGTACCCGACGTGCCCGACGATATCCGGATCATGGTGGAAGCGATGGGCGGCACGGTCGAGATTGATGAACACCGGTAGTCCAACGAGAGAGCCAACCGCCGTGCCGGCTTTTTTGCGTCCCGGCAGCCGTGTAACGCCCGCCGGGCCTGAAATCAAGCCCGGAAATCAGAACGCCCGCAAAACGTTGTCTGGCTGGCATTTCAGGCGGCTTTGATTTCCCGGTTGTTTGATTAACCCGTTTGAAAAACGGGAAATTTTCTCTGCGTGAGGGGACGCGCGGTTTCCCGCATGGTGCAACGCCAGACTTTTCACGCGCCCTCCGAACCGACGCACGCTCCGGGGTGCCGCGAAAGGGCCGCGCGGCATGGCGGCGACTCGCTGGTCATTTTGTGGGTCGAAAAAACAAAATCCCCGTAAATCATTGAATTTACGGGGATTTGTCCTTGAATCTGGCGGAGGCGGTGAGATTCGAACTCACGGAAGGGTTACCCCTTCGCCGGTTTTCAAGACCGGTGCATTCAACCACTCTGCCACACCTCCGGAGCCGCGCATTGTAACCCGAAACGCGCTCGCGCCGGCAGCCCCTCCATCATCTCGATTTGAACGTCAGGCCGGCTCTTTGAGAAACAGCTCCTGCAGATCATTGAGAAAGCGCTGACCCAGCTCCGTGGGCACGATCTTCTCGTAGTCGCGTGCGATCAAGCCGCGCTTTTCCGCTTCCTTCAGCGCGGGTTCGATCGTCGTGATCGGCAGCCCCGTGCGTTCCATGAAGCGATGCACCGGGAAGCCCTCCACGAGCCGCAGCGCGTTGAGCATGAACTCGAACGGCAGATCGCGCGCGCTCACTTCGTGTTCTTCCTGGATCGGCTTGCCCGCGCGCGCCTCTTCGATGAACGTGGCCGGATGCTTGTAGCGCATCTGGCGCACGATGCGGTTCGGGAACGACAGCTTCGAGTGCGCGCCCGCGCCAATGCCCAGGTAGTCGCCGAAACGCCAGTAGTTGAGGTTGTGGCGGCTCTGCCGGTTCGGCTGCGCGTACGCCGAGACTTCGTAGCGCCCGAAGCCCGCCTCGGCCGTGCGCGCGTGGATCCACTCCTGCATGTCCGCCGACAGGTCGTCGTCGGGCACGGGGGGCGGGAACTTCGCGAACAGCGTGTTCGGTTCGAGCGTCAGGTGATAGAGCGACAGATGCGGCGGCGCGTACGACAGCGCCGTTTCGATATCGGCCTGGCATTGCGCGAGCGTCTGCTGCGGCAGCGCGAACATCAGGTCGAGATTGAAGTTCTCGAAGGTATTGGCCGCGACTTCCACGGCATGGCGCGCCTGAGTGGCGTCGTGAATGCGCCCGAGCGCCTTCAGATGTGTTTCGTTGAAGCTCTGGATGCCAACCGAGAGACGGTTCACGCCGCTCGCGCGAAACTGCGCGAACTTCGCTGCCTCGAAGGTGCCGGGGTTCGCTTCGAGCGTGATTTCCGCGTCGGCGTCGAGCGGCAGCAGTGCGCGCACGTCGGAGAGCAGGCGATCGAGCCCCGCTGCCGAGAGCAGGCTGGGCGTGCCCCCGCCGATGAACACCGTGTGCACCTGGCGCCCCCAGACGAGCGGCAGCGCCTGTTCGAGATCGGCGCGCAGCGCGTCGAGGTAGTCATGCTCGGGAAAGCGCTCGCCTTTCCATTCGTGCGAGTTGAAATCGCAGTACGGACACTTGCGCACGCACCACGGGAAATGCACGTAGAGCGACAGCGGCGGCAGCGAGGTGAGGCGAATGCTGCCAGGCATCGTGAACGACTGGACCACGTCGATGCCGGTTCGATGCTGCTGGCTCACGCTAGCTCCTCCAGCCGTGCGAGCAGTTGCCGCAAGGCGATTGCACGATGGCTCGAGGCGTTCTTCAGCGCCGGATCGAGCTCGGCGGCCGTGGCCTCGAGGCCCGGAATGTAGAAGTACGGGTCGTAGCCGAAGCCGTTCTCGCCGCGCGGTGCGTCGAGCACCACGCCGTGCCAGCGGCCTTCGGCGATCAGCGGCTCGGGGTCGTCGGCGTGGCGTACGAGCGCGAGCACGCAGTAGTAGTAGGCGCGGTGGTCGTCGTGCGCCTTGAGGTTTTCGACCAGCAGCGCGTTGTTCGCCGCGTCGCTTTTCTCGCCGCCCGCAAGCTGCGCGTAGCGCGCCGAATAGACGCCGGGTGCGCCGCGCAACGCGGGCACGCACAGGCCTGAATCGTCGGCGAGAGCGGGCAGGCCCGTGAGCTTCGCCGCATGGCGCGCCTTGGCGAGCGCGTTCTCGACGAACGTGACGTGCGGCTCCTCGGCTTCGGGCACGTTCAACGCACCTTGCGGCACGAGCTCTATGCCCGCTGCGCCGAGCAGTGCAGCGAACTCGCGCAGCTTGCCCGCGTTGTTCGAGGCGAGCACGACACGCGAAAGCGTAGCGACGCCCGGCGTGGCGACGCGCGGCGCAGCGGCACCCGTTTCAGGCGAATTAGCCATGCGCGATCCCCAGCGCGGCCTTCTGTTTTTCGATCAGCGAGGCAATGCCGCCTTGCGCGAGATCCAGCAGCGCGTTCAGTTCGTTGCGCGAGAACGGTGCGCCTTCGGCGGTGCCTTGCACTTCGACCATGCCACCCGAGCCCGTCATGACGACATTCATGTCGGTGTCGCATTGCGAGTCTTCGGCGTAGTCGAGATCGAGCACCGGCACGCCTTCATAGACGCCCACCGAGATCGCCGCCACGTAGTCGGTGATCGGCGAGCGCTCGATGCGGCCCGTCGCGAGCAGTTTCGTCACGGCGTCGTGCGCCGCCACGAACGCGCCCGTGATGCTCGCCGTGCGCGTGCCGCCGTCGGCCTGCAGCACGTCGCAATCGAGGTTGATGGTGCGCGCGCCGAGCGCTTCGAGGTCGAACACGGCGCGCATGGCGCGGCCGATCAGGCGCTGGATTTCCTGGGTGCGGCCGGTCTGCTTGCCGCGCGCGGCTTCGCGGTCGCTGCGCGTGTGCGTGGCGCGCGGCAGCATGCCGTATTCGGCGGTGAGCCAGCCCTGGCCCTTGTCGCGCAGGAACGGCGGCACGCTCTCGGAGACGCTCGCCGTGCACAGCACCTTGGTGTCGCCGAATTCGACGAGCACCGAACCTTCGGCGTACTTCGTGTAGTGGCGGGTGATGCGGACGTCGCGAAGCTGGTCGGCGGCGCGGCCGGAGGGGCGCTGGATGGATTGGGTCATCGTCGGGTGTGCGCGAGGGCACGAAGCAGGAAGGGGAAACCGCAATTTTACCGCCTTCGCGCGCTGGGCGAAGCGCGCTTACTGGGGCGCGAGCGTGGCGCCAGGCGTGCGCGGCGGTGGTGTTTCCAAAAATGGGATAATACGGTTTCTCCGCCCCGCGTCATCGCAAGCACGAGACCACGCCGGGCGCCTCGACTTCTCTTGCCGTGACCCGCGCTTTTCACGAAGCGCGCCGCCATGGCTTTTTCGCGAGACGAACCATGATTTACAGCATGACCGGCTATGCCAGCGCCACGCGCGAACTCGTAGCGGCATCGGGCACGGGCGGCGCCAGTGTCTCCGTCGAACTGCGCACCGTGAATTCGCGCTTTCTCGACCTGAACTTCCGCATGCCCGAAGACGTGCGTGTGTGCGAGCCCACGTTGCGCGAAATGCTGATGACGAAGCTTTCGCGCGGCAAGGTCGATATCCGTATCAACATCCAGCGCAGCGAGCAGGCCGCCAACGCAGGCGCGCTCAACCGCGATGCGCTTGACCAGCTCGCGACGCTCGAGCGCGCCGTGCTCGACGCGTTCCCCGACTCGGGCCGCCTGCGCACCGGCGAGATTCTGCGCTGGCCCGGCGTGCTGGCGGAAAGCGGCGTGGCGCCCGAAGTGTTGCGTGACGCGGTGCTCGGCTGCGGCAAGCAGGCCATCGCCGACCTGATCGACGTGCGCGCGCGCGAAGGCGCGCAGCTCGCCAACATGCTGCTCGCAAACGTCACGGAAATGGAGGCGATCGTCGCGAAGATCACGCCGCTCGTGCCGGACCTGATCGTCAAGCATCAGCAGAAGATCGTCGAGCGGCTGCAGGAAGCGCTCGGCATCGCCGCGCCCGAAAGCGCGAACGGCAACGGCAATATCGGCAATATTTCGCGTGAAGAAATTGCCGAGCGCATCCGCCAGGAAGTGACGATGTACGGCATCCGCATCGACATCGCCGAAGAGCTCTCGCGCCTGACCGCGCATCTGACCGAAACGCGTCATGTGATCGAGAAGGGCGGGCGCGTCGGCAAGCGTCTGGACTTCATGATGCAGGAGCTCAATCGCGAAGCGAATACGCTCGGCTCGAAGGCGGCAGCGAAGGAGCTCGCCGATGCCTCGATGACGCTCAAGCTGCTCATCGAGCAGATGCGCGAGCAGGTGCAGAACCTCGAATAAGCATGGCGCGCCGCGCGTAGGGGCAACACGTGCGCGGCGCGTTCGAAGCCACGCAGCGCAGGTAGCAACTCAAGCAGCAAACCCAGCAGCAACTCAGGAAGCAACGAACATGACCGACCAGACCAGCAGCCACAGCAGCCATAGCGGCAGCAAGGCCGAAACGAAGCCGCGCAATCCGTACGCGGGCGTCTATCCGGGCAATCTTTTCATGGTGGTCGCGCCCTCGGGCGCGGGCAAGTCCACGCTCGTGAACGCGCTGCTCGCCGAAGACAGCGCGATCCGTTTGTCGATCTCGTACACCACGCGCGCGCCGCGTTCGAAGGAGCGCGACGGCGAGCACTATCACTTCACGAGCGTCGACGATTTTCTCTCGCGTCATGCCGAGGGCGAGTTCCTCGAAAGCGCGGAAGTTCATGGCAACTACTATGCGACGTCGCGCGTGTGGATCGAAGACCAGATGAAGATCGGCAATGACGTGCTGCTCGAAATCGACTGGCAAGGCGCGCAGCAGGTGAAGAAGCAGTTCCGCAACGCAGTGGAAATTTTCATCCTGCCGCCTTCGCTCGATGCACTCGCGGACCGCCTGAAAAAGCGCGGCGAAGACGAGCCCAACGTCATCACGCGACGCTTGCTTGCAGCGGGTAGCGAGGTGGCGCACGCAAGCGAAGCGGAGTATGTCGTGATCAACGAGAACTTCGATCGCGCGCTGCAGGAGTTGCGCAACATCGTGAGCGCAACGCGTCTGCGTTTCGCGTCGCAATACGCGCGGCACACCGAGCTGTTCGTGCAGCTCGGCATCCACCAGCCGCAGCCCGGCGCATCGGGCACATAAGGTAGAATAAGAACCTGCTGAGAATGAGAAGGAACCCGACATGGCCCGCATCACCGTCGAAGACTGTCTGAAACAAATTCCGAACCGCTTCGAACTGGCGCTCGCAGCGACGTATCGCGCACGCCAGCTCGCCCAAGGCCACACGCCGAAGATCGAAAGCCGCGACAAGCCTACCGTCGTCGCGCTGCGCGAGATCGCGGCCGGCCAGGTGGGTCTGGAAATGCTGAAAAAGGTGCCCGTCTAACGGCGGCCCGTTGTACTGCGCCGTACCTCGCAGTACCCTGTGTATAGCCATTTGTCATGTAATTCGTGCTGGGCGTCACACGCAGCGCGCCAACTGTCAACGCCAGACCTGATACGGAGGGGAACATGAGCACCACGCCCTCGCCGGCCACCGAGGTGGACCAGGAAGCCGAGACTGCGAGCCCTGCGCGCAATTACATCGACGCGGTCCTCGAACAGTCGTTTCGTCATCTGTTCGGGCCGACCGCCACACCGGAGCAGCCTCGCAAGCACGGTGTCGTTTCCATCGCCAATCTGACCGCGGCGCTTTCCGGTTACCTCACGCCCGAGGAAATCAAGGAAGTCAAAGCGGCGTTTCACTTCAGCGACGAAGCCCACCTCGGGCAATATCGCCAGAGCGGCGAACCCTATATCACCCATCCCGTCGCCGTCGCGGAGATTTGCGCCGGCTGGAAGCTCGACGCCCAGTCGATCCAGGCCGCGCTCCTGCACGACGTGATGGAAGACCAGGGCGTGACCAAGGCGGAGCTCGCCGAGCGCTTCGGCGCGAAGGTCGCGGAACTGGTCGACGGCCTGTCGAAACTCGACAAGATGGAGTTTCGCAACCGCGAGGAAGCGCAGGCGGAAAACTTCCGCAAGATGCTGCTCGCGATGGCGCGCGACGTGCGCGTGATTCTCGTGAAGCTCGCCGACCGGCTGCACAACATGCGCACGCTCGGCGCGGTGCCGCCCGAGAAGCGCCGCCGCGTGGCGCGCGAGACCATCGACATCTACGCGCCCATCGCGCACCGTCTGGGCCTGAACAATACCTATCGCGAGCTGCAGGATCTGAGCTTCGCGAATTTCAATCCGAATCGCTACGCCACGCTCGAAAAGGCGGTGAAGGCCGCGCGCGGCAATCGCCGTGAGGTGGTGAGCAAGATTCTGGAGTCGGTGCAGCGCGCCATTGCCGACGCGAAGCTCGACGCCGAAGTCACCGGCCGCGAGAAAACCATCTTCAGCATCTACAAGAAGATGCGCGACAAGCAGCTGTCGTTCTCGCAGGTGCTCGACGTGTACGGTTTTCGCGTGGTGGTGGAGTCGCCGCTCGAGTGCTACACCTGCATCGGCGCGCTCCATGCGCTCTACAAGCCCGTGCCGGGCAAGTTCAAGGACTACATCGCCATTCCGAAAGTGAACGGCTATCAGTCCCTGCACACCACGCTGGTGGGCCCGTTTGGCGCGCCCATCGAGTTCCAGGTGCGCACGCGCAAGATGCACGAGATCGCCGAAGCGGGCGTGGCGGCGCACTGGCTCTACAAGAACGGCGGCGCCGATCTCAACGACGTCCAGAAGCGCGCGCACCAGTGGCTCAAGTCGCTGCTCGACATCCAGAGCGAGGTGGGCGATTCCAGCGAATTCCTCGAGCACGTCAAGATCGACCTGTTCCCGGACGCGGTCTACGTCTTCACGCCGAAGTCGAAGATCATGGCGCTGCCGCGCGGCGCCACGGCGCTCGACTTCGCGTATTCGATCCACAGCGACCTGGGCAACCAGTGCGTCGCCGTGAAGATCAACAACGAGCTGCTACCGCTTCGCACGGAATTGAAGAGCGGCGACATCGTCGAGGTGATCACCGCGCCGTATTCCAAGCCGAATCCGGCATGGCTCGGCTTCGTGCGCACCGGCAAGGCGCGCTCGGCCATCCGTCACTATCTGAAGACGATGCGGCTCACGGAGTCGGTCCAGCTGGGCGAGCGCCTCGTCGATCAGGCGCTCAAGGGCTATGGCTACCAGCTCGCCGAGGTCTCGCAGGAAGTGTGGGAGAAGCTGGTCCAGTGGACCGGCAACAAGAACCGCCAGGAGATCTTCGCCGACATCGGCCTTGGCCGGCGCGTGGCGGCGGTCATGGCCAAGCGCATCGAAGTGCTGATGAGCGGCCAGGACGCCGACGACGACGATCATCACCATCCGCCGCGCGACCCGAACGCACCGCATGCGCCGCCCGTGGTCATCACCGGCACGGAAGGCATGTCGGTGCAGCTCTCGGCCTGCTGCCGCCCGATTCCGGGCGACGACATCATGGGCTATATCGGCATCGGCCTCGGCATGGCGATCCATACCACCGACTGCCGCGTGGCGCAGCGCATCCACCGGCGCGATCCGGGCCGCTGGATCGACGTGGCGTGGGCGCCGCAGCCGGGGCGTCTGTTCGACGTCGCCGTGAAGGTGCTCGTGAAGAACACGAAGGGCGTATTTGCCCGCGTGGCCGCCGACATCACGTCCGCCGACGCCAACATCGTGCACATCGCCATGGACGACGACCTCGCGCAGGAGTCCAACATGCTGCGCTTCGTGATCCAGGTGAGCGACCGCGTGCATCTCGCGAACGTCATGCGTCGCGTGCGCACGAATCCGGACGTCATGCGCATCACGCGCGAGCGTCCCAGCGACGAAGGGCACCATCGCCACGAGGGTGGCATGCGCATCGAGCGCGAGCGCGCCGATTATTGACGGCACGGGCGGCCCCTGGGTGGGCCGCTGCTTGTGGCGGTCACCCTTCGATGGGGCATCGGCCCTGTGGGGCTGTGCTGCCGCTTGCCGTGTCGTTCGCCTTGTTGTGCTTCCCGGCCCGATCTTCTGCGGCCGTCCGGCGCCGCCCCTGTGCGCCGCGCCTGTGGCGACCCCACGAACCCATTTCAACCGGAAACGAGGGCACGCAATGAACGTAGCTGACTTGACCGGCCTCGCGCTCGACTACTGGGTGGCGCGCAGCCTGCCGGACTTCGTGCGGGAGATCTATTTCACCGATAGCGGCGAGACCGTCGCGGTGCGCGGCAACGACCGCGGCCGGCCGTGGGACGGGCGCTTCGAGCCCTCCACATCGTGGGAGGCCGCCGGCGTCGTGCTCGATCGCGCTCAGCGCCTCGAGTTGAGCGAGCGGCATGGCGACGCGCCGGCGCGCTGCGTGGCCGAGTTCGAGGGCAGCCAGCACAAAGTGGAGGCGCATGGCGCTACGACGCGCGAGGCGCTGCTGCGCGCGTTCGTGAAGAGCCGCTTTGGCGACACGGTGGAGCAGATGCTGCGTCAGCCACAGGCCGTGCTGGGGGCGAGCATGAGGCTGGTGGGGGAGCCGGGTGCGATCGGTGACGTGGAGGACTTGCCGCGCCCGGATGCGCAGATCGGCGATATCGGCACGGAGCCGCGCTAGCCACGCTAACGGGACGCCACAAAGACAAAGGGCCTTCCTGAATCAGGAAGGCCCTTCGAAGGGTGGCGCGGCTGGCAGGATTCGAACCCACGACCCCTTGGTTCGTAGCCAAGTACTCTATCCAACTGAGCTACAGCCGCACGCTAAAACGATACTACTTACTGCAGTGTACTACCTGAGATTTGCCTCAGTGCTACTTGAGCAAAACTCGAAAAAGTTGGCGCGGCTGGCAGGATTCGAACCCACGACCCCTTGGTTCGTAGCCAAGTACTCTATCCAACTGAGCTACAGCCGCACGCAGAAGTGAGATTATAGCAACGTTTTCAAAAAAGGGAAGGCCCTTATCGCGATTTGTCTGAGGACGCGCTTCGTGTAACCTGAGGGGAGGGCCACAGGGACCGAAGTTACAAGCAACGTGTAGTGAAGCGAACCATCATGAACAAGGCATTTGTCAAAGAATCGACCGACAACGACGACGACGATCTCGAGGCCGGTTATCCCGAAATTCCCGCCGGGACCAAGAACTACATGACGCCCGCGGGCTACGAGCGCATGCGCAGCGAGCTGCTGCACCTGATCGACGAGGAGCGGCCCGAAGTGGTCAAGCTCGTCTCGTGGGCCGCCTCGAACGGCGACCGCTCCGAGAATGGCGATTACATCTACGGCAAGCGCAGGCTGCGTGAAATCGACCGGCGCATCCGTTTTTTGACCAAGCGGCTCGATCTGGCCGAGGTCGTGGACAGCAGCCGCCAGGAAAGCGTGGAGCAGGTGTTCTTCGGCGCGACCGTCGACTACGGCACCGAGGACGGCGAGTCGCATACGATCACGATCGTGGGCGTCGACGAGGTCGATCTCGACCGTGGTCATGTGAGCTGGATTTCGCCCATTGCGCGCGCGCTCCTGAAGGCCAAAATCGGCGATCAGGTGACGCTGCATACGCCGGCCGGGCCCGAGCCCGTCGACGTGCTCGACGTGCGCTATCCGGCGCCCGGGGCGTGAGCGGCCCGGCAGGGCACGCGCTGGCCTGGCCCCTGGGGCGCGGCATGCGTGAGCATCCGTGCAGAAATGAAAAAAGGCGCCGCAAGCGGCGCCTTTTCAGCTGCACAGCAGGCCGATGTGGCCTGCGCGGTGCGGCTTAGAAGCGGTGACGCATACCAACCGTCACAGCGACCTGGTCCTGACGGGTCGAAGCCGAACCCAGACCGTTCAGGTAAGCGCCGATGCCAGCATCGTTCGACGACACGTGCTGCCAGTCGCCTTGCAGGTAGACGTCGGTGCGCTTCGACAGTGCGTAGTCCGACTGCAGTGCGACCGTGTTGTAGTTCGGGTTCACGCCGCCGCCGAAGTTCGCGCGGGTGTACGTGTAGGCACCTGCCAGGCTCAGGGCCGGGGTCAGAGCGTAACGGACGTTGCCTTCGAAGTTCTGGAAGCGTGCGCTGCTCGCGTTGAAGCCGAGGCCGGCCGAAGTACCCGATTGCGAGGGCGAAATGCCAACCGCGTTGCCCAGTTGCGTCTGCGTGTAGACGAAGCCAGCCGTTGCCGGGCCGAACGTGTAGTTCACGCCGCCACCGAACGTGCTTTGACGGCCAGCTGCGAACGTGTAGTCACCTGCTTGTGCGCCCGAGAACGAAATGCTGTTCATCTGCAGGTTGTTGACGTCGTTGTTTGCGTGCAGGTAGGCAGCAGCAACGTTCAGGCCGCCGTAGTTATACGTTGCGCCGACGCTGTAAGCACGGTTGTTCGCGAATTCGGTGCTGTTCGAGAACGAGTACGTGCCGCCGAACTTGAAGCCAGCGTAGTTGACGCTCGAGTACTTGACCGTGTTGTTGAAACGAACCGAGTTGTTCAGGTTGTCGTTGTCGAACGGGTGAGCGGCGATCGTGCCGCCGTATTGTGTGCCGGTGTTCGACAGCGGTGCGAGGTAGTCGACGACGGAGTCGTACTGACGACCGAGGGTGACCGCGCCGTACTGGTCGCTAGCCAGACCAACGAACGCTTGACGGCCGAACATACGGCCCTTTTGGCCCAGCGTACCGTTGTCGATGTTGAAGCCGTTTTCCAACGTGAAGATGGCCTTCAGACCGCCACCGAGGTCCTCAGCACCGCGCAGGCCCCAACGGCTGCCGTTGACCGTGCCGCTCGTTGCTTGCCAGGCGCTGTGGCCACCCTGGTTGTTCGTGTAGGTGATGCCGGCGTCGATCAGGCCGTACAGCGTAACGCTGCTTTGCGCGTGCGCAGCCGTTGCAAAAACGCCCGTGAGGGCAGCGACCATGAGAGTCTTTTTCATCTTTGTAAACTCCGAGAACAGAGGTGGGTTTCGTTGAACCCTGTTTGGGAAACCGTCCACGCGATGGGCAGCGAGAGGCAATACTCGCGTGGCGCGTTAATCCGTCGAAGTCGGTTTCCGGACAGGCAGAGTGTAGAGACGGTGCCCGGAAAGGGGGCATTCCGATTCACGCAATAAAGTATTGCGAAATCAGAAATGATATTGAGATTCGCGTTAGGCCTTACTGGTTGGGGCTTTCAGCGAGATTCAGGAAGACGGGGGGAGGGTGTCAACCGAACGGCGTTGTGCGATCGCTACACCAATTGATCGTGAAAAACAACGCTAATCCGGGTCAATCACGATTATTGCTACCCACGTAACAGATGGTTGTGCTGGACAGCGTTAATGAGCCAGCGGTCCTGCGGCTATACTGCAATGGCTGCTTTTCGAAGCAGACTTTTTCGTTGACGAAAAAGATCTCCAAACCTTTGTCAGCGCGGCCCACAGCCGCGCTTTTTTTTGCCCGCGTCCCGCTGGCCGCGCTTCGCAGGCCCTCGTAGCCTTTACCTGGCGGGATCCTCCGGCGGCTCCGGCTGCAGGCTCCAATCTTCCATTACATAGTGTCGAGCGTCCATAGGGGAACACAGCAGGTTGTGCCAATGGTCGCCGTGCCATGATCCGTACGCCTCGAGCTCGGCCGTCGTTCCGGTTGCCGGATCGGTGCCGTCGATCTGGACGAGCCAATGAAACCACTGTCGTAGTGCTGTCAGCATGGTTGCCTCCCATTGCACGCTAACGGTATTCATGATGGATTGAATGTATTACTCGAACAACCGGTAAAAACACTTACGATTGACACGTATTGTTACATCTGGGGCAATCTTGCCCGATCCGGCACCGGTCTTCCATTAACCGGTAAAAAAGTAGTCTTCATGCATATTCATTTCTCACGCATATATATCTGCATGCCTTTTGATGCTTGCTGGTTTATCTCTGAGATGGGATTGCTGTTATAAAAAATTCGCTTGACTGGCGATTGACGTTCCCCGTATAACGACGATTCTGAATTACCTTTCAGCTTCAATTCCAATGGGGAATGCAGAGAGGCGAGTCAGTTGGCTTTCGGCGTGAGGATATTGCCCGCGTCATTATATTTCTAGGGAAACTGAAAGATGGAAACCGGTATTGTCAAATGGTTCAATGATGCGAAGGGCTTTGGCTTCATCACGTCTGACGCCGGCGGCGACGACCTGTTCGCGCACTTCTCGGAGATCCGCTCGGAAGGCTTCAAGTCGCTGAAGGAGAACCAGCGCGTCTCGTTCGACGTCAAGGTCGGCCCGAAGGGCAAGCAGGCAGCGAACATTCAGCCGCTGTAAGCGCGGCGCGCGAGCGGGCCGGCGCGCCTGCTCCCCGCGGCAAGCAGCCCTGGAGACCCCAGGGCTTTTTTATTTTGGGGCGCAGGAATTCGCGTAATAGCATTGCGCATCTTTAAGACATTCACGTAATCAGCGGGAAAACCCCAATTCAAAATCCCGCCGGCAGGTTGATTAAGTCACGCCGCCAGGAAAGCTGCTGTGGCGTGAAGACCCTGCGCGCTTCGCCCAAACAAGGCATACTTGGGCGCACTTCTCATTCTCGTCTTGCCGTTTCACCATGTCCGACACCCTCTTGAGCGCCGAACTTCCGTCCGGCGATGGCCCGCTGGTTTTCGTGGATCTAGAAACGACGGGCGGATCGGTGGGCGATCACCGCATTACCGAGGTCGGGGTTGTCGAGGTGAAGGATGGGCTGGCCACGCGATGGAGTTCGCTGGTCGACCCGCAACAGGCGATACCGCCCTTTATTCAGCAGCTCACCGGCATTACCGACGCCATGGTGCGCGGGGCGCCCACCTTTGCCGAAATAGCGCCCGCGCTGTTCGAACGGCTCTCGGGCAAGCTCTTCATCGCGCATAACGCCAGTTTCGACCGCGGCTTTCTGCGTGCCGAGTTCGAGCGCGCCGGCTTTGCGTTCAATCCCGATGTGCTGTGCACGGTGCGCCTGTCTCGGGCCCTGTTTCCCGCCGAGAAGCGCCACGGCCTGGACGCGCTGGTGGAGCGCCACGCGCTCGTGCCGGCCGATCGGCACCGCGCGCTTGCCGACGCCGATCTGCTCTGGCAATTCTGGCAGCGCCTGCCCGGGCTCGTACCCACGCAGATGCTTGCCGGGCAGGTCGAACGACTCACGCGCCGGCACCGCCTTGCGGGCGATATCACCGACGATCTGATCGATACTGCGCCAGCCGGCCATGGCGTCTATGTGTTCTACGGCGAGAACGACGTGCCGCTCTATGTTGGGCGCAGCGTGCGCGTGCGTCAGCGTGTGCGTTCGCATTTGTCGGGCGAGCGGCGTTCATCGCGTGAGCAGCGTATGGCGCAGCAGATCCGGCGTGTGGAATGGCAGGCGACGGGCGGGGAGCTGGGCGCGCTCTTCGTCGAGGCGCGATGGATCGCGCAAATGCGCCCGTCGTTCAACCGCGTGCCACGCGTTTCGAAACACGACCCGGCGGACGCACCCTGGCCGTTCGATGGTGCCGTGCTGGTGGAGGAGCGCGATGCCGCGCACGACCAGCCCGTGTTGCATGTGATCGATCGCTGGTGCTACCTCGGTGTGGCGGCGAGCGCGGTGCAGGCGGCCAGTCTCGTTGCCGCGTCGGCCGCGGCCGTTGCTCCGTTCGAACTGTCGACGTGGCGCATTTTGCAGAGCCGCCTCGAGAAGGGCCTGCGCGTACTGCCTTTGCGGGACCTGGTTGCCGACGGGCTGACGAACGCGGCCTGACGCGGCCCGAGAGCCGGCGTCCGATGGTCGATTCGGCGGCTTAAGCCGTACCGCCTACACCGCCCCCTTCGCAGACATGTCCAAGCGCGTGCGTCATGGCCGCGGCGCGCGTGGAGTCGTAACGCGTCAATTCCTTCCAGTTTGCAACTGCACGCGCGACGCGCGCCGGGCAGTCATCCGCGGCACGCGTGGGCTGCACGCGCGCGAGTGCGCCGATAAGCTGTGCCGTCAGGCGATCGAGTTGTGGGCGCGTGACGGTCGCGAGATCCGGCGCCGGGCCGGCGGGCGGCTGCGACGACTGCCAGCTCGCGAAGAGCGCTTGCTGCACTTGCGTGCTCGCATCGATTTGATCGCGGAAGAAGCTTCGTGCGAACGCCGGATCGACGCCCGCCGCCGCGGCGCGTTTCTGCACGTCGGCGAGCAGCGCGTTTTCGCGTGGCGTGTCGGTGATCGGCTTGTGGTTGAGCCATTTCCACTGTGCGACGGGCTCAGCCAGCGAGAGGCGCTGCGCCACGAGTGCAACGAGATTGGTGAGCGCGGTGTCGTCGCCGTCGGCGTGTGCCGAGGTGACCGGCAAGATGATCAGGAGTGCAGCGGCGCAGGCAGCGAGGGCGCGGAATGCGGATTTCATTGAGGGAGGGCTGGCCGGCTGGCCGAAGAGGGAAAAGCGAAGGATAGCCGGTTATGAGGCGCTTGCTGCGTTATTGGCGAACGTGCGAGCGAGAGCCCGTCGTCGCGAATACCGTCAGTGCGGTGAAAAACGATCTGGATTGCCGGTGCGTTTGCGCACGTTTTGCGCACGATATAAACCACACGCGCGCTCTATCGAACGCGCGTGCGTTAAGCGAGCTGAGGCTCGTCAGTATGGGCGCAACCAGCCGCGCGCACCATCGTTGCGATAGTGCGATCCTGTGCGCGCAAAAACACACGCCAATACCCGCTCGGGCCGGCCGCTTGTTTTGCACGTCTAGCGCCAGTGCGCTTCCCCGTCACTTCTGTTCGTGTGCCTTGCGCTGCTCGTCGAGAAATGCCCGAACGTGAGCGGGCAATTCGTCGCCGAGAAACTCGACGGCCACCGGTTCCGGATCCGGGCTGAATACTTGGTCCGGGGTCGGAATCCTTGGCGGTTTGGCATCCATGATCTTTCTCCTATGTAAGGCAATTATCCGACTGCGCCCTTCAATCGCGCTAGTGCCCGCCAACGCAACGGAGTTTTTCTGGTGCGCGTGTTGCTTTATTTGCACATCGGGATAACTTATTAACAGAGTGGGAATATACTTTCTTGGTTGCACTTAACGATGCCTGCATGCCGCTTCAGTCTGCGGGGCGCTGGCGCGTCGTGTAATCGACGCTCCTGCTGCGCTGTCGCAGCGCTCCTCCCGGGGGTGCTGGCGGCCGCCGCACAAGTGCGGCGGCGTCTTGCTGCGCTACCCGGCAAGCGTGGTCGTGCGTTGCGTGCCGCCCTTGTGCGACTGCCTACCCGTTACCCGCTATATCGGCCCATTATCGGGCGAGCTTGACCCGAGAACTTTAAACATAATTAAAACGGTGTAAGCGTTCGTATCGGTCGAACGGGTTTCTCGTCATATGTCTGCATTTTGCAGCGAGTTAATGCCAGCACTCCCATAAATGATTGCTGGCGTGAACGGCCGCATATCGATGCGGCCCTGTTGCCCCCTCAGGACTGCACCGGCGCCGGAACCTGCTGCACATGGGCGTGGTTCGCCGGTACCGCGCGCACGTTCACCTGGCCGTGAATGCGCGCCTGATGGCCGTCCGCGAACATGTAGTACGGGAAAGGGTGGACGGGCTCGGACGCCGCGTCGAGGCGCGCGACGAGTTCCGGCGCGAGCGTAAAGTCGAGCGCACCAAGCGACTCCTCGAGCTGCGCGGCCTTCGTCGCCCCAACGATGATGCTGGACACGCCTCGCTTCTGATACAGCCAGTTCAGCGCCACCTGTGCCATCGGCCGGCCGGCTTCATGCGCGACGCGCTCGAGTTCGGCGACGATCGCGAAGTTGCGCGGCGAGAGCTTGTCGAAGCCGGGCGGCGGCTTCGGGCCCACGGTTTGCAGCCGGCCCGCGCCTGCTACGGCCGTGAGGCCCGCCGCGCCATCCGCGCCCGATTGCGAAGGCCGATACTTGCCCGATAGCACGCCCATGCCGAGCGGACTCCAGGGCACGAGCCCCATGCCCAGCTGCGTCGCGAGATCGGCGAACTCGTGCTCGGCGTTGCGCTCGATCAGCGAGTATTCGAGCTGCATCGCCGCGACGGGCTCGAAGCCGCGCCAATCGGCGAGGGTCTGCGCGCGGCCGGCATACCAGGCCGGCACGTCCGAGAGCCCCACGTAGCGGATCTTGCCCGCGCGCACCGCGTCGTCCATGGCACGCATCACTTCGTCGGCGGGCGTCATGCGGTCCCATGTGTGCAGGTAATAGAGGTCGATGTAATCGGTGCCGAGGCGCTTGAGCGAGCCTTCGAGCGCGCGCAGCAAGTTCTTGCGATGATTGCCGCCCGCGTTGGGATTGCCCATTTGGGCGTTGTACGAATACTTGGTGGCGATCACGAGTTGCTCGCGCAGGCCGCGCGCGGCGGCGAAGCGTCCGACCCAGGTTTCGCTCGTGCCTTCCGTGTAGAGATCGGCGGTATCGATGAAGTTGCCGCCGGCGTCGACATAGAGATCGAAGAGGCGGCGCGCGCTGGCTTCGTCCGCGCCCCAGCCCCATTCGGTTCCGAACGTCATCGTGCCAAGAGCGATGGGGCTGACGCGCAGGCCCGAGCGGCCGAGCAGGGTGTAGGTGTCGAGTTTCATGGCGAGTGTCCGATCCCGCGCGAGGCGCGCAGGTGAGTGGTGAGTACGGCCTCATCTTGCGCCCGATCATTCTGTGGAAAAATCGGGTCCATCTGAAAGGACTGTGAAGCCGGACTTCACAATGGAGGGCAGATGGATCCGACCTTCGCCGCAACGCCTGGCGCACCCGCTCTCGCGACGCGCCTGCCCGCACTGCTCGCGGTCGCCGCCGTCGCGCGCCACGGCAGCTTCACACGCGCGGCACTCGCTTGCGGGTTGTCCACGTCGGCGCTCTCGCAAAGCGTGCGCGCGCTCGAAACCCAGCTGGGCGTGCGGCTCTTCAACCGCACGACGCGCCGCGTCGCGCTCACCGAAGCGGGCGCGCAGTTTCTCGCGCGCGTGCAGCCGGCGCTCACCGAGATCGAGGCGGCGTTCGATGCGCTCGACGCCTCGCGCGATCAGCCCGCCGGCGCGTTGCGCATCAATCTGCCGCGCGTCGCGAGCGAGCTGCTCGTGTTGCCGCATCTCGCGGAATTCATGGAGCGGCATCCGCAAATTCGCCTTGAGCTCGCGCTGGACGACGCCTTTGCCGATCTCGTGGGTGAAGGGTTCGACGCGGGCATCCGGCTCGGCGAATCGCTCGCGCCGGGCATGGTGGCGGTGCCGATCGGCGGCCCGATCCGCCTTGCCGTGGTGGGTGCGCCGGCGTACTTCAGGCGTCAAGCGCCGCCGGCCACGCCCGACGATCTCGCCGCTCACGACTGCCTGCACTACCGCTTCGCTACGGGCGGCGTCTACCGGTGGGAGTTCGCGCGGCGCGATGAGCCACAGCGCGTGTTCGACGTGCTCACGCAAGGGCGCTTCGTGACCAACGACTTGCGGACGATGGTCCGGGCCGCCGAAGAAGGCGTGGGCTTGCTGCACGTGATCGAGGATTATGTGCGCGCGCAACTCGACAGCGGGCGCCTCGTGCCCGTGCTTCAAGACTGGTGCCCATCGTTTCCCGGCTTCTATTTGTACACGCCTGGGCGCGCGCGATTGCCGCCGAAGCTGCGCGCCTTCATCGACTTTCTGCGCGAGAAGCGTGGGATTGTCTGAGGCTCTGCGTGGATTTCAGCATTGTCTGATTCGGCTGCCTGGCGATCTTCGCTATCTTCAAAAAGCTTCGACTCAAGCATCGTGCGGGCATCGGCCGTCGGTAGCCCGCCGCCTCAGCGTTTTAAGTCTCTCGAACTTCACTCCTCAATCCGGGCATCGCGCACATCTGTTGCGTGAACACACAATGAGCCATCAAGACGGTACTGCACTGGCCGCTATTGCGTCCGACGACTCGACCACACAAGCCTTGCTTGCGCGCGCCGACCAATACTTCGACCGCGGCCAAATGGCTGAAGCGCTGCGTGGCTATCAGGACGTGCTTGCCGCAGAACCCCGCCATGTGCACGCACTGCATCGCACCGCGCTCGCGCATTTTCGTAACGGAGAGCAGGGCGTTGCGCGCGACTGGCTGGAACGCGCAATCAATGTCGTGCCGGAGCGTGCCGAATTATGGGAGCATCGCGGCCTGCTCGCGGCGCTGGCAGGCGAGCACATCGCAGCGGAGGCCTTCTATCACCGGGCCCTCGCACTCTACGGTGGCACGGCCAGCCTGCATCGCAATCTGGGCGACGCGCTGAAGCTCGCCGGCCGCCGCGCCGAAGCGTGTGCGCATTACGAAAAGGCGCTCGGGTTCGATCCCGGGCTTCACCACGCCGTGCGCCGTCTCGCCACGCTCAGCCTCGAAGACGGGCGCCACGAAGAGGCCGTCAAGCACCTGCACCGCGCATGGGCGCTCGGTGCCTCGCGCCTTGCCGATGGCGTCGATTTGATCAAGGCGCTGTCACACCTTGGAAATGCCCGGGAAACGGATGCGCAGATCGGACGCATGCGCACGGCTTTCGCTGCGGATCCCAACGCGCTCGACGAACTCGCATTCCACCTGAACGAACTTCATCGATACGAATTGGCGTACGAAGTCGCTACGCAAGGGTTAAAGGTGGATGCCGCGGTCGCCGGCCTGCATCACAACGCCGCCTATGCGTCGAACATGCTCGGCGAATTCGCGCGCATGCGGCGGCACAGCGTCGAGGCTGCACGTCTGATGCCCGACGACGCACATCTGCAGTTCAACGTTGCCGTGTCGCTGCTGCGTGACGGAGAGTTTGAGGAGGGCTGGCGCCATTACCGCTGGCACGAACGTCTGCCGCAGAACAGCACGCTGGCGCAGCCAGGCTTCCCGGAGTGGGGCGGCGAGCCCGTTGCCGGGCGACGCTTCTTGCTCGTCGGCGAGCAGGGACTGGGCGACCAGATCCAGTCGCTGCGCTACGCCGACTGGCTGCAGCGCCAGGGGGCAATCGTCGATGTCTGGGTTGGCGAGGCACTAGGCGACGTGGCGGCGTGTGCGAGCGGGGTGAACAGGGTCTGGACTGCGCTGCCGCCCGGTCCCTACGACTTCTGGAGCCGCATGTTCCGCTTTCCCGAATACATGAAGCTGAGCGCGAGCATGTTGCCGCTCGCGATGCCGTACCTCGGTGCGCCTTCCGGGGTCGTTGGCCGTTGGCGCGAGCGGCTTGCCGGCGCGATAGACACGGACGCGCCCACGCGCCGAATAGGCCTGGTGTGGGCCGGCAATCCCGATTACGAATTCGACCGCTATCGCTCCATCGCCCTGCGTGCGCTGCATCCGGTGCTCGAGCGGCGAGGCGTGGCGTGGTTTGCGCTGCAAAAGGGCGCGGCGCAGAGCGAAGTGGAGGCGTTGCCGCCCGGCATCGAGAACACACCGCTCGGGCCGGAGATCGGCAGCTTCACCGATACGCTCGCCATCGTGCAGTCGCTCGACCTCGTGATCACCGTGGATACATCGGTTGCGCATCTGGCGGGCGCCGCGGGCGTGCCGGTGTGGATCCTGCTGCCGACCTGCACCGACTGGCGCTGGATGACGGGCCGCAACGATACACCGTGGTATCCGTCGGCGCGGCTTTTCAGGCAGCGTGAGCTGGGGCGCTGGGATGACGTGGTCGGGGAGGTGGGGGAGGCGCTGGAGGCTTCTTTGTCATCGCACCGCTAAAGATGCGGGTGCGCCATCGTGACGGAAAGCGGCGGCGCAAAGCAAAAAGCCCAGTCGAAGACTGGGCTTTTTGCTTGAATCTTGGTGGTGCCGGAAAGAGGAATCGAACCCCCGACCTTCGCATTACGAATGCGCTGCTCTACCGTCTGAGCTATTCCGGCGTCACATCAGAGAAGGAAGATTATAGGAAAGATTAGCAGAATATGCAAGCCCTTCCTTCATCTTTTTTTATTTTTTCGCTTCCTGGTGGTAGCGCGTCACGCGCTCCACCTCGTTCTTCGAGCCGAGGAACACGGCCACACGCTCGTGCAGGCTCTTCGGCTGAATGTCGAGAATGCGCTGCTCGCCGTTGGTCGCCATGCCGCCGGCCTGCTCGACGATGAACGACATCGGGTTCGCTTCGTACATGAGGCGCAGCTTGCCCGGCTTCGACGGGTCGCGCTTGTCGGCCGGATACATGAAGATGCCGCCGCGGTTCAGGATACGGTGCACGTCGGCGACCATCGAGGCGATCCAGCGCATGTTGAAGTTCTCGCCGCGCGGGCCGTCCTTGCCTGCGTTCAGCTCGCCAATGTACTGCTGCACCGGCTCATACCAGTGGCGCGCGTTCGAAGCGTTGATCGCGTACTCGCGCGTCTCTTCGGGAATGCGCATGTTGCTCTGCGTGAGCACCCACGAGCCGAGTTCGCGGTCGAGCGTGAAGCAGTTCACGCCGTTGCCGGTCGTGAGCACGAGCACGGTCTGCGGGCCGTAGACGGCGTAGCCGGCCGCGACCTGTTTGGTGCCGGGCTGCAGGAACGATTCTTCGGTGGCCTGCTGGCCGTCCGGGCAGCGCAGCACCGAGAAGATCGTGCCGATCGAGACGTTCACGTCGATGTTCGACGAGCCGTCGAGCGGGTCGAACACGAGCAGATACTCGCCCTTCGGATAGTTGGCCGGGATCGGGAAGAAGGTTTCCATTTCCTCGGACGCCATGGCCGCGAGGTTGCCGCCCCATTCGTTGGCGTCGAGCAGGATTTCGTTCGACAGGATGTCGAGGTTCTTCTGCACTTCGCCCTGGACGTTCTCGCTGCCGGCGGTGCCGAGCGCATCGCCGAGCGCGCCCTTGCTGACGTTGTAGCTGATCGCCTTGCACGCGCGCGCGACAACTTCGATCAACAGACGCAGATCGGCCGGGAGGTTGCTGTGCTCGCGCTGCTGCTCGATCAGGTATTTCGTGAGAGTGGTACGACGTTGCAATGCCATTGCAGTACTCCGGATGCGCTTGGGAATAGCGCAATTCTACCTGCTGGACGGAGGGCGCCCCGCTTGCGGCACTGCAAAAAAAGTTCGCCAATGCCCGGCCTGGCGCGCCGGGGGGCCCGGGCGGCCAATCCTGAAAATGCGCCCGATCGCGCTGGCGCGCATCGCAGACGGAAAAATAATGCAGAAAAAATGCGCACAAAAATGCCGGCCGCGAAGGCCGGCAGTGTGTCTTGCGTGTGCGCAATCGGGTGGCACGCCGCGCGGCAGGACGGCGTGCCGCCGCCTGCCGCGCTCAGTCAGGCTTACGCCAGCGCCTTTTCCACGATCTCGCGCACGTCGCGCGACTTCGCCTGTGCGGCGACCTGCTCGAGGGCGGCGCGCATCGCCTCGCGCAGCGCGGGCGTGAAGCGGCGCCACAGCTCGAGATTGCGCGCAAGGCGCGCGGCAACCTGCGGGTTGATGGCGTCGAGCGCGATGACCTGCTCGGCCCAGAACGCGTAGCCCGAGCCGTCCGCCGCGTGGAATTGCGCCGGATTGGCCGCGCAGAAGCTGAAGATCAGCGAGCGCGCGCGGTTCGGATTCTTCAGATTGAAGGCCGGATGCCGCATCAGCGCGCGCACGGTCTCGATCATCGGACGCTGCGCCGTGCCGCGCTGCGTGGCCTGCAGCGAGAACCACTTGTCGATGACGAGCGGCTCCTTCTCGAAGCGCACGTAGAAGTCCTCGAGCGCCTGCTTCGCATAGTCGCCGCCCGTGCCCGCCGCGGCGTTCATCAGCGCCGAAAGCGCGGCCGCGCGGTCGGTCATGTTGTTCGCACCGTCGTATTGCGCGGTGGCGAGCCGTACGGCGTCGGCGGGGTCGTCGAGCTCCGAGAGGTAGGAGAGCGCGAGGTTCTTCAGGCCGCGGCGGCCGGCCGCTTCCGGCGTGGGCTCGTAGGCGCCCGGCGTGAGGTTGGCGTCGTAGGCGGCGAGCCATTCGGCCTTGAGCGCCGCGGCGAGGCCCTTGCGCACGAACTGGCGCGCGGTGTGCACGGCGGCGGGATCCGACTCCGCCATTTGCTCCGCGAGGTAGGTTTCCGAAGGCAGCATCAGCGCGAGCTCGCGGAACGACGGCGAGAGCGACGCATCGGTCAGTACGTGGGCAAAGGCTTTCACGAGCGCGTCATTCAGCACGAGCGGCTGTCCGGCGCCGGCGCGGGCGGCCAGCGCGAGCAGTTCACGCGTGGCGAGGCGCTGGCCCGCCTCCCAGCGGTTGAACGGATCGCTGTCATGCGCGAGCAGGAATGCGAGCTCGTCGTTGCTGTAGTCGTACTCCACGATGACCGGCGCGGAGAAGTTGCGCAGCAGCGAGGGCAGGGGCTTGTGTGAGACGTCGACGAAGGTGAAGGTCTGCTGCGTCTCGGTGAGCTCGAGCACGCGTGTCGTGCCCGTCGCGCGTTGTTCGCCTTCGAGCGTCAGCGACAGGTCCGCGCCGTCGGGGCCGATCAGGCCGATCGCAAACGGGATCAGGAGCGGCCCCTTTTGCGTTTCGCGCGCAGCGGGCGAGCCGTTCGCATAGCCTTGCGCGAGCGTCACGCCATAGCGCTTCGCGGCTGCGTCGTATTGCGTCGTGACGGTCACGCGCGGCGTGCCCGCCTGGCTATACCAGCGCTCGTACTGGGCGAGGTCGCGGCCATTGGCGTCGGCCATCGCGCGGCGGAAGTCGTCGCAGGTCACCGCCTGGCCGTCGTGGCGCTGGAAGTAGAGGTCCATGCCCTTGCGAAAGCCGTCGCGGCCGAACAGCGTCTGGTACATCCGCACGACTTCCGCGCCTTTCTCGTAGACGGTCATCGTGTAGAAGTTGTTGATCTCGACGTAGCTCTCGGGGCGCACCGGATGCGCCATCGGGCCCGCGTCCTCGGCGAACTGCATCTGGCGCAGCACGCGTACGTCCTCGATGCGCTTGGTCGCGCGCGCGGCCTCGTTCTCGTCGCCGCCCGACATGGCCGCCGAGAACTCCTGGTCGCGGAACACCGTGAGGCCTTCCTTCAGGCTCAGCTGGAACCAGTCGCGGCAGGTCACGCGGTTGCCGGTCCAGTTGTGGAAATACTCGTGGCCCACCACGGCTTCGATGTTGGCGAAGTCGACGTCGGTGGCCGTTTCCGGATTCGCCAGCACATACTTCGTGTTGAAGATATTGAGCCCCTTGTTCTCCATCGCGCCCATGTTGAAGTCGCTCACGGCGACGATCATGAAGCGGTCGAGATCGAGTTCGAGGCCAAAGCGCCGCTCGTCCCAGCGGATCGAGTGGATCAGCGAGTCCATCGCGTGGCGCGTCTTGTCGAGATCGTGCGGCTCGACCCACACCTGCAGCAGCTTTTCCTTGCCCGAGCCGCTCTTGATGCGCTCTTCGAGCGCCACGAGCTTGCCCGCCACCAGCGCGAACAGGTAGCTCGGCTTGCGGAACGGGTCTTCCCACTTCGCATAGTGGCGGCCGTCGGGCAGATCGCCTTCCGCGACGAGATTGCCGTTCGAGAGCAGCACCGGGTACGCGGCCTTGTCGGCGCGCAGCGTGACGGTGTAGGTCGACATCACATCGGGGCGGTCGAGGAACCAGGTGATGCGTCGAAAGCCCTCGGCTTCGCATTGCGTGAAGAAGTTGCCACTCGACACGTAAAGGCCCGAGAGCGTGGTGTTCGCTTCCGGGTTGCAGGCGCCGGTGAGCGTGAGCGTGAACGCGTCGGGCACGTTCTCGACCGTGAGGCCGTGTTCGTGCGCGCGCACGTACTCGTACGGCTGGCCATCGATTTGCGCGCCGATGAATTCGAGTTGCTCGCCCATCAATTCGAGGTGCGCGTCAGGCTTGGCATCGGGGTTGCGGCGCACGCGCAGCGTGCTCTTGACGAGGGTGCGCTCGGGCACGAGGTCGAATTCGAGGTCGACGGTGTCGATCAGGAAGGCGGGCGGCGCGTACTCTTCGCGGCGGATCACGGTGGGCGTGGCGGTATCGGACATGGTCTCGTGCGGGAAAGCTTCGGGTCGGATGGCGATATGGGGAGGCCGCGCCTTGACGGTCAATGCGGCGGCCGGTCGTCCCATTGTACAAAGGCTCGGTCGGCTTGTCCGAAGTGGCCCGAAGGCGTGGGCCGCGGCACGGCGCCGAACTTTCGCGCCGGCGCGCGAGTCAGTATGATCGGGGCCTGTCGCGAAGACGACTGTGAGACGACAGCCTTTCACCACCCCTGGCAAGACTGCAACGAGAAGACCATGATGCCCGACCGATGGACCCACCGCGCGCTGCTGATGCTGGCGGCGCTTGCCGTGACGCTGTCCGGCTGCACCACCTACGTGACAAGCCAGGTGACCGCGTTCTCCGCGTGGGAGGGCGGCAGCGACGCCACGCGCACCTACGCGTTCACGCGCAATCCGGACCAGCAGCAAAGTATCGAGCAATCGACCTACGAGAATCTCGTCGCGGGCGGCCTCGCCCCGTATGCATTCCGCCAGGTGCCCGAGCAGCAGGCGCGCTATCTCGTGGGCCTCGCCTACGGCAGCCGCATGGACACGGTGACGGTCGCGCAGCCGGTCTTCTACAACCCGTGGCCTGCCCCGTACTGGGGGCCGTTCAATCCGTGGGGGCCTTGGGGTCCCTGGGGCCCCGCCTACGTGAACCAGACCTACCCGGTGTATTCGCATGCGCTTGGCATACGCATCACGGAAAAAGCGAGCGGGAAGGAAGTCTATAACGTCACGGCACGCACATCGGGCGACGATCCTTCGCTCGTGCATGTGATGCCGTATCTGGTGCGCAGTGCGCTGTCGAACTTCCCGCTACAGAACGGCTCGGTGCAACAGGTCAGGCTGCCGGTGGACAAGAACGGCGGGGCGCCGAACGAGGCGCCGGCCGCCGCCGCGTTGCCGCCGGCGGCTACAGCGGCGCCGGCAGGGGCTGCCCCGGCAAAGTGACCGGTCAACCTGACGGTTGGCATGAGTGAACGAAAGCGCGCCGGACTCGAAGGTCAGGCGCGCTTTGCTTTTGGGGCGCTCACGCGTCCCGTTCCCCGTTGCGTCAGACGCCCACGCCCATGATCGCGAGCACGCCGAGCACCACGAACAGCACGGCGGCAATGCCGTGCACGAGCTTCGTCGGCAGCTTGTGCGCGAAGCGGTCGCCCAGCAGGATCGCGGGCACGTTCGCGATCATCATGCCGAGCGTCGTGCCGGCCACCACGCCGAAGAAGTCGTGAAAGCGCGCGGCGAGCGCGACGGTCGCGATCTGGGTCTTGTCGCCCATCTCGGCGAGAAAGAAGGTGACGACGGTAGCCCCGAACACGCCCAGCCGCGTGCGATTGACGTTGGCTTCGCCTTCGTCGAGCTTGTCGGGCACGAGTATCCACAGCCCCATCGCCACGAAGGATGCGGCAAGCGCCCAGCGCATCACCGAAGGCGTGACGAGCGAGCCGAGCCAGGTGCCGAGCGCGCCCGCGCCCGAGTGATTGACGAGCGTGGCGACCAGCACGCCGAGGATGATCGGCATGGGCTTGCGATAGCGCGCCGCGAGCACGAGCGAGAGCAACTGCGTCTTGTCGCCGATTTCGGCGAGCGCGACCGCGCCTGTTGAGACGAGAAAGGCTTGATTCACGTTTTGATGATCCTCGGGCCGAGATGAGTGCGAGCGACGACCCACGACCCGCCGGGCCCTGTAGCGGCGGTCATGAGTCATCGGTCTCGCCAGGCCCGAGGCTGCATCCGCCATGGCCACGCAGGCCAAGTCTGTTGACGGACGCCCCCGCCTCACGTGCGCGGCGCGCGGCAAACCATGAAGGCTGGCCGGGTGGCACGAGGCGGGGCGGCTACTCCCCAATGAACGCCGGATTATAACACCGGCATTTTCCGACAAGATGCGTTACCGATCCTGTCGGATCGACGGTTCTCAGCGCTTCGCTTCATCACGGCTGTGCACGCGTGCACCGGCCGCGTAGGTCTCGAACACGGCGCGGTCGTCGCCGAGCAGGGCGAGCGCGAACAGCAGCTCTTCGAGCGATTCGGCGCGCGCGGTGCGGCGCGCGAGCAGCGGCGTCGCCTGCGGGTCGAGCACGACGAAGTCCGCTTCGCTTTGCGGCGCGAGCGTGCCGATCTTGTCGGCGAGATCGAGCGCGGCCGCCGCGCCCGCCGTGGCGAGCCAGAACATGCGCGTGGCGGTCAGGTGATGGCCGCCCATGCGCGCGACCTTGTGCGCCTCGTTCATGGTTTGCAGCATCGAGAACGACGTGCCGCCGCCCACGTCCGTCGCGAGCGTGACGGGCATCTGCGAGGCCTGGGCCTTGTCGAAGTCGAACAGGCCGCTGCCGAGGAACAGGTTCGAAGTCGGGCAGTGCGCGGCAACCGTGCCGGTCTGCGCCATGCGCTGGCGGTCTTCGTCGTCGAGCCAGATGCAGTGGCCGTACACGGCGCGGCGACGCAGGAGTCCGTAACGATCGTAGACGTCGAGATAGCTGCGCTGGCGCGGGAACAGCTCCTTCACCCACTTCACTTCGTCGAGATTCTCCGCGACGTGGCTCTGAATGAAGATGTCGCCGTGCGCCTTCGCGAGTGCTTCGCACGCTTCGAGCTGCGCCTCGGTCGAGGTGGGCGCAAAGCGCGGCGTGAGCGCGTACATCTGACGGCCGTTGTTGTGCCAGCGCGAGATGAGCTCCGCGCTGTCGTCGTAGCCGGTCTGCGGCGTGTCGCGCAGGAACTCGGGGCAGTGGCGGTCCATCAGCACCTTGCCCGCGATCATGCGCATGTTCTTCGCCGCGCTCGCCGTGAAGAGCGCGTCGGCCGACTGCTTGTGCACCGTGCAGTAGACGAGCGCCGTGGTCGTGCCGCAGGCGAGCAGCTCGTCGACGAAAAAGCGCGCCGTGTCGCCCGCCACGCCTTCGTCCGCGAAACCGCGCTCGGTCGGGAACGTGTACGTTTCGAGCCACGGCAGCAGACCCGGCGCGGGCGACGCGATCATGTCGGTCTGCGGGTAGTGAATGTGCGTGTCGATGAAGCCCGGCACGATCAGCTTGTCGCGCAGGTCGTGCACCGTCGCGCCGTCGGCCACGCTGGCGCGCAGCGCCGACCAGGCGCCCGACGCGGCCACGCGGCCATCTTCGACGATCACGACGCCGTCTTCGTGGAACACGGCGGCATCGGGCGACTGCGCGGGGTCGCCGGTGAACGTCAACAGTTTTGCGCGATAAGCCGATTGAGTCATGGGAACATCGTCTCCAAAAATTTCAGGTATTCATAAGCAGGATTCGCGCGTGCCTTGCGTCTTCGCAGATGGCGCGCTGCGTGCGCGCCGCTCCTGAAAACGCGGCGCGCAAAAGCCCTGGGGCCGGCGCTCGCGCGCCGGTCCCTGTAAAGGGTGAAGCCCTAAGTTGGGACGTCCTGCGCGGGATCAGACCACGGCGCCGCTCCAGTACTGATCGAGCTTCGCGATCAGCGCAGCGCGTTCTTCGGGCGTCACGAACGACGCCTCGAAGCCGTTGCGCAGGATCGTGTACACCTCCTGGTCGTCGAGCTTCAGCGCGCTGATGATGGCGCTGTAGTTCTCGTTCACGTAGCCGCCGAAGTAGGCGGGATCGTCGGAGTTGACGGTCACCGCGACGCCTTCGTCGAGCAGTTGCTTGAGCGTGTGCTTCGTCATGTCGTCGAACACGCAGAGCTTGAGGTTCGAGAGCGGGCAGACGGTGAGCGCGACGCGCGTGTCGGCGAGGCGCGTGACGAGCGCAGGATCTTCGATGCTGCGCACGCCGTGATCGACGCGGTCGACCTTGAGCAGGTCGAGCGCTTCGTAGATGTAGGCGGGCGGGCCTTCCTCGCCCGCATGCGCGACGAGCTTCAGGCCCTTCGCGCGCGCCTTCTCGAACACGCGCTCGAATTTCGAGGGCGGATGGCCGCGCTCGGACGAGTCGAGGCCTACGCCGATCATGCGCGGATAGCGGTCGAACAGCGGCAGCGCGGCGTCGAACGTGGCGAGCGCATCGGCTTCGCTCAGATGGCGCAGGAAACAGAGGATCAGCTTGCTCGTGAGGCCGCGCTTTTCGGCGTCGGCGAGCGCGCGGTCGATGCCCGCGACCACGGTTTCGATCGCCACGCCGCGCTCGGTGTGCGTTTGCGGATCGAAGAATATTTCGGTGTGCACGACGTTGTCCGCGAGCGCACGCTCGCAGTAGGCCATCGTCATGTCGTAGAAGTCCTGCTCGGTGAGCAGCACGCTCGCGCCCGCGTAGTAGATGTCGAGGAACGACTGCAGGTCGGTGAACGCGTAGGCCGCGCGCAGGGCTTCGATCGACTCGTATGCGAGCTTGACGTGGTTGCGCTGCGCGAGCGCGAAGATCAGCTCGGGCTCGAGCGAGCCTTCGATATGGATGTGCAGCTCGGCCTTCGGTGCGCGCGCAGCTTTCTGCACGAGCGGGTTCGCAGGGGTCGTGATGGTCATGGTTCGCTCAATCGAGTTCGTTAGTGAATGACATCACGCGGAATGGATTGTGCCGGGGACCGCAACGCCAGCGTGCACGGATGCATGCAGGCCAGCCGCGGCGGCCTCGATCGCCTGCAGCAATTGCGCGGCGGCCGAGATCGCGATGACTTCGGGCGACTTGTCGACGATGCCGTCCACGCCGAGCGGACACTGCATGCGCGCGATCTGCAGCGGGTCGATGCCGCGCGCGGCGAGCCGGTGCTCGAACTGCTTGCGCTTCGTGTGCGAGCCGATCATGCCGAAGAACACGAAGTCGCCGCGGCGCAGGATGCGCTCGGCAAGATCGAGGTCGCGCGAATGATCGTGCGTCATCACGATGAAGCTCGTGCCGGGCGGGGCGGCGTCGATGGCTTCGTCGGGTGCGTCGTTGGCGTCGATCGCGACGTTGGGCGCACCCAGTGCCGCGAACGCTTCCGGCGAGGGAAACGCGGCGTCGCGCTCGTCCACCCAGCGCACATGGCACGGCAGCGTGCCGAGCACGCGCACCAGCGCCGCGCCCACGTGGCCCGCGCCGAACAGCACGACGGGCCAGTCGTTTGGCGCGATGGTCTCGGTGAGCAGCATCGTGCCGTCGCCTTGACCGGGCGTGCCGGTGTCCCAGAGCAGGCAGTCGGGCGTTTCCACGCCTGGCTCCGGCTCCGAAAGCATGACGGTCGCAACCGCCGCGCTTTCTGCGCTCGCGTCTTGCCGATCCTGACCAGCAGCGTGGCGAACTGCGCCGCCCGACGGCGTCCCATTCCGCGAGGAGCGGAATGATACGCTACGCACGGTCGATGCGCCCGCCGCGAGCCGGTGCGCGAGCGTCGAGAGCCAGCCGAGGTCGGACACGTCGAGGCGCTCGAACGCGAGCACGACGGCGCCGCCGCAGCACTGGCCGAGGCTCGGCCCAAGCGCGAAACGCTCGAGGCGCCGCGCATGCGGCGTGCGCATACCCTCGCGCAGCACCTGGCGCGCGGTCTCGATGGCCTTCCATTCGAGGTGACCGCCGCCAATCGTGTGGCGGGCTGCTTCGCGCGTGACGATCATCTTCGTGCCGGCTTCGCGCGGCGCCGAGCCTTCGACGCGCGCGACGGTCACGAGCACGGCGGCGTCGCCATGCGCGAGCAGATGCTGCAGATCGGTGAGCCAGGCTTGCATCCGGCAGTTCTCCTACTTGACGACAACTTCAATGGGGGCGGCGGCCTGCGCGCTGGCCGTGCGCGCACGCAGGGCATCGAGCGCGTCGAGGATCGCTTCGGGCGTGGCGGGCGCGATGAGCGGCGCGGCCTCCCGGGCCCCGGGCACGGCGGCGCCGATCGCATCGCGGATCGCGAGGAGCACCGAGAACGGCAGCAGCAACGGCGGCTCGCCTACGGCTTTCGAGCGGAACACGGTGGGCTCGGCGTTCTCGTTGCGGTAGAGCTGCACGTTGAACGCCACGGGCGTATCGCTGATCGCCGGAATCTTGTAGGTGGACGGCGCGTGCGTCATCAGCTTGCCGTCGCGGTTCCACCAGAGCTCTTCGCTCGTGAGCCAGCCCATGCCCTGGATGTAGCCGCCTTCCACCTGGCCGATGTCGATGGCGGGGTTGATCGACTGGCCCGCGTCGTGCAGCACGTCGGCGCGCACGAGCTTCCATTCGCCCGTGAGCGTGTCGATGACCACTTCGGACACCGCCGCGCCATAGGCAAAGTAGTAGAACGGATGGCCGGTGAGCGTTTTCGCGTCCCAATGCACTTTGGGCGTCGCGTAAAAGCCATCGGACCATAGTTGCACGCGCTTCAGATACGCGAATTCCACGAAGTCCGCGAACGCGATTACCTGGCCGTTTGCGTGGACTTTGCCGTCTTCGAACACGATTTCGCCGGGCGTGCCGCCGTGCTGTGCGGCAGCGAGTTCGGCGAGGCGCGCGCGGATCGAGAGCGCCGCGTCTTCGGCGGCCTTGCCGTTCAGATCGCTGCCGGTCGAGGCGGCGGTGGCGGAGGTGTTGGCCACCTTCGACGTGTCGGTCGCGCTCACGCGCACCTGTGCGAGCGGCAGCCCGAATACGCCGGCCACCACCTGTGCGACCTTCGTGTTGAGCCCCTGGCCCATTTCGGTGCCGCCGTGATTCACGAGCACGGAGCCGTCGCGATAGACGTGCACGAGCGCGCCCGCCTGGTTCAGGTGCGGGACGTTGAACGAGATGCCGAACTTCACCGGCGTGAGCGCGATGCCGCGCTTGAGCACGGGGCTCGCGCGGTTGAACGCGGCGAGCGCGGTGCGGCGTGCGGCGTATTGGCTCGACGAGAGCAACTCGTCGGTGAGCGGAACGAGCACGTTGTCCTCGACACGCTGCCCATACGGCGTGACGTCGCGCTCGCCGACGCCGTAGTAGTTCGCGCGACGCACCTCGAGCGGATCGCGCCCGAGCGCCCTGGCGATGCTGTCGAGCATCACCTCCATCACGAGCGCGCCCTGCGGTCCGCCGAAGCCGCGGAACGCCGTGTTCGATTGCGTGTTGGTTTTGCAGCAGAGCGCGACGATCTCGACGTCCGAAAGGTAGTAGGCGTTGTCGAAATGGCAGACCGCGCGCGTGGCGACCGCGCCCGAAAGATCGGCGGAATAGCCCGCGCGCAGCGCGATTTCCACGCGCGCGCCGAGTAGGCGGCCTGCGTCGTCGTAGCCGGCTTCGTATTCGTAGAGCGCGTCGTGGCGCTTGCCGGTGATGAGGAAATCGTCGTCGCGGTCGGCGCGCAGCTTCACGGGGCGCCCCAGCTTGTGCGCGGCGAGCGCGGCCACGCAAGCGAACAGCGCTGACTGCGATTCCTTGCCGCCGAAGCCGCCGCCCATGCGCCGACATTCGCACATCACGCGATGCACGGGCCAGTTGAGCAAGTGCGCGACCAGCTGCTGCATCTCGCTCGGGTGCTGCGTCGAGCTGTAGACGAGCATGCCGTCCTGTTCCTCGGGCAGCGCGTACGCGACCTGGCCTTCGAGATAGAACTGCTCCTGGCCGCCCACGGCGAATGTTCCGGCGATACGGTGCGGCGCCGCCGCAATGCGCGCCGCCGGCTCACCGCGCGTGAGGCGCAGCGGTGGCAGGACGTATTGCTGGCGCGCTTTCGCGTCGGCGATGGTGAGCACCGGCTCGAGCGGCTCGTAGCGCACCACGTCTTCGCTTGCGGCGAGCGCGGCCGCGCGGCGCGCGAGCGCGTGGCTCGTCGCGATCACGGCGAACACGGGCTGGCCGAGATACTGCACTTCATCGTGCGCGAGGACCGGGTCGTCATGCAGGACCGGGCCGCAGTTGTTCTCGCCGGGGATGTCGGCGGCGGTGAGCACCGCGACGACGCCCGGCATGGCGCGTACGCGCTCGAGATCGAGCGATGCGATGCGCGCATGCGCATGGCGCGAGAGGCCGAGCGCGGCATGCAGCGTGCCGTGCAGTTCGGGGATGTCGTCGGTGTAGCGCGCTTCCCCGCTTACGTGCAGGTCGGCGGACTCGTGCGGCAACGGCGCGCCGAGCGCAGCCTGGGCCGCATGCGCGGTTTGTGCAACGAACGGATCGGACTGGCGGTTCATGGTGCATCTCCCGCAAGTGCAGCGCCGGGGGCCACGCCGGTTTCGTCGACGACTTCCGCCTCGGAGGCAAACACGAAGGCGTTCACGTCGCACAGCGCGAGCGGCGCGTCGTCGCGCGTTTCGAGCCAGCAGCGCCAGAGCAGATTGCGCGCGACCTTCAGACGATACGCGGCGCTCGCGCGCATGTCGGTGAGGGGCTGATAGTCGGCGTCGAGCGCGGCCATCGCGCGCTGCGCGGCCGCTTCGTTCCAGTGTGCACCCGTGAGTGCCGCTTCGGCATGCGCGGCGCGCTGCGGGATCGCAGCCATGCCGCCGTACGCGATGCGCGCGTTGACGATCGTGCCGTCCTCGCCGATCTCGAGCGCAAACGCCGCGCAGACCGCCGAGATGTCCTGGTCGTAGCGCTTGGACACCTTGTAGGTGCGAAACCGCAGCGTCGGCACGGGGCGCGGCACGCGGATCGCCTCGACGAACTCACCGGCTTCGAGCACGCTCTTCTGATAGCCGGTGTAGAACGCCGCGAGCGGCAGCATGCGCACGCGCGCGGCGCGGCGCAGCACGACCACGGCGTCGAACGCGAGCAGCGCCGGCATCGAGTCGCCGATCGGCGAGCCGTTCGCCACATTGCCGCCCAGCGTGCCCGCGTTGCGGATCGGCAACGAGGCGAAGCGCGCCCACAGCTCGGCGAGCTCGGGATAGTCGACGGCGAGCGCCGCATAGGCATCTTCGAGCGGGACGGCGGCGCCGATCGTGAGCGTCTGCGCGTCGCGCGCGATGGCCCGCAATTCGGCGACCTGGCCGGTGTAGATCACGTCGCCCAGATCGCGCAGCTGTTTGGTGACCCACAGCCCGACGTCCGTGCCGCCCGCGAGCACGCGCGCCTGCGGATGCTCGGCGCGCAGCGCGGCGAATGCTTCGAGCGTGCGCGGCGCGAAGAACGTGGCATGGCCGTGCACGGCGCCACGCGCGTCGGGGCCTTCGTAGACGAAGGTTTCGCTGCGCGCGATCGAGCGCAGCGCGGCTTCGAGCGGCTCGCGCGCGAGCGCGACGCGCGGATAGCTCGCCACGTCGAACATGCGTTGGGTCGCGTCGATGATCGGCCGGTAGCCGGTGCAGCGGCACAGATTGCCGGAGAGCGCCTGATCGATTTCGTCGCGCGTCGGCAGGCCCGCGTCGGCGCCCTGGCGCTCGTAGAGCGCCCACATCGACATGACGAAACCGGGCGTGCAGAAGCCGCACTGCGAGCCGTGGCAGTCCACCATGGCCTGCTGGACGGGATGCAGCGCGCCGTCGTGGGCGCGCAGGTCTTCGACGGTGAAGAGCGCGCGGCCGTCGAGCGTGGGGAGAAACTGGATGCAGGCGTTGACCGCCTTGAGCGCGAGATGGCCGTCCTCGTCGAGTTCGCCGATTACGACCGTGCAGGCGCCGCAGTCGCCCTCGGCGCAGCCTTCCTTGGTGCCACAGACGTGCAAATCCTCGCGCAGGTGCTGGAGCACGGTGCGTGTGATGGGCGCGTCATGCACCTCGTGCACGGCGCCACGACGGACGAAGCGGATGGTTTGCGTTGTCATGTGAAACCCGGGAGACATTGCGGATCAGGCGCGCGTTACGCAGGGAGCCGGGGCGCGCCTTGACTGCCAGTCCGGCCTCGCGCACGTAGATCGCCATCCAGTTCCGAATTTAGCACCGACAGCGGCCGGAAAGTATTCCTTCTGGAAGATGGGGGTTATGCGGCGGCGCCCATGACAGAACGCTGCATGATCCGGCCCTTTCGGGCGGTGGCGAGGAGGGGGACGCGCCGCCGGATGAGGGGCGGCGCGGGGGAAAGGGTCGTGCCTGGCCGGGTATGCGAGGCGGGTGGATGGCGCCGCAAACGCCGGTGGTTATGGGGCGGCGCGCGGCGCGACGGCGCTTAGCGCCGGATGCCGGGCCACGCCACCTGGCGGCGGCGGTTGCGCCACAGGCTGGCGAGCACCACGATGAACATGACAGCGAAGGCGAGCACCGACCAGAGCGGCAGCGTGAGGCCGAGGATCGGCGGATAGGTGGTTTCGCACAGGCCCTGGACCTTGAAGACGCCGGGCAGCCAGTGCGCGGGTGGCAGCGCGTCGACGATGGGCTGCAGCGTGTCGAAGCCGCAGCTGAAGCTCGGCACGGCCTGCACCCAGGCGAGCTTGGCGGAGGCGAAGATGCCGCCCGCCGCCGAAATCACCACCAGCGCTTCGAGCGTGCGGACGGCGCGCCAACTGGCGAAGCGCGCGCCAAGGAACGCGAAGATCGCAATCAGGATGAAGAAGTAGCGCGAGAGGATGCACAGCGGGCAGGGGTCCTGGTGCTCGACGTACTGGAAGTAGAGCGCCCCGCCCAGCAGCGCGAGGCAGATCAGGCCGAGGAGGACCAGCAGGCGGCGCTCGCGGCGCAGCCGCGCGTTATCGTCGTTCATGTGACTCGTTTATTCGGGTTGAACAGCGCAGCCGGCCTCGGGCAAGTCCTGGTAGCGGCGGCTGCAGCGGCGTTTCGCGATTCTAGCGCGAAGGGGGGATCGCGCGAGCGAGCGCCCTTGACCCCGCGCAGGCGAAGCCTGCACGGGTCACCGCGCCCCTTTTTACGGTTAGCGCAGTGGGGCGAGCACCGCTTCCACGCCGCGGCCGATCGCGAGGATCGTGTCGTCGGCGTAGGGGGCGCCGGCCAGCATCAGCCCCACCGGCGCCTCGCCGGGATGGTGGATCGGCAGCGAAAGGGCGCAGGCGTCGAGAAAGTTGAAGGCGCTCGGGTTGCGCAGCACGAGCGCATTGGCGCGCGCGAACGCGTCGTCGTCGGCGACGAGCGGGGCGAGCGCGGGCGGCGCGATCGGCACGGTCGGGGCGATCACGGCGTCAAAGCGCGACCAGAGCGTGGCCTGCGCCTCGTCCATCAGGGCGGCGCGCGCGGCGATCAGGTCGAGATAGTCGGCGGCGCTCGCAGGCTCGCCCTTGAGGATGCGCACGAGCACGCGCGGGTCGTACTGGTCGCGGTGTTGCGCGAGCAGCGGGCGATGCCACGCGTAGGCCTCGATCGGCGAGAAGCCGATGCGGTTGATCCCGGCGAGGCGCTCGAATGGCGAAAAGCGCACCTCGTTCACGATCGCACCGGCTGCATCGAGGTGCTTGAGCGCCGTGTCCAGCGCCTCGGCCACGTAAGGGTCGATGTCGTCCGTCACGTAGTTCGTGAGGACGCCGATGCGCACGCCGTCCAGATGCCGCGTCGCGGGCACGTGCGGGGCCAGCCCGGCGAGGATGCGGTCCACGAGTGCACAGCACGCCACCGTGTTGCCGATCGGGCCGAACGAGTCGAGCGTGGGCGAGAGCGGCACGCCGCCCGTCTTCGGGATGCGCGCGGCCGTGGGCTTGAAGCCGGTGAGGCCGCAGAACGCAGCCGGGATGCGGATCGAGCCGCCCGTGTCGGTGCCGAGCGCGACGGCGGACATGCCATCGGCGACCGAGGCCGCCGCGCCCGACGATGAGCCGCCCGCGATGCGCTCGTCGCCGGCCACGCCGCGCCGGTAAGGCGAGAGCGGCGTGCCGTAGTGCGGGTTCAGGCCGAGCCCGGAGAACGCGAACTCGCTCATGTTGGTGCGGCCGACGAGCACCGCGCCCGCATGGCGCAGGCGCGCGACCGCGGTCGCGTCGGCGCTCGCGGGCGCCGCGTTCGCGAGCACCGTGGAGCCGGCGCGCGTGACTTCGCCTTGCACGTCGAACAGGTCCTTCACCGAGACGGGAATGCCCGCGAGCGGCGAAAGCACCGTGCCCGAGGCGCGCAGCCGGTCGTGCGCATCGGCGGCGGCGCGCACGCGCTCAGGGTCGACGTGCGTGAACACGGTGGCGCCCTGGCCGGACGCGGCGGCGATGCGCTCGAGCGCGGCCTCGGCGAGCGCGCGGCTCGTGGTGCGGCCCGCGGCGAGGTCGGCGGCCAATTGGGCGAGCGGAGGGAATGGCGTGAAAGCGGATGGGGAGGTTGAAGGCGTGGCGGTCATGGCAGCGGGGGCATCGATGGCAATACGGTGGGCGGGGGTGCCGCGGGCGCGTCGTGACGCGTACGACGGCCGTGCAATGCGGCCATGCGCCGCGGCAAGGGACACATCATTGTAGAACGTGAATTTTTCTTGAGTAGCGATTTGGCGAGTCGCACGCATCGGGTAACATTCAACTTTTCGATAGCATTTTGTAAGGATATTCTGCCCATGCACCAGGGAATCGGCTTCATTCAGGATCTGGCAGTCGTGATGGCGATCGCGGGGATCGTCACCGTGCTGTTTCATCGCCTGAAGCAGCCGGTGGTGCTCGGCTATATCGCGGCGGGCGTGATCATCGGGCCGTACACGCCGCCGTTCCAGCTCATCCACGACGAGCAGACCATCCAGACGATGGGCGAGCTGGGCGTGGTGTTCCTGATGTTCTCGCTCGGGCTCGAATTCAGTCTGCGCAAGCTGTTCCAGGTGGGCGCGACCGCCATCGTGGCGGCGCTATCCGAAATCGTGGTGATGCTGTGGATCGGCTACGAGATTGGCCGCGCGTTCGGCTGGGCCGCCATGGATTCGCTGTTTCTCGGCGCGATCCTCGCCATTTCTTCCACCACCATCATCGTCAAGGCGCTCGCCGATCTGGGCGTGAAGCGCGAGCCGTTCGCGCAGCTCGTGTTCGGCATCCTGATCGTCGAGGACATTCTCGGCATCGCCATGCTCGTGCTGCTCGGCGGCATTGCCCAGACGGGCGAGCTCTCGCCCGGCATCGCGTTCGTCACGCTCGGCAAGCTGTTGCTCTTCATGACGGTGTCGCTGCTCGCGGGCATCCTGATCGTGCCGCGCGTGCTCGGCTACGTGGCGCGCGTGGGCAGCGACGAGATGCTGCTCGTTGCGGTGCTCGGCTTTTGCTTCGGCTTTTGCCTGCTGGTGGTGAAGCTCGATTACTCGATTGCGCTCGGCGCGTTCCTGATCGGCGCGATCATGGCCGAGTCGCGCCATCTGCCACGCATCGAGCATCTGGTCGCGCCGCTGCGCGACGCGTTCTCGGCCATCTTCTTCGTGACGATCGGCCTGATGCTCAATCCGCTCGTGCTGGTCGACTACGCGTGGCCGATCGCGGTGATCTCGCTCGCCGTGGTGTTCGGCAAACTCGTCTCGTGCGGGCTCGGCACCTTCCTTGCCGGCCGCGATGGCCGCACGGCGATGCGTGTCGGGATGACGGTGTCGCAGATCGGCGAGTTCTCCTTCATCATCGCTTCGCTCGGCCTCACGCTGAAGGTGACGAGCGCCTTTCTCTATCCGATCGCCGTGACCGTCTCGGCGATCACGACACTCACCACGCCGTATCTGATCCGCTTCGCCGATCCGCTCTCGCAGCGGCTTGCGCGCGCGATGCCGCCCGCGGTGTCGAACGTCTTCGGCATGTACAGCCAGTGGCTGCGCTGCCTGATGCCGCGCTCGGATGGCACGCAGGGCCCGACGCTGTTTGCGCTCACGAAGCGCATCGTCGTGCAGGTCGCGGTGAATCTCGCGCTGGTCGCGGCGATTTTCATCGGCGCGTCGTATGGCGCACGCTACGCGTTGCCGGTGCTCGCGGGCTGGGTGCCCGACGAGCGCATCCAGCGCGTGGTGCTCTGGAGCGCCGCGCTGCTGCTCGCGATTCCGTTTCTGGTCGCCGTCTGGCGCAAGACGCAGTCGCTCGCGCTGTTGCTCGCCGAGGTGAGCGTGCAGCCAGAAAAGGCGGGGCGCTTCACGCGTGCGCTGCGTCATGCGATCGCCGAGCTCGTGCCGGCCGTCTCGATGATCGGCGTGTTCGTGCTGGTCGCCGCGCTCTCGGGGACGATCTTGCCGCCCACGGGCTTCCTGATTGGCGTGCTGGTGTGCGCGGCGGGGCTCACGATGCTGCTGTGGCGCTGGTGCGTGAAGATCCACGCGAGCATGCAGATCGCGCTGCGCGAGACCTTCGACGAGCGGCCGGAGCCGTAAGGCCGGCGCACGGTTGTGCGCAGGTTAAGTGCAGATTGGGTGCGGGACCTGCCCGTGCCTGAGCGGCCGCACCTGACCGGCCGTACCTGACCGGCCGTACCTGACCGGCCGTACCCAACTGCAACGGAATGTGAGCGTTTGTGCACGGGGGTGGCGGCGATATGCGGTGCGACGCATAATCGAAACCCTGTTCATTCGTTCGCGCGCGCGGCGCGCCCGACCCCACGTTATGAGCGAAAACAAATCCGACCACCCCGAGGTTCCCGGCGGCGCTGACCGTCCTGCCAAAGCCGATGCTCCCGGCGCGCCCGGCTCTTCCGCTTCTCCCCACGCAACGCCCGCCGGCGCACCCGGTGCCGCCACGTCCGGTTCTTCGGGCGCGGCACCCGCGGGCGAGGCTGCGGAGCGCGCATCGACCGACGCGCCCGCGAGCGCCTCGGCGGTGACGCCGGACGCAGCCGGCGCGGACAGCTCGGGCAGTGGCAGCGACGAGGAGCCGGTCTCGGCGCAGGTGGGGGCCGCTTCGAGCGCGCCGCAAGCCGGCGAGCCGCGCGACGAGGCGGCGCGCACCGTGGCGCGCCAGCAGGCCGAAGCGGCCGGCGCGCCACGCATTCCGATCGAGGTGGTGGGCGAGGTGGGTAAGGAGGTGCCGGCGCCTACCGAGACCGGGACGAAGGACACCACAACGCAAGCCGAGCCTTCGCCGCCGCAAGCCGGGGCCAGCCCGCGACCGGGCGCGGCGCCTGCCGGTTTCGGCCAGGCGCCCGACTTCACTGCGCAGCATCCCCCGCCACCGCACGCCATTCCGCCTGAGCCGCCGCGCTATCTGCGTCCGAGCGATTCGGCATGGTCGGTGTTCGGCCGCATCATCGCGGCGCGCGCACGGCAATTGTTCGACCGCGCCGGTCAGCGCATCACCCAGCGTACGTTGCGCATCGGCGTCTCGGCTCGCATCTTTCACCCGGAACCGGGCGCAGCGGGTCTGCGCGGCAAGACACTGCAATATCTCGAAGAGTCGATCGCGCATTGGGTCATGTCGCGCGACGTGATCGTCTTCATGATTCCGACGGTCGGCCATCAGGGCATGCTGCACCCGAGCAACATCCGCCTGCGCGACTATGCGAAGCACCTCGACGGCCTCCTGCTGCAAGGCGGCGCCGATGTCTCGCCGCAAACCTACGCGGAGACTGCGCCGCGTCCGGAGTGGCCCGGCGACCGCGTGCGGGACATGTACGAGCTGGAGCTGCTGCACGAATTCATCGAGTCGGGCAAGCCGGTGCTGGGCGTATGCCGCGGCTGCCAGCTCATCAATGTCGCGTTCGGCGGCTCGCTCTATCAGGACATCGCCACCGATGTGCCCACGGCGGGCGTGCACGTGAGCGAGCACTACGACCAGCATCGCCACGCCGTCCACTTTCCGGAGGGTTCGTCGCTGGCCAGCATGTTCCCGGGCAGGCGCGAGGCCATCGTCAACTCGATCCACCATCAGGCGGTCAAGAGCCTTGGCCGCGATCTGACAGTCGAGGCCGTTTCGTCCGGTGACGGCCTGATCGAAGCGGTGCGCTACCGGCGCGCGCCGTTCGTCGTGGGCGTGCAATGGCACCCGGAGTTCCACCGCGCGGGCGGCCCGGAACTGCTCGACTGCACACCGCTGCTCGATACGTTTCTGCGGTCGGCGCGCGAGACGCGGTTCTGACGAAAAAGGGGGCGGCCGCCCCCTTTTTTGATATCGATCGACATCGATGCAGATTCCAACCACGCATTCCTAATCAGGAGTAGGTGATTTCGGACAAGTAATTGGCTGCTCTGTCGGTTATCCGAAATTAATCGACGTTTATGAGATTTTCTGGCGGTGATAATAAGCGGTTACTCGGAATCCTGAACGGAACAGGCAGTCATGAAGCAATCAACCCCGCTGCGTCGCGCCTTGCTGGGCGCCGCGGTCTTTACGCTCCTGCAGCACGGCGCGCTCGTATGGGCAGGCGCACCCGCTAGCGATGTGGCTCCAGTGGCGGGCAACCGGCCGTCGCTCGGCAGCCTGACGCCGCAGCCGGCGAACACGCCGCCGCCCGCGGGCATGGTGGACGATCAGGCGACCGCCGGGGCTTCGCAGGGCGACGTGGCCACGCTCATGCAGCTCATCCACGACGCGCAGCTCGTCGAATTGCGCACGACCTATAACGCCAGCTACGGCGCGAGCCTGTTCTTTTATCCGCCCGAGATGACGTATTACGTGGTGCTGTTCCAGGACAAGCACTTCTGGCGTGTGATTCGCTCGCAGGACGACACGCGCGCCGAAGCCATCTATGCGAATTTCGTGCAGCAGACCCAGCGCCTCGCCGAGGTGGAGATTCGCCGTACCCAGATCGAGGCGCAAAAGGCGTTCATCGATCGCGTAATCGCGATCAATGAGGACCGCGCGCGCCGGTTGCAGGCGGACCTCAACGTGGCGCGCACGCAGCAGGCCCGCGTCGACGACTATCAACGCCAGATGCAGGGCAATGCGCGGGCGCTCAATGCCGAGAAGCTCCAGGCGCAGACCCAGTTGCGCGATCTTCAGAATCAGGTGGATCAGTTGCAACGCGAGACCGAGGTAGGTTTGCCCGGCTCCCGGCGCTAACGACCCGTTGGGTCCTCATCGTGTCGTGCCGCTGGGAGGAGGCGGTGCGGCGCGGCAGGACAAGTGGAGAAGCAGGCATGCAAAAAGCCCGGCAACGAAGCCGGGCTTTTTTGTTGTTGTGCTGGGCGTGAATCGCAGGTGCCACCCGCTCGCGTGCGTACGAGCGGGCGCTGCGTGTTGACTGGCGGCTTACTTCGCGAAGCTGTCAGGCACCTCGGTCACGCGGCGTTGCGAAACGTGATTCACCCATTCCGTGTTGTCGACGTTCACCGTTGCGCGGCTTGCTGGCGGCAGCGCCGTGCGCGTGCCCGCGTAGGTCGTGAGCGAGGGATAGTCGTCGCTCGACGCCGCGCTCGAGCGGAGCGGCGAATAATCGGCGGCTTCAGAATACATGCCACGCGTACGCTGGGTCGTCACGAGCGGCGCGCTCCGGTGCGGCGCGAAATCGTGCGCCGGATGGCGGCCGGCTTCCTTGTACGCCGTGTTCTCCCTGGCGCCGGTGGCCTGGCGGCCCTTGGCGAGCTTCACCGCCTTGGCTGCCCGGTCGCCTGTGAGCGTGGCTTGGGGTGTCAGCGTGGCGCGCTGCGGTGTGCTCGCCTGTGTGCGTCCGGCGTAGTCGGGGCGCACGGCGGTAGCCGGCTTCGAGGGCGAGGCCGTTGCAGGGGCGCCGGCGCGTGTGGGAGCGGGCCGTGCTTCCGGCGTGATGATCATCGGAGCGGACGCAGGACTTTGCTGCGGCGTCGCATTGGCCGCCGCCAACGTCGTTGCGGTGGGTTGCGTGCCCGCAGCCGGCACGCTTGCCGCGCGCGTCGTGGTTGCCGCGGACGTATCCTTGCTGCTCCCTGCGCCGCTGGACATCGCGAGGTCGTGCTGCGCGCGTTCGTCGGAAAGACGCGCCGACACGCTCGCGTCGGTGCTCGAAACAGGATTCGCTGGCGTATGCAGGGCCGTCTTGTCCTTGCCGTCGCCAAATTGCGTATGGCTGGCCACGATCCAGGTGAGCAGCACTGCGGCGCCAATGGCAATGGCGGTGGCCGCGAGCTTGTGCGACGACGGCGGTGTGCGCTCGACACGAGCGGCGGCGCGGGGGGGCCGCGCACCGGCTGCCGGGCGCTGCAAGGTATCGGCGGCGGCTTGCTGGGCCTGCGCCGCGTCGAGCGGGCCGCCGACGGGCGCCGCGGCGGGGCGCGGCGGCTCGGGAACGAAGCGGCGATGCAAGTCCCAGCGGCACGCCTGGCGGAACGCTTCGGCGCTCAGGCACACCGTGCGCAGGAAGGCGGCATAGAGCGCCTGGAGTTCGGTGCGCAAGCTGAAGTGCGGAGGCATGAGCGCCCAATCGCGGCCAAACGGCGGCGGGACGCGGGTGAGTGGACGCATGCGCGGTATCGCGAGTTCGCCTTCCACCTGGACTAACGGAAAAGTTGACATGGATCTCTCGCTGCCTTGGCGTGGTAGGGCACCAGAACACGGTGGAGCCCGAAAGACGCGCGTTTTGCCAGCGCTGCAATGCCTTGTGCGGGTCAATCGTTTGGATTCGAATGATGCGGGTCAGACTTGCGGCAATCCATCGGAAACGTCTGAAAATCAGACGAAAAATGTAGTCGGTACCTGTTTTGGGGCGCGCCAGTGTGCGCCCGCGCCGCGGCGCAGTGGGCGATCCGGCGGCCAGACCGTCTGCGGGTACGCGAATCCGCTGTCCCTCAAGTTATGCGGCGTCGAGCCGGTAGACGTAGCGCAGGGCGGTAATGTCGATGCCGCCCATATGGTCAGGCTCCGCCCCAGAATATTCCCAGCCTTGGCGCTCATAGAACGCAATGGCGGACGCGTTGCCCTCGAGCACGTACAGATAGAGTTGCGTTTCGCCCTGGGCGCGCGCCCAGGCCTGGGCGGCCTGCATGAGCCGCTTGCCTACGCCAATGCCCTGATGTGCCGGCAGCGCATGGAGATTGTCGAGCAGCACGCCCCAAGGCGACCCGGGCTGACGCTCGGCGCAGACGAAACCGACCGGCGTGCGCTTTGCCGATTGCTCCCCCAGTTCGGCGATCAGCACGAGGCGGCGTTCCACGCCGGGCGCTTCCATGCGCGCGCGCCAGTAAGCGGCGCGTTCGGCGTCGACTTCCTGCTCGAGGAACGCGGCCGGCAGCAGATCGCGATACGTGGCCTGCCAGCTCGCGGCATGCATGGTGGCAAGCAGGGGGGCGTCGGCGGTCGTGGCCGGGCGCAGTGTCAGGGCAGCGGCGGTGGTCATGCGGGGCATCGGGCAATGGGGGCGGACGGCGCGAAACGAAGCCGGCCGCGTCATCGCGTTATTGTGCACGATAGGCGGGCCGGCGCGGCTCAAGCGCTGTTCCGGCGCCAGCGAAAAGGTCCGGCGTTCCGCCAGGCAGACGGAATTTCAGGCGCAAAGCCCTTCGCGATGTGCGTATTGTGGTGTAGTCGGGAGTAAAGTGTCAGACAGCGTTCCGGCTGCAGGGGCGCACGGCACGATGGGCGTCCGCCAGGCACGCTCACGCGTGAGAACCGATTGTGGCGGGCGCTTGTGCTCCCTCAGATCATGTCGGACGGGGCGCTCGGAGGCATCATCCGCATCTCATCTGGCGAGATCTCGAGGGAATGTCATGTCTACCGCGTCTCATGCTTCCTCCAGCGAATCGAAAGTCCGGACGGTTTTCCGCGTCGTCAGCGGCAACTTCCTGGAAATGTACGATTTCATGGTCTACGGCTATTACGCTTCGGCGATCGCCCGGACCTACTTCCCCAGCAACAACGCCTTTGCTTCGCTGATGCTGTCGCTGTCCGTGTTCGGCGCCGGCTTTCTCGTGCGGCCGCTCGGCGCCATCGTGCTTGGCGCGTATATCGACCACCACGGGCGGCGCAAGGGCCTGATCCTCACACTCGGCCTGATGGCGCTCGGCACGCTCACTGTCGCGCTCATACCGGGTTACGCGACGATCGGCGTGCTCGCGCCGGCGCTCGTGCTGTGCGGGCGCCTGCTGCAGGGCTTTTCCGCCGGCGCGGAGCTGGGCGGCGTCTCGGTCTATCTTTCGGAGATCGCGACGAAGGGCAACAAGGGCTTCTACGTGTCGTGGCAATCGGGCAGCCAGCAGGTGGCCGTGGTGTTCGCGGCGCTGTTCGGCGTGCTGCTGCATCGCATTTTGCCGGTCGAGGACATGACGTCATGGGGCTGGCGCGTGCCGTTCATCGTCGGCTGCTGCATCGTGCCCTTCCTGTTCCTGATCCGCCGCTCGCTGCAGGAAACCGAGGAGTTCGCGCGCAAGAAGCATCGTCCGTCGATTAGCGAAATCCTGGCGTCGATGGTGCAGAACTGGGTCATCGTGCTCGGCGGCATGGGCATGGTCATCATGACGACCGTGTCGTTCTACATGATCACGGCCTACACGCCGACCTTCGGCAAGGAAGTGCTCAAGCTCAGCGAGATCGACACGTTCGTCGTGACGGTCTGCATCGGCTTGTCGAATCTGTTCTGGCTGCCCGTGTCCGGCGCGGTCTCCGACCGTATCGGCCGCCGCCCGGTGCTGCTCGTCTTCACGATCCTCACGATTCTGAGCGCATATCCGTCCGTACAGTGGCTCGTTGCCGATCCGTCGTTCGGCCGCCTGCTCGTGGTCGAGCTCTGGCTCTCGTTCCTGTATGGCTGCTACAACGGTGCGATGGTCGTGGCCTTGACCGAAGTCATGCCCGTCGAGGTGCGGACGGCCGGCTTCTCGCTCGCCTACAGCCTCGCCACGACGATCGGTGGCTTCACGCCGGCCATCTCGACCTGGCTGATTCACATGAGCGGCAACAAGGCGGCACCGGGTGCCTGGATGGGTGTCGCGGGCATCTGCGGCCTGATCGCCACGCTCGTGCTCTATCGGACGACCGAAGCGCGCAATCAGTACAAGACGGTCTGACGCAGGTCTCGCCAACCCATGAAAAAAACCCGCTAAGGCGGGTTTTTTTCATGGGGCCGGTGCCTTTCGTGCAGGCGTGCGAAGGGGCATATCGAGCCTCCGCTATCAGGCGTCTCGCAGCGCATCCGCGATGCGCGCAACCACGTCGTCCCATGCGCCTGGCCGCGGCTGGCGCACGAGGCGCGCGCGCGGATACCAGGGGCTCGCGTCGGTGCCGGCGAACCAGCGCCAGTCGGCGGCGAACGGCAGCATCAGCCAGAGTTTCGCGCCCAGCGCGCCCGCCAGGTGGGCAATCGAGGTGTCGATGGAGACCACGGCGTCGAGGCGCTCGATGACGGCGGCGGTATCCGCGAAATCCTCGAGCTTGCCGTCCAGCCGATGTATCGTGCGCGCGCGCGGATGCGCGTCGAGTGCCGCGTGCTCCGCCGCGCTCAAGTGCGGCTGGAGCACGATCCAGTCGATGCCTTCCAGTGCGAACAGCGGATCGAGCGCGGCGAGCGGCAGCGTGCGGTTCTCGTGCTTGTGGATGCGGCCCGACCACGCCAGCCCGATCTTGCGCTTGGCCTGCCCGCCGAGCGAGCCGCGCCACTTGCGCAGATAGGGGGCGGGGGCCGCGAGATACGGCATCGGCGCGGGCACGGTCTCGAAGGTCGTGCCGAGCGCGAGCGGCAGCGAGAGCAGCGGGCAGTGCAGGTCGACGGCGGGGCGGGGCGCGCCTTGCGCGATCAGCGTAATGCGCGCGACGTGGGCGGCCGGCGCGATGAGCGGCACGAGTGGCGCCTGCACTTCGAGCACGATGCGCGCGCCGCTGTGGGCCAGCGCCACGACGTTCGGCACGAAACGCACGAACTGGAGCGTGTCGCCGAAGCCTTGCTCCGCGTGGATGAGCAGCGTGCGGCCGGCGAGCGGCTCGCCGCGCCAGCGCTGCACGTTGGCCAAGGCGGCGCTGGCGGCCGCGGTGGCTTGAGGATCGGCGGGCGGCGGCGCGCTGGCCATCGAAACCCCGGCGGCGTGCCCGGCGCAGGCGACGCCCGCTGCGCCAGTCACGCTTTCACGCGCGGCCGGGTCGAGCCGCCACTCATAGGCGGGCAGGCCGCGCTGGAAGTCGCCAAGCGTGAGCAGGACCTGCGCGCGGTTCAGATGCGCGGCGGCGAGGTCGGGGCGCACGCGCAGCGCTTCTTCGAATGCGCGCAGCGCGGCGGCGTGGCGGCCGAGCGCGTGCTGCGCCGTGCCGAGCGCGAGCCATGCGAGCGCGAACTTCGGATCGAGGCCGATCGCGCGCTCATAAGCGCCGAGCGCGTCTTCGTGCCGCCCGAGCGCCGCCAGCGCGTTGCCGAGCCCGAACAGCGCGGGCGGGAACTGCGGCTGCAGGGCGAGGGCGGCCTCGAAGCCCGCAGCGGCTTGCGCGTGATAGCCGGTCGCGTCGAGCGTGTTCGCCAGGTTGAAATGCGCGGCGACAAAGCGCGGCTGGACGCGCAGCGCCTTCTGGAAATGTTCGACGGCGCCCGCGCTGTCGCCGAGCGCGTTCAGCGCCATGCCGAGGTTGTTGTGCGCGCCCGCGTGGCCCGGACGGATCTTGAGCGCGCGGCGAAAGGCCTCGGCGGCTTCGGCATGGCGGCCGAGCGCGTGCAGCGCGTTGCCGAGGTTGTTGTGCGACGAAGCGTCGCCGGGCTGCAGGCGCACCGCGTGGCCGAACGCGTACATCGCGTCCTCGTGGCGGCCGGTTGCCGCGTAGGCATTGCCGAGGTTGTAGTGCGCGAGCGGGAAGGTGGGCGCGAGGGTGAGCGCATTGCGAAAGCGCTCGATCGCCCCATCGAGCTGGCCGAGCGCCTTCAGCGCGTTGCCGAGGTTCAACTGGAGCGCGGCGTCGTCGGGCCGCAGCTCGACCGCCCGGCGCACGAGGTCCGCGGCTTCGGCGTGCTGGCCCTGCTGGTGCCGCAGCACGCCGAGCATGTGCAGCGCATCGACGTGCACGGGATCGGTGGCGAGCGTCGCGCGGTAGCCGCGCTCGGCGTCGTCCAGCCGGCCGTCGCGATGTGCGGCGTACGCGCGGACAAAAACCTGTTCCATAACCGAAAGGCAAATACTTGGGAGAAGCGAAGGCGGCATTTTCCCATACTCGGGCGGGCGCACCCCGAACCTTGCGGGCGTGGCCTTCGGGGAGGGCTTGACCTGTTGCTGTGCTGCAACTAACATATGAACACATGTTCATATGTGTGTGTCATTATCATGCCTCCCAATTCCGAGGACGAGCGCGTCGTGCCGCTCGCCGACCTGTTCCGCCTGTTGGGCGACCCCACGCGCCTGCGTATCGTGCTGGCCTGCGTGCAGGGCCGTCGCGCCGTGGGCGCGATAGCCGATGCGCTCGGGCTCTCACCGTCGCTCGTGAGCCATCATCTGCGTCTGTTGCGCGCCGCGCGCGTCGTGCGTGCGGAACGGGAGGGCAAACAGGTGTTTTATGCGGCTGCGGACGCGCATATCAGCGCGATGCTCGCGGGCATGCTCGAGCATGTGGCTGAGCCTGTGTCCACGTGGCAGGAGCTCACATGAAGAACGTCGATTCCGGGCGCGCAGGCGAGGGCGCCGCGCCGCTCCATGCGCATGGCGCACATGGACACGACCATGGCGAAGCTCACAGCCATACGCATGGCGACGAGCACGAGCATGGACACGAGCATGAGCACCGCGACGACCACGGCCATGGGCACGGCGACAACCACGGGCACGGCGCGCATGGCCACCATCATCATCACCATGCACCGGCCTCGGGCCATGGGCGCGCGTTCGCACTCGCTGTCGCGCTGAACATCGTCATCGTGGTCGCGCAGGCGGTCTATGGCGTGATCGCGCATTCCACGGCGCTGCTCGCCGACGCCGGCCACAACCTCTCCGACGTCCTCGGCCTGTTGCTCGCCTGGGGCGCCGCGTGGCTGGCCACGCACCGGCCCTCGGGGCGCTACACCTTCGGCTTCGGCAGTTCGTCGATCCTCGCCTCGCTCGCGAATGCGGCGCTGCTGCTGGTCGCCTGCGGCGCCATTCTTGCCGAGGCGATCGGACGTCTGATCCATCCCGCGCCCGTGGCGGGCCTCGACGTGTTCATCGTCGCCACGCTCGGCATGGTGGTCAACGGCTTCTCCGCGTGGCTCTTCATGCGCGGCCAGAAGGACGACCTCAATATCCGCGGCGCCTTCCTGCACATGGCCGCCGACGCCGCCGTTTCGGCCGCGGTCGCCGTGAGCGGCCTCGTGATCCTCGCGACGGGCTGGAGCCGGGTCGATCCGGTGATGAGCATCGTCGTCGTGCTCGTGATCGTGCGCGGCACGTGGGGGCTGTTGCGCGAGTCGGTGCGGCTGGCGCTCGCCGCGGTGCCGGAAGGCGTCGATATCGAGCGCATCCGCGTTTTTCTTGCGCAGCAGCAAGGCGTGACCGATGTGCACGATCTTCACATCTGGGCGCTCTCGACCACGGGCAATGCGCTTTCCGCGCATCTCGTGATGCCCGCGGGCCATCCCGGCGACGCCGCGCTCGACGCCATCGTGAGCGCGCTCGGCGTGCGCTTTCGCATGACGCACGTGACGCTGCAGGTGGATCTGGGCACGAGCGCGCATCGCTGCGCGCTCGATGGTGCGCCGCAAATGCATCCTTGAGCACACGCTCGCGCGCCTGCGCGTGCGCTGCATCCTGGCGTTCGGCGTGGTGAGGAGCGGGCGTACACTACGACTCATGTCGATCGCATGGAGGTCTGCATGACCGTGGCTCCTTCCCAGCCGTCCGTGCTCATCGTTGGCGCGGGACCGACCGGTCTTGCCGCCGCCCTGAGTCTTGCCCGTGCGCGCATTCCGGTCCGCCTGATCGATCGCGCGCGAGAGCCCGGACGTCACACACGTGCTATCGGCATTCAGGCGCGCACGCTCGAACTGTTCGAGCAGCATCGGATTGTCGCGCCCTTTCTCGAGCACGGTCATCGCGCGCACGTCGCCAATCTCTATTCGAATGGCCAGCGCCGCGCGCGCCTCGACTTCGATCCCCTGTTCACACGCTATCCGTATCTGCTGTTCATCGATCAGACCGAGACCGAGCGCATTCTCGCCGCCCACCTCGCGACGCTCGGCGTGGAAGTCGAGCGCGGCGTCGAACTGGTCGAATTCAATCAGGGTTCCGCGGGCGTGAGCGCGGACCTGCGTCTTGCCAATGGACGCACCGAAGCCTTGCGCTGCGCCTGGCTGATCGCCGCCGACGGCGCGCACAGTACGGTGCGCCACCACCTGGGTATGCAGTTCGATGGCGAGTCGCTCGAGCAGTCGTTCCTGCTTGCCGACATCGCCGCGACCACGCCCTGGCCCGAGGACGAGTTCCACGTGTTCGCCTCGGGCGACGGGCTAGCCGCGATATTCCCGTACGGACACGGCCGTTTCCGCCTTATCGCCGATCACAAGGCGATGCTGCCCGCCGCGCCCGAGGGGACGCTGCCCGTGCCGACGCTCGAGGAATGCCGCTCGATCGTCGAGCGCCGCATGCATCATCCCGTATCGGTCGCCGACATGAGCTGGGCCTCGTACTTCCACGTGAACAGTCGCATCGTGCGCTTCCTGCGCATGGACCGCGTCTTCCTCGCGGGCGATGCCGCGCACGTGCATAGCCCCGCAGGCGCACAGGGGATGAACACGGGCATCCAGGAGGCGTTCAATCTGGGCTGGAAGCTCGCGCGCGCGCTGGGCGGTGCGCCCGATCGGCTGCTCGATACTTACCACGCCGAACGTTATCCGATCGAGCGCATCGTGTTGCGGCAGACGAGCTTCATGACGCAGCTCGTCGAAGCCGATCACGGGCCGCTGAAACTGTTGCGCGAGCGCGTGATGCCGGCGCTCGTCGCGCTCGGCCCATTGCGCGATGCGGCGCGCGAGGCACTGAGCGAGCTCTCGATCCAGTACCGGCGCAGCCCGCTTACGCTCGAGCGCGTGCTCGACGGCGGACCGCGCGCGGGCGAACGCGCCCCCGACGCGTTGGTGCGCGTGGTCGATGGACCGCTCGGCAAGGCGCCGGAAAAAGGCCGCATCTTCGATCTGCATGACCCGGCGAGTTTCTCGCTGTTCCTGCTGGTGGACGGTGAAGCCGCGCGCGCTGCGGATGCCGCTGAGCATGCGGAGCAGGGGAGTGCCGCGAATACGCCCGGCGTGGCGGACGGGGCAGGCACGGCTGGGGCGAGTGGCGCGGCCGTTGCGGCGAGCGGCCTGGCAGTGCTCAAGCCGTTCGCCGAAGCCGTCGAACGGGTCTTGCCGCAGGCGGTGCGCGTCTGGTGGGTGGCGGACCTGGCAGACGCGGAGGCGCCATTGGCGGGCGAGGGCGCACCGTCGCTCGGCGACGCCTACGGGCGCACGCGGCCCGCGTTCTATCTCGTGAGACCCGACGGCTACATCTGCGCGCGCGGCCGCACAGGATCGGACCTGCACGGCCTGCTGCGCCATTGCGAGCTGTGGTTCGCGCCTGCGCCCGCTCCGCGGCCGGCAGCGCAATAAATAGTCGAGTGCCGGCCGAGGCAAGGCAGCGCGCTCGCGAGGCCGCGCGAAAGCACGCCGTGCGCGTGCTTCGCGTGACCTCCCGTGGCGAAGCGCTCAAGCCGTAGCTGCGGGCGCGAGCGAGTCGCGGTACTTCGTGAGCGCGGCGACCACGATCTCGGTAAAGCCCGCTTCCTGCGCGTTGCCGTCGAGCGCGGCAAGCAGCGTGCGGCGCATGCGCGGCTCCCAGAACTTGCGGATGTGCTCGGCGATGCCCGTTAGCGCTTCCTCGCGATCGGGCAACGAGTCGAAGAACATGCCGATCTGGTTTGCCATCTCGATCAGGTGATCTGCTTTCATCGCATTATTTCCCTGCTCATTTGCCCGAAGTCGTCAGCGAATCGCGCTGGCGCAGCAATTCGAGCTGCGTCGAGTTGAAGCGCGAGTACTCGCGCTGCCAGTCCGACGGCTGCTGCACGTGGCTCACCTGCACGGCGGTCACCTTGTACTCGGGGCAGTTGGTAGCCCAGTCCGAGGCGTCCGTGGTGATCACGTTCGCACCCGATTCGGGGAAGTGGAACGTCGTGTAGACCACGCCCGGCTGCATGCGCGTGCTGACCTTCGCGCGCAGCACCGTGTGCCCCGCGCGCGATTCGATGCCCACCCAGTCACCTTCGCGGATGCCGCGGTCCTCCGCATCGACCGGGTGAATCTCCAGCCGGTCCTCCTCGTGCCAGCGCGAGTTCTCGGTGCGGCGCGTCTGCGCGCCCACGTTGTACTGCGAGAGGATGCGGCCCGTCGTGAGCAGCAGCGGGAAGCGCCGCGTGACCTTTTCCGGCGAGGCGATGAACTTCGTGATCACGAACTTGCCCTTGCCGCGCACGAACTCGTCGATGTGCATGATCGGCGTGCCTTCGGGCGCCTCGTCGTTGCAGGGCCACTGGATGCTGCCCATCTCGTCGAGTTTCTGGTACGAGACGCCGTGGAAAGTGGGCGTGAGACGCGCGATCTCGTCCATGATCTGCGACGGATGCGTGTAGTTCATCTCATAGCCGAGCGCGCGAGAGAGCAGGATCGTCGCTTCCCAGTCGGCGTAGCCGGCGATCGGCGGCATCACCTTGCGCACGCGCGAGATGCGGCGCTCGGCGTTGGTGAAGGTGCCGTCCTTCTCGAGGAACGACGAGCCCGGCAGCAGCACGTGCGCGTATTTCGCCGTCTCGTTCAGGAAGATGTCCTGCACGACGATGCATTCCATCGCTGAAAGCGCCGCCGCCACGTGCTGGGTGTTCGGGTCCGACTGGACGATGTCCTCGCCCTGGCAGTAGAGGCCCATGAAGGTGCCGTCCATCGCCGCGTCGAACATGTTCGGAATGCGCAGGCCCGGCTCGCTATGCAGCGCGACGTTCCAGGCGTTCTCGAACTCACCGCGCACGGTTGCGTCGCCCACGTGGCGGTAGCCCGGCAGCTCGTGCGGGAACGAGCCCATGTCGCACGAGCCCTGCACGTTGTTCTGGCCGCGCAGCGGATTCACGCCCACGCCTTCGCGGCCGATGTTGCCCGTGGCCATCGCGAGATTGGCGATACCCATCACCATGGTCGAGCCCTGCGCGTGTTCCGTCACGCCGAGGCCGTAGTAGATCGCCGAGTTGCCTTGCTGCGCGTAAAGGCGCGCAGCGGCGCGCACTTGCTCCGCCGGCACGCCCGTCACTTCGGCCATGGCCTCGGGCGAGTTCTCGGGCAGCGCCACGAAATCGCGCCATTGCTCGAACGCACGCGTCTCGCAGCGCTCGGCCACGAACGCCTCGTTCACGAGCCCTTCGGTGACGATCACGTGCGCGAGCGAGTTGACCATCGCGACGTTGGTGCCGGGGCGCAGTTGCAGGTGATGCTCGGCCTTTACGTGCGCGGTGTCGACGATGTCGATGCGGCGCGGATCGACGACGATCAGCTTCGCGCCCTCGCGCACGCGGCGCTTCAGCCGAGAGCCGAACACGGGGTGGCCGTCGGTGGGATTCGCGCCGATCACCATGATCACATCCGAGTGATCGACCGAGGCGAAGGTTTGCGTGCCCGCCGATTCACCGAGCGTGGTCTTCAGGCCATAGCCCGTGGGCGAGTGGCACACGCGCGCGCAGGTGTCGACGTTGTTGTTGCCGAACGCGGCGCGCACGAGCTTCTGCACGAGATACGTTTCTTCGTTCGTGCAGCGCGAGGACGTGATGCCGCCGATCGAGTCGCGGCCGTACTTGTCCTGGATGCGGCGGAACTCGCTCGCCGCGTATTTGATCGCTTCGTCCCAGCTCACTTCGCGCCACGGATCGGTGATCTTCGCGCGGATCATCGGCTTCTTGATGCGGTCCTTGTGGGTGGCGTAACCCCACGCGAAGCGGCCCTTCACGCAGGCGTGGCCTTCGTTCGCCTGGCCGTTCTTGTGCGGCACCATGCGCACGACCTCGTTGCCCTTCATCTCGGCCTTGAGCGAGCAGCCCACGCCGCAATACGCGCAGGTCGTCACGACCGAGTGTTCGGCCTGGCCCAGCATCACGACCGACTTCTCCTGCAGCGTCGCGGTCGGGCAGGCGGCCACGCACGCGCCGCACGAGACGCACTCCGATTCCATGAACGGCTCGCTCGCACCCGCTGCGACGCGTGATTCGAAGCCGCGCCCGGCGATGGTCAGCGCGAAGGTGCCCTGGGTTTCCTCGCAGGCGCGCACGCAGCGGTTGCAGACGATGCACTTCGACGGATCGTAGGTGAAGTACGGATTCGACTCGTCCTTTTTGTCCTTGAGGTGGTTCGCGCCGTCGAAGCCGTAGCGCACTTCGCGCAGGCCCGTCACGCCCGCCATGTCCTGCAGCTCGCAGTCGCCGTTGGCGGGGCAGGTGAGGCAGTCGAGCGGGTGATCGGAGATGTAGAGCTCCATCACATTGCGGCGCAGCTTTTGCAATTGGTTGCTTTGCGTGCGCACCTTCATGCCGGCCTCGACGGGCGTCGTGCACGAAGCGGGATAGCCACGGCGGCCTTCGATCTCGACGAGGCACAGCCGGCACGAGCCGAACGGTTCGAGCGAGTCGGTGGCGCAGAGCTTGGGCACGTTGATGCCGGCCTCGATGGAGGCGCGCATCACGGACGTGCCAGCGGGCACCGTGACGGACTGGCCGTCGATCTCGAGCGTGACGTCCACATCGGCATGACGCAGCGGCGTGCCGAAGTCGGTGTCGTCGAAAGGCGAGCGTTGCTTCATCGCCGCCGATTTGCAGGCGCAATTGCCGGAGCCGCAACCGCCGGCTTGGGACATGAGCGTGTCGGACATGGTGGTTCCTCGTTCAGGCGGCCGCCGCGTCGGCGGCTGGCTGGACAGGTTCAAGACCGAAATCTTCGGGGAAATAGTTCAGTGCGGAGATCACCGGATAGGGCGTCATGCCGCCCATCGCGCAGAGCGAGCCGGATACCATCGTTTCGCACAGATCGCGCAACAGCGTGACCTGCTTCTCCGAGGTGTCGCCCTTGCGGATCTTCGCGATGACCTCGACGCCGCGCGTCGAGCCGATCCGGCACGGCGTGCACTTGCCGCACGATTCGAGCGTGCAGAACTCCATCGCGTACTGGGCGAGATCGGCGAGGTTCGCGGTGTCGTCGTGCACGACGAGCCCGCCGTGACCCACCACCGCGCCCACTGCCGCATACGCTTCGTAGTCCATCGGAATGTCCCACTGGCTTTCGGGCAGATAAGTGCCGAGCGGGCCACCCACCTGCACGGCGCGCGCGGGACGGCCGCTGGCGGTGCCGCCGCCGTAGTCGAACATCAGCTCGCGCAGCGTCACGCCGAACGCGATTTCCACGAGTCCGCCGCGCGCAATGTTGCCGGCGAGCTGGAACGGCAGGGTGCCGCGCGAGCGGCCCATGCCGAAGTCCTTGTAGTACGCCGCGCCCTTCGCGAAGATGATCGGCACCGTGGCGAGCGTGATGACGTTGTTGATGACCGTCGGCTTGCCGTAGAGGCCGGCGAGCGCGGGCAGCGGCGGCTTCGCGCGCACGATGCCGCGCTTGCCTTCGAGCGATTCGAGCAGCGCCGTTTCCTCGCCGCACACATAGGCGCCTGCGCCCTTGGCCACGAACAGGTCGAAGCGCTTGCCGCTGCCGAGCACGTCGTCGCCGAGCCAGCCCTTGGCGCGCGCGCGGGCAATCGCCGCTTCGAGCGCGGCGATCGAATGCGGATACTCGCTGCGCACATAGATGTAGCCGACGGTGGCGCCCACCGTGATGCCGGCGATCGTCATGCCTTCGATCAGGACATAGGGATCGCTTTCCATCACGAGGCGGTCGGAGAAGGTGCCCGAGTCGCCTTCGTCGGCATTGCAGACGATGTACTTCTGGTCCGCCTGGGCCTGGGCGACGGTGCGCCACTTGATGCCGGCCGGAAAGGCCGCGCCGCCGCGCCCGCGCAGGCCCGATTCGATCAGCGCTTCGCAGGCTTGGGTGCCGGTCATCGCGAGCGCATTGCGCAGGCCTTCGAGCCCGCCATGTGCGACGTAATCGTCGGTCGAGAGCGGGTCCGTGATGCCGATGCGCGCGAACGTGAGTCGCTGCTGCTTGCGCAGATACGGAATCTGCTCGACGAGGCCGACCGAGCGCGCATGCTGCGCGCCTTGCAGGAAGCCCGCGTCGAACAGACTCGCCGCGTCGGCTTCTTCGACGTTCGCATAGCCGACGCGCCCATCGGGCGTTTCCACTTCGACGAGCGGTTCGAGATACAACAGGCCGCGCGAGCCGTTGCGTACGAGCTCGATGGCCACGCCGCGCGCGGCGGCTTCGCGCTCGATGGCGGCCGCGACGTCATCGGCGCCGAGCGCGAGTGCCGAAGAATCGCGAGGAACATAAATGCGCGTCATACGGCCTCCTCGGTACGGACGACGGCGGCCATCGCTTTTGCCAGCAACGCGTCGAACTTTTGCGGGGTCACGCGCGCATGCAGCGTGCCGTTGATCATCATGGCGGGCGAGAGCGCGCACTGGCCGAGGCAATAGACCGACTCCAGCTCGACTTCGCCCGCGTGGTCGTGCACGTGCTCGCTCGCGTGGCCGTGCTGCTTGAAGCGGCAGCCGGTGTGCGCTTCGGCGTGCTGCGCGAGGGCTTCGCTGCCCATGCTGCGGCACGCCTCGGCACGGCACAGCTGCACGACGACGGGCGCCGGCGGCGCGGTACGGAAGTGGTGGTAGTAGGTGATGACGCCATGCACTTCGGCGCGCGAGAGGTTCAGCGCCTTCGAGAGCGGGGCGACCGCGGCGGGCGGCACGAAGCCGGCTTCGTCCTGGATCGCATGCAGGATCGCGAGCAGCGTGCGGCCCGGCTGGGCATGGCGCCGTACGAGATCGTCCGGCGCGCTGGCGGTTGTCTCATCCACTGTAGAGCTCCTGCGGAGGCATATATGCGCTTGCTATTCATAAAGTGCGCATCTATGCTGGGGTTGTTTTCTTGTATGCCCGAACAATAGGCCCGTAGAAAGGCGGATGCAATAGGAGGCGAGACTTCATAATGATCAAGGTCGAATGTCAGGCGCAACTGGTCGTGCGCGATGCGCAAGGCCGCGAGGCAAGCCTGACGGACGTCGTGCCGCTGCTCGCGCTCGTCGCTGAAGAAGGCAGCATTGCGCAGGCCGCGCAGCGTAAGGGTTTGTCCTATCGTCACGCGTGGGGCCTGTTGCGCGATCTGGAAGAGCGCCTGGGCGGCGCGCTGATCACCAAGGCGCGCGGGCGCGGCTCCGTGCTCTCGGAACTGGGCGAGGCGGTGCTGCGCTCGCAGCGTCTGTGCGGGGAGCGCCTGACCGGCAACCTCCAGGCGCTCGCGAGCGAAGTGGCGAGCGACCTCAACCGCTGGCTTGCGCCCGACAGACAGGACCTGCGCATCCACGCCTCGCACGGCTACGCGGTGGCGGCGCTGGTCACCGCGCTCGTGGCCGACCAGGTGCCGGTGGAGATCAAGTACCGCGACAGCGCCGACGCCATCACGGCGCTCGCGCGCGGCGAATGCGATCTGGCAGGCTTCCATCTGCCGCGCAGCGACTTTCGCGAAGCCTGCGCCGATGCCTACCGCAACTGGCTCGATCCGCAGCGCCACGTGCTGATCCACCTCACGCGCCGCAAACAGGGCCTCTTCGTCGGGCGTGGCAACCCGCGCGGGATCGCCGGCCTCGCCGACCTCTCACGCGCCGACATCCGCTTCGTGAACCGGCAGCCGGGCTCGGGCACGCGCCTCTTGATCGATTTGCTGCTCACGCGCGTGGGCGTCGATCCGGAGCGGGTGAACGGCTATGCCTCGTCGGAGCTCACGCATTCGGCGATCGCGGCATTCGTCGCGAGCGGCATGGCTGACGTGGGCTTCGGTGTGGAGCCGGCAGCGCATCACTTCGGGCTCGATTTCATCCCGATCGCCGACGAGGACTACTTTTTCGCCTGCGAGCGCGCGCAACTGGAGCGCGAGCCTCTGGCGAGCGTGCTCGAGCTGCTGCGCGGCGCGCCGTTTCGCGAGTCGGTGGCGCAACTGGAGGGCTACGATCCCGGCGAATGTGGGGCCATCGTGCCGCTCGGGGTGGGCTGGTCGGGGCAGGCGCAGGCGCGCTGAATGGCAGGTCTTTGTAATACGAAGCAATATGGCGGTCGGTTGGCGCTGCAGAGTGCGCCACTTTTTGTGATACTTTGGGCCGGTACTGGCTCTACTGTTTTGGATGCGCGTTGCTCGCGCCGATCGACCATGAAATTCTTGCTTAATATCTGTACAGCCGCGGCAGCTGCGGCCGCGCTCTTTGCAACCGTCAACATCGCTTTCGCGCAGAACTCGCCGGGCGTGCCGGGCGGCATCCTCACCGACCAATTCAAGCTCAACGAGCATCCGCAAATGCCGTTCGCGGCATCGGCGCCTTCGGACAAGTATCAGCACGGCAAGCCGTCGGCGATGCGCAAGAAGGGCGATTTGGGCGACCCGAACGGCTGTAATCTGCAGTGCCCGCAGGATAATTGATCTGCGGAATGGCTGGCGGCGCGAGGGCGCCGCATGGGCGCCTGATGCTGCAATTGACGCGCGATTAAATCCGGGCGTTAAAAAAAGAAAACTTGCGAAGCTTTTGGGCTGTCGCGAGTTTTTACTTTCTTTCAGGACCGGCGATACAAAATTAATCGCTGTAACGCCCGCTCAGAAAGGCTCCGAAAATTACGGGTCCGAAAGCTACCCCCAAAGTTACCCCTGGATCGTCCCCATTGGATGCTGGCGGAAGGGTTACGAAATCTGGCGGGTTAGCTGTATGCCTAAACCTCGGCGGACCTGAGCAAACCTGAACATTCCCACTGTCGCCGTGACCCGCATTTTCGAAATTGCAGGAGCTGTTGTGACCGGCAGCGTTGCGGGGGACAGTCTGTGGGTGATGCACATAGCATCAACCGCGTACCAGTCCACGTAGCGCAAGGTCAGCCGCCTGGTGACGTGCTACTAAACACGTCACAACCAGGCGGAGGTGACATGTCGTTACCCGAATGGGGCAATTCTTATAACGCGCTCTACGTACCGCTCAAGGGTGGTTGGCAGTGCGCGCTAGTGCCCGCTCGCGATATCGAAGCGGTAGACCGTGGCTGGCGGCTGTCTTTCGAGGAGCGCCAGAAGGCGCGAAAGGCGCGCGAAGACCAGATGGAGCAGGACAGGCGGGATTTCGATCAACTGTTCAGGGTAGCCATTGCTCGCCGCGAGTCGCGGGCCTCAGGCGATTTCAGCGCCTACGCGGACTTTATCGGCAAGCATGTACGTGGGCCATGGCACACGCCGATCGATGGCGAAGACATCACGCGCATTCTGCGCGAAGCGGTGCGAGATGGCCTGATCGTCCCGGTCATTGATCGTGACTGGCACGGCAGTGTCGGCGTATCGAAGCGCTACTCGCCGCAAACCTGGAGCGAAACATATCGAAGCGGAGGCGGGGGCGCAGTGGCCGCCGCCGGTCCGCGCGGCAAGACATTTCACCAGTCGGTGATGGAATCGATGGGCCTTGATGCCGACGGCGCGACGGCCTATATCGAAAAGTACAACGCGATGGTCGAGCGCATCGACGCAATCCAGGCAGCGAACGCTGCGAAGCGCGCAGCAGCCGCAGCGGCCGGCAATGGCGACGACTTGCTCGGCGCAGTGGAGGCGACAGCCGGGGCGGTGCTCGGCGGCGGCGATGATGGCTCGGATGGAGACGACGCGGCTGACGATACCGGTGGCGATGACAGCGGCGACGGTTCAACGCCGCTCGGCGACGCACAGCCGTTCGATTATCAGCCAGACGCACCAAGCGATGACGGGATGGACATTGCTGCGCGTGGGATCAGCGAGGAAGATGAAGCCGAGTGCGACGCGTTGTATGACCGCGATATGGAGGAATGCAATTTCGCGCGGGCGATTTACCTGGATCCGCGCACTTACGCCTTGTGCTCGGAGCGAGCATTCATGAATTACCAGAGTTGCAGAGGATACTGATATGGCAAAACCTCCACGAGCGACAATCATTTTTTACGACGAAGATGTACAGCAACTGCGCATGTGTACCGTGTTCCGGCGTGAAGTGCAGTCCGTCATTGACCGTGAAATTGCCCGAAGCGGAGGCATGATGGTCCCGCCGGATGCTGAGGAACATGGTTCGCAACCGATTGGAGACGAGGATGCTCGCAGGCTCGGCGCTATGGCGATACTCATGCAGGCCGGTGTGCATGCCGAACTGCGCGAACGCCTTCAGATCACGACAGCGGAGCCGATCAGCTGGACAACGCCCAAGCCGCCTTCGGAGTGACGCGAGGTAGGTCTAAACGCAAAAGCCGACTCTCGCGGGCGGCTTTTTGTGCCCCGGCACCAGCGGGAAAGCGCGCCGGGCGTGCGGGTGCCAGTGCCTACGCTTTCGGCGGCTCGACCAGCGCCGCCAGCCGCCTGATCTCCAGCGCCATCGTCAGATAGTGCGGCACCCAGCCGGGAATGGACGTGTGGCCGCGCGTCCATCGGCTCGGCGTGTTCTTGTAGGTGTCGGTCTTGCGGCAGAAGTCGGCCTGCTTCCAGCCCAGGCAGGTGAGGGCGTCGGTGAATTCGTTGGGTGTCGTGGCGGGTTGTCTCGCGTGCGCGTTGCGGCAGGGTGACGGCCGTGCTGGCGTCGGGTACCGGGGAATGCTGCTTTGCCATGTAGAACCTCGCAAAAGGTTGCGGTTAAACATGGCTTCTCATCTTCAGCCGCCACCACTTACCCCCAGACGGCGAGACGATCAGATACATGCCGCGTTCGTCGGAGAGCTTCTGCTGTTTCGCCGCGGGCTTCGCGTTGCGGATGAAGAGGTCGGTCAGCGCCATGTCTTTGCAGCTTCGTGGTTGGGGGTAGCAGGCCTGGAGTGCTGGTCATTTACCCCCCAGACTTACCCCTGCTCGATGGTGGTGACTGTTGGTAGACCATTGTCGACGATGGAAACAAAAAACCCCGCGGAGCCAAGCTCGGCGGGGGTTTCTTGTGAAACGTGGTGAACGTTTGGAAGATATTTGGTGGAGCCGGCGGGAATCGAACCCGCGTCCAGAAGCAGTCCATAACCAGTTCTACATGCGTAGTTCTGTCATTTGATTTAACCGCAGCGACGCGGACGAACACGCTGCGCTACGGCGATTCACTAGATTTTCGACTCTGGCGTCGTGACGCCGACAGAGCTTAACTGACGTATATGACCTCTGGCGGTATTGCTACCGGTCTTGCGACGCTAGCCCGTCAGTGAGCCAGGCAGAGGACGGCGGCCGTTAGGCTGCCAGTGCGAACGTATCGTCGTTTGCAGTTACGTTTTTCCCATTGATTAACGAGGTGACGGGTCCTCGGCATGCCCTGATTACTTCATAACCCCTGTCGAAACCAGGTCGGCCCCGGGGAACAACAATTATCCCATAGTTCGGCAGATGAGGCTAACCACACCCGAATCAAGGGCGCGTACGTCAACACTCTCGCAGGGCAATGGCCCTGGCGTCAGGCGCGCCGGCCCACACGCTGGAGCAGGGCGAGCAGCGATTCGGCGGTATCGGCCACGTAATCGGCGTTCCACTGCGACGGTGGCTCAACGTCGCCACAGTAGCCATAGGCCGCGGCGATCGTCGCCATGCCGGCCGCGTGGCCCGCCTGCACGTCGCGCAGGTCGTCGCCCACGTAGACCACGCGCTGCGCCTCGACGCCGAGCGCCTGTGCCGCGTGCAGCAGCGGGGCGGGATGGGGCTTCGAGTAGGGCGTGGTGTCGCCGCTCACGACGCAGGCCGCGCGCGTGTCCAGATGCATGAGCTTCACGAGCGGATCGGTCAGCCGCGCGACCTTGTTGGTGACGATGCCCCAGCGCACGCCGCGTGCGTCGAGGTCGTCGAGCACCGCGTCGATGCCCGGGAAGAGCGCCGTCTCCACGCGCAGGTTGGCCGCGTAGTTGGCGAGGAACTCTTCGCGCATGGCGGCGAACTCGCGGTCGTCGGGACCGACGCCGAATGCGCCCCCAATCAGGCCGCGCGCGCCCGCCGAGGCGAGTGGGCGCAGCTTCTCGTAGGGCGCAGGCGCGAGGCCGCGCGCGTGGCGCATCTGGTTGACCGCGGCGGCGAGGTCGGGCGCCGTGTCGGCGAGCGTGCCGTCGAAGTCGAACAGCACGGCGTCGAATGCGTCGAGCGCCGCGCCCGGGCCCCGTAGAGGCGTAGTTTCAAGCTGGGTCTGAGTCATGTCGGAGGAGGCGCGCAGGCGGCTTCAGGCGTCGCGCCGGCAGGCAATCATGTAGTTGACGCTGGAGTCGTTCGACAGTGCGAAGCGGCGCGTGAGCGGGTTATAGGTGATGCCCTTGATTTCGGCGGGGCGCAGGCCGGCTTCGCGCGCGAAACCCGCGAGCTCGGAAGGGCGGATGAAGCGCGCGTAATCGTGCGTGCCCTTGGGCAGCATCTGCGCAATGTACTCCGCGCCGATCACGGCAAGCAGGTACGACTTCACGTTGCGGTTCAGCGTGGAGAAGAACACCCAGCCGCCCGGCTTCACGAGCGTTGCGCAGGCCTTGACCACGCTCAGTGGCTGAGGCACGTGCTCGAGCATTTCCATGCAGGTGACCACGTCGAACGAAGCGGGCTCGCGCGCCGCGATGGCTTCGGCCGCGATCTCCTCGTATTCCACCGTGATCCCGCTTTCCAGGCTGTGCAGGTCCGCGACGCCCAGCGCTTCGCTGGAGAGGTCGATGCCCTTGACGTTCGCGCCGAGGCCCGCCATCGATTCTGACAGGATGCCGCCGCCGCAGCCGATATCGAGCACGCGCTTTGCGCTCAGGTGTGCATGGCTATCGATCCAGCCGAGGCGAATGGGGTTCAGTTCGTGCAGCGGCTTGAATTCCGCGTTCGGGTCCCACCAGCGATGAGCGAGATCGCTGAATTTCTGCAGCTCGTGGGGATCGGCGTTGGTCATGTCGGAGAGGCCGCTGGCGCGCCAGGGCCGGTGAGAATAAGTAATCCCCGAGTATATAGGCGGGGGCGTGCGGCGGCAAAATGGGTGGCGATGCCATCGCCCTCAATGCCGGGAAGTTGGGCGCAGGTTCGGCGGCAGATAGGGGTAATTGCCTGCGTGATACGAAACAGGCGGCGGAAAAGCAGGGAAGCCAGAGCATAAAAAAAGCCCCGCCTGAGCGGGGCTTTGAGACTTGCTGTCGCAGCTCGCAGATTACTGTTGCGGTTGCGCTTCGGTCTTCTGCGTGCCGACAACTTCGACTTCCACGCGACGATCCGGTGCGAGGCAGGCGATGAGTTGCTTGCGGTTCTTCTGGTTGCAGCCCGTCGTAACCGGGTCGCGCTTGCCCTTGCCTTCCGTGTAGACGCGCTCTGCCGGAACGCCCTTGCTGACCAGGTACGACTTGACGGCTTGCGCACGGCGCAGCGACAGACGGTCGTTGTAGGCAGCCGAGCCGATGCGGTCGGTGTAGCCCGTTGCAACGACGACTTCGAGGTTCAGCGCCTGAATCTTGCTTGCCAGATCGTCCAGCTTTTCCTTGCCAGCCGGCTTCAGGATAGCCTTGTCGAAGTCGAACAGGGCGTCAGCCTGATACGTGATCTTCTGGCTCGTGATGGCCGGCGGCGGCGGAGCGACCGGCGGTTGCGGTGCCTGGGCGACCAGGGCGCCATCGCACTTTGCGTTGGCGGTGGCCGGCGTCCAGAAAGCATCGCGCCAGCAAAGCTCGTTCGTGCCGTTCATCCACACGTATTCGCCGGTACCATTCACCCAGTTGTCATTGACGGCTTGTCGCGACGCCGGCACCGACTGTGCCTGAGCGGATGCAGCCACAACTGCGGTAGCTGCAATGAACGCGAGCTTTGAAAGTTTATTCATATTTCTCCTCTCGAAATTGAGATTACCGCAGGTTTACTGCGAGCCATATGACGAAGACTAGTCATACATTGCTCGAAGTATAACATTGGCGAGTTGTGAGACACGTCTTGTGTAGACTTCGAGCGGTGTCTAACTTTGTGCGTTGGCATTTTGCCATATCGTTCCCGTCCGACGATAAAAAAAATCCGCCCCTTTCATTGAGGCTCGCTGAATGTGGTACACCCGCAACAAAAAGTTCCCGCTCGATCTCCTGGTAGTGTGCCTGGTTGATCGCGGAGTGCAAGGGGACTTTTAGCGGGTGCTGCGCCTGGTCACCCGAAAGGTGTCCGGACCTCGTTGGCGCACGATATTTGCCGGCACGCTTTAACCTGTTTGAACCGCTCTGCGCCGTTCTGAGCCGCTCGGGCTCGCCCCACTAATAGGTATACGCACATGGCGTCCTGGAGGCGGGCAGGGGCCCCGCGCATGATAGAATCATAAGATTGCGCTGCGTCTGCGGCGTCCATGCGACAGCAGGGCGCGTTGCGCGGCTTGTCCGGCCTGCAGGCTAGCCGGGCAGGCCCGTGCGCCCGACAACGACATCGATAATGGATCAATTCGCCAAAGAGACTCTGCCTATCTCCCTCGAGGAGGAAATGCGCCGCTCGTATCTCGATTACGCGATGAGCGTGATCGTCGGGCGGGCGCTTCCGGATGTGCGTGATGGCTTGAAGCCCGTGCACCGGCGCGTGCTGTACGCGATGCACGAGTTGAACAACGACTGGAACCGCGCTTACAAGAAGTCGGCGCGTATCGTCGGCGACGTGATCGGTAAATACCACCCGCACGGCGATACGGCCGTCTACGACACCATCGTCCGGATGGCGCAGGACTTCTCGCTGCGCTACATGCTGGTCGACGGCCAGGGCAACTTCGGCTCGATCGACGGCGACAACGCCGCGGCCATGCGTTACACCGAAATCCGCATGGCGAAGATCGGCCACGAGCTGCTCGCCGACATCGACAAGGAAACCGTCGACTTCGGGCCGAACTACGACGGCAGCGAAAGCGAGCCGCAGATCCTGCCCGCGCGCATCCCGAACCTGCTCATCAACGGTTCGTCGGGCATCGCGGTCGGCATGGCCACGAATATTCCGCCGCACAATCTCAACGAAGTGGTCGACGCTTGCCAGCACCTGCTGAAGAATCCGCAGGCCACCATCGATGAATTGATCGAAATCATCCCGGCGCCGGATTTCCCGACCGCCGGCATCATCTATGGCGTCGCCGGCGTGCGCGACGGCTATCGCACCGGGCGCGGCCGCGTCGTGATGCGCGCGGCCACGCACTTCGAGGAGATCGATCGCGGCCAGCGCATGGCGATCATCGTCGACGAGCTGCCGTATCAGGTGAACAAGCGCTCGTTGCTGGAGCGCATCGCCGAGCTCGTCAACGAAAAGAAGCTTGAAGGCATTTCTGACATTCGTGACGAGTCCGACAAGAGCGGCATGCGTGTCGTGATCGAGCTCAAGCGCGGCGAAGTGCCCGAGGTCATCCTCAACAATCTGTATAAGGCGACGCAGCTGCAGGACACGTTCGGCATGAACATGGTCGCGCTGGTGGACAACCAGCCGAAGCTGCTGAACCTGAAGGAAATGCTCGAGCATTTCCTGTCGCACCGCCGCGAAGTGCTCACGCGGCGCACGGTATACGAACTGCGCAAGGCGCGCGAACGCGGCCACGTGCTCGAAGGCCTCGCGGTCGCGCTCGCGAACATCGACGACTTCATCGCCATCATCAAGGCCGCGCCTACGCCGCCGATCGCGAAGCAGGAGTTGATGAACCGTCCGTGGGATTCGTCGCTCGTGCGCGAGATGCTCACGCGCGCGGAGCAGGAGAACGCCTCCGCCGGCGGCCGCGAAGCGTATCGTCCAGAAGGTCTGAACCCGCAGTACGGCATGCAGGCAGACGGCCTCTACCGTCTGTCCGATACGCAGGCGCAGGAAATCCTGCAAATGCGTCTGCAGCGCCTGACGGGTCTGGAGCAGGACAAGATCATTGGCGAGTACCGCGAAGTCATGGCGCAAATCGCCGACCTGCTCGACATCCTTGCGCGCCCCGAGCGCGTAACGACCATGATCTCCGACGAACTCACCTCGATCAAGAGCGAATTCGGCGATGCCCGCCGCTCGAAGATCGAGATGAACGCGACCGAGCTGAACACTGAGGACCTGATCACGCCGCAGGACATGGTGGTGACCATGTCGCACGCCGGTTACGTGAAATCGCAGCCGTTGTCCGAATATCGCGCCCAGAAGCGCGGAGGTCGCGGCAAGCAGGCGACGTCGATGAAGGACGACGACTGGATCGACACGCTCTTCATCGCCAACACGCACGACCATATCCTCTGCTTCTCGAACCGCGGCCGGGTGTACTGGGTGAAGGTCTATGAAGTGCCGCAGGGCTCGCGCAACTCGCGCGGCCGTCCGATCGTCAACATGTTCCCGCTCCAGGACGGCGAGAAGATCACCGTCGTGCTGCCGGTGAAGGAGTTCTCGGCGGACAAGTTCGTGTTTATGGCGACGGCCCTCGGTACGGTCAAGAAGACGCCGCTCGAAGCATTCAGCCGCCCGTTGCGCAAGGGTATTATTGCGGTCGGCCTCGACGACGGCGATTATCTGATCGGCGCGGCCATCACGGACGGCGAGCATGACGTGATGCTGTTCTCGGACGCGGGCAAGGCGGTGCGCTTCGACGAAAACGATGTACGCCCGATGGGCCGCGAAGCGCGCGGCGTGCGTGGCATGCAACTCGAAGACGGCCAGCAGGTCATCGCGCTCCTCGTGGCCGGCGACGAGCAGCAATCGGTGCTCACCGCAACGGAGAACGGCTATGGCAAGCGCACGCCGATCACCGAGTACACGCGCCACGGCCGCGGCACGAAGGGCATGATCGCGATCCAGACCTCGGAGCGTAACGGCAAGGTGGTGGCGGCAACGCTCGTCGACTCCGAAGCCCAGATCATGTTGATCACGACCACGGGTGTGCTGATCCGCACGCGTGTCTCGGAGATCCGCGAAATGGGCCGTGCAACGCAAGGTGTTACACTCATCAGCCTCGACGAGGGCACGAAGCTTTCGGGTCTGCAGCAGGTCGCGGAGGCCGATGCCGAGGGCGATATCGCCGAAGGCGAGGGTGAAAGCGAGGAGTAATCTTCGCGCAGATTGATGTGGCCCGGCGGCCCGCGTGAGCGGGCCGCTTCGTGTCAGGAATGCCGTGGGCAATTCGAGTGGCCAACGGTGCTGAATGGTGCCGGGCGGATCGCTGGATCGGGCGGCGGGCGTGCAAGACGCACCCCGGAGCGCCCCACGGTCCGCGCGGCAGGCAGTTCGATTATTTTCTCAGAGGGAGTAATGATGCAAAAACGATTCAAGCAGGTAATGTTGCTGGCCGCTCTCGTGCCGACGTTCGCAATGGCTCAGGCGCTTCAGAACCAGGAGCCCGCCATGGCGCCGGCTGCTGCCGCAGCACCGATCGATCCGGCCAAGCAAGCCGCGATCAAGGACCTGCTGGACGCGATCGATGCGCAGAAGCTCGTCGGCGCAATCGGCAACAGCGCGCAAATGCAGGCGAAGCAGCTCGTCCCGGCGATCCTGTCGGACGCGCTGTCGGAAAACAAGACGATGACGGACAAGCAGAAGCAGGCTTCCGTCCCGACGCTGCAGAAGAACGCCGTGCCGAAGCTGGTTGACTCGGCAGGGCAGGTCTTCACGACCCCCGCCTTCCAGCAAGACGCGATGCAAGCTCAGTACGACGCTTACGCGAAGTACTACAGCACGCAGGAAATCAAGGACCTGACGTCGTTCTACCGCAGCCCGACCGGCCGCAAGTTCATCCAGGTTCAAGACCAGGTGGGCCGCGACGTCGTCAATGGCCTGATGCAGAAGTACATGCCGCAGTCGATCAAGGCGACGCGCGACCAGGCCGACAAGGAAGTCGCTTCGGTCAAGCCGACCAAGTAAGCCTCGTCCGCGGCACCTCGTTCGGCCCATTCTTTCGCGCGCCTCGCGGTGCATAAAGACGGGCCAGATCGGGGTGCATCGCCCGGGAGGCCCGCGTTGGCGGGTTCCCGGCGAGAATGCGATAATGGCCGTTTGTGCGATAAGCACAAGCGGCCATTATCTTTTTCCGGCGCATCCGGCTCGTTGCCGTAGCGCCTGCCTCGGGAATCCCTTTAGATGCGCGTCTTCAACTTCTCCGCCGGACCGGCAGCATTGCCCGAAGAGGTGCTCCGCCAGGCCGCCGACGAAATGCTCGACTGGCACGGCAGCGGCATGGGCGTGATGGAAATGAGCCATCGCGGCCCGGAGTTCATGCAGATCCACAGCGAGGCGCTGCTCGATCTGCGTGAGCTGATGCAGGTGCCGGCGAGCCACCAGATCCTGTTCCTGCAGGGCGGCGGCATCGGCGAGAACGCGATCGTTCCGCTGAACCTGTTCGGCACGAAGCCGCGCGCCGACTTCGTGATCACGGGTTCGTGGTCGCAGAAGTCGCAGAAGGAAGCGCTCAAATACGGCGCGGCGCATATCGCCGCGACGGGCCGCACCGAAGCGGGCTTCACGCATTCGCCGGCGCGCAGCGAGTGGAAGCTCTCCGACGATCCCGCCTACGTGCACCTGTGCACGAACGAGACGATCGACGGCGTGGAGACCTTCGAGATTCCCGACCTGGGCGACACTCCGCTCGTGGCCGACGCCTCGTCGCACATCCTCTCTCGCCCGATGGATATCGCCAAATACGGCGTGCTCTACGGCGGCGCGCAGAAGAACATCGGCATGGCGGGCGTGACGGTCGTGATCGTGCGCGAAGACCTGCTCGACCGCGCGATGGCCATTTGCCCGTCGGCGTTCGAGTGGAAGACGGTTGCCGCGAACAATTCCATGTACAACACGCCGCCCACCTATGCGATCTATATCGCGGGGCTCGTGTTCAAGTGGCTCAAGCGCCAGGGTGGCCTCACGGCCATCGAGGCGCGCAATATCGAAAAAGCGCAGTTGCTCTACGACACGATCGACGCGAGCAGCTTCTATCTCAACAAGGTGGAGCGCCGCGCGCGCTCGCGGATGAACGTCCCGTTCTTCCTCGCCGACGAGACACGTAACGATGATTTCCTGGCCGGCGCGAAGGCGCGCGGGCTTCTGCAGCTGAAGGGCCACAAGTCCGTCGGCGGCATGCGGGCGTCGATTTACAACGCGGTGCCGCTCGAAGCAGTGCAGGCACTGGTCGAGTACATGAAGGAATTCGAGGCGAAGCACGCCTGACGAGGCCTCACGCCTTCAGTCGAGCGCGCGGCGCGCGTGCCGGCCCGGACGCATCCTGCATTGATCCGGGCCGTGTGCATCTCCTTTCAGATTGCCGGTTTCACGCATGGACGACGAACTCAACACAAAACTCAAGCCGCTGCGCGAGCGCATCGACGCCATCGATGCCCAGCTCATTGCGCTCCTGAACCAGCGCGCGGCGGTCGCGCTCGAAGTGGGCGAGGTCAAGAAGCATTTCAACGCGCCCGTGTTTCGCCCGGAGCGCGAGCTTCAGGTGATCGAGCGCCTGCAGAACCTGAGCGCAGGCCCGCTCGGCAACGATCACATCAGCGCGATCTGGCGCGAGATCATGGCCGCGAGCCGCTCGCTCGAAAAGACGATCTCGGTCGCGTTCCTCGGACCGGTCGGCACCTATAGCGAGCAGGCGATGTACGGGTACTTCGGTCAGTCGATCGAGGGCCTCGCCTGTCCTTCCATCGACGAAGTGTTCCGCGCGGTCGAGGCGGGCGCCGCCGAGTTCGGCGTCGTGCCGGTCGAGAATTCGGCCGAGGGCGCGGTGTCGCGCTCGCTCGACCTGTTCCTGCAGACGCAGCTCGTGATTGGCGGCGAAATCGCGTTGCCGATCCAGCACAACCTGATGACGCAAAGCGGCAAGCTCGACGGCGTGACGCGCGTATGCGCGCACCCGCAGGCGCTCGCGCAATGCCAGCGCTGGCTCACGGCCAACGCGCCGCAACTGGAGCGCCACGCCGTCTCGAGCAATGCCGAGGCCGCGCGCCTCGCGTCGCAAGACCCGACGATGGCGGCCATCGCCGGCGAGAGCGCGGCCACGCACTATGGCCTGTTGATCGCCAATGCGCTGATCCAGGACGACCCGCATAACCGCACGCGCTTCGTGATGATCGGCAAGCAGCCGGCGGGCGTCTCGGGTCACGACCAGACTTCGATGATCGTCTCGGTGAAGAACGAGCCGGGCGCGGTCTACAAGCTGCTCGAGCCGCTCGCGCGGCACGGCGTGTCGATGACGCGCTTCGAGTCGCGACCGGCGCGCGTCGGCACGTGGGAGTACTACTTCTACATCGACTTCGAAGGCCATTGCGACGATCCGGCCGTGGCTGCCGCGCTCGAAGAACTGGGCAAGAAGGCCGCGTTCCTGAAGATTCTCGGTTCGTATCCGCGCGCGCGCTGAACACGGCGTATTCATTTTCGCCGCTGTTGTTTCGCTTTTGCTTCGCGCTTTTCCTTCGCTTTCGCTTTCGCCGCGCGCCTCACGGCCGCGCGGCGGGCGAGGCCAGCAAGTTTCCTGCATGGGGTGAGTCCGCGCGCTGCGCGAACGCTCACCGGGACTGGAGAAACACGCATGAACACGCAATTCGGCCCTTCCTATGTGCGCGCCATCGCGCCGTATGTCGCCGGCAAGCCGATTTCCGAAGTCGCCCGCGAGTTCGGCCTCGACGAGGCGCGCATCGTGAAGCTCGCGTCGAACGAGAATCCGCTCGGGGTGCCCGAGTCGGCGCAGCGCGCCATCGCCAGGGCGGCAAGCGAGTTGGGCCGCTATCCGGATTCGAACGCATTCGAGTTGAAGGCCGCGCTCGCCGCGCGCTACGACGTGCCGCCCGAATGGATCACGCTCGGCAACGGCAGCAATGACATCCTCGAAATGGCGGCGCATGCATTCGTTGAGCGCGGCCAGTCGATCGTCTATTCGCAGTATTCGTTCGCGGTCTACGCGCTCGCGACCCAGGGGCTCGGCGCGCGCCATCTCGTGACGCCGGCCGTGAAGTACGGCCACGATCTGGACGCGATGCTCGCCGCGATTGCCGACGATACGCGCCTCGTCTTCGTTGCGAATCCGAACAATCCGACGGGCACGTTTATCGACGGCGCCGCGCTCGAGGCGTTCATCGCGAAGGTGCCGAGCCATGTCGCGGTGGTGCTCGACGAGGCTTACACCGAGTATCTCGCGGCCGACAAGCGCTACGACTCGATCGCGTGGGTGCGTCGCTATCCGAATCTGCTCGTCTCGCGCACGTTCTCGAAGGCGTATGGGCTGGCGGGCCTGCGCATCGGTTTCGCGATCGCGCAGCCCGAGCTGACCGATCTGCTCAACCGTCTGCGGCAGCCGTTCAATGTGAACACGCTCGCGCAAGCCGCGGCGATTGCGGCGCTCGGCGACACCGCCTTCCTCGAAAAGAGCGCGGCGCTCAATGCAGAAGGCTATCGCACGCTCATCGCCGCGTTCGAGCGCATGGGCCTCGAATATGTGCCGTCGGATGGCAATTTCGTGCTCGTGCGTGTAGCCCGCGACGATAAAGCGGACGACGCGGCCGGCGAGCGCGTCAATCTCGAGTTGCTCAAGCAGGGCGTGATCGTGCGTCCGGTCGGCGGCTATGGCCTGCCGCAGTGGCTGCGCGTGACTATCGGCCTGCCCGAGGAGAACGCGGCGTTCCTCGCAGCGCTCGACCGCGCGCTCGTTTCCGCATGAGCGCGCAATTTTTCTTTTTTCCGGTGATGGTGTGAGCGCGTTTTCCTTCAACAAGCTGGTGATTTTCGGCGTCGGCCTGATCGGCGGGTCGCTCGCGCGCGCGTTGCGCGAGCGTAGTGGCGCCACGGGCCGGGTGATCGGCGTGGGCCGCCGTGCACACTCGGTGGCGCGCGCGCTCGAACTGGGCGTGATCGACGCATCCGCGACGCTCGACGACGAAGCGGCGCTGGCCGCGGCGCTCGAAGGCGCGGACCTCGTGCTGCTCGCGGCGCCTGTCGCACAGACGCAGGCGCTGCTCGAACGCATCGCGCCGCATCTCGAGCCGCAGACCATCATCACCGACGCCGGCAGCACCAAGGGCGACGTGATCGCCGCCGCACGCGCGGCGCTGGGCGCGCGCATCGGCCAGTTCGTGCCGGGGCATCCGATCGCGGGCCGCGAGTCGAGCGGCGTCGAGGCGGCATTGCCGGACCTCTACGTGGGCCGCAATGTCGTGCTGTGCCCGCTCGAAGAGAATGCGCCCGAGGCGGTCGAGCGCATCGCCGCGATGTGGCGCGCCACGGGCGCCGTGATCGGCCAGATGCCGGCGGCGCAGCACGACCGCGTCTTCGCGTCGGTGAGCCATCTGCCGCATGTGCTCTCGTTTGCGCTCGTCGACCAGATTCTGGCCACGCCCGACGCCGAATTGAAATTCTCGTTCGCCGCGGGCGGTTTCCGCGACTTCACGCGCATCGCCGCGTCGAGCCCCGAAATGTGGCGCGACGTCTGCCTCGCGAACCGCTCGGCGCTGCTGGCCGAGCTCGACGCCTACACTGAGGTGCTGGCCAAGCTGCGCGCAGCCATCGACGCCGGCGACGGCGCCGCGCTCGAAACGGTGTTCGCGCGCTCGCGCGCGGCGCGCGAGGCATGGCAGGAACGCGGCGGCAAGCGCGCAGGCGGCGCGGCGGCAGGGGTTTCGCCAGCCGTCGGCAATGATGCCGCCGACGCGGCCCCCGGCAAGTAGGCAACCGTCATGCGGCGCGGCGCATCATCCTGAAGCCCGCCGTCATCGAACTATCAGGACACGCTCATGGAATACCTCGATCTCGGACCGTTCACCCGTGCGTCCGGCACGGTTCGCCTGCCTGGCTCGAAGAGCATCTCGAACCGCGTGCTGCTGCTCGCGGCGCTCGCCGAGGGCGAAACGACGATCACGAACCTGCTCGACTCCGATGACACGCGCGTGATGCTCGACGCGCTCGAAAAGCTCGGCGTGAAGCTCACGCGCGAAGGCGACACCTGCGTCGTGCAGGGCACGCGCGGCGCGTTCACGGCGAAGCAGGCGGACCTGTTCCTCGGCAACGCGGGCACGGCAGTGCGCCCGCTCACGGCGGCGCTGGCGGTCAATGGCGGCGACTACCGCATCCATGGCGTGCCGCGCATGCACGAGCGGCCCATTGGCGACCTCGTCGACGGCCTGCGCCAGATCGGCGCGAAGATCGACTACGAGGAGAACGAGGGCTATCCGCCGCTGCGCATCCGCCCGGCGCAAATCTCGGTCGATGCGCCCATCCGCGTGCGTGGCGACGTGTCGAGCCAGTTCCTCACCGCGCTCCTCATGACGCTGCCGCTCGTGCGCGCCCAGGGCGGCGTGAGCGTCGTCGAGGTGGACGGCGAGCTGATCTCGAAGCCCTACATCGAGATCACGATCAAGCTGATGGAGCGCTTTGGCGTGAAGGTCGAGCGCCACGACTGGCACCGCTTCGAAGTGCCGGCGGGCGTGCGTTACCAGTCGCCGGGCAAGATCATGGTCGAGGGCGATGCCTCGTCGGCTTCGTACTTCCTTGCGGCGGGCGCCATCGGCGGCGGTCCGCTGCGCGTGGAAGGCGTGGGCCGCTCGAGCATCCAGGGCGACGTCGCCTTCGCGGCCGCGCTCATGCGCATGGGCGCGAACGTGACGGTGGCCGACGACTGGATCGAGGTGCGCGGCATCGGCAACGATCACGGCAAGCTCGACCCCATCGACATGGACTTCAACCTGATCCCCGACGCGGCGATGACCATCGCCGTGGCGGCGCTCTTTGCCGATGGCGCGTCCACGCTGCGCAACATCGCGAGCTGGCGCGTGAAGGAGACCGACCGCATCGCGGCGATGGCCACCGAATTGCGCAAAGTGGGCGCCGACGTGGAAGAGGGCCCCGACTACCTGGTCGTGCGTCCGCCCGAAAAGCTCACGCCGAACGCCGCGATCGACACCTACGACGATCACCGCATGGCCATGTGCTTCTCGCTCGTGAGTCTCGGCGGCGTGCCGGTGCGCATCAACGACCCCAAGTGCGTCGGCAAGACGTTCCCCGATTATTTCGAGCGCTTCCTGGCGCTCGCACAACCTTGATTCCTCCGCAGCCGAATTCCTTTGCCGCATGAAACCGACCCGTCCCTTTTATCCGACGCCCGTGATCGCAATCGACGGCCCGACCGCCTCCGGCAAGGGCACGGTGGCCACGCTGGTGGCCGCGCATCTCGGCTTTCACCTGCTCGACAGCGGCGCGCTCTATCGGCTCGCCGCGCTCGCGAGCGTGCGCTATGCGATTGCGGCCGATGACGCCGACGGGCTGGCGAAGCTGATCGACGATCTCCACATCACGTTCCGCGAAGGCCTCGCGCAGCTCGACGGCGTTGACGTTTCGAATGAAATCCGCGCCGAGGAAGTGGGCAACCGGGCTTCCGTGATCGCCGCGCATGGTTCCGTGCGCACCGCGCTGGTGGCCCGTCAGCGGGCGTTCCGCAAGCTCCCGGGACTCGTCGCGGACGGCCGCGACATGGGCACCGTGATCTTCCCGGACGCCGACCTGAAGGTGTTCCTGACGGCCAGCGTGGAGGCCCGCGCGGCCCGCCGGCATAAGCAATTGATCCAAAAAGGTTTTTCTGCTAATATGGATGACTTGCTCCGGGATTTGCGTGAACGCGACGCGCGCGACAGCAATCGCGCGGCCGCGCCGCTCAAGCCCGCAGCGGATGCGAAGCTGCTGGATACCTCGGCGCTGTCCATCGACCAGGCGGTCGAACAGGTCGTGCAGTGGTATCAGGCCTTGCCAGTGCGCTATCCCGATGGCCATGGCAAATCGCAGTAAGAGGCAGTTGTAGTAAGCGTTGGTGCCCTGCTGGGAAGCGGGGCGTTTGTTAAACCCTTTAACCCCGTATGGCTTTTGCATCTGTGCCGCGAGCGTAAGCGTTCCGGCCTCAACGCACCACCGGTCAAGACTGGCCAAAGGTGCAGCGAAAACCATGCAAATCCAGATTTTTATGTCCGACCTGCAAACCTCCACCCCGAATACCGAATCTTTCGCGGCTCTGTTCGAAGAGTCGCTGACCCGCCAGGACATGCGCGCCGGCGAAGTCATCTCCGCTGAAGTCGTGCGCGTCGACCACAACTTCGTGGTCGTCAACGCTGGCCTGAAGTCCGAGGCATACATTCCCATCGAGGAATTCCTGAACGACCAGGGCGAAGTGGAGGTTCAGGCGGGCGATTTCGTTTCCGTCGCGATCGACGCGCTGGAAAACGGCTACGGCGACACCATCCTGTCGCGCGACAAGGCGAAGCGTCTCGCTTCGTGGCTGTCGCTGGAAAAGGCCCTCGACAACAACGAACTCGTGACCGGCACGATCACGGGCAAGGTCAAGGGCGGCATGACCGTCATGGTCAACGGCATCCGCGCGTTCCTGCCGGGTTCGCTCGTCGACACGCGTCCGGTCAAGGACACGACGCCGTACGAAGGCAAGACGCTCGAATTCCGCGTCATCAAGCTCGACCGCAAGCGTAACAACGTCGTGCTGTCGCGCCGCGCAGTGATCGAAGCCACGCAAGGCGAAGAGCGCGCAAAGCTGCTCGAGACGCTCAAGGAAGGCGCGATCGTCAACGGCGTGGTCAAGAACATCACCGACTACGGCGCGTTCGTGGACCTCGGCGGCATCGACGGCCTGCTGCACATCACCGACATCGCATGGCGTCGCGTGCGTCACCCGAGCGAAGTTCTCTCGGTTGGCCAGGAAGTCACCGCGAAGATCCTCAAGTTCGACCAGGAAAAGAACCGCGTTTCGCTCGGTATCAAGCAACTGGGCGACGATCCGTGGGAAGGCATCTCGCGCCGTTACCCGTCGGGCACGCGTCTGTTCGGCAAGGTCACGAACATCACCGACTACGGCGCGTTCGTCGAAGTCGAATCGGGCATCGAAGGCCTGGTTCACGTGTCGGAAATGGACTGGACCAACAAGAACGTTGCTCCGTCGAAGGTTGTCCAGCTGGGCGACGAAGTCGAAGTCATGGTCCTTGAGATCGACGAAGACCGCCGCCGCATCTCGCTCGGCATGAAGCAGTGCAAGCCGAATCCGTGGGATGACTTCAGCCGCAACTTCAAGAAGGGCGACAAGCTGCAAGGCGCGATCAAGTCGATCACCGACTTCGGCGTCTTCATCGGTCTGCCTGGCGGCATCGACGGCCTCGTCCACCTTTCGGACCTGTCGTGGTCGGAAACGGGCGAAGAAGCCGTTCGCAAGTACAAGAAGGGCGACGAAGTCGAAGCCGTGGTTCTGGGCATCGACGTCGAGAAGGAACGCATCTCGCTCGGCATCAAGCAACTCGAAGGCGACCCGTTCAGCAACTTCGTCGCGATCAACGACAAGGGCGCAACGGTCGACGGCGTCGTGAAGTCGGTGGACGCGAAGGGTGCGGTCATCACGCTGACGGCGGACGTCGAAGGCTACCTGCGTGCTTCGGAAATCGCGCAAGACCGCGTGGAAGATGCTCGCAACGTGCTGAAGGAAGGCGACAAGGTCAACGCGATGATCATCAACATCGATCGCAAGTCGCGTGGTATCAACCTGTCGATCAAGGCCAAGGATTCGGCTGAGACGCAGGAAGCGCTGCGCAGCATGTCGGCTGATTCGGGTCAGGCTGCCACCGGCACGACCAACCTCGGCGCGCTGCTCAAGGCCAAGCTCGACGGCCAGAACCAGTAAGCCTCAAACGGGGGCAAGCTGAAGTATGACCAAATCTGAATTGGTCGCGCAGCTGGCTACGCGATTTCCGCAACTGGTTCTCAAGGATGCGGATTTCGCGGTCAAGACGATGCTCGATGCGATGTCCGAGGCGCTTGCCAAGGGCCATCGCATCGAAATTCGCGGCTTTGGCAGCTTCGGCCTGAATCGTCGGCCGTCGCGCGTGGGACGCAATCCCAAGTCGGGTGAAAAGGTGCTGGTGCCTGAGAAGTTCGTGCCGCATTTCAAGCCGGGCAAGGAGTTGCGCGAGCGCGTCGACCGCAATTCGGGCGAGCCGCTGAAGGCAGACGAGCCGGACGACGATCTGTAAGCGCCGCAGGGGTTTTGCAGCGGTTGCAGCCGTTGGCGGTCAATGCCAGATGGCCAGTGCATGGACCGGAAAAAGCGCAGGGTTTTTCGAAACCCGGCGCTTTTTTTTCGTCCACAGTTTTGGGAGGGTGGCGGGCTCCCCGAGCGCGGCCTTGCGCGCGCGTATTGCCCACGCGCGGCTTGCGGCTTCGCGCACGTGCCGGCTCGCAAGCCGTTCCATTACAATACGGGACACTTCGGCGCGGCCGATGCTGCGGTGCGGCAGACAATCCGCGCCGGCGCTTCTTTCCTGTAACTGCCAAGAGAATCCTTCATGAGATTGATCGCCTGGGTGATCCGTGTGCTGGTGTTCGTACTGCTGCTGGTGCTTGCACTGGGCAATACGGATCCCGCGACGCTGCACTTCCTGGCCGGCTATTCGTGGCAGGCTCCGTTGATCCTGATCGGCCTCGCGTTCTTCGTGGTCGGGCTGCTGGCCGGGCTGCTTTCGGCGCTGCCGCCCCTGTTCCGGCTGCGCATGGAGAACGGCCGCTTGAAGCGCGATCTGCGCAGCGCGAAGGAAACGCCGGCGACGCCCGCGGAACCGCCGCTGCCGCCGCTCATTTGATTCGATTTGCCGTGCCGTATGTCGTAGATGTCTCATAGGCGCTTGCCAGGCGTTTCATAGGTATCCGCGGCGCGCGGCCTGATTACCGCTCATACCATCGCTCGCATGGATCTCGATTTTTGGTGGCTGCTCGTCATTCCCGTCGCGTTTGCGCTCGGCTGGATGGCGTCGCGCTACGACCTGAAGGCGCTGCTTTCCGAAAGCGCCAATCTGCCGCGCTCGTATTTCCGCGGCCTGAACTTCCTGCTCAACGAGCAGCCCGATAAGGCCATCGACGCTTTTATCGAGGTCGCCAAGCTCGACCCTGAAACCGTCGAGCTGCACTTCGCGCTCGGCAACCTGTTTCGCCGCCGCGGCGAGACCGATCGCGCGATTCGCGTGCACCAGAATCTGCTGTCGCGCCCGGACCTGCCCGTGAACGAGCGCGATCACGCGCTCTATGAACTCGGCCAGGACTTCCTGAAAGCCGGCATGCTCGATCGCGCCGAAGAGACGTTCAGCATGCTCAAGTCCGGTGACTATGCGCAGGGCGCGCAGCGTGCGCTGCTCACCATCTACGAGATCGAAAAGGACTGGAACCGCTCGATCGAGACCGCGCGCCTGCTCGAAACCATGGGGGCGCCGTCGCTCGACCTCGAAATCGCGCAGTTCCATTGCGAGCTCGCGCAAGAGGCGCTGCAGCGCAAGAACCCGGACGAGGCGCGGCGCCAGCTCGCGCTCGCGCTCAAGGCCAATGAGCAGAACGTGCGCGCGACGATACTCGGGGGCGACGTGGATGCCGCGAGCGGCGACTGGCAAGCCGCGCTCGCGCAGTGGAAGCGCGTCGAGGCGCAGAATCCCGCCTATCTGCCGCTGGTGGCCGAGAAGGTCATGAAGGGCTACGAGGCGCTGGACCGCGCGCAGGAGGGGGCGCAGCTGCTCACCGAATGGGTCGACCGCCATTCCTCGAACGATCTGCTCGACGTCGCCTATAAATACGTTGCCGAGCTGAGCGGCCCGGACGCGGCCCACACGCTCGCCCGCACGCAGATGCAGAAGTCGCCGAATCTCGCTGGCATGACGCGTCTGCTCGAAGCGCAGCAGGCCAGCGCCGAAGAGCCGCGGCGCAGCGAGCTCGAGCTCATGCGCAAGCTGATCCAGCAGCGCACCAAGAATCTGCCACGTTACACGTGCCAGAACTGTGGCTTCCGGGCGCGCCTGTTCTACTGGCAGTGCCCCGGCTGCAGCGGCTGGGAAACCTATGCGCCGCGCCGCGTCGAGCCCATCCCGGCATCGAGCTGATGCGCGAGGCGCCCAATTTGAAGGCGCATGGCGTGCGCGTTTGCGAGGCCCGACGCCGACGCCACTGAGCGAGCGGGCGCCGCCTGCCGGGTGCGCAGCGGCGCCTATGCAACACCTACTTCCGAATCTGTCACCGGAGCGCGTATGAAAATCACCATTATCGGTACCGGCTACGTCGGCCTCGTCACCGGGGCGTGCCTTGCCGAAATCGGTCACGACGTGTTCTGTCTCGACGTCGATCCGCGCAAGATCGACATCCTGAACGGCGGCGGCGTGCCGATCCACGAGCCGGGTCTGCTCGAACTCATCCAGCGCAACCGCAAGGCGCGCCGCATCACGTTTTCCACCGACGTCGCCGCGAGCGTCGAACATGGCGAAGTGCAGTTCATCGCCGTGGGCACGCCGCCCGACGAAGACGGCTCGGCGGATCTGCAGTACGTGCTCGAGGCCGCGCGCAGCATCGGCCGCTACATGAACGGCTTCAAGGTGATCGTCGACAAGTCGACGGTGCCCGTGGGCACCGCCCAGCGCGTCCAGGACGTGCTCGCCGAAGAGCTCGCCAAACGCGGACTCGGCGCGAGCAACCAGCACCGCTTCTCGGTGGTCTCGAACCCCGAGTTCCTGAAGGAGGGCGCGGCCGTCGACGACTTCATGCGCCCGGACCGCATCATCATCGGCATCGACGAAGATGCGAACGGCGAGCTCGCGCGCGAGAAGATGAAGCGCCTCTACGCGCCGTTCAACCGCAACCACGAGCGCACCATCTACATGGACGTGCGCTCGGCCGAATTCACGAAGTACGCGGCCAATGCCATGCTCGCGACACGCATCTCGTTCATGAACGAGATGGCGAATCTCGCCGACCGCGTGGGCGCCGACATCGAGTCGGTGCGGCGCGGCATCGGCTCCGATCCGCGCATCGGCTATCACTTTCTTTACGCGGGCTGCGGCTACGGCGGCTCCTGCTTCCCGAAGGACGTGCAGGCGCTGATCCGCACGGCCGCCGAGTCGGGCCAGAACCTGCGCATCCTGGAAGCGGTCGAGGACGTGAACCACGGCCAGAAGGACGTGCTCGTGGACAAGATCGTGAAGTCGATCGGCGCGGACCTCACGGGCAAGCACTTCGCCGTGTGGGGTCTCGCGTTCAAGCCGAACACCGACGACATGCGCGAGGCGCCGAGCCGCCGCCTGATTGCCGAGCTGCTCGCGCGCGGCGCGACGGTCTCGGCCTACGATCCGGTTGCGACCGACGAAGCGCGGCGCGTGTTCGCGCTCGATCTCGCCAACGCGCCGGATCAGCACGCGCGCCTCACCTTCGCAGCGAACCAGGACGACACGCTCGCGGGCGCGGATGCGCTCGTGATCGTCACCGAATGGACGGCATTCAAGGCCCCCGACTTCGAGTATCTGAAAGAGGAGCTGAAGGCGCCGCGCATTTTCGACGGACGCAACCTCTATGAGCCGGACGCGATGGCGGAGCTCGGCTTTGACTATCACTCGATTGGACGGCCTCATGTCAAACTCGTCAACCAAGCAAGCGATGCAACCCCAGCAGCCTGAGAACGCGACGCTCGCGCCCGAGGTGACGGTCGTGCCGCGCGAGAAGTTCGCCGCGTCACGCGTGCTGGTGGTGGGCGACGTGATGCTCGACCGCTACTGGTTCGGCGATGTCAACCGTATCTCGCCGGAGGCGCCGGTGCCCGTGGTGCACGTGCAGCGTCAGGAAGACCGCCTCGGCGGCGCAGCCAACGTCGCGCGCAACGCGGCGGCGCTCGGCGCGAGCGCCGGGCTCCTGTGCGTGGTGGGGCATGACGAGCCGGGCGAGCGCATCGTCGAGCTGCTCGGCGAGAGCCATGTGAACGCGTATCTCGAGCGCGATCCCGAGCTGCCCACCACGATCAAGCTGCGCGTGCTCTCGCGCCAGCAACAGTTGCTGCGCGTGGACTTCGAAAAGTCGCCGACGCATGAGGCCCTGCTCGCGGGCCTCGCGCGCTTCGACGCACTGCTGCCCACCCACGACGTGATCCTCATGTCCGACTACGCCAAGGGTGGCCTCACGCATGTCACGCAGATGATCTCGAAGGCGCGCGCCGCGGGCAAATCGGTGCTGGTCGATCCGAAGGGCGATGACTGGGAGCGCTATCGCGGCGCGAGCATCATCACGCCGAACCGCGCCGAGCTGCGTGAAGTGGTGGGCACCTGGAAGTCCGAAGCAGATCTGCTCGCGCGCGTGACGAAGCTGCGCCACGAATTGCAGTTCGACGCGCTGCTGCTCACGCGCTCGGAGGAGGGTATGACGCTCTTTTCCAATGACGGCGTGCTGCACGCGCCGGCCGTCGCACGCGAAGTGTATGATGTCTCGGGTGCCGGCGACACCGTGATCGCGACCGTCGCGGCCTCGCTGGGCGCGGGCCTTTCGCTCGTCGAGGCCGTTGCGCTCGCGAACCGCGCCGCCGGTATCGTGGTCGGCAAGCTCGGCACCGCCACCGTCGACTACGACGAACTCTTTCAATGACGTTCCGCGCGTGGCCGCGCTGCTGAACTCCATGAGCGCAATGAGCGTGGCTACTCGACGGGCGCGGTGAGGCAGGGATTTCCGGAGAGTTTTCCCGGCCTCGCATGAACCTCTTCACCGCAGAACTATCATGACCCTCATTGTGACCGGCGCGGCCGGCTTCATCGGCAGCAACATCGTCAAGGCGCTGAACGAACGCGGCGAAGACCGCATCATCGCCGTCGACAATCTCACCCGCGCGGACAAGTTCAAGAATCTCGTCGATTGCGAGATCGACGATTACCTCGACAAGACCGAGTTCGTCGAGCGCTTTGCGCGCGGCGATTTCGGCAAGGTGCGCGCGGTGTTCCACGAAGGCGCCTGCTCGGACACCATGGAATCCGACGGCCGCTACATGATGGACAACAACTTCCGCTATAGCCGTGCGGTGCTCGACACCTGCCTCGCGCAGCGCGCGCAGTTTCTCTATGCATCGTCGGCGGCGATTTATGGCGGGTCGAGCCGTTTCGTCGAAGACCGCGAAGTGGAAGCGCCGCTGAACGTCTACGGCTATTCGAAGTTCCTGTTCGACCAGGTGATCCGCCGCATGCTGCCCACCGCGCAAAGCCAGATTGCGGGCTTTCGCTACTTCAATGTGTACGGTCCGCGCGAGACGCACAAAGGCCGCATGGCTTCGGTGGCGTTCCATAACTTCAACCAGTTCCGCGCCGAAGGCCGCGTGAAGCTGTTCGGCGAGTACAACGGCTATGCGCCGGGCGAGCAGACGCGCGACTTCGTTTCCGTCGAAGACGTCGTGAAGGTCAACCTGTTCTTCTTCGATCATCCCGAGAAGACCGGCATCTTCAATCTCGGCAGCGGCCGCGCCCAGCCGTTCAACGACATCGCGAGCACGGTGGTCAACACGCTGCGCGTGATGGAAGGCAAGGGCGCGCTCACGCTCGAAGAGCAGGTGCAGCAGGGGCTCATCGAGTACATCGCGTTCCCCGACGCGCTGCGCGGCAAGTACCAGTGCTTCACGCAGGCCGATCTCGGCAAGCTGCGCGCCGCGGGCTACGATGCGCCGTTCCTGACGGTGCAAGAGGGTGTGGACCGCTACGTGCGTTGGCTGTCCGGCCAGGTGTAAGCGAAGGCCGCGTCTCCCTAAACTGGACTCTCCTCGCCGGCGATGGTCGCCGGCGTTGGGCATCAACGGAGATCCAGCATGATCAAGCAATTGCTCGCCGCGGCAGCGCTCGTTGCCGCATTCGGCCAGGTGTTCGCGGCCGTGGACGTCAACACGGCCAACGAGGATGCGCTGCGCGGCATCAAGGGCATCGGGCCCGCGCGCGCCAAGGCCATTCTCGACGAGCGTGGAGCACATGGACCGTTCAAGGACGCGTCCGATCTCGGCAAGCGTGTGAAGGGCCTCGGTGGTCACACCGTCGAACGTTTGGAGGCCGAAGGATTGTCGGTCGGGCCTGCGAATGCGCAGGCGACGCAATCGACTCAAGCGGCGGCGGCACAGTCCGGCGCGAAGAGTGCCCCTGCGAAGGCCGGAGCCACGCAGCCGCAAGGCGCGACGGTGGCCGTCAAGAAGTAGTGCTTGCCGCTTCTTCGTATTGCGTCACAGCCGTGCGACCGCCCGGGGCGATCGCCAGCAGCGGTTGCACGGCTCCCCGCGGCTCGCGGGGCCAGTCTCCTTCCGGCGTCGCTGCGGCGGCGCTGACCCGCGGCCCAGGCCGCGGGCTTTTTGCGAGCCTCGCGTGCTGGCCCTGGATTGGCCGTGAAGCAGGGCGGCGAAGCGAGCCCTGGATGACATCCCTTACGCCTTCAGGGGTCGCCAGCGCCGGGTGGCTGCGTGGTTTAGAATCGAAAAGTTACCCAATTTCGCCAGACCGGCGCCCGACCGCCATTACTTATGCCATACAAGACCATTGAAGACACGATCGGCAACACGCCGCTCGTGCAGCTCGTCCGCTTGCCCGACGACGAGATTCGCGCCCGCAACAACATCGTGCTGGCCAAGCTGGAAGGCAATAATCCGGCGGGCTCGGTGAAGGACCGGCCGGCGCTTTCGATGATCCGCAAGGCCGAAGAACGTGGCCGCATCAAGCCGGGCGATACGCTGATCGAAGCCACGAGCGGCAACACCGGCATCGCGCTGGCCATGGCCGCGGCCATTCGCGGCTACAAGATGATTCTGATCATGCCCGAGGACCTGTCGGTCGAGCGTCGCCAGAGCATGGCCGCCTACGGCGCCGAGATCATGCTCACGCCCGTAAAGGGCGGCATGGAATACGCGCGCGATCTCGCCGAGCAGATGCAGCGCGACGGCAAGGGCATCATCCTCGACCAGTTCGCCAACCCCGACAATCCGCTGGCGCATTACGAGGGCACGGGTCCGGAAATCTGGCGCGAGACCGAAGGGCGCATCACGCACTTCGTCTCGTCGATGGGCACGACGGGCACGATCATGGGCACGTCGCAGTATCTGAAAGAGCAGAATCCGGCGATCGAGATCGTCGGTGCGCAGCCCGAAGAGGGCTCGCGCATTCCCGGCATCCGCAAGTGGCCGGAAGCCTACATGCCGAAGATCTTCGATCGCAGCCGCGTGGACCGCACCGAAAGCGTGAGCCAGGCCGCCGCCGAAGCGATGGCGCGCCGACTCGCGTCGGTGGAGGGCATTTTCGCGGGGATTTCGTCGGGCGGCGCGTGCGAAGTGGCGATGCGCCTCGCGCGTCAGGTCGAGAATGCGACGATCGTATTCATCGTCTGCGACCGCGGCGACCGTTATCTGTCGACGGGTGTGTTTCCGGCCTGATTAGTGGCCCGATTTTCGGCATGAATTCCGGTCGCCTTTCCAGGCCAGTCTTCCAGACCGGACGGTAAGGGCCGAAACCGGCGCCTGAACTGAAAACGGGCGGCGTGTCTCTCGCGAGACGCGCCGCCCGTTGTGCTTTGCGCAGGGGCCTCGTTCGTCAGTGGCGCTTATTGCCGCTGTGCCTGCCGCTGTGTCGACTGCGCGCCGCCGTTCGAGCCGACGTCGTTCGTCGCGAGCATCTGCGCCTTCACGCGTTCACCGAGCTGGTAGACCGCGAGCGCGTAGAAGAAGCTGCGGTTGTAGCGCGTAAGCACATAGAAGTTCTTCAGCCCCAGCATGTACTCGGTCGGGCGCCCAGGCGTGGGCAGGTCGACGACCGTGACCGGCGTGCCGCCCTCGGCGGCGAGATCCACATTCGGCTCGTTCAGGGCGAGGCCCGAGCGCAGCAATTGCCCGAGCGGCAGGCGCGGTTCGGGCTTGCCGTCGGCGGCGGCTTGCGCGATGCCCTGGCTGCCCGCATCGTCGGCGATCTTCCACACCACCGGGCGGCCCGATTCCCAGCCGTTCTGCTTCAGATAGTTCGCGACGCTGCCGATCGCGTCGGCCGGGCTATTGCGCAGATCGATATGGTGATCGCCCTCGTAATCGACCGCGTATTGCACGATGCTGCTCGGCAGGAACTGCGGAATGCCGATCGCGCCCGTGTACGAGCCGAGCACCGAGCTCGGATCGATCTCAGAGCCGCGCGTCCACACCAGATAGTCTTCGAGGTTCTTGCGGAACGTCGCCATGCGGTCGGCGCGATTGGGCGTGTTCGGATAATCGAAGGCGAGCGTGGTGAGCGCGTCGAGCACGCGGAAGTTGCCCATGTAGCGCCCGTAGATCGTCTCCACGCCGATGATGCCGACGATCACCTCGGGCGGCACGCCGAACTCATCGGCCGCACGTTGCAGCGTGGCCTGGTTCGCGCGCCAGAAGCGCACCCCCGCGTTGATGCGCACCGGGTCGAGAAAACGCGCCTGGTAGGCGCGCCAGTTCTTCGCGCTCGGCGTGGGCGAGGGCGTGACGAGCTTCACGGCCGTGGCCGAATAGCTCACGGTCGAGAACAGCGCGTGCAGCGCGTCGGCATTGAAGTCGTAGCGCGCGACCATGTCGTTGATGAACGTGTCGACATTGGCGTTGTTCACGTAGCGCTGCGGAACGATTTCCTCTTCGAACGTCTGGCCTTGCGGGGCGCTTTGCGGCGGCGCCTGGATGGGCTGTGCGGGCGCCGCTTGCGTCGTCTGGGGCGCTTTGCTCGCCTGGGCCGGTTGCATCGATTTCGTCGATTGCGCCTGCTCGGCGCATGCGGACAGCATAGCCGCGGCGCAAAGCGCGAGCGCGAAAGACTTGATGCGCGGTTGGCTGAAGGCGGGTGAAACGGACGGGTGCGCGGACTTTTGCGTCATGGCAGGCGGGCGGGTTGGAACGAGAGGACGTGATGCGGCGCAGTATACCCGAGCGCCCCGTACCAAAAGGTGTGGACGTGCGGCGGGCGTGGGCTCGCGGGTGCCGCACGGGTGGGCTGTGGTAACGTGACGATTGTCCGCGCTCGAACGCGGCCCGCGCGACTGTTGCAAAACCCTGCGCAGCACACCCGACGAAGATCTGATGGAGACCCGCAGCGCGCGCTCGAGACAGGCCCGAGCGCACGGTGCGGCCAGTACTGGACATGACGACCGGCTTTTTCACGCACCCCGACTGCCTGCTGCATGAAATGGGCGAGTGGCATCCCGAATGCCCCGCGCGCCTGCAGGCGATCGAAGACCAGCTCATTGCGAGCCGCATCGACGCGCTGATCGAGCGCGACGACTCCGCGCCGCTCGTCGAAGAATCCGCGCTGCTGCGCGTGCATACCCAGGCGCATATCGACTGGTTGCGCGAGATTTCGCCGCAGGAGGGCTACGCGGCGATCGATCCCGATACCTCGATGAACCCGCACACGTTGCAGGCCGCGTATCGCGCGGCGGGCGCCGCCGTCGCCGCGACCGACGCCGTGATCGCGGGCCGCTACGAAAATGCGTTCTGCAGCGTGCGCCCGCCCGGCCACCACGCCGAGCCCGCGCGCGCGATGGGCTTTTGCTTCTTCAATAACGTCGCGGTCGCCGCGCGCCATGCGCTCGACGTGCATGGCCTCTCGCGCGTGGCGGTCGTCGACTTTGATGTCCATCATGGCAATGGCACGGAAGCCGCTTTTGCGGGCGATTCGCGCGTGCTCATGTGCAGCATTTTTCAGCACCCGTTCTATCCGTTCTCGGGCGCGGACAATCAGGCGCCGAACATGGTCAACGTGCCGATGCCGGCCTACACCAAAGGGATGGAGGTGCGCGAGGCGATCGACATCATGTGGCTGCCGCGTCTGCACGAGTTCAAGCCGGAGATGGTGTTCGTCTCGGCGGGGTTCGATGCGCACCGCGAAGACGATCTCGGCAACCTGGGCCTTGTCGAGGACGACTACGCGTGGATCACCGAGCAGATTTGCGAGGTCGCGCGGCGCCACGCGAAGGGGCGCATCGTGAGCTGTCTCGAAGGCGGCTATAACCTCTCGGCGCTCGGGCGCAGCGTGGTCGCGCATCTGCGCGTGCTGGCCGGTATCTGATCGGGCCGATCAAGCCGAGCGCGCGCGGCTATCGTGCGATAGCCGCGCATTGAGCGTCCCAGCGTCGTTTCCGTTTCCCGAATCCCGTGCGTGCGACCGGGCGCGCACCCCGAAAGGAGCCGTGCATCATGACTGCTGCAGCCGTTCCGTCTTCGTCGTCTTCTTCCGCGGATGCCGCGCCGCTCATCGAGGTTGCGCATGACGCGTACGGCGTGCCCGGCGTCGTGCGCCTCACGCTGAACCGGCCCGACGCGTTCAACGCGCTGTCCGAAGCGCTCATCGACGCGTTGCAGACGCAACTGGCGGGCATCGCGAAATCGGATGCGCGCGTCGTGGTGATCGCGGCGGCGGGCCGCGCGTTCTGCGCTGGCCACGATCTCAGGGAAATGCGCGCGGCGCCTTCGCTCGATTACTACAAGCGGCTCTTCGCGCGCTGCTCGAAGATGATGCTGGCCATCCAGACGATGCCGCAGCCCGTGATCGCGCGCGTGCAGGGCGTGGCGACGGCGGCGGGCTGCCAGCTCGTCGCGATGTGCGATCTCGCCGTGGCCGCCGAGCAGGCGCGCTTTGCTGTCTCGGGCATCAATCTCGGGCTGTTTTGCTCGACGCCGGCGGTGCCGCTCACGCGCAATGTCTCGCGCAAGGCCGCTTTCGAGATGCTGATGACGGGCGAGTTCATCGATGCGCAGAAGGCGCTGCGCGAGGGGCTCGTGAACCGCGTCGTGGCCGAGGAAGCGCTCGACGCCGCCGTGACTGCGCTCGCGGCAAGCATCTGCGCGAAGCCGCGCGAGGCGGTGGCGGCGGGCAAGGGGCTGTTCTACCGGCAGCTCGAGATGGGTGTCGAAGCCGCTTATCAGTTGGCGGGGCAGACCATGGCCTGCAACATGATGACCGACCCGGCGCTCGACGGCGTGCAGGCGTTCATCGACAAGCGCGGCAGCAAGTAAGCGGCACGGGCCGGCGAGCCCGGCCAGTTTTCCGCAGCGTTTCCCGTCACATCCTGCCAGTCGGCTGTCGAGCAGGGTTGGCGCCTTGGCGTCTGCTCGGGTTCCATGCAGAGCGCTTGCTCGGGCCCCACGCAAAGCTAGTGGCGCTCGATCCAGTCGATCATCGCGCCGATCACGCGTTCGCGGTCTAGATCGTTGAGCGTCTCGTGATAGCTGCCCTCATAGAGCGTAAGCGTGCGGTCGGGCGACCCCACCTGCGCGCCGAACGCGCGGCTGCCTTCGGGCTCCGTGAGCTTGTCCTCGGTGCCATGCCAGATCAGCACCGGCATGCGCAAGTGCGCGCGGCCCGCTTCGATACGCTTCATCGCTTCGAGCAGCTCCGCGCCGGTGCGTGCGGGAATCGCGCCATGGTGAACCAGGGGATCGGCGCGGTTGGCCTCGACCACGGCGGTGTCGCGCGCGAGCAGGGCGGCGTCGATCTTCATTGCGGGAAAGCGCGGCCAGACCGCGCTCATCACGCGGCTCGCGGCGATCATCCACTGCGGTACGTCGCGGCCCGGCGCGAGTGCGGCGCTCGAGAGCAACAGGCCCGCGAGGGCCGCGTCCGAGTGCGGCGCGCGCTCGATCGCGTAGAGCGCGGCAATCGCGCCGCCCATGCTGTGGCCCATCAGGAAGAGCGGCGTCTTGCGCGCGCGGCATTGCGCGGCGGCGTATTCGACGAGCGCCTGTGCATCGTCGAGATAGTCGTCAAAGCGCGTGACCCAGGCGCGGCGTCCGCCTGCGCGGCCGTGCCCGCGCAGATCGATCGCATACACGTCGATGCCCGCCGCGTTCAGGCGTGCCGCGAGCGCCGCGTAACGGCCCGCGTGCTCCGCAAGCCCATGCACGAGCGCAATGGCCGCGCGGGGCGCAACGGTTGGTGCCTGCCAGACGTACAGCGGCAACTCGGCGCCGTCGCGTGCGCGCAGCGTCGAGCGTTGCGGCGCGGTGCCGGTCGTCGATGCCGATGTGGCGCATGCCGCATCTTGTGGCTGTGTCGTCTCCATCGTCGCTGCTCCCCTGGCTATTCGTTGTAAGCGCGTCGTAGGCGTTGTAGGGCTATAGGGTTGATCTGAACGGTCGGCAGAGGGTAGCACCGGTTTTGGCGGGCGGCTGCCGCAATAGCCCTCTAATGAGTACGAGTTATGAAAGTATCGGAAATGATTATTAATAGGAATTTTGCCCGCCAGGGTAAAATGCCGAGCTAACTCCAGTCCAGCAAACGGCGGCTGTCTGCCGGCGCGACGCGTCTTGCGCGATTGAAAGATCGCGGCACAGGCATAGCGGCGCGCGGCACACCCGCCGTTTCGTTTTTTTCATGATCGAAATTCGAAACGTTTCCCAGCGCTTCGCCGGCCCGCAAGGCTGGATCGAGGCGCTGCACAACGTCAATCTGACGATACCGCCGGGTGAAGTATTCGGCATCATCGGGCGCAGCGGGGCGGGCAAGAGCACGCTCGTGCGCACCATCAATCTGCTCACGCGGCCCACCGAAGGCGACATCGTCGTCAACGGGCGCACGCTCACGTCGCTCTCGAGCGCCGACCTGCGCGAGGCGCGCCGCGAGATCGGCATGATCTTCCAGCACTTCAATCTGCTCTCGTCGCGCACGGTGTTCGACAACGTCGCGCTGCCGCTCGAGCTCGCGGGCATGAAGCGCCAGCAGATCGCGGAAACGGTGCTGCCGCTCCTCGAGCTCGTCGGCCTCGCCGCACAGAAAGACCGCTACCCGTCGCAGATCAGCGGCGGCCAGAAGCAGCGCGTGGGCATTGCGCGCGCGCTCGCGAGCAAGCCGAAGGTGCTGCTCTCCGACGAGGCGACGTCCGCGCTCGACCCGGAAACCACGCGCGCCATTCTCGACCTGCTGCGCAAGATCAATCGCGAGCTGAACCTGACGGTCGTGATGATCACGCACCAGATGGAAGTGATCAAACAGGTCTGCGACCGCGTGGCCGTGCTCGACGCGGGCCGCGTCGTGGAGACCGGTCCCGTTATCGACGTATTCCTGCAGCCGCGCCACGAAGTCACGCGCGCGCTGCTCGGCGACGTGATCGCGCAGGAGCTGCCGCCCGCGCTCAAGGCTCGCGTGGCCGAGCGTCTCGCGAAGGGCAGCGGGCATTTGCTGCGTCTCGCCTTCACCGGCACGGGCGTCGATCAGCCCGTGCTCTCGGAGACGATCCGCCGCTTCGAGCTCGATTTCAACATCCTGCATGGCCAGATCGACGAGATCCAGGGGCAGGCGTTCGGCTCGCTCGCGGTGCTCGCGGGCGGCGATCCCGTGAAGGTGGCGCAGGCGATCGCGTGGCTGCGCGAGCAGGGCGTGGTGGTGGAGGAGCTGTCCCATGTGGAGTGAAATGTTCGATATGTTCGTCCAGTCGTTCTGGGAGACGCTCATCATGGTGGGCATTTCCGGACTGGTGGGCGCAGCCATCGGCTTGCCGCTCGGCGTGCTGCTCTATCTGACCGACCGCGAAGGCGTGCTGCAGAACATCGCCCTCAATCGCGCGATGGGCGTGGTCGTCAACGCCGTGCGCTCGACGCCGTTCATCATCCTGCTCGTGGCCGTGATTCCGTTCACGCGCGTCGTGGTGGGCTCGTCGATCGGCACCGCGGCCGCCATCGTGCCGCTCACGATTTCCGCCGCGCCGTTCATCGCGCGTCTCGTGGAAACCGCGCTGCGCGAGGTCGACCGCGGCCTGATCGAAGCCGCGCTGGCCATGGGCGCAAGCACCGGCCAGATCGTCTTCAAGGTGCTGCTGCCCGAGTCGCTGCCGGGCGTGGTGGCCGGCTTGACGATCACGTTCATCTCGCTCGTCGGCTATTCGGCGATGGCGGGCGCGATCGGCGGCGGCGGTCTGGGCGACCTCGGCATCCGCTACGGCTATCAGCGCTTCGAGCCCGAGGTCATGCTGATCGTCGTCGTGATCCTGATCGTGTTCGTGCAGCTCGTGCAGTCGTTCGGCGACTGGCTCGTGCGGCGCCTGAGCCATAAATAAGCAGTCCTTCGATAACCAGTACATAGAACAAGGGTTGGATATGCAGCGTCGTTTCATGATCCGGCTGGCGGCTGCGCTTGGCGCGGCGTCGCTGCTTGCACCGCTTCTCGCGCATGCCGACGAGACCATCAAGGTGGGCGTGACGGGCGGCCCGCATGAGCAGGTGATGGAAGTGGTGAAGCAGGTCGCCGCGAAGAACGGCCTCACGATCAAGATCGTCGAGTTCTCCGACTATGTGCAGCCGAACGCGGCGCTCGCGGGCGGCGATCTCGATGCGAACAGCTATCAGCACGAGCCGTATCTCGACGCGCAGGTGAAGGACCGCGGCTACAAGCTGATCAAGCTCGCCGACACGGTGACGTTCCCGATGGGCATCTACTCGAAGAAGGTCAAGACGCTCGCGGAGCTCAAGCCCGGCGCGCGCATTGCGGTCCCCAATGATCCGACGAATGGCGGCCGCGCGTTGCTGCTGCTGCAGAAGCAGGGCCTCATCAAGCTGCGCGCGGGCGCCGGCTTGAAGGCGACGCCGCTCGACGTCGTGGAAAACCCCCGGAAGCTGAAAATCGTCGAACTCGATGCGGCGCAGATTCCGCGCTCGCTCGACGACGTGGACGCCGCGGCGATCAATACGAACTTCGCGATGGAAGCGGGGCTCAAGCCGAAGCAGGACGCGATCGCGATCGAAGACCCGAACGGGCCGTACGTGAACATCATCGCGATCCGCGCGGCCGACCGCAACAAACCGTGGGCGGCCAAGCTGGTGGCGGCTTACCACTCGCCGGAAGTGAAGCAGTACATCGAGCAGAAGTTCGGCGGAGCCGTGGTCGCGTCGTGGTGAGCCCGGCCCGGCGGGTGAGAGATAAGTGTCGGATTAGGTAGAGAATTCGGTCGTAGAAACCCGGACTTGATGCCCGGGTTTTTTCCGGCTTAAAATAGCACGATCGTTCGCAACTGACGGCTAAGCAGGGGCAGAAGCGGGTTGTGCGGGAAATGTGCTGGCGGGTGGATGCGTGCGGGAACGCTATCGCTATAATGTCCGCCAGGTTGACGTATTCGTAACTTCGGAGCATGTGAATGAAAGTCCTTGTGCCAGTCAAGCGCGTAGTCGATTACAACGTCAAAGTTCGTGTGAAGTCGGATGGCACGGGCGTCGACATCGCCAACGTAAAGATGTCGATGAACCCGTTCGATGAAATCGCCGTGGAAGAGGCGGTTCGTCTGAAGGAAGCCGGTGTGGCGACGGAAGTCATCGCCGTGTCGGCCGGTGTGACGCAAGCGCAGGAAACCCTGCGCACGGCGCTGGCGATCGGCGCGGACCGCGCGATCCTCATCGAGTCGAATGAAGACCTGCAGCCGCTCGCCGTGGCGAAGCTGCTCAAGGCGCTCGTCGACAAGGAGCAGCCGCAGCTCGTGATTCTCGGCAAGCAGGCCATCGACGACGATTCGAACCAGACCGGCCAGATGCTCGCCGCGCTGGCGAACCTGCCGCAAGCGACCTTCGCTTCGAAGGTCACGATCGCCGACGGCCGTGCCACGGTCGCGCGTGAAGTCGACGGCGGCGCGGAAACGCTGTCGCTGAAGTTGCCCGCAGTGGTCACGACGGACCTGCGCCTGAACGAGCCGCGCTACGTCACGCTGCCGAACATCATGAAGGCGAAGAAGAAGCCGCTGGAGACGATCAAGCCCGAAGACCTCGGTGTGGACGTCACGCCGCGTCTGAAGACCCTGAAGGTTGCCGAGCCGCCCAAGCGCAGCGCTGGCGTGAAGGTCGCCGACGTGAAGACGCTGGTCGAGAAGCTGAAGACCGAAGCCAAGGTGCTGTAAGGG